>NZ_SBEF01000003.1 GCF_004011885.1 Serratia microhaemolytica | reverse complement strand
TGGTTGAGGATGTCGCCGCTGGTTTTCAGGGTAAAATCGCCACCCACATGCCAGTGGGTGTCAGCCTGGTGGATAAAATCGCTCTGTAGTGTCAGGTTGAGGTCACCGGCGCTGCTGATGGTGCCGCCGTGGTTGTCGACCCGAGCGCTGTCGATCACCATTTCACCGGCTTTTAGGCTGCCTTCGCGGTTATCCAGTTGTTGGTCGGCGCCGTTGGCGACCACGCTTAACAAGCCCGGCGTGCTGACTTCTGCCTGGCGGGTGATGATGTCGCCTTCAGTGGCGGTCAGGCTGATCTGCTGGCCGTAGGTTTGGCTGCCGCTCAGGTCGAGCGATTGTCCGCGCAGTGTCAGTTGCCCGGCGGCCAGAGTCTGCCCTTGTGCTTGCAGTGCCTGGCGTGTCTCAACCGACAGATCACCGCGTTGGCGCATCTGACCATCGGTCTGTACGCCAGCCGCCAGCAGGCTCTGGCCATCGCTGCGCAGTTGTTGTGCATTCAGATGCAGATCGCCCGATGAGAGCAAGGTGCCGCTGCGGTTGTCGACCAGGCCATCAATGGTCAGTTGAAAATCTTCAACACCGGTCTGTAGCCACTGGCCGCCGACATTGGATAATGCGGCCGCCGTGAGGCTGATCTGTTCAGCGACCAGTTGTGCGTTGTCGCTGTTGACGTTGTGTGCCGCTTCCACTTGCAGGTCACTGGCGCTGTGTACCTGTGCGTTGGTTAACAGCAGGTCACCCTGTTCAGCCAGCAGTTGAACGCGGTTGGCTTGCGTCTGGCTGTGGCGTAAATCGAGCGATTGTGCTTGTAATGTCAGGGCACCACTGGCCAGTTGTTGCCCTTGTGAGACGATGCGCTGTTGGCTGTTCAGGCTGAGCTGTTGCGCTGCCGCCAGCCGCCCTTCACGGTTTAACCCAGCGGCCAGCAGTGAGCCTTGTTGGCCGACAAAATCACCGGTATCGATGGTTAGCGCTCCCAGTGCCGCGATGCTGCCGCTATTGAGTAGCTGTCCGCCGTTGTGCCATTGCAGATCGCCACCGCTGTAGAGTGCGCCCTGGTTGCGGCTATCGCCGCCCACCCGTAACAGGCTGTTGCCACCGCTGCTGAGGCTGCCGCTGTGAGTAAAGTTGCCGCCGCTCTGTAGTGCCAGCGCTCCTTCGGCGTACAGGCTGCCGCTGTTGTCGACATCACCCGCTACCGTCAGTGCCAGATCGCCTCGGGTCTGTAGCGCTCCGCTGTTGGTTAGGCTATCACTGGTGAGCGTTAATCCCTGTTCGGCAAACAGTGTGCCGTAGTTAGTCAGTGCGCCACTGATTTTCAGGTCGCCATATCCCGCTGCATAGAGGGTGCCGCTGTTGTTCAGTGTTGCGGCGTTGATGGTCAGTTCACCGGCGTACAGTTTGCCGTCGCCATTGTCGACGTGCTGTTGTGCTGCGTTGATGGTCAAACGCCCCGGCGTTTGCAGTGTGGCGCCGCGCGTGCGGATGCCGCCGCTGCGTGCAGTCAGTTCCACCTCCGCCGCTTGGCTCTGGCTGGCGTCGAGATCAAGTTGTTCACCCTGAAAACGTAGCTGCTGTGCCGCCAGGTTTTTGCCCTGTGCTTGCAGTTTACCCCGTGTGCTGACCTGCAACTGGCCAGCACTGCCGAGGCTGCCGTCGCCATTTAGCCCGGCCGCCAATACGCTGCTTTGGCTGCTGGCCAACTCGCCAGCCTGTAGTGTGGTGTTACGCGCGGCTGCAAGGGTGCCCTGGTTTTCCAGCACGCCATCGGTCTGGATCTGGTTGTTGTTGCCGCTATAAAGTAGCCCGCTGTTGCTGATCCCTTGGCGCTGACTGATGCGCAGATCGCCACTGCTGTTGATTTTACCGCTGTTGATCAGTTTGCCGTCAGCGGTGATCTGGATCTCGCCAGCGCTGGCGCCAATCTCACCGGCATTGTGGACGCCTACCCCCTGTTCGGTGCCAATCAGTCGGATTTTGCCAGCATACATGCCGCCGAGTGCTGAGAGATCGAGCGCAAAGCGCGGGGCGCTGCCATCGTCACGCTGGCTGGCGTTGATTTGGCTATGATCGGCGCTGACCCAGTTCAGCCCGGTAGTGATATCAAGCTGTTGTGCCCAAACACCAGCATTCAGTTCAACACTGCGTGCAATCAGGTCGGTGTAGTCTGCGGTTTGGCTGTCCATGCCTAGCCCAGAGAAACGCAGGCTGCCGCCGTTCACTTGGTAGCCGGTCAACTGGCCGTTATCCAGTTGTGGTAGGCCGGTGGTGAGGGTGACACGGTTGGCGTTGATGAAGCCGCAGCCATCGCAACTGATGCCTGCTGGGTTGGCGATCACCACTTGCGCTTTGCGCCCGGCCACTTCCAGGTAGCCATTCAGTTGGCTCGGGTTGCTGCTGTTGACTTCATTGAGGATAATTTTGGCTTCGCCACGGATCAGGTTTGGGTTGCCATTGACCCAGCCGCCCAGTTGGGTTTTGCTGGGGTCATAACTGTTGTTGAGGATCGCGCCGCGCTGATCAACATCAAACTGGCGGTATTTATTGTGCGAGACGCCAGCGGCACTGGGTGTCTGGATGTTGACCTGTGGCAAACCATTGGCGGTGTTGAGTACCTGTGCCTGTTGTGTACCCGGTGCCTGCGCATCGGCGATAATCTGCGCCTGTAGTGCGCCGGAAGGCAGTAAGGTCATGCCGAGTGCCCACAGTAGTGCTTGCGCAATGGCAGAAAGGCGAGCCACGGCTGTCTGGGCGGGTGCCGAGAGCGCACTGCCTTCACCCACGACTTTGCCATCACGTTTGGCTAGCTCGGACACTACCACGCAGCGCTGGAGCTGGCGGCTGAAAATAACGCGATAATATTGTTTGTTCATAGGTAGGATCTCCGTGTCAATTCCTGATTCCCAGTTCGAGCATCTGTCTGATGTTGTTAAATTAAAACTGCCAGTTTAGGCTAAAACCGAGGCTGCTGGATGAGGTCTGAAAACCTGCCGGTTTGGATAGCGGTCGGCCAGCAAACAGGTCGTAGTTGACCCGGAATACGTTGCCTTTGACGCCGACTACGCCACCCGCCAGATGTTGGCCAACCAGCCATTCGCTGCCTTGGCCGTAGACTTCGCCATAGTCAGCCGCCAGGTAGAGTTGGGTGTTGGGCAGTGGTGTTTTCCACAGCAGATCATTGCGTACCAGCCACCCTTTGTCGGCCGTGAGCGATGACTCACCATCAAAGCCGCGTACTGACCAGCGGCCACCAATCGAGAACTGATCCTGTGGTGTTAGCGGGGTGCTGGTGGTTTGGTGGCGATACTGTAACTGGTATTGGAAAGCTTGTTGCCACAGGCTAAATGGCACCTCGAGCGAGGCGTTCAGTTGCGTCACTTTGCTCAGTGCGGTGGCGCGTCCGCGATACTCTTCCGGTGCCGGTTGCGCACCAAACCAGCGTGTGCCGCGCTGATGGGTTAGTTGTGCATCTAGTGTGCCCCAATCAAACTGGTGGCGATGGCTGATGCCAATTTTCCAGGCGGTGGTCTGCCGCCGCTGTACATCAACTTCGGTATCGTTGACATAGTTGCGGCTCAGACGGCCGCTGATGTCGTAACTGAGGGTGGTTTTTTGCCGTGCGTTGCGGTGTACTATCCGGCTGGCTTGCCACTGCACATTTTTACTGCTGCCCGCATATTTATAGGACTCGACAGCACCAGCAACGGTCTGGAAATAGTTGTTTTCGCTGGCGGTGATCGCAAATGACCAGTAGCCGACCGGCAGGCTGTAGGAGAGGGTGTGGTTGCCACTGCGGTAGGCAGCACGCTGCGGCAGGTTGTAGCTGAGCGAGAGGTAGAGCATGTCACTCAGCGAGAGCAGGTTGTCGAGATAGAGTGTTGCTGCACCCTGATATTTTCCCGTGCTGCGGTTGCCGGAATCATCCAGCGATAGGCCAAGGCGCCAGAATTTGCTCTGTTGCCAGTTGACTGCCAGTTCGCTCTCGCCCGGCTGTTCGCCTGGAATAATGTCGATGTTCGCCTGCACCGTCGGGATACGTTGCAGGTTTTCTACCCCTTGTTCAATCGCTTTGCTGTCCAGTAGCCGCTTTTTGCCCTGCGGCAGTGTGGTTGCCAGTTGAATGTGGCGACCGCTGCCTTCGGTGAGCCGAATATCAGTCACTGTGCCAGGCAGTAAGATCAGTTTGAGTTGTCCGGTGGTGAGATCTTGCTCCGGCGCCAGTACTCGGCTGGTGACGTAACCTTTGTCAATCAGTTGGTTTTGCAGTTTACGCATCAGCATGTTGATGCCGTTACCCCCCAGGCAACGGTTGAGGGCGCGATCGGCGGTACGTTGCAGTGGCAGCCAACTTGGGAAATGGGTTTTTCCATCCAGTTCAACCTGTTGGATCAGGAAGCAGGGCTGTTCAATCGGGAAGTCATCCGCCACTGCCAATTGTGCTGGTGCCAGATTGACTTCTGGGGTGTTCGGTGCCAGGCGCTTTTCGATCGCTTGCTGGCGCTGCTGTTGCAGAATCTCTTGTTGGCGCTCGACCTCTGGCAGTCTTTCAGGTGCTGCCGAGGCACTGCGGGTATGTAGCAAGATAAATAGGCAAGCGAGTCCGCTCGCGCTTAATCGGTTTAACATCAACATCTGTTTTTCCCGTAGTGTTTCAATCTAAATACGACAATGACGGTCTCATTAAAAAAATGGAGTTTTACCCGCTGCACCGCTGTGCGCGGTTAGCGGCAAACGGTTATGCAAAATTCAACCACCAGCGCTATTGTGTTGATACCGCTCATGCGGCTTTGCTGCGGTTTGTCTCGCAGTCAATGTGATCTCAACTGCTGCCGATTCATAACCGCTGATTTATCGCACAATACAATAAACATGGGTTTATATTGCGGATAAAATGCTAACGATTAGATTAACTGCAAAATTTAATTCTAAATTTTGTTAGGAAATAGCGTTTTTTACAGTTAAGTATCAAATTTAAAACTCATTGTTTTAATAACGCTTTTTATCGGCATGTTGCAAAGCGTGAATAAGAACATAACTGGTTACATCAGGTCAAGCATTGAATTATCAGCAGTTAAAAAATTGCAGGTTTACGATTGCATACTCCAGTCAGTGTGATGTTAAGGAAAGGGGTAGTGTGGGGTGTTAACGCATTTGCTTATTTTGAAATAACCCCTCTCACCTCCCCCTTAACAGGGGGAGGTGAGAGGCAGTCAACTTATTAACGGGTTAGCGCCGATTACCTTTCAGGTGCCGGTAGGAAACCCGATTGGCGCCAGTAGTGATAATAAGTTTCCAGTAACGCGGTGGCTTCAAAATGTTCAGCCTCGGCGTCAACCAGCACTTTTTCCACCACATCGACCGTGCGGCGTGATCCCTTTTCATCGGCGGAGAGATAAAAAACTTTAAACGGATACAGCGCATTATCACTGTCAACTTGGGGCACCCATTCACTGGACCAGATTTCCGGGGCGACAAACTGCATCTGATGCCCTTTCTGTACCAGGTACTGGAACAGGTGTTGCCAACTGAGGGTGCTGAGATAACCCAGGTTCAAGGCACGGTTGAGGTAACGCGCCTTTCTGCCTGCCGAGATCACCAGTGAGGCGACAATATCAACCGGGCTGATGTCAAGGCGGTTTGCTTGCCAGTCTGGTGCGACACCAAGCTGTAAGCACCCTTTCATAATGCTCAGCATATGGTTACTTTCGACATTCGAGGCACCGTGTTGTGTCGAGCCGGTAATGTTGCCCATGCGATAGATCGCTCCATGCAGGCCAGCAGAGAATGCCTGCATCATTAGGTGTTCACACACCCATTTGGTGCGCACGTAGCTGTTGCGCAGCGGTGAGCTGGCGGCCAGCACATCTTCTCGCAGTCGGTTACCCTGTTGCGGTGCTGTGGAAAGGGTCGAGATGTAGAACATCTGCTTTGCTCTGCCTTGGCAGCATAGCGCCAGTAGTTCGCTGGTGCTCTGTACATTGCTGTCACGCAGGGTGCTGTAGCTGTGCAGGTGATTGACCCAGGCACCGCAATGGTAGATCGCGTCGATCTGCTGAGCTAACCGCTGCCACTGCTCGCGCGAGGTTCCTAACCGTGCCGCGCTCAGATCACCAGCGATGACTATCAGCCGTGTTTCATCCAGCGTCAGGCGATAACGCTGTGCGGCTTGCCGTAGCCGTTGCAGCCCCTGTTTACCGCGTACCAGGCAGTGAACTTTCGCTCGTGGATATTGCCGCTGGATCTCTGCCAGTAGGTAGATGCCGAGAAAGCCAGCCGCACCGGTCAGTAATACCTGCTCAAATGGCACCTTGTTCGCGCTGATGAAATTCATCGGCGGTAGTGTTTTATCACACGCCATTTTTTGATCGGTGTCGTCCGTTTCTTCCGCTCTTCCTTCTAAGCTTGCCGCCAGCGCCGCCAGATCGCTGCTGGCGAATACTGTCGCCACCAGCACATTTTTTGCCAGCTGTTTGCCGATCATGTCACACATTTTCACTACCAGCAGTGAGTGCCCACCCAGTGTAAAAAAGTTGTCATGACGGCTAACACGCTCGATACCGAGTAGTTGGCACCAGATCGCTGCTAAGCCGCACTCAATCTCACCTTCAGGGGCAAGATAGGTCGCTCTGGCGAATGCCTGTTGATTCGGTTCCGGCAGTGCCCGTTTGTCCAGTTTGCCATTCGGTGTGAGTGGCAGGGCGCTGATCGGTACGTAAGCGCTGGGTAACATGTAGCTGGGTAGACGCTGTGCCAGATGCTCGCGTAGTGCCGTTGCATCGGTTGTCTGGCCGGGATGCAGGATCAGATAGGCGACCAGTTGCAAGGCGTTTGCTTCACCGCGTGCGATCACTACCGCTTCACTGATCGATGGATGTTGGTTCAACTGTGTGGCGATCTCGCCCAGTTCAATACGAAACCCTCGGATCTTCACCTGTTCATCATTACGCCCCAAGTAAGCCAACTGCCCGTCACTTTGCCAGCAGCCCAGATCACCGCTGCGATACATGCGTGCCGCCGGTTGATCACTAAATGGGTCGGGCAGAAAGCGTTGTTCGGTTAAATCTGCCCGCTTGAAATAGCCACGTGCCACACCAATACCGCCAATGTAGATCTCGCCCACCGCACCCGCTGGCACCTGTTGCAGTTGGCTGTCGAGCAGGTAGAGACGCGCCGCTGCAAATGAACCGCCAATCACCGGTTGCTTGCTGCCTTGTGCAGTGATGTGCGCACAGGTCACTACCACGCTGGTTTCAGTAGGGCCATAAGCATTCACTGCTTTGATCTGTTTCATCTGCTGCAAACGCTGCCATAGCTCAGATGGCAGTGCTTCACCACCGAGTAGCAGCAGTGCGTTGCTTGTTATCTGCTGCTCCAGCCCGGCAAGCAGTAGCCCTTCCAGTTGTGACGGTGTGCAGCAGAGCACGTTCACTTTTCTCGTCGCTACATGTGTGACAATTTTGGCCGGATCATATTTATCTTCTTGTGGTGTCATGATTAATTTTCCACCATAGAACAATGCAGCCAATTCACACCAACTGGCATCAAACATGATGCTGAAATTCATCAAGATGTGGATCGATTGTGTTATTGATGTTAACTGCAGTTCTCCCATCGCTTGGATAAAGTTGGCGATCTGTCGCTGTTCGACCATCACCCCTTTCGGTTGGCCAGTGGAACCCGAGGTGTAGATCAAGTAGGCCAGGCTGCTAGGCGTGAGTTCTGGCACCTGTGGACTGTCGCGGTATGCAGGCTCAAAATAGCTTGTCACTGACGCCAGCGCTAATGTGGGTATTTCATGTTCACCCAGCACCTTCTGCCCTGTTTCATCGGCCAGCAGTAAGCAGGGTTCGGCATCTTTCAGGATGTAGCGCAGGCGTTCACCCGGATAGGCCGGATCTAGCGGCAAATAGGCACCTCCCGCCTTTAAGATCGCTAATAACCCGATGATCAGTTCCATGCTGCGTACAGCACAGAGCGCAACCCGCTGTTCCGGGCATACGCCTCGGGCAATCAAAGCGTGTGCCAAACAGTTGGCACGCTGGTTCAGTTCACGGTAGCTCAATGTCTGATCACCGTACTGAAGCGCCACAGCATCTTGATGCTGTGCTAGGCGAGCGCTAAATAGTGCCGCTAATGTGGTGCTAGGTGCCGGTGTTCGATGCGCCAGATTTCCCCAAAGCTGTAACTGCTGACGCTCTGCGCTGGTGAGCAGTGCAAAATCAGCCACCGACAATGCCGCTGTGCTGTGCCGTTTGGCTGCACTGAGTAAATTTATTAGGTGTTCGCTAATGCGCGCCACTTGTGGTGCCGTGATGCGCTGCGCATCATAGA
Organism: Serratia microhaemolytica; assembly: GCF_004011885.1. Classification (GTDB taxonomy): domain Bacteria; phylum Pseudomonadota; class Gammaproteobacteria; order Enterobacterales; family Enterobacteriaceae; genus Serratia_G; species Serratia_G microhaemolytica. The sequence goes on along the minus strand of NZ_SBEF01000003.1, from coordinate 204,720 downwards.
TCCAGCGGAAACTGGCAGTGTGGCGATCTATCTGTAATGTAAGCAGTTCAGCATGGGCCTGCGCTGGTGCTGTTTTGTCTGCCGCTGTCTGTTCGAGCATAGCAACCGCTAACGGCCAAGGGTGACGTTTCGCTAACCACTGCTGACCCGCGAGGATCTGCCGCGTCACTGTTTCTGCCAAGCAAGGTACCTGCTCTAACCACTGTTGGTAGCTGTGGCGAACCTGTTCAACAATCTCGGCAAAGTTGCGGCTGATATCAATGCTGATCTCGAATGGTCGTAGTCGCGTGAACAGCCTATCTTCCAGCTCTGTTGAGCCAGTAGGTTCTTGCAAACAGCCGATCTGGAAACATTCGCCGCGATTGTGGTGATCACGCGCCAGGTAGATAAACCAGGCGGTCAGTAGTTCAAAGGCGTTGGTTGGCGGTGATCCTGGTAGCCGATCGCTCGGGTTGTAGCTGGGGCTTTGATGCCAGCATGGCGCAGTGTTCTGGTTCTGTATCGGGTATGCCGAGAGTTGTGCCAATACGGGAGCAGTGAAGTGACGTTGCCAGTAGGATTGCTGCTCGAGCACCGCTTGTCTGCCGGTTGATAACTGCTCTGCCTGTGTTGCCGTGATCAATGGTAACTGGCTGCCGATCTGCAAGCCGCAACTGGCTGCCAGTGCGTTGGCCGAAAGCGGGTTACCGGTTTGATTCTGTAGCCCACTGAGATAAACCGTGCCTTGTCCGGTCGCAACCAGCCAGCCTTGTTCTTCAATGGCCAGCAAGGTGCCCGCTGTGGTTCCAGTTACAGCCTCCATTACCGGAGTTGGCCTGCTGGTCAGTTGGCCGACTAAGATCACGCACTGTGCCAGTAACATTTTCGGTAGTGAGTAGGCTAGCGGCTCTGATCCACGCCAACCACTGGCGTAAACCTGGCGCACCAGTTGTTCCGCTGGCAATTGCCACTGTAGAAAGCCAGCCGCTGGCGGTTGGCGTTGCTGAAGATAGAGGCTGTTTCGCAACACCGGATGATTTGCCAGTTGGCACTGGTCGATAATATCAGCCACACATTTTTGTTGCTGATGGTTCAGACTGTCGATTATCGATTGCAACTGTTGGCTTAAATGCGCTAGTTGGGTTGCGCTGTGCCCTTGGTTGTCCGCTTCAAGAATAATATCGATGTTGCCACCGTGTTTGGTGCCCCAGAAGGTGATCTGTAACTGCAAATCGTCCCGGTTGGCTGACCGGTGGCTGACTGAGTGACAGCGCTCAAACCCTTCACCGCGATCAAAAATCATCACATTGATGATCGGGCCAAAACTGCTGTGTTGTTTCAGTTCCGCTAAGCGCAGAATGTCTTCTCCACGATAGCGCTGATGTTGAAGAATATTTTTTACTTCACCCGAAACCGATTGAATCACCTCGGCCAATGTCATGGTTGCCGGTAGGTTTACCCGTAATGGCAATACATTGGAAGTCATTCCCGGTGCGGCATTCCTGTCGATACCGGGCACCGGTAGGCTGACAGAGAAGCAGGGTTTATCGATCAGTATCCGAATTAATAAAATCGCCGCTGAGAGCAATACCCGCTGCTCTGAAACAGCATAGCTGCGGCCAATATGGTTAATCTTTTCTCTTTGTGAGTGCGATAGTGTATTTCGATACTGCGATATTTCCCTTTTCTGATTAGAAATGATGCTACGCCAGCTAATCGCATCACGCTTCAAATCTTGGACATATGCAGCCCAAAATTGCTCATCTTTTATTTTTTCACTGGAGCTTTGATATTCATGGTCTGACTTTGCATTTGCGTCAAAGGCAAAATATTTTGAAGTGCTATTTGTTTTTTCAAAATGTAAAGTGTTGTTATACTCCTTAATGAGCAACGATTCAATCAACGCTAAACTGCGCCCATCAACCAATATATGATGAAACCAAATGCTCAATATAAATTTGCAATCTGCAATACGGTAAAGGGTAAACTGATATAGTGTATTTGCACTGGTTATTTCTTTTTTTCTTGCTGAGTCAATAGATTGCTGAATCCTTTCTGTCGCTGCCAACTGTGGCTGCGGAGTGTGCCGTAAATCACAGATCAGTAATTTCTCGCTAATGCGCTGATCGTAAATTTGCCATAATACCCCATCAATACAAGCAAAGCGTGTTTGTAATAGTGGTAACTGGGTGATCAGCGTTTCAACCGCGCCACTCAGGCGTTCAGGATCCAACTCTCCTTCAATCTCTCGATAATAGTGGATCACACAGTTCAATTCTGGGGCAGTCTGTTCGATCAGGAACATCTCCTGTTGAGCACGAGTGGCTATTACAGCAGATGAGGTAATATTAGACACGACTAGCTGATTACGTTTTTCAGGTAACATATTCTATTCTCCATGAATTGATAATGACTTCAGTGAGTTCGCAAAATAAAGACGAATACTGTTCCCTGACTGTTTGGCTAGCGTGTGTTTACATGACAACCCTGTCATTAATCAATAAATGGTGCTGTGCCCGATGTTTTTTCAACTTCAGGCACTAGGCGAATAGTTATATTTTCCACCAATAGCGATAAAGATTAAATATTTTATGCAGCATAAAAAATAAACTAACCCCCAAGCGTTCGCTTGGGTATATTTATTTTCATTACGCTGAAAAGTTAAAATAATCTAATGCATTGCAATGTAATATAATGTAACCTAGTGTAATTCTGTGTAATTTAAATCCCATTTTATTATTCAATTAGTGATTATATGTATATTAATAAGGTAAACCATGAGCGTGAGGTAAAAATTTAACTTATTGAGCATGGTTATATATCCAGGGCAAGATCACGAACGTTTTTTAACCAAAAACAGTATTTGACCTGAGCACGTGTTGATGTTTTTCCCCTTATCAAAGCAAAAGCATTGTCTCGCTCCTCCCCCTGCAAAGGGGGAGGCTGGGAGGGGGTATTTCAAAATAATCAAATGCGTTAACACCCCACCCTAACCCTCCCCTTATTAAGGGGAGGGAATTACCTGGCTCCTCGTATTGTGGTACAGAACAAACTTTAGTTAATAATCGATTAAAAAATGTTCATGCGTTTGCCCTGTCACATATCCCTTCCCCGCCGTCTCCTGCGCTGCGAAAGGTGTTAGACAGTTCCCTCCCCTTATTAGCGGGAGGGTTAGGGTGGGGTTAGCAGTAAGGTGGGATCAAGCAGCAATCGTTCTCAATCAGTTAACGCTCAGCTTCACCACCTAACACCTCGATCAATTGGCTGATCAACGCGCTCAGTTCACTGGTGATTAAAATAAAGTCGGCATCAAAACGTTGGGCAACATCGTCACGATCAATATCGCTGTTTTGTTCACGCAAACTATCGGCAAATTTCAGTCGCTTCAGCGAGCCATCTTCCGCCAGTAGCAACTGCACTCGCTCCTGCCAATCGAGCGCTAATTTGGTCACCAGTTTGCCAACCTCAATGTGTGCCGCAATTTCATCACTGAGCAGATCCTGTTTTTTACAGCGGATCACGCCGCCACCTTCCAGTGAGGCTTTCAATTCGGCTTCATCCTGTAGCACAAAACCAGGCGGTAACTCACCCGAGCGCACCCATTCGGTGAGGGTGAGTTCAATCGGTTTTTCCATGCTGAGCGGTACGACCGGCAACGATCCCAAACTCTTGCGCAGCAGTGCCAGCGTATCCTCTGCCCGTTTGGCACTGGCGGCATCGACCATGATCAGGTTATTCACGCTGTCAATCCAGATCAGGGTTTGGTTAAAGCGGCTGAAAGCACGCGGTAATAGGCTGTGCAATATTTCATCTTTTAGCGCATCCTTTTCGCTTTTTTTCAGTGTCCGATGCTGCTCTTTCTCCAGTTTTGCGATTTTTTCCTGTAATGCCGTTTTTATCACCGGTGACGGTAAGATCTTCTCTTCTTTGCGTGCGCAAATAATGATTTGTCCATTGACCACATGTGTCAGGCTCTCGCTGTGGGAACCGATTGGCGAGACCCAACCGGTTTTTGCCATATCCTGGCTGCCACAAGGGGTAAAAATAAATGCACTGAGCTGTTTTTCCATCTCATCTGCATTCAAGCTCACTTCACGGTTTAAGCGGTAAACCATCAAATTTTTAAACCACAGCATGGCACTCTTCCTGGCTAGGCGTGCCTTCGGCACGCAATGTTATCGATGTGAGGCGCGCATGATAACCAATTAGCGGCGAAAAATCGCGCGCGCTCTGTTTGTGCTGTTCGGTAGACAAAAGCAACCAATAGATTCATGCCGGTTGCTGCTACCACGGCTGTTGACGTACTCTGCTGCCACCGCTTCCCGTTGATTGAACAGAGACTGATGAAAATTCTGCACACCTCAGACTGGCATTTAGGCCGACTGCTGTATGGCCGCCAACGCTACTCGGAATTTGCTGCATTCCTTGATTGGCTGTTACAAGTGATTGAACAACAGCAGATCGAGGTGCTGCTGGTCGCAGGAGATGTGTTTGATACCACCACACCCAGCCATCGTGCCCAACAGCTTTACTACCACTTTTTGCAGCGCGTGGCCGCCTCCTGTTGCCAGCATGTGATTATTACTGCCGGTAACCACGATTCACCGACATTCTTGGCTGCACCTCGTGCGCTGCTGCGCCAACTCAATATTCATGTTGTCGCCAGTGTGAGTGATGATCTGGCCGATGAAGTGCTGCTGCTACGTGATCGCCACGGCAATCCACAACTGATCGTCTGTGCGGTTCCCTATCTGCGTGATCGTGATATTCGTCAGGTCGATGCCGGCGAGAGTATCAGCGATAAAGAGCAGAAGCTGATTGAGGGGATCCGCGTTCACTATGCTGCCGTCGCTGAACGGGCTGAGCAGATGCGCCAGTCGTTGTCAGCAGCGATCCCGATTGTGGCTTTGGGGCATTTGTTTGCCGCTGGTGGGCAGATCAGCGATGGGGATGGGGTGCGGGATCTCTATGTCGGTTCACTGGCGCATGTCAGTGCAGCGATTTTTCCACCCTGCTTTGACTACGTGGCGCTCGGGCATCTGCATGTGCCACAGCAAGTGGCTGGTCTGGAGAGCGTGCGCTATAGCGGTTCGCCATTGCCGATGGGGTTTGGTGAAGCCAAACAGCAGAAGAGTCTCTGCTTGGTTGAGTGTGTGGCGGGCAAGTGCCTAGTCTCGTTGATCAAGGTGCCGCTCTGGCAGTCGTTAGCGCGGATCGAGGGCGATTGGCCGCAAATTGAGCAGCAGATTGGTGAACTCGCTGCTGCCGGTAGCCAGAGCTGGCTGGAGATCGTGTATCGCGGCGAGGCGCTAATCAGTGATCTGCGTGAGCGTTTGGCGGCGATCACCCCGCCATCGTTAACCCTGTTACGGATTAAAAATAGCCGCATTATTGAACAGTTATTGACGCGTAGCGACAGCGAAGAGACGCTGGATGATTTGAGCCACCAGCAGGTGTTTGAACGCTGTTTACAGGCTCATGAGATACCGCCGCACCAGTGGCCTGAGCTGATTGCCAGCTATCAGCAAGTGGTGCAGTCACTGGATGAAGAAGATCGGCAGGCAGAGTAACCTGGGAGCGCACAATGAGAATTTTACAGCTACGTTTTAGTAACTTGAATTCGCTCTGCGGCGAGTGGCAGATAGATTTCACCCATCCGGCGTTCATCGCTGACGGTATTTTCGCCATTATCGGCCCTACCGGTGCGGGTAAAAGCACCATTCTGGATGCGCTCTGTCTGGCGCTGTATGGCCGCACTCCGCGTTTACATAAGGTGAGCAAAAGCAGCAATGAGATCATTTCCCGCCAGCGTGGTGAATGTTTTGCTGAAGTGACTTTCGAAACACAATCCGGCAGCTATCGCTGCCATTGGAGCCAGCGCCGCGCTCGTAACAAGGCCAACGGCGAGTTGCAGCCACCCAAACACGAAATTTCCGATGCCGAGAGTGGCCAGTTACTTGAGAATAAAATCAACGAGGTGGCAAAGAGGATTGAAGTCGTCACCGGGATGGATTTTGATCGCTTTACGCGCTCAATGTTGCTGGCACAGGGCGGTTTTGCCGCTTTTCTACAGGCGAGTGCCGATGAACGCGCACCGATCTTGGAGCGGATCACCGGTAGTGAGATCTACAGCCAGATTTCACAGCGAGCACATAAGTTGCGCCAGCAGGAGCAGCAGACATTAAGTCTGTTGCAGGCCGCGACAGCGGGTATCGAGTTGCTCAGTGCTGAGCAGGAGCAGCAGATGATGCAGCACATCATTCAGCAGCAACAGCAGAGAGAGCAGTTGAGCCAGCAACTGGCGAGCATCGGACAAGCAATTGATTGGTGGCGTGAAATCGAGAGGCGGCAGGCCGAAATCGCTGGGCTTGCCGAGCAGCGGCAGCAGCTACAGCACGAACAGCTCGCCTTTCAGCCACAACGTAGCCGGTTACAACGGGCATTGGCTGCCGCTGAGTTGGATGGACTCTATAGCCGGCTCACGACCCTGCGCCAACAGCAGCAACAGGATCAGCAGCAGTTGCGGCAACAACAACAGGCACTACCGGCGCTTCAGACACAGCTAGAGCAACAGACAGCACAGTATCTACTGGCGCAGAGACAACTGGCGCAACAGCGTAGTGCATTCACCGACGCCGAACCGTTGTTACAGCAGGTACGGCTGCTGGATCAGTCATTGGCTGATCAACAGCACACCATTAACCAGCATCAACAGTTGTACCAACAAGCACAAAGCCAGCTTGCGACTGAGCAGGCGGTAGAACAGCAGCAGCAACAACAGAAGCAGGCCACCGAGCAGCAGTTGGCCAACATCAACCACTATTTGCTACAGCATCAGGCCGATCGCTGGCTGGAGAGTGGCCTGGCCAGTGTTGAATTGCAGCTCAACTCGCTACTCACGCTACAGCATCACATCGAGCAAACCGAGCAACGTGAGCGAGAGCAGCGCAAGTTGCAGCAACAGAGCGCAACCACGCTGGCGCAGCAACAGCAGCAGGTGACTGCGTGCCAACAGCAGTTGCAACAGAGCGAGCTGCAACTTCAGCAACGGCAGGCAGCATTACAGCAGTTGTTGGCCGGTCGGCTATTACGCGAATATCGCAGCGAGAAAGAGGCGCTACTGCGTGAGATCGCGCTGTTACGCCAAATCGCCGCTCTGGAGCAGCAACGCGCGACATTGACCGATGGCAAACCTTGCCCGCTCTGCGGCGCTACCGAGCACCCTTTTGCACAGGGCAATCTGCCACAACCCGATGAGACTGAGCAGCAGATTACGCGCTTAACGTGCTTGATTGAGCAGGCAGAGTTGCAACAGCAGCAACTTGAGCAGTGGCAGTTAGCCGAAAAGCAAGCGCGTGAGCAGTTGATCCGTGCGGAGAGCGAGCTACAGCGCGCTACCCAGCAGCAGCAACATCTCGCACAACGTCAGTCCGATATCACCCAGCAGTTGACCACACAGCAGGCTGATTTTGCTGCACAGTGGCAGGCGGTGCTGAGCGATTTACAGCCACTCGGCGTGACTGAGTTTGCACCTAGCCAGATCACCACACTGCTGGCAACACTCACTGCCCGGTTGCGTGCCTGGCAACAGAAGATCAGTGAACGCACTGTGATTGAACAGAAACTTGCCGCCATCAACGGCGAGCTGACGCAATTATCGCCGCTGATTGACAACAGAAAGCACGCGTTGGCGCAGCAACAGCAGCGGTTGACACTGTTACAACAGCAGTTAACCGATAGCCAACAACAGCGACAGCAGTTATTTGGTGATGATGACCCAGAGACTCGGCAGCAACAGTTGAAACGCGCAATCAGTGATGCGGAGCATAGCGTCGAGCTGGCACGCCATGCCGAGCAGGAGAGTCAACGCCAGTGCCGCGATGTGCAGCAGGCGATCGCTTCCCTGACGCTGCGGATCAACGAGTGTCAGCAGCAGTTACAGCAGACGGAAACCGATTTTGTGTTGGCGCTGCCAGCACAAGGCTTTAGCCATGAAGCAGAATTGCTCGCGGCAATATTGTCACCTGCTGAACGTCAGCAACTGGCTGAGCAAGCTAACGCGCTGGATCAACGCGATGTCGGATTAAGCGCACAGCAGGCACAGTCGCAACAGGCGTTGGCACAGCAGCGCGCGTTGCAGATCAGCCAGCAACCGCTGGCGGAGTTACTGTGGCAGCAGAGTAGCCTGCAACCTGAGCTGGAGCGGGTACTGACTGAGATCACCAAATTGCAGCTTCAACTGGACAATAACCAGCAGCAACGGCAGAAAAGTGCCGAGGCGCAAGCAGCGATCGTGGCGCAACAGCGAGAGTGTCAGCGCTGGGAAGATCTGTATCAGCTTATCGGCTCACACGATGGTAAAAAATACCGCAATTTTGCCCAAGGGCTGACATTTGAAATCATGGTTAATTACGCCAACCAGCAACTGCAAAAAATGAGTGATCGCTACCTGCTGATACGCGATCGCAACCAGCCACTTGAGCTAAATGTGATCGACAACTACCAGGCTGGCGAGATCCGTTCAACCAAGAACCTTTCTGGTGGCGAAAGTTTTATCGTCAGCCTCGCGTTGGCACTTGGGCTGGCGCAAATGGCCAGCCAGAATGTGCGCGTCGATTCGTTGTTCTTGGATGAGGGCTTCGGTACGCTGGATGAAGAGGCGCTGAACACAGCACTGGAGGCGCTGGCCAGCTTGCAGCAAACTGGCAAACTGATTGGTGTTATCTCCCATGTTGCGGCATTGAAAGAGCGGATTAGCACACAAATTCTGGTTACGCCACAAATTGGCGGCAGAAGTGAACTTTCTGGGCCGGGATGCAGCAGCGCAAATTGAGCGTTACACGGTTATACATTTTTCGCTGCTGATTTGCCGCTCGCTAACTTAAGTCTAGTGAAAAGTTTTAATGGGTCTCTTATCGACTGACAAACTATTATGAACAGAGTTATCCACAGGTTTTTGACCTTACTGCGGTAGAATAAAAAAAGAAAAAAAGCAAATGTGAATTTTATCATATTGAAAATAAATTAATTTTTTTATCAAAAATTCTCTCAACCAGAACTTGCTCTTTTTTTCGCGGTTGAAACACAACAGCTTTTTATTTTTATGCACAAGTCCACAGTGTGAGTTATGCCACGGGCGCGGCCGGGATAATAAGCTTAAGCATCTCTTGCCAATCCCTTCTCGACGGCGCGGATCAGTCGTGCCTGTTGGGGTGATTGCACAAAAATAGCGCGCTGTTCTCGGCGCATCATCTGTTGTGCCAACGCCCAGTGAATATGTTCATCCAATAATGCTTGTTGCCCAATACGCTGCTGCAACGCGGTGACAATGTCTGGCTGATAAGGCGCATTACCCAGTGCGACAGCAATGTTACGCAGCCAGCGCCAGTAACCAATGCGCCGAATAGCTGAGCCGTTGGTGATGGTCAGAAACTCAGCTTCACTCCAGCTAAACAGATCCAGCAATTGTGGTGCGTGTAGCGCTGCCCGTGGGCTGAAATCCGCCTCTTCCGTCAAGGTTGAGAAGCGGTTCCATGGGCAGATCAGTTGGCAATCATCACAGCCATAAATACGGTTGCCAATCAGCGGACGCAACGCTTCCGGTATGCTGCCCTCGAGTTCAATGGTCAAATAGGAGATACAGCGGCGGGCATCGACAATGTAGGGCGCAACAATCGCACCAGTCGGGCAAATGGTGATGCAGGCGACACAGCGACCGCATTGCGGTTCTGCGGTATCCGTTTGTGGCTGGTCAACCGGCAGTGGCAGATCGACCAGTAATTCGCCCAGGAAAAACCAGGAGCCTGCTTCACGGTTCAGCAGCAGAGAGTGTTTGCCGACCCAACCAATACCGGCTTTGGCCGCCAACGGCCGTTCCATAATCGGCGCAGAGTCGACAAATGGGCGGAAATTGAGCTCACCGCAGTAATTCTGGATCTGTTCCGCTAGCTTTTTCAGCCGTTGACGTAACAGCTTGTGGTAGTCGCGCCCAAGCGCATAGCGGCTGACATAGCCGAGTTGCGGGTTGTTAAGCGTTTTAGCAAACGCCGCATTGGCCGGAAGGTAGTTCATGCGCACACTGATCACCCGCAGTGTGCCTGGCAATAACTCTGCCGGGCGCGCGCGTAACAAGCCGTGGCGAGCCATCCACGCCATTTCGCCGTGATACTGCTCGTCCAGCCACGCCTGAAGCCTGGGTTGTTCAATGCTGAGATCGGTATCGCAAATTCCCACCTGCTGGAAACCTAGCGATTGCCCCCATTGCTTGATATGTTGTGCCAGTTGTTCGAGATCGAGAGGATGTGTCATGCGTTGTCATCATCAAAAACCATACTGCGACACTCTACCACACACTGTCTGGTCTGCGCGTGCGATTAGCGCGGCAGAGCCGATCGCTGCTGCCGCACTCGGCATTTCACTTGATACACTGATGGCGCGTGCTGGCAGTGCCGGTTATCAATTAGCGCGCGATCACTATCCACACTGTCGCCACTGGCTGGTGTTATGCGGCCAAGGCAACAACGGCGGCGATGGCTATGTACTGGCGCGCCTGGCAGCAGAAGCGGGTATTACGGTGACTCTGCTCGCCTGCCAACAGAGTCGGCCACTGCCTGCTGAAGCCGCGACGGCACGCCAAGCCTGGCTCGATGCGGGTGGCAACATCGGCCAGCTTGAAGATCACTGGCCAACAGCAGTGGATCTTATCGTCGATGCGCTATTGGGTACTGGCTTACGGGCAGCCCCTCGTGCGCCGTTTCATTCGGTGATTGCTGCTGTCAACCAGAGTGGCTGCCCGGTGATCGCACTCGATATCCCTTCAGGCCTAATGGCTGACAGCGGTGCCACACCGGGTGCCGTGATGCGTGCCACACACACTCTCACCTTTATCGCCTTGAAGCCTGGCCTGTTGACCGGTCAGGCACGCGATTGGGTCGGCAAATTGCACTTCAGCGCATTGGGATTGGAGAGCTGGTTGAACCAGCAACAAAGATCGCTGTCAATGGAACGTATTGATCAGCAGCAGTTAACTCGCTGGCTGCAACCACGCCGCCCTTGTGCCCATAAAGGCGAACATGGACGGCTGTTACTGATTGGTGGCGACCACGGTTTTGGTGGTGCAATCCGCATGGCAGCGGAAGCGGCACTGCGCAGCGGGGCTGGTTTGGTGCGTGTGTTGACGCGCCCGGAACACGTAGCGCCACTGTTGACTGCTCGCCCTGAACTGATGGTGCAGGGGTTAACCGCGCTCTCTTTGCAGCAGGGCATCGACTGGGCTGATGTGGTGGTGATTGGCCCTGGTTTGGGGCAGGATGAGTGGGGACGGCAAGCGTTATCGCCACTGAAAAACTGTGACAAGCCGATGCTCTGGGATGCCGATGCACTCAATCTGTTGGCGTTATCTCCCCAGCAATGCCACAACCGGATCATCACGCCTCATCCGGGTGAAGCTGCCAGGCTGCTTGGGTGCCAAATTGCAGAGATCGAAGCCGATCGTCTGGCAGCAGCACAACGGTTGGTCGCCAGCTATGGCGGTGTGGTGGTACTGAAAGGTGCCGGTAGCCTCGTTGCTGAACCCGGTGGAATGATGTCGATTGTGGATGTCGGTAATCCTGGGCTGGCTGCGGGTGGTAGTGGTGATGTGCTATCGGGTATTATTGGCGGCTTGCTGGCGCAGAAACTTCCGCTCTATGCGGCAGCCTGTGCTGGCAGTGTGGTTCATGGAGCCGCTGCCGATGATGTTGCCGCACAACAGGGCTGCCGAGGCTTGTTGGCGACAGATCTGCTGACGTTGATCCCACGTTATGTTAACCCAGCCAATTAACCGGGCTTAGGCTGAGTGGGCGGTTGAACATAGATTGCGTGTTGTTGTGTTGCTATTGCTTATATAAAGTAGGAAATGCTAAAACAAGCATTAAAGCCAATAATAAATTATGTTTAGACTCAACACTACAGCAACAATGCGCTAATCTAATGGTTAACAAATGTATCTACATCGACCCAATCGATGGGCACTAAATACTGGAACGGTTTGCTGGGGTATTAACCGTCAATAAACTCAATTTAAATAACTAAAAAAGAAATAACATAATGAAAACAAAAATTTTATCTCTGCCAAATGAGGCTGCAACCATCACGCTGGGTGCTATTCTGGCCAAGGCGTGTGCCCAGCCCTGTGTGATCTATCTTTATGGTGATTTAGGCGCGGGTAAAACCACCTTTAGCCGGGGATTTTTGCAGGCATTAGGGCATTCGGGCACGGTCAAAAGCCCCACTTATACCCTAGTGGAACCTTACAGCTTGCAGCCAATGAATGTTTACCATTTTGATCTCTATCGGCTCGCTGATGCAGAAGAGCTGGAGTTTATTGGCGTGCGTGACTATTTTGCACAAGATGCCATCTGCCTGGTGGAGTGGCCACAACGTGGCGAGGGGGTACTGCCCTGCCCCGACCTGACGCTGAGTTTCAGTTATCATGACGCCGGTCGGGTAGTCACTATCGCAGCGTTACAACCTTATGGCGAGCAGCTACTGCAGCAAATTAGTCAGCAGTTAGAGGCAGTGCAGTCATGATCAGCCGGATAACGTTTGCAGTGATGGCCGTGATGGTGTCGTGCTGTCCGTTGGCAGTATCAGCCGCTTCACTGGTCGATATCAAAGTCACCAATGCTGAACGCGCTGCGACAGTGCTGTTTGGCTTCAACAGTATGCCAACATACAGCGCTTTTCCATTGCGTAAACCAGAACGGATTGTGCTGGATGTAGAGCCAGGCGATGTCGTGGCAAAATTGCCACTGAGTTTCAACGGTCGCAGCCTGATCAGAAAAATCCGCACTAGCCATCCCAAGGATGAACAGAGTGTCCGGTTGGTGTTTGAACTAGCTCAGGCAGTGAAAACCGATATTTCTCTACAAAAACAGGACAATGGCTATCGCCTGATTTTTAAGCTGGCAGCAGAAGGCAACCGTACTGGGCTGTCAGCCGAGCCGCAGAGTAGCCATGAATTACCGGCGTTGCTGGTCAATAAGCGTGAGCCACAGCAAAGCGCCAACCATCAAGAAACAGCCACAGTTGCCTCAAGCCTGTTAGCTAAAAAACCCGGTTCGCTGCTCGGTATGGAGGAGGCATTGATCTCAAATCACTACCTAACTGATGGTTTTGAACCTTTAGTGGTGGTTGGCATTGATGCGGGTCACGGTGGACAAGATCCCGGTGCTATCGGCGCACACGGTTTACTCGAAAAAGAGGTCACGCTGGCGATTGCGCACCGTTTGCGCGTACTGCTGGAAGATGATCCGATGTTTAAACCGGTGATGACACGCACTGGCGACTATTTTGTCTCAGTGCGCGAACGCTCTGATGTTGCCCGTCAACAAGGCGCAAATGTGCTGGTGTCGATTCATGCTGATGCGCTCTCTGTCGGTAGTGCCAAAGGTGCCTCGGTTTGGGTGCTCTCCAGTCGTCGTGCCAGCGATGAACTGGGTAACTGGCTGGAAAAACATGAGAAGCAGTCAGAGTTGTTAGGCGGAGCCGGTGAACTGCTGGCAGACGGTAACAGCGATCCTTACCTCAGTCAGGCGTTGCTAGAGTTGCAGTTCGGCCATTCACAACGGGTGGGCTACGAAGTCGCAAGCGCGCTGTTACCACAGTTAGAGCAGATTGGTGACCTGCATAAAAACGTACCACAACATGCCAGCTTGGGTGTGTTGCGTTCGCCTGATATTCCTTCCGTGCTGGTCGAGACCGGCTTTATCACCAATGAAGCAGAAGAACGCTTATTAAACAGCGATCTGCATCAGGATAAACTGGCACAGGCAATCTACTTTGGTTTACGGGAATACTTTTTATCCCACCCGCTACAGATTGAGCCACAGATACAACGCCCGCTACAGAACCTAGTACAGACAAATCAGTTAACCAGTAGCCGGCCAAAAACTGCTAAACTGCGGCGACATAAAGTGAGCCGTGGTGACACCCTTTCATCGATTGCCGCGCGTTATGGCGTCTCAGTGGTCGAGATTAAACGATTAAATAAATTAAAATCGGATGTTGCACCATTAGATCGCATGTTAACTATTCCGTCGGCGTAATGCCGTAACAAGAGGGAACTGAATGCCTATTCAGGTGTTACCACCGCAATTAGCCAACCAGATTGCCGCCGGTGAAGTGGTCGAACGACCGGCATCGGTGGTAAAAGAGCTGGTTGAGAATAGCATCGATGCCGGAGCCACGCGCATTGATATCGATATTGAACGCGGTGGTGCCAAGCTGATCCGTATTCGTGATAACGGCAGTGGCATTGCTAAGGCCGATTTAGCGTTAGCATTGGCGCGTCACGCCACCAGCAAAATCAGTTCGCTCGATGATCTGGAAGCCATTGTGAGTCTTGGCTTTCGAGGTGAAGCGCTGGCCAGCATCAGTTCGGTATCGCGTCTGATGTTGACCTCGCGTACCGCAGAACAGAATGAGGCCTGGCAGGCTTACGCCGAAGGGCGTGAGCAAAATGTGGTGATCAAGCCTGCCGCACACCCGGTCGGCTGCACGGTTGAAGTGCTGGATCTGTTTTACAACACGCCAGCACGGCGCAAGTTTATGCGCACCGAAAAAACCGAGTTTGGCCATATCGATGAAGTGGTGCGCCGTATTGCCCTGGCCTGTTTTGCTGTCACTATCAATTTAAGCCACAACGGCAAACTGGTGCGCCAATATCGTGCCGCCGCTGAACAAAGCCAACACCAACGGCGTTTACACGCGATCTGTGGCAGTGCTTTTCTGCAACATGCGCTGGAGGTTCACTGGCAACATGATGATTTGGCGATCCACGGTTGGGTAGTTGCTCCACAAGGCGCTGCACAGGTGAGTGAAATACAGTATTGCTATGTTAATCAGCGCATGATGCGTGATCGGCTGATCAATCACGCCATCCGCCAAGGCTATCAGGATCGGCTTCAGGCAGATCAGCAACCGGCTTACGTGCTCTACCTGAGCGTTGATCCGCATCAGGTGGATGTGAATGTCCACCCTGCCAAGCATGAGGTGCGTTTCCATCAGGCGCGCTGGGTACACGATTTTATCTATCAAGCGATTGTAACCGTTCTACAGCAGGCAGTGAGCGAACCGTTGCTAACCGCGCCAACTGCCGAAAAACCTGTTGTTAATCAACAACCAGATAACCGTGCTGCTGCTGGTGTAAACAGCTTCCTACCACCGACAAGCGAACCGAGCAGTGCTACCGAAAAGGGGGATCAACCCGCAACGGCACACTACCAAACCGGTTCAGGCTATCAGAAACGTGAAGGAGCCGTTTATGGCCGCTTGTTACAAACCAGCAGCCTTGCTGAACAGCGGTTCGATAACACCCGCCTGACACAAGTTGCGGCCACTCATCCCACCGCAGAACCGCTGGCACCCGCTGCTCAGTTAGCAGAGCCTGAAACAGTGCTCACAACACAACCGCTGGCAACTAACCCGCACAGCTTGGGTCGCCTGTTGATGATCTATCCGCCACACTATGCACTGTTGGCGCAGCAGCAACAGTTGCGATTAATCAATTTACTGGTCGCCGAGCAGTTACTGCGCCAAATGCAACTCACTCCACCCGAAGAAGGGTTGCGGCCACAACCGTTATTAATTCCGCTGAAACTCACCGTGAATAAACAAGAAGCCGCCTGCGCTACCGAATATAAACCGTTATTAATAAAGTTTGGTCTCGATCTACAAATAGAAACTGGCTATTTAACTTTGTGTGCGGTTCCTTTACCATTACGCCAGCAAAATTTAGCAAAACTTATCCCAGAACTGTTAGGATATCTTGCCAATCAGCAACAAGTATCTGCCACAATAGTGGCTGCTTGGTTGGCGACGCAGCTAATTAGTGAACACCAGCAATGGAATCACGCCCAGGCAATTCAGCTGTTGAGCGAAGTTGAACGGTTTTGTCCACAATGGGTAAAAGCACCACCGGCAGCGTTGTTGCAACCTGTCGATTTACAAGTAGCATTAGCTGCACTTAATAATGAGCAAACTTGAAATGAGCGCGGTTCCAGCAGCCATTTTTATTATGGGGCCAACAGCCTCGGGCAAAACCGCTTTGGCGATGGCATTGCGTAAGCATCTCCCGGTTGAGATTATCAGTGTCGACTCTGCGTTAGTCTATCGTGGTATGGACATTGGTACTGCTAAGCCGACAGCAGCAGAGTTGGCCCTGGCACCGCATCGGTTAATTGACATCCGTGATCCGGCTGAGGTCTATTCAGCAGCAGACTTTTGTGCCGATGCGTTACAAGAAATGCAAAAAATTACCAAAGCTGGACATATTCCGCTGTTAGTCGGCGGGACAATGCTTTATTTTAAGGCGCTCATTGATGGATTATCACCGTTGCCGCCAGCCAATCCGGCGGTACGGGCAGAGATTGAACAGCAAGCAGCAGTGTTGGGATGGGAGAGTGTGCATCGGCAATTGCAACAGATTGATCCGGTAGCCGCGCTACGTATTCATCCCAATGATCCACAGAGACTCACTCGAGCACTGGAAGTGTTTCTGGTTTCAGGAAAAACGCTGACTGAGCTGACCAAGGTCTCAGGAGAGTCGTTGCCATATCGTGTTAAGCAGTTTGCGATTGCACCGGCTAGCCGGGAGTTGCTACACCAGCGTATCGAGCTACGTTTCAAACAAATGCTACAGGCAGGATTTGAAGCCGAGGTTCGCGCGCTGTTTACGCGAGGAGATCTGCATCCAGATTTACCCTCCATCCGTTGTGTTGGTTATCGCCAGATGTGGTCGTATTTGTCTGGTGAGATCAGTTACGACGAAATGGTTTTTCGCGGTATTTGTGCGACACGTCAATTAGCTAAGCGCCAAATGACTTGGCTGCGAGGCTGGCAGGGGATTCACTGGTTAGACAGTGAAAAACCGGTTGAGGCATTTGATTCAGTCATGCAAGTTATTGGTGCATAGGTTGATATAATGTGTACAATTGGCCGGTATTCAGCGCGCAAATTTTTAAATGACTTATTTTAGAACCAGTAGGTTCTTGGTTAGAAACAACAAGCAAATAAGGAAAAGACAGAATGGCTAAGGGGCAATCTTTGCAAGATCCGTTCTTGAACGCACTGCGTCGTGAACGTGTTCCAGTTTCTATTTATTTGGTGAACGGTATTAAACTACAAGGGCAAATTGAATCTTTTGATCAGTTTGTCATCTTGCTGAAAAACACTGTAAGCCAGATGGTTTATAAACATGCTATTTCAACGGTCGTACCGTCACGCCCAGTATCGCACCACAATAATGGCCCGAGCAGTATGAACAACAACTATCATCATGGTAATGCTTCGTCATCTGCACCTGCCCAGGAAAGCGATGACGCCGAATAAGGTGTGTTGCCAGTTCACTACGCTGGAGGGCATAGGCAGTCGGGTACTGTCTGTGCTTTCCGTATCGTACAGCGCTTTCTATTTGCGAGGTAGCAAGCTTGTTTGACCGTTACGAGGCCGGTGAACAGGCTGTACTGGTTCATATCTATTTTTCACAGGACAAAGATAGCGAAGATCTGCGTGAGTTTGAGTCGCTGGTCTCGTCTGCGGGTATCCAAGCACTACAGGTGGTCACCGGTAGCCGCAAAGCACCCCATGCCAAATATTTTGTTGGTGAAGGCAAAGCTGAAGAGATTGCGCAAGCCGTCGCTGCCAGCGGTGCATCCGTTGTCCTGTTTAACCATTCACTCTCCCCGGCACAAGAGAGAAATCTCGAGCGGTTATGCCAATGCCGGGTGGTCGATCGTACCGGGTTGATCCTGGATATCTTTGCACAACGTGCGCGAACCCATGAAGGCAAACTACAGGTTGAACTGGCGCAATTGCGCCACATCGCTACCCGTTTAGTGCGTGGCTGGACTCATTTGGAGCGGCAAAAAGGCGGCATCGGTTTACGTGGCCCAGGGGAAACCCAGCTAGAGACAGATAGACGTCTGTTAAGTGACCGTATCAGCCTGATTTTAAAACGCCTTGAACGGGTAGAAAAGCAGCGCGAACAGGGGCGACGAGCGCGCACGCGCGCCGATGTACCCACCGTTTCGCTGGTGGGGTACACCAATGCAGGCAAGTCAACACTGTTTAACCGCATCACTGATGCCGAGGTCTATGCAGCCGATCAACTGTTTGCAACGCTCGATCCGACGCTGCGGCGTATTGATGTTGCCGACGTAGGTGCTGTCGTGCTGGCTGACACCGTCGGTTTTATCCGCCACCTGCCACATGATCTGGTCGCCGCGTTTAAAGCGACACTGCAAGAGACTCGCCAAGCAACACTACTACTGCATGTTATTGATGCCGCTGATAGCCGTGTTGATGAAAACATCGAAGCGGTTGACGAGGTATTGCTGGAAATTGAGTCACACCAGATCCCGGCCCTGTTGGTGATGAACAAAATAGACATGCTTGACGACTTTACACCACGTATTGATCGCAATGATGAAAACCGTCCCATCCGTGTCTGGGTCTCTGCGGCAACCGGTGCCGGGCTGCCGCTACTGTTTCAGGCGTTGACTGAACGTTTGGCAGGGGATATCGCCCATTATGAGCTACGCTTACCTCCAGATGCAGGGCGTCTACGCAGCCGCCTGTACCAACTTCAGGCGATTGAGAAAGAGTGGAACCAGGAAGATGGCAGCATTGGCGTCATTGTGCGTATGCCGATTGTTGAATGGAGACGACTTTGCAAGCAGGAGCAGAGCCTGCCTGGTTTTATCGTATGATCACATCCTGCTATATTTTATCGTTCGTTTTAATAGCCTTATGGGTTAATATTAGGCTAATTGACCCAATCACAGAACAATTCAATCACAGAACAATGGAGCTAAAACATGGCGTGGAATCAGCCCGGTAATAACGGACAAGACCGCGATCCGTGGGGAAGCGGCAGTAATCGCGGCGACTCTGGCGGTAATAATAGAGATCCTAAAAATCAGGGATCTTTCGATGTAGATAACTTATTGCGCAATTTGAGTAAAAAATTGAACAAATTAACCGGGGGTTCTGGTAGCGGTAACCCCTCAACCGGCGGTAGTGCTTTTAGCGGAAAAGTTGTCACACTGGCTGTGGTGATCGCAGCAGTGGCTTGGGCTGCCAGTGGTTTTTACACCATTAAAGAAGCAGAACGTGGCGTGATCACCCGTTTTGGTAAATTTAGCCACTTAGTTCAGCCTGGCCTGAACTGGAAACCCACCTTTATCGATCAGGTACGGCCAGTCAACGTTGAAGCGGTGCGCGAATTAGCAGCTTCTGGCGTGATGCTCACCTCAGATGAGAACGTGGTACGGGTCGAGATGAACGTACAGTATCGCGTCACCGATCCTGCAGCCTATCTGTTTAGTGTGACCAATCCTAACGACAGCCTGAGACAGGCTACCGATAGTGCGCTGCGTGGTGTGATCGGCAAATACACCATGGACAAGATCCTGACTGAAGGGCGTACCATTGTGCGTAGCGATACTCAACGCGTGCTCGAAGAGACCATCCGCCCATACAAAATGGGGCTTACGCTACTGGATGTCAACTTCCAGACTGCGCGCCCACCGGAAGAAGTAAAAGCCGCATTCGATGATGCGATTGCCGCGCGTGAGAACGAGCAGCAGTTTATTCGTGAAGCAGAAGCTTATGCCAACGAAGTGCAGCCACGCGCCAATGGCCGTGCACAACGTCTGTTGGAAGATGCGCGTGCTTACCAAGCACGTACCGTTCTGGAAGCTCAGGGTGAAGTGGCACGCTTTACTAAGCTCCTACCGGAATACCGCGCTGCACCTGAAATTACCCGTGAACGTCTGTACATCGAGATGATGGAGAGCGTGCTGAGCAACACGCGCAAAGTGCTAATGAATGATAAAGGCGGCAATAACCTGATGGTGCTGCCGCTGGAGCAGATGTTACGTGGTCAGGCGCCAAAAGCAGTGAAGGACATAAGCAGAGAGAGTGCTCAGCAGAATACTCAGCCAACACTTGGCCGTCTGCCTGATACTAATACCAGAAATAGCAGCAGCACAATGTTTGATCCGCGTCGATCAAACACACTGCGTAATGAAGCTATTCGCGTAGGGAGAGAGTAATCGATGCGTAAATCTTTTCTAATTATCATCGCCATCATTGCGGCGATACTTTACACCTCGCTATTTGTGGTACACGAAGGCCAGCGTGGCATCGTGATGCGCTTTGGTAAGGTACTGCGCGACAGTGACAACCATCCTCAAGTCTATGCCCCTGGCCTGCATTTCAAGCTGCCATTTATGGATGCCGTCAAAAGACTTGATGCACGCATTCAGACCATGGACAACCAGGCAGATCGCTTCGTCACCAGTGAGAAGAAAGATCTGATCGTTGACTCTTTCATCAAATGGCGCATCAGTGACTTCAGCCGCTACTATCTGGCAACCGGTGGGGGTGACATTTCTCAGGCAGAAGTGCTGATCAAACGTAAATTCAGTGACCGCTTGCGTTCAGAAATTGGTCGCCTGAATGTACGTGATATCGTTACCGATTCACGTGGTCGTCTGATGTCTGATGTACGTGACGCACTCAATGCCGGCACCGACGGTGATGGCGATAATCATGCCAGCACAGAGGCCGATGATGCGATTGGCTCGGCGGTTGCACGGGTTGAACAAGAGACTCAAGGCAAACAACTGCCTGTTAATCCAAACAGTATGGCCGCTCTGGGGATTGAAATCGTTGATGTACGCATTAAGCAGATCAACCTGCCGACCGAAGTCTCTGAAGCGATCTTCCAGCGTATGCGTGCTGAACGTGAAGCGGTAGCACGACGTCACCGCTCACAAGGGCAGGAAGAAGCGGAAAAACTGCGCGCGGCAGCTGACTATGAAGTCACCCGCACACTGGCCGAGGCTGAGCGCCAGGCACGTATCACCCGTGGTGCGGGTGATGCTGAAGCTGCCAGATTGTTTGCCGAATCCTTCAAACAAGATCCTGATTTTTACTTCTTTGTTCGCAGCCTGCGCGCCTACAAAGCCAGTTTTGCCGAAGGTAATCAGGATGTATTGGTGCTTAGCCCAGACAGCGATTTCTTCCGCTATATGAAATCAGCAACCCCGACACGCAATCGCTGATCTGCCAATGACAGTCACAGCTTAGTGTGATCGTGTAGTACAAAACAGTCAGGCCCGTTATGCGGGCCTTTTTAATCTGTGCACACTGCAATTCGCCCCGCAATAACGCTGTCTACACGGCAAAATACTTGAGCAAAAAACAACCAACTATTTATTAAAAGAGCTGAAACTGATAAATGACGATGTTAGAATCGCTTTTTAAGCAACCGGGATTGTGAAAATGGGTAAAAACGTCGTCGTGCTGGGCACCCAATGGGGTGACGAAGGTAAGGGAAAGGTCGTAGACCTGCTCACTGAACGGGCTCAATATGTTGTGCGCTACCAAGGTGGCCACAATGCAGGACACACGCTAGTCATTAACGGTGAAAAAACCGTTCTTCATTTAATTCCTTCAGGTATTTTACGTGCGAATGTCACCAGCATCATCGGCAACGGTGTGGTAGTAGCGCCCGATGCCCTGATGAAAGAGATGGGTGAACTCGAGGCACGCGGCATCCCGGTACGCGAAAGGTTGCTGCTCTCCGAAGCCTGCCCATTGATCCTGCCCTATCACGTCGCGTTAGATAATGCGCGTGAAAAAGCGCGTGGCGTGAAAGCGATTGGCACCACCGGGCGCGGTATCGGCCCAGCTTATGAAGACAAGGTAGCACGGCGCGGTCTGCGTGTCGGTGATCTGTTTGATAAAACGTCTCTTGCTGTCAAACTGAAAGAGATCATTGATTATCATAACTTCCAGTTGGTCAACTACTATCAGGTAGAAGCGGTTGACTACCAAACCACGCTTGATTACCTGCTCTCTGTCGCCGACATCTTAACTGCAATGGTGGTCGATGTTTCTGAACTGCTCGATGCGGCGCGCAAGCGTGGTGATCTGATCATGTTTGAAGGTGCCCAAGGTACTCTACTCGACATTGATCACGGCACCTATCCTTATGTCACCTCCTCCAACACCACCGCCGGTGGTGTCGCCACCGGCTCAGGCATCGGGCCGCGTTATGTCGACTACGTATTGGGGATTGTCAAAGCCTACTCAACACGCGTCGGGGCGGGGCCATTCCCGACTGAGCTGTTTGATGAAGTCGGTGAATATCTGTGCAAACAGGGCAATGAGTTTGGTGCTACAACGGGTCGCCGTCGCCGTACTGGCTGGCTTGATGCGGTTGCAGTACGCCGGGCAGTTCAACTCAACTCACTGTCGGGCTTCTGCCTGACCAAACTGGATGTGCTGGATGGTTTAAAAGAGGTGAAGATCTGCGTTGGCTACCGTATGCCGGATGGTCGTGAACTCACCACCACCCCACTGGCTGCTGAAGGCTGGGAAGGTATCGAACCAATCTACGAAACCATGCCAGGCTGGAGTGAAACCACTTTTGGCGTTAAGCAGTATCAGCAACTGCCGCAAGCCGCGATCAACTACATTAAACGGATTGAAGTGTTAACTGGCGTGCCCATCGACATTATCTCCACCGGGCCTGATCGCAGTGAAACCATGATACTGCGTGATCCGTTCGACGCTTAATTGCCGCAACCAACCACTGAAAATGCGCTTCCAACGGAGCGCATTTTTTATCTGCCAGCAACCGGTGTTAACCCGGGAATGGATGATCTGCCAGTAGCTTGTTATCCATCTCTGCGGCGCGCAGATAGGCTGGACGCTGCAGGATCGGCGCTATATAACGCTCGAAGGTTGGCCGTCTTTCAATACCCCCTTTATCCATACCCCATTTAATGCAGGCGGTCAGATAGATATCCGCTGCGGTGAACTGCTCGCCACACAGGTAACGCCCGCCCTGCTTGATAGCAAACTCCAATGTATCCATCGTCAATTGATAACTACCATAACCCACCATAGCGGCTTGCTCGGCACTGACCAAACTGCCGAGCAATTTACCCATAAAAGCCGACTCCAAAGGCCCAGCGGTAAAAAACAGCCAACGATAGTATGTCGCCCTCTCAACACTGCCTACTGCCGGTGCCAACTGTTTTTCTGGGAACAGATCGGCTAAATAACAGCAAATTGCCGCCAATTCACTCACTACGCTCTCGCCGTGCACCAGTGCTGGCACTTTGCCCATTGGATTGATCGCCAGATACTGATTGCTCTTCATCCTCGGGCCATAATCGAGCACCACGGTTTCATAGCTGGCCTCACACTCTTCCAGTAACCAGCGTGCGGTACGACCACGCGACATTGGGTGGGTATAAAGGGTAATTTTGCTATCGTTCATCTCAAACATCCTTAAAGTACATTAGGTGACCTTGAGCAGTATCCAACATCACGCTGTCAGAAATTGGCAGTAGTGTTGGCAATGCGCTATTAACCCAACTGCATCTGAAATGCGGTGATGAAATGGGGGGGCGGCAACGAGTTTGGAGTGGATGAACCTGCAAATCAGCGGGGGAGGGTCAACGTCCTCAGCGTGGAAAGTGTTCGCACCTGATCACACTTTCCACACTGCGTTATAAAACCAGCAAAGGTGCTTGGCATCGATTGCCAGGCACCCGCCTTCACTGGCTATCGATTAAAACGGCTCAGTAGCGCGTAGCAGAGACAGGCGATCAGGATCGAGTCAACCGAAGGAATGGTAGTTAAAGTAAACATCCCTTTAAACGTGATAAAACCGACCGCTGATCCTGCCGCCCAGGCGACAAAAGTGAGCAGTTTGATCGACGGCTCATTAGTCAGCACGCTCTCCTGATAACCGGCACGGCGATAGAGCAGGAAATCAGCAATATAGATGCCTGCAACAGGGGGGGCTGCTATGCCTAAGAACAGCAGGAACGGGATAAACACCTCCTTGACATTCATGCTGCCAACAATCGCCGACAACACCCCCAGTGCCAGAGTGATCTGCCATTTGGGAAAACGGCTCAACAGCGTGGAAACCACCAGTGTTCCTTGGAACATGTTGCCAGCGTTACCGGTGATACAGGCAAAAATCAGCAACAGTGCCGCCGGCAATACCGCACCAAACACCGCCATCGCAGCCAACAGCGAATCTCTGCCACTCAATGCACTGGGTGTTGCCCCTACCCAATAGAGCAGCGGGTAGGCGACCAAAAAGGTGCTAATGGCTGCAATCAGCGCATGTTTGCGGTTATGCACAAAGCTGCCAAAATCGGGTAGCGTGGTGACCAGCATAATGATCGTGCCGACCACGGTCGAGACCGCCACGCCAATGTCCATGTTATTGACCTTTGTTACCACTTCCGCCTCTCCCTGTAGCGCCACATAGAGGATATAGCAGAGCACCAGGGCAATAATCGGTACCGCAATTTGCGCCACTTTGCCTAATACGGCGAAACCGAACGCCGTTGAGGCGACAAAGATACAGCAGCCGATCGCCACCAGCAGCGGTAACGGCAGATTAATGCCATGTTGTGCCAGCAGATCCTGCACCGAGCTGCCAAATGCATTCGCCGTGACAGTGATCCAGCCAAACAGGCAGATTGCCATTAAGATGTTGATCGCCACCGCTCCGCGTTCACCAAATGAATATTTGACAATTCCGTAGGTTGGCAAACGTGCCCTTTCACCGACACAGATAGTGATGGCTGAAATGATCGCTAAGATCAGGCCGCCGAGTGCCACCACCGTGATCAAATTGGTGCTGGAGAGCTTACTACCCAGACTGGAAGAGGAGATCAGCACCGGTGTGACGGCAATCCCGAGCAGGATCATCGCAATCTGCATACCGGAGGCGGTGTTACTGCTTTGAGCTGTTTTACGCATAACTATGATTCCTTGTGACTAAACGCAGATCCGCTCACCCGGTTAGCGTTCACCGAGTGAGCGAGGCCGCGTTAACTGGCGAAATATTCACCGGTGTAGTGACGCCAACCACCGTGTTCAGTGATCTCTTTTTGCCCTTCAACCAACCAGGGTTCTGCCAACACCCCCAGTACTTCGCTACCATCCTGTAGCTTCACTTTACCGATCGACAGCCCAGCCGGTTCACTCAACAGCAGCGTCGCAAATGATGCTAACGGCAGTTGCCACAGTTCCAGATCAACAGAAACGCCCCCCTGTTGCACTCGGATCATGCCCGGATGGCGATCATTGATACTCCATATGCGGTAATGCGCGTCGGTTTTATCTTCGCGCACAAATACACCACCGGCGGCGGTCATATTGCCGTTTAGCTCCAAACCGCGCATCAAGGTGCCGTTAACTGCCACTAACGTTGTCTGACTCATCGTGTTTCCTGCTTAAAGTGAGTGGCCAATCCAGGTGCCAGTTTGACGGTTCAAAGCGGCTTTGATCGCCTGTGGGCTAGTGATCAAACCCTGACCTGGCTTACCTTGTTGTTCACTGTTAATAACAAAACGTAAAATCGCTTCTACTTTTGGCTGCATACTGCCAGCACCAAACTGCCCTTGTTGTAGCAACTGCTGCGCCTGTTCAATGCTTAAATGATCCAGCCACTGCTGTTCTGGGGTGCCAAAGTTGATCGCGACCTGCTCGACTCCGGTTGGGATCATCAGCAGATCAGCACCCAGTTGCTCAGCCAATAGTGCAGAAGCGAGATCTTTATCGATCACTGCTTCGACGCCTCGCAGTTGCTGCTGCTGATCCTGCACCACCGGAATACCGCCCCCGCCACAAGCGATGACAATACAACCTTGTGCCAATAGCTGTGCGATCACATCCCGCTCAATAATCGCCAGCGGCATCGGTGAAGGTACCGTGCGACGCCAACCGCGTCCGGCATCTTCCATCACTGTCCAACCAAGTTGCTGTTGGCGCAGCAGTGCCGTCTGCTGATCGAAAAAAGCCCCGACCGGCTTACTCGGGTGTTGAAACGCAGCATCATCAGCATCGACCCGTGTTTGTGTCACCACCGTCACTACCGGCCGTTGGATCCCTCGGCGCTGCAATTCGTTATGCAGCGCTTTCTGAAACATGTAGCCAATCGCGCCCTGTGTATCACCCACTGCATAATCAAGCGGTACCGGTGCGACTTCTTCTTGCGCCAACTCTGAACGGCGCAGGATAAAACCCACCTGCGGCCCGTTGCCGTGTGTTAGCACCAGATCCCAGCCGGCTTCGATCATCTCAACCACGTGCTGCACAGTGGCAACCACTGCCTGATACTGATCGGGAATGCTGTTGTGTTTATCATCCTGGATTAAAGCGTTGCCACCCACGGCGACAACGGCTAATGGTCGGCTCATGCTGATTCTCCTGCCGGTAATGTTTTTGCCAATGCACTGATAGCGTCAACAAAACAGGGCATGGGTGCGGTGGTGATACCGGCACCGATCTGCCCTACTCCGGCCTGCTTATGTGCAATACCGGTGTTGATCACTGGCAGGATCTGACGATCTGCCACTTTACGGGCATCAATCCCGGCTGCAGTGGGCGCAAAGTTGAGTGCCGGTAAGGTAAATGCGGGGTTGCCACCTAGGCTGATCGCCTGCATTCGCCGACTGTTGTTGGTGGCATCGGCTGGCGTGCCACCGACAAATTTGACGATCGCCGGTGAGGAGGCCATGGCAAAACCACCGACCCCGGCAGTTTCCGTGATCGCGCTGTCACCCAAATCCGCAGCGGCATCATCGACACCAAAACCAGGGAAGAACAGCCCTTCTACCGCATTAGCCGGAGCCTGGAACCAGTGCTCGCCTGTGCCTGAGAGACGAATGCCAAAGTTAACCCCGTTACGCGCCATTACGGTTACCATTGAGCTGTATGGCACATTGGCGGCTGCATCCATCATCGCTTTGCAGGCAGCCATCGATAGGTTGAGGAAAAAGTGATCGTTACCGGTAATAAAGGCCATCACACGCTGTAGAGTCTCCAGCGGCAGTTGGCTACTGAGCAACGCGGGGATCAGGCGTTTAATCAGCAACCCTGTCGCCGCTGCATTGCGATTGTGTACCTCATCGCCCATGTGCAGTGCTTGTGCCATCAACGGTTTCAGTTCCAATTCACCCAGTTGGCGCACCGCCTGTTTTAACGCCGGTGCCAGTTCCTGCTTCATCCAGTGCAGGCGCTGTAGTACTTCGTCGTTATTGGCGCCAAAGCGCAAGACTTTGCCTAACCCTTCATTAAAATTGCTAAATGCACGCTGGCCGTTGGTTTTGTTTTCAATTACCCATACTGGCATTGAAGGGCTAATAATCCCAGCCATTGGCCCCACCGCCTGATGGTGGTGGCACGGCTCCAGATCGACCTGCCCATCCAGTACCAGACGCTCAGCAGCCTGGTGATCTGCCGCCCAACCTTCAAACAGGATCGCACCAATAATCGCCCCTTGTACCGGGCCACACATCTCTGGCCAGGCAATCGGTGGGCCGGAGTGCAGGATCAGTTTGCGTTGCTGCATCGCGGTGATCGCTTCTGCGGCGCTCATCACGTCCACCAATACCGGTTGAGCACTCAAATAGCGCTCAAAGGCGATTTGGTTCGCCTGCTCGACCAACGGGTGCGCAATCAATGCCGCCAGATCCAGGCCAGCCTGAATATTGCCCATTGCCGGTGGCTGCCACTGTAGTGGTATCACATCACCTTGTGCTTGCTTTAAATTTTCGGCAAAAC
Source organism: Serratia microhaemolytica (assembly GCF_004011885.1). Classification (GTDB taxonomy): domain Bacteria; phylum Pseudomonadota; class Gammaproteobacteria; order Enterobacterales; family Enterobacteriaceae; genus Serratia_G; species Serratia_G microhaemolytica. The sequence continues at coordinate 177,090 of NZ_SBEF01000003.1, read as the reverse complement.
CGGCTAATCCGGCGTTCACCACTTTGAGTGGTTGTTGGAATAGTGGGTTCATGCTGTCTCTCCGTTTTTCTCCGCCTGGATACCGGCAATCTCGCTTGCCCACAACGCAGCTTGTGCGTTGCAACCGGCAATCAGTACTCCCGCTTCACGCAGTGCTGAAATTTGGCGCGAACGCTGCTGCGGATCAGCCTCTGTGCCACAAACATGGGCAATCAACACTGGCCCTTGAGGAGTGTGATGCTGTTTCAGCACGTCGAGCAGTTCTGTTGCCGGTTCTGCCGCTGCGCCATAACCCAATACCAGATCAAACAGTACCACTGCGGTATCGGCATCATTCAATTCGGCGGCAATACGCTGGTTACGCAGGGTAGGATCGATCATGGGGTGTGGTCGGCCACGCGTGAAATCATCATCCCCCATGTCGATCAGGGTATGGCCAAAACTGTGCCAGATATCTTCCAGCCGGAGATTGCCTTTTACCGGGGTATTGGAGGTGGCCATGAACCCTTGCTGCTGGCAGAGTAGCTGCGCTTCGTAGCAGAAAGTGCCACCAGCAAACACACCACGGATCGCGCGGCGATCCGCCGGGAGTTGTGCGCTAGCCTGTTGCAGCATCTGGCGATGTTGTGCCGGCAGTTGTGCTACCGAAACCGGCGTTGCTTGGTGATTTAACAGCGCAACCGCCAGTTCAGCCGCATCGGCCAGGGTATTGGCAACCGTGATGCCGCTGCGCGCGACTTCTTCAGCCGCAGCACCTAAAAAGTTGACTACCACAGGCTTACCACAGGCTTGGGCGCGTTGCAAAATACGTTCTGCGACTGGACGTGCCGGCGGTTTTGAGATCAGTACGATCACTTGTGTCGCCGCATCGGCTGCCAGTGCTTCCAGCCCATGTAACATTGAGATACCGCCAATTGCTTCATGCAGATCGTGTCCGCCAGTGCCGAGTGCTTGTGAGATACCGGCACCCAGTTGATCAATACGGCAAGTGACCTCTTGCAGGCCGGTGCCAGAAGCCCCAACAACACCTATCGCCCCTGTTTTGACCACATTGGCAAAACCGAGTGGCATTCCATTGATGATCGCGGTACCGCAATCTGGCCCCATCACTAAGCGATTTTTGCGCTCAGCCAACAGTTTGATTTCTCGCTCCTGCTCCAGGCTAACATTGTCGCTAAACAGCATCACATTCATGCCGAGATGGAGCGCTTTAATCGCCTCTGCCGCCGCATAATCACCCGGTACTGAGATCAGTGCCAGGTTGATCTCCGGCTGCTGCTCAGCCGCCATCGCCAGGCTGACTAACTGTGGCGCCCGTGGCCCATCACTACTGTTTTCCTGCGGTTTACTGGTCAGCCGCTGCTGAGCAAGCTCTAATGCCTGCTGGCAGGCTGCCTCGTCACCACGCACTGCGATCACCAGATCATTTGGCCCTGCCTGACAACCACTGTCCAAACCTGCATCTCGCAGTTGGATCAGGTTTGTTTCGCTGCCCATCACTACCGAAGCCTGCTCAATACCAGGCAACTTGTTCAGTTGCGCAGAGATCTGCATCAACGAAACCGAGTCCTGATAAAGATTGGCAAAAACTTTCTGCATTACACTCATCGCATGTACCTGTTTACCGTTTGCTAGCGGATCACACTTATCCTGTGTGGCCAACACTGTTGGCCATCTCCCTGCAAGCTAGTTAGTGGAGAGATTAACCCTGCAAGCCAGTAATAATGGCATCGGCATGGCTGACCCAGCCAAAAATAGCGCCCTGCGCTTTGATCATTTCCAGGGCATATTTCTGGAATTCGGGGAAATAAGAACCGACGCAATCTTCCGGAATAATGCATTCGTAACCACGGTCATTGGCTTCACGCACGGTGGTGTTGACGCAGACTTCGGTGGTCACGCCACAGACGATCAAGGTTTTAATGCCGCGATTTTGCAGGATCAAATGCAGATCAGTCTGGTAAAACGCACCTTTGCCTGGCTTGTCGATCACCGGCTCACCCGCTTGTGGATAGAGTTCAGGAATGATGTCGTGACCAGCTTCACCACGTACCAGAATGCGCCCCATCGGACCATGGGTGCCGATAAATGTCTGGCCGCCACGGGTCAGTTTTGCTGGTGGGCAGTCAGTCAGATCAGCACGGTGGCCTTCACGAGTGTGGATCACCAGCAGGCCCTGACGGCGCGCTGCGGCTAACACTTGTTTGCACGGTTCAATCGCACTGCGCACAAAAGAAACATCGTTACCTAGCGCCTCGCCAAAGCCACCCGGTTCAACAAAATCACGCTGCATGTCGATCATCACCAGTGCGGTGCTGGCAATATCAAATGGCAGGGCAAAGGGTTCGGCATGAAAACTTTTCTGTGTCATACAATCTCTCCTGAAACATGGTGGGATGGCGCTGATGCCAATAATCCTGATAACTAATGGCAGTATAGTAAGAGCCTGCTGCGAGAAAAGGACAGACAAACAATTTGCTGTGCAGCAACGAAAATTTTGTAACCTGCCTACATCGGCTGCATTGACGCTTGCACAATCTGCTGCCAGCGCTCAGGTTCAATTTTGTTGATAGAAAAGCGCGATCAAGCACAAAAAAATCGTTGTCAGAATGTGCGCTGGCTCTCTCAGTAGCGTGGTGAATATTGGCTTACTGGCCGAGTGTGTTACTGTCTCTATTGGCAATAGCGCGCCGTGCATCATTAACAATGCCGAGCTACGCTTAGAGCCAGACTCAGCAGCAACAACAAAACCGGCTATGTTTGATAAATCACACCAGCACAGTGAATATCGAAATGAATTGCACTATTGTTGATATTCAATGCTGGCAGCGAATGGCAAAATAGCCGCAATACATTTAAGAGGAGTCAACACAGTGTTGCAAAAACTGCGGGCACACATGGTGCAGCAAGCACCGTCGCTGTTGCGTATCCCGTTAAAATACACCCCATTCTCTTTACAGCGTCAGTTGTTAGAGCAGGTGTTGGGCTGGCAATTTCGTCAGGCGTTGTCAGAAGGTGAGTTGGCGTTTCTTGAAGCGCGCTGGTTAAAAATTGAAGTGCGCGATCTCGGGTTGCAGTGGTTTATGACGCTGGAGAATAACCGGCTGGTGGTTCGCCAGCAGGCACAGGCTGATGTCAGCTTCAGTGCTGATGCCAATGATCTGATCCTGATTGCCGCGCATAAACAAGATCCCGATACGCTGTTCTTTCAACGCCGCTTGCAGATCGAAGGTGATACCGAGCTGGGGCTGTATGTCAAAAATCTGCTCGATGCCATCGATCTGGATCAAATGCCAGCACCACTGCGTATTACGCTGTTGCAACTGGCTAACTTTGTTGAAGCGGGTCTACAGGAGGGCACGGTGCAGTCTAACCGTGTGGTGCCATCATGCTAATTCGTGTCGAAATACCGGTTGATGCTCCAGGCATCGACGCACTGTTACGTAGCGCATTTGCCAGCAGTGCAGAAGCAGAGCTTGTACAGCAGCTACGTGAAGAGGGATTGTTAACACTGGGGATTGTTGCCACTGATGACGAGGGGCAGGTGGTGGGTTATGCCGCCTTTAGTCCGGTGGAGGTTGCCGGAGAGGATCGGCTATGGGTTGGGTTAGCGCCGATTGCGGTAGATCAGCGTCTGCGCGGTCAAGGGTTGGGGCAGCAGTTAATCTATGAGGGGCTGGATGCGCTGAACGAATTCAGTTATGCCGCCGTGGTGGTGCTAGGCGATGCCGCCTATTATCAACGTTTCGGTTTTCAACTGGCGACACAGCATCATCTGCACTGTCGCTGGCCTGGAACAGAACAAGCCTTTCTGGTCTATCCGCTGGCAGAGAATGCACTTGATAACCTACAAGGGCTGGTCGAGTATTCAGCCCCCTTCAATCGCTTTTAAGTCGATGGTTGTTAACTCAAGTGTTGCCTAGTTCTGCCTGTAACTGGCTCAATGAGAGAGGCGCCTGCTGCACTAGCCTCTCCTTCTGTTTTTTGCTCAACTGCTTGATTTGATACTCCAACTGTAGCGCGGTTGAATGATCACCCACTTCACACTGCAGCAACAGAGTTAATGTCCCTTTGCCACGTAATGCCTTAGCACCATTACCGTTTTGATGCTGTCTGATCCGCCGCGTGACATCGGTGCTAATGCCGGTGTACAGCATCCCGGTTGCGGTGCGTAGTATATACAGCGACCAGCCTGACAACGCTGCCATCGAAGTCACAAATCAGCCAGTGCACTCAGTGCGTCAGCCAGCTTTTTCACTCCCAATACCTGCATATTCGCCGGCGGCTTTTTCGGTACATTAGCATGCGGCACAATGGCACGTCGGAAGCCGTGCTTCGCCGCTTCAGAGATGCGCTCCTGGCCACTCGGCACCGGGCGGATCTCTCCGGCCAGCCCCACTTCACCAAATACCACCAGATCATTCGGCAGTGGACGATCTCGCAGGCTGGAGACCAGTGCCAGTAACAGCGCCAGATCGGCACTGGTTTCGTTGACTTTGACACCACCAACTACATTGACAAAAACATCCTGATCAGACATCTGTAAGCCGCCATGCCGATGTAGCACCGCCAGCAAGATCGCCAGACGGTTCTGCTCCAATCCCACCGCAACACGCCGTGGATTGGCCATCATCGATTGGTCTACCAATGCCTGAATTTCCACCAGCAGTGGGCGGGTGCCTTCCCAAACCACCATCACCGAGCTGCCAGAGGTCACCTCTTCACCACGGCTAAGAAAAATCGCTGAAGGGTTGCTCACTTCACGCAACCCCTGTTCAGTCATGGCAAAAACACCTAGCTCATTCACGGCACCAAAACGGTTTTTGTGACTGCGCAAGGTGCGAAAACGGGAATCAGCATCACCATCAAGCAGCACTGAGCAGTCGATACAGTGTTCAAGCACCTTCGGCCCAGCCAATGAGCCATCTTTGGTAACGTGGCCAACCATGATGATCGCGACTCCCCGAGTTTTGGCAAAGCGCGTCAAATAAGCTGCGGTTTCACGCACCTGCGCCACGCTACCGGGTGAGGATTGAATATCAGCCAAGTGCATCACCTGGATTGAGTCAATTACCATCAGTTTCGGCTGTTCTTGCTCAGCAATCAGGCAGATCTGTTCAATGCTGGTCTCCGAGAGCATGTTGAGTTCAGCCATCGGCAGGCCTAAGCGGTGCGCACGCATCGCTACCTGTTGCAGTGACTCTTCACCGGTGACATACAGGGTTTTCATCTGTTGTGCCAGTTTGCACAGCACCTGTAACAGCAAGGTGCTCTTTCCGGCACCCGGGTTGCCACCGATCAGGATCGCACTGCCTGGCACTACTCCACCACCGAGTACACGATCAAACTCAGCAAAACCGCTAGAGAAACGCGGCAGTGCCTCCAAGCTGATATCGGCCAGTTTCTGTACTTTGCTGCCGCCGGCATCACCGGCATAACCGCTTAAACGCTCGCCGCGTGCCGAAGCAGCCGCTGCCAAACGGATTTCAGTGATGCTGTTCCAGGCATGGCAGGCGCTGCACTGACCCTGCCAGCGCGGGTAATCCGCTCCGCACTCATTGCAGACAAACGCCCGTTTTACCGCTTTAGCCACTGGATCACCTCTCGTGCCGTTTCAGGCTACTGCTCAGCACACAGAGTACGCCGAGCAGGTCGGCATGGCGGATCGCGATCGGTGCCTGCTGATCAACTTTCGGTTTCGCGTGGTAGGCGATACCCAATCCAGCACCCTGGATCATCTTCAGATCGTTGGCACCATCACCAATCGCCACGGTCTGTTGCAGTGGGATCGCCAACTGTTCTGCCAGTGCGCGTAGCGTATCCGCTTTCAATTGAGCATCAACAATCGGCCCCAGCACAGCACCGGTCAATTTACCGTCGCGGATCTCCAATTCATTGGCAGCAACTGCCACCAGCTTTAATTGGTCACGCAGGTAGTCGGCATAGTAGGTAAAGCCACCCGAGGCGATCGCAACCTGCCAGCCAAACGCCTGTAATTTGGCGATCAGGCTGGTTAAACCCGGCATTAACGGTAAATTTTCACGCACTTGTTGCAGGATCGCGGCGTCAGCACCTTTTAACATGGCTACCCGTTCACGCAGACTGGCGACAAAATCGAGTTCACCGCGCATCGCCCGCTCCGTCACTGCGGCTACTTTATCTCCGACACCGGCAAGCCTGGCAATTTCGTCAATACACTCAATCTGGATAGCGGTTGAATCCATATCCATCACCAGTAAGCCGGGGGCATGCAGATGTGGAATTTTACCCAATGCCGCCACATCCAGCCCGCTCTCGGTTGCCAGTTGGTTCGCCGCAGCAGATAATGTACCGGCCAGACGCACAATTTGATAATCTTCTACGCACCAGGCAGCAACAATCACCAACGCACTGCCCAATTTGCGCTGAAATTGCGTAATACGTTGTTTATCAAGTTTTTTGCCATATAATAACCAACCTGTATTCCCGGCTCGATAATCGAGTGGTGTCACTTCATCACCACTGAGTGAGAGGGGAAGCCCCGGCCATTGCGCAATCTCCGGGGGAAGATCGCAGTAGGTGAGACTATTTGGCATGTTGAACTCCTAAAAGTGCTGCATAATAAAATGACACATCCGAACTATCCTAGCGTGGTTGCCGCTGGCAACACAATGTGTCCAATCGTTAAGGGAAGCCTGATGGCGAGAGCGAAACTGAAATTCTACCTGCACCGCAGTGTCCTGGCACTCATTTGCCTCGGCTTAATGGTGCTGTTAATGCAAGGCGCGTCCTATTTTAGCTTGAACCATCAAGTGACGCGATCAGAACAGATTGAAGAGCTGGCACAAACTTTCACCAAACAGGTGGCATTTAGTCTGGCACCGCTGATGAGTGATGCTGGCAATATTGATAGCGATCGTATCGATGGTGCGCTGAAACTACTCACTTTCCATAGCCGTATTCTTGATGCCAGTGTTTATCAGGTCGATGGCGGTCTGATCGCTCATGCCGGTGAACAGATTGTGCTGCGTGATCGCTTGGCGCTCGATGGCAAACGCCCTGGCAGTTACTTTAACCGTCAACTGGTCGAACCGATTTTTAACAATAATGTGCTGCTGGGTTTCCTGCGCGTCACCCTCGACACCCACGTGCTGGCTACCGAGTCACAGCAGGTTGACAACACCACCAATATGATTCGGCTAATGCTGATCCTGGCGCTGGTGATTGGCATTGTTCTGGCACGCACGCTGCTACAGGGGCAACCTACTGGCTGGCAACAATCGCCCTATCTGCTCACCGCCAACAGCTCGGCAACCCAGGCTAATAGCAGCCAATCAGCCAACACACCGTACAACGCGACCAGCAGTAAAGTGACCACGCCGATACCGAACGCCAATACGAGCAGTAGCGGCGTTATTAACAGCAACATTAACAACACCCAGGCGGCCAACCCTGTTGTCACCAGTCCGTTGGCGGCGTCTGTCACTGCCACTCACGCAACCACGACAACGGCTACCACTAGCGGTGCGTCAGTAACAACCAAACGGGGAAACATCAAACCACGCGCTGAGCGCAACAAACTGAAAACAGAGCGTTGATCGGCTAAGTCTGCATTATGGTTAGCCCTGCTGTTTTAAGCATGGCAACAGGTTAAAAACGGCGCAGTAATCTGCGCCGTGCAACAACAGATTACGCCTGATCACCCAGCAAGACTGACTCCAGCGCAATCACTACCATCTCATTGAAGGTGCTCTGCCGTTCCGCTGAGCTGGTCGCTTCATGACGCAGGATGTGATCCGATACGGTACAGATGGTCATCGCTTTGCAGCCAAACTCCTCCTGCAATTCACCAATCACACCGTAAATCCCAGCGGCTTCCATCTCCACCCCCAGGATGCCGTACTGCTTCATCACTTGGAACATCTGCGGATCCGGGGTGTAGAACAGCTCCGCCGAGAAGATATTACCAACGCGTACTGCAATGCCCTGAGCTGCAGCAGCATCGACAGCATTACGCACCATGTCAAAATCAGCAGTTGCCGCATAATCGTGATCTTTAAACCGGATGCGGTTCACTTTAGAGTCGGTACAAGCGCCAAGGCCAATGATTACATCACGCAATTTCACATCATCACGCACCGCGCCACAGGAGCCGACACGGATAATCTTCTTCACACCAAACTCAACAATCAGTTCACGTGCGTAGATCGAACAGGAAGGGATCCCCATGCCATGACCCATCACGGAGATTTTACGTCCCTTGTAGTAGCCGGTAAAACCCAACATGCCACGAACGTTGTTCACTTCAACCGCCTGCTCAAGGAAGGTCTCGGCAATGTATTTTGCCCGCAGAGGATCTCCTGGCATCAATACAACATCGGCAAAGTCACCCATTTCTGCGTTAATATGTGGTGTAGCCACTCTATTTTCCTCCAAATTTATCAGCAATATCCAGCTGGTCACGTTACTGTGAGAGACAGGTAAACTGCAAGTTAAATCAGCAAACAACAAACAATCCGCGCTATTTATCCTGCGATTAAGCACTGCCACGATATCAAATCAGCAGCATACTAAGCACACACATCGACTGGTATACCAATCTAGCTATTTATTAGGCCAATTCTGTTGAGTTGAAGGACAAGTTGGAGTATTTTAGCCAGCAACACTGTGGTAATCGTATCCAGCCCGATGGACAATCCTGTCGGGCGTCAATACTGCACAACAGCAACGCAAACGAGAAACAGATGTGTGTGAAATTTAACCAGGGAATAGAGAATCCCCCATTGCTGCCATCGCACCCTGGTCTGGCTTATTTCAAGCCAATGCCCTCACCATCGGTTGCACTCTGGCCATCGCCAATTGGCAACAGCGCTTCTAACCCTCTTGCCGGTTATCTACTCGAGCTGCCACTGCGTTGTCTCACTACCCGCAACGCTCGTCCACACCGCATCACCCTGGCTGGTCTACAGTCTGTCGCTCGCCGCTGGCACAGCTCACCTGCTATGGCAAAGAATCCTCAATTATTTTGTTAAGTTGACTACCTATGAAAACGTTAAAACATTGGACACTGGCGGGACAATACGCTAACCACATTGAGCTGTTAGTCGATCAGCAACACCTGTTTTGCCTCTATGTGTTGGAAAATGATCTGTTCCGGGTGTTGATTAAGCGCCACGGCGAATTGGCGCTGGATCGCACCTGGAGCATTGCACCGCAGCAGGATGTGCCGTGGGAGGGGCGTGATCGTCTCAGTGTCGCCGGTTTCTCTCTGCCAGGTTACCAGCTACAGCAGCATGACAACGCGCTCACCATCAGCAGTTCACAACTACGGGTGACCGTGCATCAACCGCTCTGGTTGGAGTGGGAGTATTGCAATCAAGCTGGAGAGTGGCGCTCATTAACGGCTGATCGCCCGACCAGCGCCTATCTGCTTAATCCGCATGGTGACGGCGTGGCGCACTATCAACAACGTAATAGCACTGAACGCTATTACGGCCTGGGGGAAAAGAGTGGTGATCTGGAGCGCACTGGCCGCCGCTTTGAGATGCGCAACCTCGATGCCATGGGCTACAACGCTGCCAGCACCGATCCACTCTACAAGCACATCCCATTCAGCATCACTTATCGCCCAGAAGTAAGTTTCGGCCTGTTTTATGACAACCTGAGCAACTGCTGGCTCGATCTGGGTAACGAACTGGATAACTACCACCTGCCTTATCGCCGTTATCAAGCCGAAGCCGGTGATCTCGATTACTATCTGCTGCTCGGTTCACGGGTGCTGGATGTCACCAAAGCTTTTGTGCGGCTCACCGGTAAAACGCTATTTGGGCCAAAATGGAGCCTCGGCTACAGCGGCTCAACCATGCATTACACCGACGCCGCCGATGCCCAACAGCAGCTACAGCAGTTTATTAAACTGTGCCACCAACACCGCATTCCCTGTGATTCGTTCCAGCTTTCATCCGGTTACACCTCGATTAATGATAAACGCTATGTGTTTAACTGGAACTACGACAAGGTTCCACAGCCTAAGATGCTGACTGAAGCCTTCCACCAGGCTGGGCTGAAACTGGCCGCCAATATCAAACCCTGTCTACTACAGGATCATCCGCAATATCAACAAGTCGCACAGCAAGGGCTGTTTATTAGTGATTCACAGCACGATCAGCCAGAACGTTCAATCTTCTGGGATGATGAAGGCTCGCACCTCGACTTCACTAACCCGGCCACCGTGCGCTGGTGGCAGCAGGGAGTAACACAGCAGTTGTTGCAGATGGGTATTGATGCTACCTGGAACGACAACAACGAATATGAGGTCTGGGATGGTGAAGCACGTTGTCACGGTTTTGGCAAACCGATCGCCATCAAGCACATCCGCCCAGTGATGCCACTACTGATGATGCGTGCCTCAATGGAAGCACAACTGGAGTTTGCACCAACACTGCGCCCCTATCTGATTTCCCGCTCCGGCTGTGCCGGTATGCAGCGTTATGTGCAGACCTGGAGTGGTGATAACCGTACCAACTGGCAGACACTGCGCTATAACATCCGCATGGGCTTGGGAATGAGCCTGTCCGGCCTGTACAACATCGGGCATGATGTTGGCGGTTTTTCTGGCGACAAACCGGATGCCGAGCTGTTTGTACGCTGGGTGCAAAATGGTGTGATGCATCCCCGTTTTACTATTCATTCTTGGAATGATGATGGCAGTGTCAATGAGCCGTGGATGTACCCGGCGGTGACGGCGACCATTCGTGAGGCAATCAACCTACGCTACCGCTTGTTGCCCTACTTCTACACCCTACTGTGGCAAGCACACGCCGACAACGAGCCGATGCTGCGCCCCACTTTCCTCGATCACCAGCATGATCAACACACCTTCCGTGAATGTGACGATTTTCTGATTGGCCGTGATCTGCTGGTCGCCAGTGTGGTTGAACCTGGAGCAAGAAAACGTGATGTCTATCTGCCAGACAATGGCGAAGGCTGGTACTGCTTTTACAGCGGCCAGTGGTTCAGTGGCGGCCAGACCATCACACTGGAAGCTCCGTTAGAACGTTTGCCCCTACTGGTACGTGCCGGTGCTGGCTTGCCTCTGTCACAGCGGTTAGCGCATGTTGATCGCCAGGCTGACAACCAGCGCACGCTGAAACTGTTCCCCACCAAAGGGTGTGGCCAATCCAGTGGGCTGCTGTTTGAAGATGATGGCGAGAGCTTCGGCTGGCAGCAGGGCAATGCCCTTTGGCTACATTGGCAGATGGAGAGTGACAACCAGCACATCAGGCTGACCTGCTGTAGCGAAGGGCATTTCAAGCCTGGCTGGCACCGGCTCGATATCGAGCTGCCCGCCGGAGAGCAGCGCGCGTTATCGGTCAATGGCGAACCGGTTTGCTATTATCAGTTGTGATGGTCAACTGTGATGCTCGGCTGTGATCACGCGGTGCTTTAGCCAGCAACGCGATGCCATGATAACGTTATCGGGCATCGCGTTTTGCGCTTGCTGAGCATCAGCAAGAACTCGCCACTCAATTGATTAAAAATATTTTTCCTTTTCTGCGCTGTTCAAGCAGCGCGTTTGCATCCTGATCACAAATTATTAACCATTCGCGCTAATCCGTGTGTCAGCAGATAGCCCCACACGTCAAGCCACACCTGATTGAATAATAAACAGAACACCCCACTACACCGCGATTGCCAACGTGGTTCTCTCCCACTCTCACAAATTTTTTAACAAAAAGAAAACAAAAAACAGCATTAATTGGATCATCTGAATATCATTTTTGACATAAACAGTGATCAACCTTTTAAAATTTCATTGGTGCGCTTCGTTAATGCAATACGGCGGTATTGCTCTGTTTCGGTGGCATTAACAATGTCATTGGGTAATTTACTGGAGACTTTCAATGCATAATGAGATTTATGATGTTCCTGATAACTGGGCACAACGCGCCTATGTCAACGCAGCACAATACCAAGCTGAATATGCACGCAGTATTGCCGATCCCGAGGGTTTTTGGGCTGAGCATGGCAAGCGTATCGATTGGTTTAAACCGTTCACCAAAGTCAAAAATAGCTGTTACCACGGCGACAATGTATCAATAAAATGGTTTGAAGATGGTGTCACTAACGTTGCTTATAACTGCTTGGATCGTCATCTGGCGCAACGCGCTGATCAGGTCGCAATTATCTGGGAAGGCGATGATCCGTCAGAGAGCCGTTTGATCACCTACCGTGAACTGCACGCCGAAGTTTGCCGTTTTGCCAATGTGTTACGCAACTGCGGAGTCAACAAAGGAGATCGGGTGACCATTTACATGCCGATGATCCCGGAAACCGCAGCCGCAATGTTAGCCTGTGCCCGGCTGGGAGCGATTCACTCGGTGGTGTTTGGCGGTTTTTCACCCGATTCACTGGCTGGACGCATTGACGACTGCGGCTCACGTGTGGTGATCACCGCAGATGAAGGCGTGCGTGGTGGGCGCAAAATCCCGCTCAAGGTCAATGTTGATCAAGCGATTGTGCGCAGCAGCGAGCAGGTTGATCACGTGATCGTGGTGCGCCGTACCGGTGCCGAAGTGAGAATGCAACCCGGGCGTGATATCTACTACCACGAAGCTGCGGCACAAGTCAGCGACTCTGCCCCATGTGAAGCGATGAACGCAGAAGATCCGCTGTTCGTGCTCTATACCTCCGGCTCGACCGGCAAACCGAAAGGCGTGCTGCACACCACCGGTGGCTACCTGGTCTACGCTTCACTGACTCATCAATATGTCTTTGATTACCACGATGGTGATATCTACTGGTGTACCGCCGATGTCGGCTGGGTGACTGGGCACTCCTATCTGCTGTATGGCCCGCTGGCAAATGGTGCCACCACACTGATGTTTGAAGGGATCCCAAGTTACCCAGACAGCTCGAGATTCTGGAATATTGTTGATAAATATCAAGTTAATATCTTCTACACTGCCCCTACTGCGATCCGCTCATTGATGCGCCTTGGTGATGAATCGGTAAAATCGACCTCTCGCAGTTCGCTGCGTCTGCTCGGTTCTGTTGGCGAACCGCTCAACCCTGAAGCCTGGGAGTGGTACTACCACGTTGTCGGTGAAGAGCGCTGCCCGGTGGTCGATACTTGGTGGCAAACCGAAACCGGCGGTATTCTGATCACACCACTACCTGGCGCGACACGGCTTAAACCGGGTTCGACCACGCGCCCCTTTTTCGGTGTTCAGCCACAAATTGTCGATAATGAAGGAAACGTGTTAGAGGGCGTCTGCGAAGGCAACCTGGTGATCACCGACTCCTGGCCAGGGCAGATGCGCACCGTTTATGGCGACCACGAGCGCTTTGTACAGACCTATTTCTCCACCTATCCAGGCAAATACTTCACCGGTGATGGCTGTCGCCGTGATGCCGATGGCTTTTACTGGATCACTGGGCGTGTCGATGATGTGATCAACGTTTCAGGGCACCGCATGGGCACTGCCGAAATCGAAAGCTCACTGGTTGAACATAAAAAAGTGTCTGAAGCTGCCGTAGTTGGCTATCCACATGATATTAAAGGGCAAGGCATCTACGCTTACGTTACATTGATGAAGGGGATCCAACCTTCGGAACAACTACGCAAAGAGCTAATCACCTGGGTTCGCAGTGAAATTGGCGTGATTGCCACCCCAGATATCATCCAGTTTGCCCCTGGTCTACCGAAGACACGTTCCGGTAAAATTATGCGCCGCATCCTGCGCAAAATCGCCGAAGATGCCTGCGATGCTCTGGGTGATACCTCCACCCTTTCTGATCCGGGAGTATTGGCCGATTTAATTGAAAATCGCCAAAATCGTCAACCTGCTGCCGAGCTAAGCGCCCTATTTTTACCCAACAGTTTAGCCGCCAGTTAACCCCTCCCTTCCCCGGTGACCTCACCTGACCGGTTTTCACTAAAACGGTTAAGGTGAGGTCATTAGGCAGGGCAAGTATTGAATACTTCCCGAAGTACATAACCAGATTATCGGCATCTTCGCCGAACATGAGTATTAGATTTGCCCCATTATCAAAGCAAAAGAACTCTCTAGCTCCTCCCCCTGAGAAGGGGGAGAGTGTAGTCAATGATTGGGCAAAAAACCTTCATGCGTTTGCCCTGCCAGATAGCTTAATTAAAAAATCTATTGCCAGTTTGAGATTATCAACCATAGCTTGGCACCTTCATGGCAAAATGCTGGGCACCAATAACTCCTTGTAAGAGCAATACGCTCTACCTGTTAACACTACTACTGTGGTTTATTGACGTCACTAACCGCCTTCACTTCACTCTCTACCCAGCCATCCACCAAGCGGGTTTGCAATAATGTGCCGATTTGCACCTGGTTAGTGGTTTTCAACACAGCACCTTGTGAGGTTTGCGTCACGCTATAACCACGTGCCAAGGTTGCCAATGGGCTAACCGCTTCAAGCTGACCACAAGCGACAGCAAAACGCTGGCGATAGCTCTGTAACTGCCGTTCGAGCTGTTGTTGTAACCGCTGTCGCTGCTGCTGAAGTTGCTGTTGCAGGCGCATTACCCTGGCATTCGGCGTTTGCTGGCGCAGCCGCTGCTCTAGGTGCTGATGACGATAAACCCAGTGTTGTAAATGACGCTGTAGTGCCTCTTCTAACCGGCGCTGTAGCTTCAGCAGTTGGGTCTGTTGGCGGGCTAAACGTAAATGGGGATGTTGCTGCTGCAAGCGATGATGATAGGTCGCGAGTTGTTGTTGGCGCTGTGCCAAGTAGTAGTCGATCGCGATCCCCAACCGTTGCCACTGTGCCTGTAGCTGGCGCAGTAGCTCCTGTTGATTGCGGCTGACCAGTTCGGCAGCCGCCGAAGGGGTCGGCGCACGTAAATCGGCGACGAAATCGGCGATGGTGACATCGGTTTCGTGCCCCACCGCGCTGACAACCGGGATCGCGCTGGCAAAAATCGCCCGTGCTAGCCGTTCATCGTTAAAACTCCAGAGATCTTCCAGTGAACCACCGCCTCGACCAACGATCAGCACATCACATTCGGCACGGCGGTTGGCGACTTCGATCGCGGCGATGATCTGCAAAACAGCCTCTTCACCCTGCACGGCGGTGGGGTAAATCACCACGGGTAAGGCGGGATCACGCCGTTGTAGCACCTGCAAAATGTCGTGCAACGCCGCACCGCTGGCGGAGGTGATCACACCGACACAGCGTGCCGGACGAGGCAACGGCTGTTTGAACTGTTGATCAAACAGCCCTTCTGCCGCCAAGCGCTGTTTCAACTGTTCAAACCGCTGCTGTAGCAAGCCATCTCCAGCCGGCTGGAGAGTTTCAGCAATCAGCTGGTAATCACCTCGCGGTTCATACAGCGTCAGACTGGCACGAACCAGCACCTGCTGGCCATTTTGTGGCCGAAAGCCAATGTGCCGATTGCTGTTGCGAAACATGGCACAGCGCACTTGAGCACGCTCATCTTTCAGCGTGAAATACCAGTGGCCGGAAGCGGGTTGAGAGAAATTGGAGATTTCTGCACATAGCCAAATCTGCCCCATCTCACTCTCTAAAAGTTGCCTAACATGCTGGTTGAGCTGGCTTACGCTGAAAATTGTCGATGAAGTAGCGAGTGACATGTGATCAAGGTCAAATTACAAAGTCGCGAAAGAATGGGGCGATACTACCGACTGGCGAGTATGAAGCAAGTGTTTTTATCAGAAAGTACTGGAGGCGATCGAGGACGCTCTGTATAATGCCGCGGCAATATTTTATCTTTTCCCCCTTCACCTTGGTGAGATATTGCCCATGCTACGTATCGTTAAAGAAGCACTCACGTTCGACGACGTTCTACTGATCCCAGCCCATTCCACCGTTTTACCCAACACCACTGATCTGAGCACACAGCTCACTGCTTCCATCCGTATGAACATCCCCATGCTCTCTGCGGCGATGGATACCGTGACTGAATCTGGATTGGCTATCGCTCTTGCACAAGAGGGCGGCATTGGTTTTATTCACAAAAATATGTCGATTGAACGCCAGGCTGAAGAGGTTCGCCGGGTGAAGAAGTACGAAAGTGGCATCGTGAACGCACCGCAAACCGTCACCCCCAGTACCACACTGGCGGAGGTGAAAGCGTTGACCGAACGTAATGGTTTTGCCGGTTATCCGGTGGTAGGCAGTGATAATACCGTCGTGGGGATTATTACTGGCCGCGATGTGCGCTTTGTCACCGATCTCAGTCAACCCGTCACCGCAGTCATGACGCCGAAAGAGCGTCTGGTGACTGTCAAAGAGGGTGAGGCGCACGAGATTGTGTTGCAGAAAATGCACGAGAAGCGCGTTGAGAAAGCACTGGTGATTGATGACCAGTTCCATTTGTTAGGCATGATCACGGTAAAAGATTTCAAAAAAGCCGAACGTAAACCAAATGCTTGTAAAGATGAGCATGGCCGCCTGCGTGTCGGTGCCGCCGTGGGTGCAGGCGCTGGCAACGAAGAGCGTGTCGACGCGCTGGTCGCTGCCGGGGTTGATGTGCTGCTGATTGACTCATCACACGGCCATTCCGAGGGCGTGTTACAGCGCATCCGTGAAACCCGTGCCAAATATCCTGATCTGCAAATTATCGGTGGCAATGTCGCTACTGCTGCCGGTGCCAAGGCGTTGATGGAAGCGGGTGTCAATGCAGTGAAAGTCGGCATTGGTCCTGGTTCTATCTGCACCACACGTATTGTCACTGGTGTT
This sequence comes from Serratia microhaemolytica, assembly GCF_004011885.1. Taxonomy (GTDB): domain Bacteria; phylum Pseudomonadota; class Gammaproteobacteria; order Enterobacterales; family Enterobacteriaceae; genus Serratia_G; species Serratia_G microhaemolytica. The sequence continues at coordinate 160,377 of NZ_SBEF01000003.1, read as the reverse complement.
GGTGTGCCACAGTTGACCGCGATCGCCGATGCGGTAGAAGCGCTGGCCGGCACGGGTATTCCGGTGATTGCCGATGGCGGCATCCGCTTCTCCGGCGATATTGCTAAAGCACTGGCAGCAGGCGCTTCTTGTGTCATGGTCGGTTCAATGCTGGCCGGAACCGAAGAGTCACCGGGTGAAATTGAGCTTTATCAAGGCCGTTCGTTCAAGTCATATCGTGGAATGGGATCTCTCGGTGCAATGTCAAAAGGCTCTTCTGATCGCTACTTCCAAAGTGATAACGCTGCCGATAAGTTGGTGCCGGAAGGGATCGAGGGGCGCGTGGCCTACAAAGGGATGCTGAAAGCAATCATCCATCAACAGATGGGCGGCTTGCGCTCCTGTATGGGGTTGACCGGCTGTGCCACCATTGAAGCGTTACGTACCAAAGCGCAATTTGTGCGCATCAGCGGCGCTGGCATCAAAGAGAGCCATGTGCATGATGTCACTATCACTAAAGAGTCACCTAACTACCGCATGGGATAATTTTGCTGCCCTCTCCTGCTGGAGGGGGTAACACCCCGTTTACTCCTTTTTCTGTAGCTGGAATTTGCCTGACATGACAAAAAATATTCATCAGCATCGCATCCTGATCCTCGATTTTGGTTCGCAATACACCCAGCTGATCGCGCGCCGCGTGCGCGAAATCGGTGTTTATTGTGAACTGTGGCCGTGGGATGTCACTGAGCAGCAGATCCGCCAATTCAACCCCAGCGGCATCATTCTCTCTGGTGGCCCGGAGAGCACCACAGAAACCGGTAGCCCACGCGCGCCGGAGTACGTGTTTAATGCTGGTATTCCGCTGTTGGGCGTCTGTTATGGGATGCAGACCATGGCAATGCAACTCGGCGGTTTAGTGCAGAGTTCCGATCAGCGTGAATTTGGTTACGCGCAGGTCGAGGTGCTGACACACTGCCCGCTACTGGGCGATCTTCAGGACGCGGTCAGTACCAGTGGCAATAGCCTACTTGATGTTTGGATGAGCCACGGTGACAAAGTGACCGCGATCCCTAGTGGCTTCAGCACGGTTGCTAGCACCGATAGCTGCCCGTTCGCGATTATTGCTGATGAACAACGGCATTTTTACGGTGTGCAGTTCCACCCTGAAGTCACCCACACCCGGCAAGGTTTGGCGCTGTTGCAGCGCTTTGTGCTGGATATCTGCCGCTGTGAAGCGCTCTGGACACCGGCGACCATCATTGAAGATGCCATTGAACGCATTCGCCAACAGGTGGGCGATGACGAAGTGATCCTTGGTCTCTCTGGCGGTGTTGACTCTTCCGTCACCGCCATGCTGCTGCATCGTGCCATCGGCAAGCGGTTAACCTGCGTGTTTGTTGATAATGGTCTGCTGCGCTTGAACGAAGCCGAGCAAGTGTTGGAGATGTTTGGCGATCAGTTTGGGCTGAACATTGTCCATGTCGCAGCGGAGCAGCGTTTTCTGAGTGCTCTGGCTGGCGTTGATGAGCCAGAAGCGAAACGCAAGATCATCGGCCGTGTGTTTGTTGAGGTGTTTGATCAAGAGGCCAGCAAGCAGAGCGCCGTGAAATGGCTGGCACAAGGCACCATCTACCCGGATGTGATTGAGTCTGCTGCTTCAGCGACTGGCAAAGCACATGTGATCAAATCCCACCACAATGTCGGCGGGCTACCCAAAGAGATGAAGCTCGGCCTGGTTGAACCGCTGAAAGAGCTGTTTAAGGATGAAGTGCGCAAGATTGGCCTTAAACTGGGGCTGCCGTATGAAATGCTCTACCGTCATCCTTTCCCTGGTCCAGGCTTAGGGGTGCGTGTGTTAGGTGAAGTGAAAAAAGAGTATTGCGATCTGCTACGTCGTGCCGACGCGATCTTTATTGAGGAGCTGCGTAAAGCCGAGCTGTACCACAGCGTCAGCCAAGCCTTTGCCGTCTTTCTGCCAGTACGTTCGGTCGGCGTCATGGGTGACGGGCGCAAATATGACTGGGTGATCGCGCTGCGTGCGGTCGAGACTATCGATTTTATGACCGCACACTGGGCACACCTGCCGTATGAGTTCTTGGGCCGCGTCTCCAATCGGATTATCAACGAGATAAGCGGCATTTCACGTGTCGTCTACGATATCAGCGGTAAACCACCAGCGACGATCGAGTGGGAGTGATCCCTCGTTAGGCACTGGCTGGCATTGAATAATATCCAATCAAATGTCAGCCAGTGTTCAAGATGCTGCTGTTTTTGCTTTTTGGTGTACAGCGCTTGATGCATTATCCCCGGTAAGCTTGCCATTCTTCCCATACATTCTCTGGGTCAATATCTGAATAACCACGGCTATCGTCCAGAATACTCGTCATTTCATCTGGTAAATTGATTGCCACTGCGTTATCGCGAATTTGTTCAACTTCCTGTTGGGTAAGCGCGCGTCCTGCGTCCCTTTCCTTTTTGGTGAGAATAACAACCAATGCCGGCATAAAAACTATCGCCATTTTATTTTCCTCCGGTCTTATGCATGACTTCAATCATATTGTGTGCAATGTAGCACTTGGATTATCTTCAGCGATAGAACGCAGCACTCATACATCACTCCAAAAGCTTGCCCAGTACCAAAAAACATGCTACTAATGAACCCAATTTGTTATATAACAAATTGATTTACATACAAAACAAATAGGGTTTTGTTTCAAATGAGAAACGAATCAGAACGTCTGCCTTATTAAAAAATTCAATAAACGGAGATCCTGCCCCATGATTCGATCTTTATTATCGACCCTCCCCCTCTTCAGTTTGCTCAACCCGCTTGCTGTTGCCCAAACCGAGGAAGCCCTGGCCACACAACACAGGCTACAGGCTCGGGAAAAAGGCTCGCCTTGGCTTTCTTCGCGCTTGCTAACCCCTCACCTTACGGTGCAGGATCCAGAACGCAGTAAACAGTTTTATCAACAGGCCTTTGGCTTTGCCCTGCGGGATGAAGTTGTCAAACAAGGTACTGCGGTTCACGTTGAAATGAGCTATCGGGGCGAGCTGGTACTGATGTTTGTTCCAGCCGAAAAAAGTCTGCATGCAGAGGATGTTCCGTTCAATCCAGCAGATATTGCACAACAAAAACGCTATTTTTACCTCTACGTGAGCAATGTCGATGATGTTACAGAAAAAGCCCGGAAAGCAGGCGCTACTGTTCTTCAGGCTCCACATCAATCCGCTTGGGGAGATCGCTTTGCCCTGGTTGCCGACCCCGATGGCTACCTCTGGGGGCTGGCTCAGTCCGCTACTTTATCCTGGTAATGTGTGGTGGCGTGATGGCGGCTAATGCGGCGTTTCACTCCCTGAAACACCGCTGGTTTGAGCACTCCTCTCGCGCTGTCTGTGGGATAGCGCAATGATTGAGTCGGCTATTGCTGCGTTGGCATCGGCATAATTTCAAATAAGCCGTCGAAATTATCCAGTGAATCGCTCAACTTCTTCAGCAGGCTTCCATCTCCCTGCAAGCGTGCTTTGCCGTCCCTAATCAGCGTGTCGAGAGTGGTTTGTCCCAAAATGACAGCCGTCAGATCACTTTTGCGGATCGTCAGTGAGACATCCGTTGCTGGCATTTTATCAACTTGAATGTTAACCATATTGGCATTGGAGACTTCACCGTAGTAATTCTGTTTCAACTCTGGATGTGTAATACCAAAACGGAAATTAAGATTGGCCTGCTCCGCTTTTGGTGCATTCAGCCGGATCGCGAGAAAATCCAGGAAATTTCCAGTCGGGGTGTTGGCGATCACATCTGGCGCTGCCACTTTGATCGACGGTTCAATCCGGTTAGTGCGCAGTTCAACCGCCGCTTGCAGATAAGAATTGCGCCATGCCATGGTTTCCGATTGGTAACCCTGCTGTTCGAAGCTGTCCGCCAGCGATAGGCGATAACGCGTGTTGTTTGGATCACACTGCACTAAGTCATTCCATAACTGCGATGCCTGCTGGTACTCACCCAGATCAAAGTGTGCTTTAGCTGCATTGAACAGTACCTCAGCGCCGGCCGCATTAACGTAGACGCAAGATTTGTCTTTAGTCTTGAGCGGGTTGGTGTTAACAGGGTTCAAATCGTGATAGCCAAGATAGAGATTCACTACCGCTCTGGCATTGTGGCTGTAAGAACCGTGATAACCGTTGGTGTGCCAGGTCTGCTTCTGTATTTGCGGTACGATCTGCTCAATCTCACGACCAACGTCGTTAATGGTTACCCCCTGATTCGCTAAACGCATCGACTGGTTATGCAAGAAACCGTAGTTATCACGCTGTAAACGCAGGTATTCAGCAATTTCATTCACTGGTGTAGCGGGATCGTTCCACACCGGTGCAGAGTGTGCAGCGTGAATATTGTCAACAAGTCCAGTGTCGACAAAGCGCATTTTCAGCTCGGTGAGATACTTGGTCCAAGCCAATGAGTCACGCACTTTCGCACCACGGAAGGTATAGATGTTGTGCATACCATCGTAGGTAAGTTCGGCGGTATTCAGCGAACGGTATTTTGGAATGTAGAGCACAATTTCAGCCGGTGCTTCGGCACCTGGCATATTGATCGCCAGCATTTTCAAGCCATCGATGCTGATCTCTTGTTCTCGAGGCTGGATTTCGATGGTAGGCGCCACTAAAGTGACTTCACCACGCGAGGTGCCTAAACCAAGTGCATTATCAACTATCCCTTTCGGGCTGTTATCCAGTGTTGCGCCATATTGGTAGTTGGCTCGGCGCCCCATGGCTGTGCCGGCGATAATGTTCTCATCTGCCAGCTCTTTAATAAAATCTTTCGGTGCATAGACCGGTGCGCCTTTGACCACATCGCCAGAATCAAGGATGCCGCGTGAGCCACCAAAGTGGTCAACATGCATGTGCGAATAGATGATGCCGGTGATCTTGTGTCCCCCTTTCACCTTCGGCAAATACTGTTTAGCAAAATCCCAAGCGGCCGCTGCGGCTTCACGGGTGATCAGCGGATCATGGATCACGTAGCCATTATCAGTACGATAGATCGTCATGTTGGAGAGATCGGCGCCACGCACCTGATAGATGCCATCAGTCACTTGATAGAGTCCCCCTGCGGCGTAGTTCAGCATCGCCTGTCGCCATAGCGAAGGGTTAACAGTCGGTGGCAGTTGTTCCAAGCTCATATTGTCCATGTGCTGGAAACGTGCTCTCAGCTCATTCGCTGGATGGGTACCAAATTCTGCTATCAAGCCACGACGCGTGCGCTCAAATGCCGTGTTATCTTGCCACGGTAGGGTCTTAGCCAGCTCGGCATTCGCGCGTTGGGTAAATTCGGTGGCTGCTTTTCCCTGGTAGCTGTCCACACTGGCGTAATCGGCCGTTGCATTAAAAGAGAGCATGACAGCAAGTGTTAACGTAGAAGGAGCAAAATGGAGCTTCATGGATTTTTTTCTCGCTAGGTTGCTTATTGTGCGGCAACTCTAAAGCAAGCCTGCGATCAGATATATCGATAGACCTTTATTTGATACATCACGTTTTGCAATGTGTCAGTGGTGGTAGCTGGCCTTGATGCTGATGCTACAACGCTGACAGGGAACTCTCGTGCTGAAAACTGTGATCAGCAGGCGTTAGCTTGCCTGCTGAGCGAGTCGTTATTCGCTAACTGGGATCGCGGGGCTAACGGGAACCAGTTTGGTGATCGGCAATTCCGTGGCAAAAATACGCAACGTTTTTGGTTCTCCCTCTACGTTGTTAAATGTATATCTAACTCGAGTCAATGACTTCTCAATCGCGGTGATATCTGTCCCTTGAATGGCAGGCGTTGGTAAGGGGTAGGAGAAGCCATCCTTATCCAATAAAACAATTGAATTGTGCTGCGAAAGGTTGGTTACTCGAACCAGGAATGGGTTGTCGTTGCGCACTGCTAACGTTAGCTGATATTTACCTTGGCCAAGCTCTTCGGCTGAGATGACAGTAAAACTGAGTAACTCAGCAAGTTCCTGCTGATTACTGGCAATGTGTGCTTTATCGGTACTTTCCCCCTCTTTTCTACCATCAACAATGCCTTCGCTAATACCAGAGATCGCATCCTTAGCTGTAGAGATAAAATTAGAGGCGGCCGATTTAACACTCTCTTTGACTGTACTGCTTTCTGCCACCACAGGGAGTAAAAAAAAACCGCATAAAAATGGTATAACATGATGTCTCTTCATTGTATTGAATACCTCATGATTGCATACCGCACTGGAGCAAACGGTGTTTTAAGATGCCAGACAGGATCGATACCTGCCGTTAACAAATCACTACACATTTGGGGTCTAGCCCAGTAAGCACGATTGACTCCATCAGTTTCAGCACAAACTGAGCGCAGAAAATGCAGTGTACACGCAGTAAACAACGATTTCGAGCGTCATTCCGATTGTGATAATCAATTAGTGATATTGATGTTTCAGTACCTATCTTTAATTACTGACTGAAAAAAAACAAAACAGATCAGCGGCAACTTTTCCAATATGATGAATAATAGATTATAAAATGCAATCTTTCGGGTGGTAGTATGGGTCATCGTATCGATTTCAACCTGTTAAATGTGTTCCTGACCGTTTATCGCCAGCGTTCGATCACATTAGCAGCAAATGCGATCGGGTTAACGCAACCTGGTGTCAGCGGGATTTTAAAGCGGCTACAAGATCAACTCGGTGTCACCCTTTTCCGGCGCGATGGTCGCGGTATCACGCCTACTCACCATGCTGATGAGTTAGCGAAACAACTGGAACCCGCGTTGAGTCAGATCCGCAACACCTTGGATAATCTGCACAGTTTTAACACCGACAGTTACCGTAAATTTTTGGTCTATCTTCCCGAACCTCTGATGCTGATGCTGTTGCCACAACTTGAGCAGGATCGCTCACTGGGCAAAATTGCGATCCAGTTGCTGCCGATGCCGCACAGTCTAGAACAGCAACTGATGCTACTTAATCAGCAACATGCAGATCTGGTTATCGACTTTTCCCATTACTCTGTTCCGTTGTTCTTTTCAGAAAAGTTGTTCAGTGATGAGATCTGCCTGATTGCCCGTCAACAGCATCCGCGCATTCAGGGAGCAGTCTCGTTAGCCCAGTATTATCAAGAACAGCATGTCACACTCAAACTACGGCGTGAGAATGTCTATCTGGCAGACTATTTTACTGAAGAGTGTCTGAGTGAACGTAACATTGCCGCTGAATGTGACTCGATGATGGTACAGATGTCTCTGGTTGCCATGAGTGATAGCCTTGCTATCGTCACCAAAACAGTTGCGCAGCAGTTTGCCGCTAAGTTAGGGCTTCAAGTGCTCCCAGCACCACTCACTGGCTTGCCGATCCATTACCGTTTGATGATACATAACCGTGAGCGTAACAATCCCGCCAACCAATGGTTACGTGCGCAAATAATGCGTTATTTTAATCATCACCAATAACATCAGAACACCGGCAAGGCGGCATTGCTGGCAGAGAAACGGGCACGCTAGGTACCTATTACTGCCAGCGCTGTTGCTGGCAGCAGAGCGTGCAACTGCGCTGATACACTGCGACTGCATACACTGAATGGCATCCACCCTCTTGATAAAGAAGTTATGACACCTATGTTTGAATCGGGTTTGGCTTCAGCTTATCAACAATTACCGGTATTATGGTCGCTTGTGTGCCAGGGTGAGCCAAATTTTTATGTCACAAACAGATCAACCAAGACATCAATATCAACACCTGATTGAGATATTTAACCAATGCTTCAGTGCAAGCTATAACACGCGGTTGGTTAAAGGTGATGATGAGCCGATCTACTTACCAGCGGATGAGCAATATGCTTATCATCGCGTCATTTTTGCTCATGGTTACTATGCCAGTGCGATGCATGAGATCGCTCACTGGTGTGTCGCTGGAGTAGAGCGCCGCAAGCAAGTCGATTTTGGCTATTGGTACTGTCCAGATGGCCGTGATGCACCAACACAACGCCGCTTTGAGGTAGTGGAGATCACACCACAAGCGTTAGAGTGGATGTTTTGTGTCGCAGCAGATTTTAACTTTAACGTCAGTTGCGACAATCTGAATGGTGATGTTGAACCGGACCGCATCGCGTTTCAGCGCTTAGTCCATGCGCGGGTGTTGGCTTTTCTTGAGCAAGGCATTCCGCAAAGAGCTGCACAATTTATCCAAGCACTACGGGCGTATTACCAAACACCACAGCTCTGCGCCAGCTGTTTTCCATACCCAGAAGCATTAAATTAATTTTCCGCCGATAGGAGATGTTTGCAGACAATACAATCAGAGATAAGTAATGCAATAAATACCGTAATAAAGCGTGTTTGAAGCAGCCAGAGCCTAACCGAGTAGGCGTCATTGGCGCAGTCAGTTTTTACACGCTGATAGCGCACAAAAACCGCAACATACACGCAATGCTGGGGATCCCAAACACCACCCGGCAACAAGACGGCAAGTAGAATGACCCTAATAGGATAGGCTCTAATGCATCATCCCGTAGGTTAATAGGCTCACGCTGTTATCCTTGCTAAGGTTTAGGCTGAGATATCAGCCTAGAAATAGTTTGGCTATGTTTGCCATAGAAAGAGGAAATAAGATGATCGCTGATTTTGAAGCGCGTGTTTTAACACTGATTGATGAGATGGTTGAGCACGGCAGCGATGATGAGTTGTTTGCTGGCGGATATCTGCGCGGACACTTGACATTGGCAGTGGCACAAGCACAAGAGAAAGGGGATACGACATTAACGCAGTTGGACATGCGTGTACGTCACAGTCTGGTAAAAGCGATCAAAGCAGGGGAACTGGCTCCCGCCGATCAGGTGCTGGTGCTTGGGTTGTGGCAGCGCCTGTATCAAACAGCGTTGCTGGAGTTGGAGGAGTAATAGCGCAACGGTCTGAGCCAGCGCTGGCAGTTGAACGCTGCGCTGGCTTGTAACCGTTGCAGGGGTTGGCTAAACAGGGCGTCCCTTTAGCAACTTTCTGATCCAGATCCGGTTTGGATTGAGTGCTGCCAGCATTTCACTATCGGCTGGCAGTGGTTCAGCCAATAGCTGAGCGGCCAAAATTTCTGCCGCCAATGGTGCCGAACATAAGCCACGCGAACCTAGCCCACCGATAATAAATAACCCTCGATGATAAGGTGCTTCTGCCACCGTTTCAGCCGCAACAGATTGTTGTTGCAGGTTGTGGTAGCACGCCAGTGTCGCTGGATAATCCGGCAATGCGCCCACCATTGGCAGGTGATCACGCGCGGCACAACGCACCCCACGACGCGCCTGCTGTGAACTGACATCAATCTGGCGCGGCCACGCCTGTTCTGGCAGACAGCGCAGCAGACGCGCGCGGTTCTCCTGCTGTTCGCTTGCGCTGTACTCCAGGCTGACACTACCACGCTGATAACTGGCACCAATACAGTGATGCTGATTGACAGGGTTGACTGGCGTCAGGTAGCCATCGTAGCAGAGCACGTGTTTTAACTGGCTTAATGTTGCAGTAGTCGGAATGTGAGAAACCTGACCCGCAACCGGATAGAGTGGTAGTGCCGCACTGGCAGGAAACTCGGTTACGCGGTGACCATTGGCTAGGATCACCGTCTTGTGTCTACGTATCTCACCATTGGCAAAATGGAGTTGCCAATAATCACCATCGGCAACCAGTGCATTGAGGCTGTGCTGATAGTGACAAACCATTCCTCGCTGTTCAGCCAGCACCAATATGGCGCGGGTAAGTTGTGCTGGATAGAGCCACCCGGCCAACGGATAGTGTACCCCACCGACACCACAATCGAGGCCACACAATGCAGTTAATGCAGCGCGATCAACCGGCTGTGCCAACTGTTGCGGCCAGTGAGCAGCTAGCAACCGCTCAATTTTGGCCGCACTTTTAACATCGTAAGCCAGTTGGCTAACACCACACCATTGGTGATCAAATTCTATTCCCAACTGCCGTAACGCATCGTACTGGCGGCGCGCAAATAAAAAGGCGTGACTGAAGAAGTTTTCTAAGCGGTCACCTGAGCCATTCAACAGTGGGTAAAGTGCTCCTTGGCGATTGCTCGATGCACCTTCAGCACCCTGCGCATCAGCACAATAGAGGGTGAGATTGGCACCACGACGCAACAGTGATAACGCGCAGCAGGCACTGGCGACACCACCGCCAATCAGTGCGATATCGGTACAATCCGTTGCGGGTGGTCGAGCATACCAAGGGGTAGCCAGTGTCGGCGGGGTGACACTGTCCGGTAATTGCCCTGTCAACATTTCTCTTTTTTGCCCAAACCCTTTGCATTTGCTGACATTAAAACCTGCCTGTTTTAAGCCACGCTTGACAAAGCCTGCGGCAGTGAAGGTGGCGAAGCTACCGCCTGGTCGGCTAAAACGTGCCATGGCGTTAAACAGTGTCTCACTCCACATGGCTGGATTTTTAGCCGGAGAAAAACCATCCAGGAACCAGGCATCTACTTGACGATCAAGATTGCCGGCTAACGCGGGCAGCCACTGGTTGACATCCCCGAACCACAAATCGAGTGTGATTTGGCCTGAAGCAAACAACAAGCGGTGACAGCCCGCTAACGGTAGTGGCCACTGTGCTTGTAACTCTGCCGCTAATGGAGCCAACTCTGGCCATTGTGCATGAGCTGCTCGTAGATCGCTCTGCTGTAAAGGAAACTTCTCAATACTGATCACATGCAGCCGCTGCAATCTGGCATTCGGCTGCTGACGACAGAAATCAGCAAAATGTTGCCATAACGCTAAAAAGTTGAGACCAGTACCAAAACCGGTCTCTGCAACAATAAATAGCGGGCGGCTATGGGTGGCAAAACGTGTGGTTAGCTGATTACCCTCAATAAAAACGTACTGGCTTTCTTGTAGCCCGCTTTGATTAGAGAAATAAACATCGTCAAATTGTTGCGAAACAGGTGTACCTTGTTGATTCCAACTCAGGCTGGCAGTTTGTATCGGAGTAGTGATCACAATGGATTACCGATAATAAAGGAGAATATGGCGATTCTAACCAGTCTGCTAACTGGCTGCAAACCGCATAAAATGATCGTACTGTTTGCAGATCGGACTTGCTCAGCGTACATCTGTAAGCTAAAGTGCAGACAAAACTCCTAATATGAAATTGTGGAAGAGGTGCTGAATGAAACGTGCAGTGATTACTGGCCTAGGAATCGTCTCTAGCATTGGTAACAACCAGCAGGAGGTTTTAGCAAGCCTGCAAGAGGGGAGATCAGGGATCACCTTCTCTCAGGAACTGAAAGATTCCGGTATGCGTAGTCACGTGTGGGGTAATGTTAAATTAGACACCTCAGGTCTGATTGACCGTAAAGTGATGCGTTTTATGAGTGATGCATCAATTTATGCTTATCTCTCGATGGAACAGGCAATACAAGATTCTGGTTTGCTACCAGAGCAGGTCTCGAACAATCGTACCGGCCTGGTGGTTGGCTCTGGGGGTGGCTCGCCACGTAACCAAGTGGCAGGCTCAGACGGAATGCGTGCCAAAGGTCTGCGTGGTGTCGGCCCCTATATGGTGACCAAGGCGATGGCATCCGGTGTTTCAGCCTGTCTCGCTACCCCGTTCAAAATTCGTGGTGTTAACTACTCAATCAGCTCTGCCTGTGCAACCTCTGCGCACTGTATCGGCCATGCGGTCGAACTGATCCAACTGGGTAAGCAGGATGTGGTATTTGCCGGCGGTGGCGAAGAGTTGTGCTGGGAGATGTCGTGTGAGTTTGATGCCATGGGCGCGCTCTCTACCAGTTACAACGATACGCCTGAGAAAGCTTCTCGCACTTACGATGCTAACCGCGATGGCTTCGTGATTGCCGGTGGTGGCGGTATGGTTGTCGTGGAAGAGTTAGAACACGCACTCGCACGCGGTGCCCATATCTACGCAGAAATTGTCGGTTATGGTGCCACCTCTGACGGTGCAGACATGGTTGCCCCTTCCGGTGAAGGGGCTGTGCGCTGTATGCAAATGGCGTTGGCGGGGGTTGATACGCCAGTTGACTACATGAATGTGCATGGTACTTCTACCCCGGTCGGTGATGTGAAAGAGCTGTGGGCGATCCGTGAAGTGTTTGGTAACGGCACCCCGGCCATTTCTGCCACCAAGGCCATGACAGGTCACTCATTGGGAGCCGCCGGTGTGCAGGAGGCAATTTACAGTCTGCTGATGCTGGAGCATGGCTTTATCGCGCCAAGTATCAACATTGAAACACTCGATGAGCAAGCTGTAGGCATGAATATCATCACCGAGCCAACCAAGCGTGCGTTAACGACCGTGATGTCAAATAGCTTCGGTTTTGGTGGTACCAACGCGACGTTGGTGATGCGCAAGCTGTAACCACAGCGAGTAAGAACGACAAGCATAAAAATCTGGCAGCGTTCATCGTGCCAGATTTTTTTACTTTTTAGCTTTTGGTCAACTACACTGCCAATTCAACCTAGGCAGACGTCGGCAGCAACGAGCCCGATTTAGCACGATGAGATATGAAGTTAGACTTCAGCCACTGGCTTCATCGGCTACCGATAACCCGTGAGGATGGAAAAGTGCGTTAGCTTGTTGTGTTAACGCAGGCTGAACAAATTAAAACAAAATGACAATTAGTATTGGCATGGCACTTGCTATAGGCAAAGTGATCCGTAAAATGCGCCGTTCTATTTTGCAAGAGGTGTCACGCACGATGTTTTTCAGCAAGACTAAGATAGTCACTCTGACGATGTTACTCTTCTCCACACTGCCGAGCTTGGCAGCAGTAACCCACGACGAGAGCAATGCTGAGCCGTCTGCGTCGTGGTGGAACCGTTTTGTTGATGATGTCAAACAGACTTGGCATAGTTCACCTGACCGGGATTTTTATCTACCGGTGATCACTTGGCACAATCGCTGGACTTATGACCAATACAAGATTGATCACTACAATGAACGCCCTTGGGGCGCTGGTTACGGTATGTCACGCTTTGATGGCAATGGTAATTGGCACGCGATCTATATTATGGCGTTCAAGGACTCGTTCAATAAGTGGGAACCGTTCAGCGGTTATGCCTATGAGAAGATCTGGCGCCCCACTCAAGATAACAATTTCCGTTTGGGTTTGGGATATACCGTCGGTGTTACTGCTCGTGATAACTGGAGCTATGTACCAGTACCGGCTTTGGTACCGTTAGCCTCGATCGGTTACCAGCGTTTCACTTTCCAAGCGACCTATATCCCCGGCACGCACAATAACGGTAATGTGTTGTTTGCTTGGTTCCGTTGGCAGCTATAACTTTACCGGTTGTAGATCTGGGCTAGCAGCCTGGTAGGCGAAATGTGATTTATTAGCGCCACCGGCTGCGATTGCATCTGGCTTTCAGGTTCTAGCAGCCAACGCGACTAATGCTTGTTCCAGCGCCTGACGTAGCAGATGGCGATCATGTCGATAAGGAATATCATCGGCTTCCAGTGGTTGCTGGATCACAATCCGCCCCGCTATCGTGCCAATATCAACAGTTGGGCTAACAATCACCGCGTCGATCATTTTACCGCCCATTTTGCTTTCCAGTAGTGTTAGCTTATCTTGCAGCGTTAATCCTGCTGCAGCCACACTCAATTCTCGCCCTAAGTTACCAATGTAAACCATGTTGGCTTGGCTGCGGCGCAACGCTTGGGTGAGATCGTCTAGCAACAGTAGCGGCATCAGGCTAGTTAAAAAACTACCGGGGCCGATCAGGATCAGATCAGCTTGTGCAATTGCATCTAGCCCTTCACGCGTTGCTTGTACTTGCGGTGATAACATTAATGCCTGTGGCAAGTGAGTCAGCTTGTCGATCTCAACTTCCCCATGCACCGCTTGGCCGTGATGATCATGAGCGACCAGATCTGCCGCCTGTTCTGACATCGGGATCAGCGCCGCATCGATCTTCAATAGGCTACGTACCAAGTTGATGGCATCCAGTGGGCGAACACTCAAATTATCCAATGCCTTAAGCATCAAATTACCCAAGTTATGTCCAGCCAACTCACCACTGCCAGCAAAGCGGTATTCAAACATCGCCGAGGCAACGCTAGGTTCGGTGATTAACTGATTGAGGCAATTGCGCGTATCGCCCCAAGCAATGCCGCCTTCACTACGGCGAATACGCCCAGTGGAGCCGCCGTTATCGGTGGTGGTGACAATGCCGGTTAAACGTGATCCCAGTGATGAGAGTGCAGACATTACACGTCCAAGGCCGTGCCCTCCTCCTAGAGCGACAACCCGATCGAGATCGGCAAGAGTGCGGTTACGCATAATGATTCCTGAATAATGAAGCTGATTGCCGACTATCATATCTTGCTGATAGATAAATTACGACTCCACCATTTTGGTTAGCCAGGCGGCGAACCAGCATCAACAGTGCCAAACTATTGGTTGTTGGTGCTGGAAATGAGCAATTGAAAATGAGAACGATTTTCAGTAAAGTCTCAACCGTGTCTGCCACATTCGGCAGCGTCAGTAACGCGATCACAGAGAAATCAACAACAGACACAATCTACTAATTTTATTGACTATATTTTATTTAGAACTGAATTGATACGTGTAAATTTCTTTCACCACCCCCCAGAAAATGAGCTTAGTTAGCGGATTCCGATGAAGATGAACAGCTTCGATAAAATAGAGCAGTGGGGAAACCGACTTCCCCATCCGGTCTTTCTGTTTCTGTGGCTAGCGTTGATTGTTGTTGTCGCTTCGTTTGTGGCATCCGTTGCGCAAGTTTCCTACACACTGCCCAGTGGCGAAATACAGCATGTCAACAACCTGCTGTCTGCCAACGGTATCCGCACATGGCTCGGTGGCAGTGTTGAGGCATTTATTCAGTTTCCTCCGTTAGGTGTGGTGATTATCGCTACCATAGGTATTGGCCTCGCCGACGCTTCTGGACTGATCGCCTATAGTGTGCAACGGCTGGTAAATAAAACAGGATACTGGCAGTTAACGATAAGTATCATTACGTTAGGTATTCTATCCAATGTCATTGGCGCGGTTGGCTACATTATACTGATCCCTCTCGCCTGCCAAGCCTACCAAGCAGCCGGACGCCCAGCATTGGCCGGGTTGGCAACCGCTTTTGCTGGTGCCGCTGGCGGAAGCCATGCGACGCTGTTTCTGACCACTTATGATGTGGTGATATCGGGTATTACTACGTCAGCTGCGCAATTGATTGATGCCAGCTATGTGGTTAGCCCGATGGCCAACTATTTCTTTATGAGTGCCAGTGTGTTAGTGCTGGTATTCACCGGTACCGTTGTCTCTATCCGCATAGTTGAAAAACGTCTGGCACAAAAGCAGCTGTTATCCAGCCATTTGTGTAACCTGCCCTGTTTAGACATCGTGTCAAACAAACAGAGTGATCGCGCTATGCTCGCTGCTGGGCTGGTGTTTGTACTCTGTATCGCCTTCTTTCTGCTCTCTACCCTTCTACCCGGTGGCTGGTTATCACCAAGAGAGGGCCAGCCATTAGGGCGCACAGAAGTGATCAAAGCGCTGCCTGTACTGATTGCGCTAACATTTGGCCTGAGCGGTTTAACGTTTGGCTGGCTGTCCGGAAGCTTTAAAACAGAGCGTGACTTAATCAAGGCGTGCCAAAAAAGTTTAAGTCAACTTGGGCTGCTGTTACTGATTATCTTTGTTGCTTCACAGCTCATCTATCTGTTTAAGTTGAGCCAACTCTCTGGTCTATTAGCAATTTCAATCAGTAAATTGCTGGTAACTACCGCGCTGCCTTCCACAGTGATCCTGTTGTTGGTCGTGCTACTCTGTGCCGTATTGAATCTTTTTATCGGCTCGCCGGTAGTGCAATGGAGCATGATGGCGCCAATTTTAATACCGTCGCTGTTCTATGCCGGGATACCGTTAGAGGTGACACAGGCTGCATTTCGCATTGGCGATTCTGTTACCAATATCATTAGCCCGCTGTTTGGTTACTTGGGTATAGTGCTGGCCACAGCACAGACTTACGATGAGAATGCCAAACTGGGTACATTGATGTCGCTCATGCTGCCATTCAGCATCGCGTTCCTGTTTGTCTGGACAACGTTGCTGCTGGTCTGGGTCTATCTGTTACAGTGGCCACTCGGGGTTTAGCGTATTTCGGCCAACTGGCTAAACACCACTAGCGTTCCAGCAACACAGGGGATGAATATCGCTCTGATTCAACAAATAAACTGCTCTAAAGAATGCCTGTTGCATGATGTCAATCAATGTGTTTGTATAATGCTGACTGTTCATAACGTGAGATTAGCGTTAGAATCGCCATAAACCACGGTGTCGTTCCACCACTTTTCAACCGGATTCGGAACCACATCACAACTCCTAGCTTTGCCGCCTACGTTGTCCAGTTAGACAATAGGGTGTCTTAGCCGTGGCCGATAGGCCGCCAGGGTGCAGAGTGGAAACGCTCGCATCTCCCGTACTTGGAAAGGTGTTAAGGTGCAGCAACTTATCGACGCATTTGAGCGCAAATTTTACTATCTACGTCTGTCGATCACCGACGTGTGCAACTTCCGTTGTACCTACTGCTTGCCCAATGGTTATCAACCGCATGGCAGCCCTCGTTCTTTTCTTTCGCTTGATGAAATCCGCCGTGTTACGCGCGCTTTTGCTCAGCTTGGCACCGAGAAGGTACGTCTCACCGGTGGTGAACCATCTTTACGGCGCGATTTCACCGAGATTATCGCCGCTGTACGCGAAAATACCGCAATCCGCACTCTGGCGGTCACCACCAATGGTTACCGCTTGGCGCGTGATGTCGCCAATTGGCAAGCCGCAGGATTGACCGATATCAACGTCAGTGTCGATAGCCTTGATGCGCGCCAATTCCATGCCATCACCGGTCAGGATAAGTTTCGTCAAGTGATGGCCGGCATCGACGCCGCTTTCAGCGTTGGTTACCGCAAGGTGAAAGTTAATACCGTGTTGATGCGAGAAGCCAATCTGCACCAATTGCCGCAATTTCTTGACTGGATCAAATCACGCCCAATCCAACTGCGTTTTATTGAATTGATGCAGACTGGCCAAGGAGAAGCGTTATTCCACCAACAACATGTTTCTGGTGCATTATTGCGCCAACAACTGCTGCAACAGGGTTGGCAGCAAGGCACTCGCAGCCGCAGTGATGGCCCGGCACAAGTTTTTAGCCACCCCGATTACCAGGGCGAAATTGGTCTGATTATGCCGTATGAGAAGGATTTTTGTGCCAGTTGTAACCGGCTACGTGTCTCTGCTGTGGGTGATCTGCACCTGTGTCTATTTGGTGAACAGGGCCTGACACTGCGTGACTTGCTGGCAGATGACAGTCAGTTGGAGCAGTTGAAAATGCGTATCTATAGTAGTTTGCAGGCCAAAAAGCAGACCCATTTCCTGCATCAAGGTAACAGTGGGATCACGCAAAACTTGTCATTTATTGGTGGCTGACTTTCTAGGTCAGCACTCGCCCACGCGATGCAACCTGCCAGCAAATAGAGGAGCACAGCATCATTATGAGCCAACCCAGTAGCACATTTATTCCGGCAAACGTCGCTATTCTGACTATTTCTGATCGCCGTAGTGCCGAAGAGGACTCTTCCGGCGACTATCTACAGCAAGCCGTGCTGGAAGCTGGTCATCAAGTCATTGCTCGTACCCTGCTGAAAGATAACCTTTACCAGATCCGTGCACAGGTCGCGGTGTGGATCGCTGATGAACAGGTACAGGTGATACTGATCAACGGCGGCACCGGCTATACCCAGGCCGATAACACCCCGGAAGCAATATCGCCGCTGTTTGATCGTCAGGTCGAAGGTTTCGGCGAGCTGTTCCGTATGCTCTCATTTGAAGAGATTGGCACCGCCTGTATCCAGTCTCGAGCGCTGGCCGGTATGGCCAATCAGACCGTGATCTTTGCCATGCCAGGTTCTCCTCGAGCCTGTTGTACCGCCTGGGAAAAGATCATTAAACAGCAGTTGGATGCGCGCCATCGCCCATGCAACTTCCTGCCACATTTAAAAAAGTAGATTATGACGCAATTAACACATCTTAATGCGGCCGGCGAGGCTCATATGGTTGACATCTCGGCCAAAGCCGACACAGTGCGTGAAGCGCGTGCAGAGGCGTTTGTAACAATGCAACCGGCTACGCTGGCAATGATCCTGGATGGCAGTCACCATAAAGGCGATGTATTCGCTACCGCACGCATTGCTGCCATTCAGGCGGCCAAGCGCACTTGGGAGCTGATCCCACTCTGCCATCCACTGATGTTGAGTAAGGTCGAAGTGAACATCAGCGCACAACCAGAATCGAACCAGGTTTATATTGAGACCTGTTGCCGTTTGAGTGGCAAGACAGGGGTAGAGATGGAGGCTTTGACTGCCGCCTCGGTTGCCGCATTGACTATCTATGACATGTGCAAAGCGGTGCAAAAGGATATGGTGATTGGCCCCGTACGTCTATTAGCGAAAAGCGGTGGTAAGTCAGGTGATTTCTTGGTGGCCTCATGATCAGTGTTCTGTTTTTTGCTCAGGTGCGTGAATTACTCGGCACCGATGGTCTCACTCTGCCAGCAGAGTATCCGACAGTAGAAGCGTTGCGCCTGGCATTATCTGCGCGTGGTGAACGCTGGGCGTTAGCGTTAGAGTCAGGCAAACTGTTAATGGCAGTCAATCAGTCATTAGTCACTGCCGATCATCCGCTACAGGCTGGTGATGAAGTCGCTTTTTTCCCCCCTGTAACGGGAGGCTAACGATGGAGCATACCCGTATCCGCGTTGGCAGTGCATCATTTCGTGTCGGTGATGAGTATCAGTGGTTAGCCTGCTGTGATGACGATGGTGCAGTGGTCACCTTTACCGGCAAGGTGCGCAATCACAACTTGGGTGATGGTGTCAGCGCCCTGACACTGGAACACTATCCCGGCATGACAGAAAAGGCGTTGGCAGAGATTGTCGACCAAGCACGCCAGCGCTGGCCGTTACAGCGCATCTCGGTTATTCACCGCATCGGTGAACTGTTTCCCGGCGATGAAATTGTGTTTGTTGGCGTCACCGCAGCACACCGCAGCCAAGCGTTTGCTGCCGCTGAATTCATTATGGATTATCTGAAAACACGCGCTCCATTCTGGAAACGTGAAGCAACTGAGGTGGGTGAGCGTTGGGTTGAAGCGCGTGACTCAGACCAACAAGCTGCTAACCGCTGGTAAAACAAAAAATAAATTCACCGAGTTGTTGATTCCATAATCCAGGTTCTGTGATACGCTTTCTAACAGGAAGTGAGTATCAGCCACTCGGTCGCTTGTCTGTTATCGCCGTCGCTTGATCCGGTTTTATGCTGCCCCACTTCTTCCTTCTGGTTCACAATCAATTAGGGTAATCACCATGGAAAGATATACACGCAATGGTTCAATTGTTGAGAATGCCAACAGCGGCCTACAGGCTTTTATGGCTCAGGTTTATGGTTGGATGAGTTGTGGCCTGCTACTCACTGCGTTTGTTGCCTGGTATGCAGCCGGTAGTCCGCAAATTCAGTACCTGCTGTTATCCAGCAAGTTCGCTTTTTACGGATTGATTATTGCGCAACTTGGTTTGGTGTTTGTCATCTCAGGGATGATCAACCGTCTTAGCGGCGCGATGGCCACCTCGCTGTTTATGCTCTACTCTGCGCTCACAGGTCTAACTCTGTCGCTATTGCTACTGATCTACACCGGTGAGTCGATCGCGAGCACCTTTATTATCACTGCCGGTATGTTTGGTGCCATGAGCTTCTACGGTTACACGACCAAACGTGATCTCAGCGGTTTTGGCAGTCTCCTGTTTATGGCGCTGATCGGTATCGTGCTGGCTTCGCTGGTCAATTTATGGTTACAAAGCAGTGCGCTGATGTGGGCAGTTACCTACATTGGTGTTGTAGTGTTTGTGGGCCTTACTGCTTATGACACACAGAAATTGAAGGCGATGGGTGAACAACTTGACCCGGCTGATAAAGAGGGTTTCCGTAAACTGTCAATTTTTGGTGCACTGACACTCTATCTGGACTTTATCAACCTGTTCCTGATGTTACTACGTATCTTCGGCAACCGCCGCTAAAGCTAGGCTGCCACAGTGTTAATGCCCCATCGGTTAGTACCTATCCGATGGGGCAATTTGTTGTGCTATGCTGCTCCATCCCCTGCCTCGTTCGTTGTACGCTGCATTGTTTGTATGTGCTTACTGTGCGCACTATAGTGCCTTAACCGGCGCTGCCAATAACCCACCATGTTATTTCCCACACTCAAATCACGTGTCACTCTTCACCTCAGACGTGTTCCAGTACTGAACGGTGCGTTCAACTGGGGGGCTATCCTAAATACGACACAGTGAATACCAACCAGAATAGCCAACTGCGTTTAAATACCCAAAGAGCATCGCCACTGTTCAATAAATCTCAGTATGTTTCTGTCTACGGATAGTGTGCTGAGTGCTGACAAAACAGCCTGCGAGTGATGTTGTGGAAATAAACAGCAGCAGTTCATCGACAGTTTAAGATAGCAATCAGTTAATTCAGCATTCACTAATCGACTATTATTTCAGCCAAATGCAATCGTTATTCTTTTCTCTCACCAAAATAACAGAAAAGAATTGTCAATAAATTTTTCACAAAAAAGCATTTTGTTTATGATTTGTTTGTTTTAATGAAAAAAATCGTATTATATTTTTAAAACACTTTTCAAGAAAAACATTTATATACATCTAATACTGTAGTTTTTATTACTACTCATACCGGATTAACACCGATAAAAAACACCAATAAAAATAAAAAATAATTCATTATCAATATGTTACATTGATTAAATCTATTGTTGTGATTCAACCTCGTTAATTCTCTGTGTTAATCGGCCTATCTATTTAACTGGATTAAGCGCTAGATAAGACTTAAACAGAGCAGGATTGGCAATAAAACGTTTAGAACGAAGATATTTATTACAGGAAGTCAGGCTAAGAAGGCGCCAGCCCAAGGGAGATTGGGCTGGCTAAAGGAGGTGGTTCCTAGCATTGCTATATATTTTTATTTATTTGAGCATCTAGATAGTAGCTGAGTAGTTAACTTATTGTTGTGATCTAATTCTAATATTTGATAGAAAACGCCATTGACTAACAATGGCGATAACATTTTTTTTAGCTGAAACGCTTTTTTTATGGCAGATTACGAATCAATAACGCGTATTGTAGTGGCACATCTTCGGGTATCGGCAAATAGACAATATGCCCATTACCCAACGCGGCCTCAATCGCTTCCCCTTTCTTGTTCTGGATCGCTGTCAGAGTGAACTGTACGTTGCCGTTCGGCGTCATCATCTCCACGCTGTCACCGAGCAAAAATTTGTTTTTCACATCCACTTCCGCCAAGCCATTACGACGCACACCCGTGAACTCTCCGACAAACTGCTGACGTTCCGATACCGAAGCACCATAGCCATAGTTCTGATAAGCATCGTGCGTATGACGACGCAGGAATCCCTCGGTATAGCCGCGATGTGCCAGGCCCTCAAGCGTTGTCAACAGGCTAGGATCAAATGGTTTTCCTGCCACCGCATCATCAATCGCTCGGCGATACACCTGTGCAGTGCGTGCGCAGTAGTAGAAAGATTTGGTGCGCCCTTCTATTTTCAGTGAATGCACGCCCAATCGGGTGAGTTGTTCCACATGCTCGATCGCACGTAAATCTTTTGAGTTCATGATGTAGGTGCCATGTTCATCCTCAAAGGCACTCATGTATTCACCTGGACGTTGTGCCTCAGACAGCATAAACACTTTATCGGTTGGCGCACCGCTGCCTAATGTCGGCTCCACTTGTTGTACCGCAATCGGCTGGTGCATGTGGACGATATTGCCCGCGTCATCTTCCCGCCCCTCTTCAGCACGATACTGCCAGCGGCAGGCATTGGTACAGGTGCCTTGGTTCGGATCACGCTTATTCAGGTAACCGGAGAGCAGGCAGCGGCCAGAGTAAGCCATGCAGAGCGCACCGTGTACAAACACTTCTAGCTCCATCTCTGGTACCTGCTGGCGGATTTCGGCGATCTCTTCCAGTGACAATTCTCGTGATAAGATCACTCGCGTTAATCCCATCTGTTGCCAGAATTTCACCGTTGCCCAGTTCACTGCGTTAGCTTGTACCGAAAGATGAATATCAATCTGGGGAAACGCTTCACGCACCATCATGATCAAACCGGGATCGGACATAATCAGCGCATCCGGCCCCATTTCAACCACCGGTTTCAAGTCACGCAGAAAGGTTTTCAGTTTGGCATTATGTGGCGCAATGTTGACCACGACATAAAACTTTTTACCCAGCGCATGAGCTTCTGCGATCCCTTGGGCTAAGTTCTCATGGTTAAACTCATTGTTACGTACCCGTAAACTGTAGCGTGGCTGACCTGCGTAGACGGCATCAGCACCATAGGCAAAAGCGTAACGCATGTTTTTTAGGCTACCGGCAGGGGAGAGCAGTTCCGGGACAAAGGTGTTTTGTGTCGCTGTGGTTAAGTTAGGCATAGTCGTCTCAGTCTGATTTCAGGTCAGTACGATGCCACCTGATGGCACCGTGAAAGCGGCAGATTGTAGCGATATTAGCGGAAGAAATCAGCCGCTAGATGTTGCTGGCGGCAAATTTACCCCGTTTGCTAATGGTTAACCGGAATGCTTGCCGCTGGGTGTTGTGCTGTCAGTTGTGTCAGTATCGGTTGCGATACACTTAGCCGGTGGCGGCAACAGCAAGTTAACCTACCAGTCGCTGTGTACAGGGTTCCGCCTCCCAGCGGTAACCAATACCATACACCGAGCGGATGAAGGGTTTATCACTTTCTAACTGCTCCAGTTTGCGGCGCAGGTTTTTGATGTGGGTATCAATGGTGCGATCAGTCACCACGCGATAATCATCGTATACACTGTCAAGCAGTTGTTGGCGTGAAAAGACTTTGCCCGGCTGTTCGGACAAAATTTTCAGTAAGCGAAACTCAACCGGGGTCAAATCGAGCAAGTTGCCCTGGTAGCTGGCCTGAAAAGCCGCTAGGTCAATTTCTAACACCGCTGTACATTGTGCCGGTTCTGGATCACGCTGTGCACGCCGCAAAACGGCTTTAACTCTAGCAACCACTTCGCGTGGGCTGTATGGCTTACAGATGTAGTCATCAGCACCGATCTCTAGCCCCAGCAGACGATCCAGTTCCTCAATTCTGGCGGTGACCATAATCAATGGAATATTGCTAAAACGGCGCAGTTCACGGCAGAGGGTGAGGCCGTCACACCCCGGTAACATCAGATCAAGCAGGATCAGCGCCGGCGGTTGCTGGCGTACTGTCGCGATCATGCGGTCACCACGGGTCAGCCAGTTGGTGCAATAACCATCGGCTTGTAAATAATCTACCAGCAATTGCCCAAGCTTGGGTTCATCTTCCACAATCATAATCTGCTGTGGCTGGCTGGGATGTGTCATCAAAATACCTTACTACTCATTCGGGTTAGGGAGCTCTACTGTAATGCGCACGCCACCTAAAGGCGAGTGCTGGGCATAAATTTTACCACCGTGCGCTTCAGCAATATTCTGGCAAATCGCTAAGCCAAGCCCCGAACCACCGCTAGCGCGATTACGCGAACCTTCCGCACGATAAAAACGCTGAAAAATCTGCTCCAGTTGCTGATCGCTGACACCCGGACCACTGTCTTGCCAATAGAGCTGTATACCCTCAGCTAACGGCTCGATGCCAATCTCAAGACGCCCCCCTTCATCGGTGTAACGTAAGCTATTTTCCAATAAATTATTGAACAATTGTGCCAACCGTTCCGCATCACCAAATAACGGCAGGTGTTCTGGGAGTTGACTAATCAGTTGTAGTTGTTTGGCATGAAAACGCTCTCGGAAAGCCGCTAATGCGCTCTCTATCAGCGGTACCAGATCGATTGGATGTTTACGGTAGGCTAACGCCCCCAGATCGGAGAGTGAAAGCTGGTGCAGATCATCAACCAGTTTGCTTAACAGCGCGACTTCAGACTGCAACGAACGCAACGAATCGGGAGTGATCTGGCGCACGCCATCATGTAACGCCTCCAGTTCACCACGCAGCACAGCCAGCGGGGTGCGTAGTTCATGCGAGATGTCCGCCATCAACACACGTCGTATCTGCTCATTTTTTTCCAGTGAGATCGCTAATAAATTAAAATCTTGCGCCAAACGCCCCAATTCATCCTGGCTACTGGCCGCCACCCGTACCTGAAAATCGCCAGCAGCCAAGCGATGCATACCGGCGATTAACCGTTTTACTGGCGCCAGTAAGCCACGTGACATGAGCCAGGTCACTGCCGCTGCCAGTAGCGTGGAGAGGCCAATGATCAGCCAACTGGTCTGGCGCTGCTGGTGTGCAAAGTTAATATCGGCATCCCGCGTCAACCTCTCCGCAGGCGTGGCCACGACCCAACCCACAATTTGCTGATTGTAGCGAATGGCATGTCGAATATTGCCACTCGGTATCACGCCAGGGTGCCCCACCAAACGCTGGTTGTTGCTATCCACTACCCAGAACTGAGTGCGCCAACCTCTGGGGGGCGGATTATCGCTGTTCTGTTCGAAAGCGCGCAGAATTTGATACACCACCTGCTGGTTATTATGCAGAAATGCCCAACTGCCGTGCTGCTGATACTGCGCTTCCAAAGCGTCACTGAGCATGTTCAGGCGTTGTTCATTGCTGTGCTTGATATAGTCAATAAAGCCGCGTTCAAAACTGCTGCGTACTCCCCAATGCATAATGATCAATACCAACATGCAGGTAGCAAAGATCGCCATAAACAACTTGCCGGTGATACCTATTTTCATCGCTACCTGCCTGATACTTGATTGAATAATTTGGTGATTGGCGTTACTGCTTGGCTTGTCCGGGTTGCTGACCCAGAGGCTTCTCCTGACTGCTGCTGGCCGGTAAACGGGCAAACATCAGTGCCGGCAGCGCAATAATCAATACCATGCAGGCATAACTGTAGATAAAGGCGTCATGTGTCTCTGGCGTATTAGCAACCACTTGATGATGAGCAAAACTGCCAATCAGCATCCCCGCCAGACTGACGCCTAAGCTCATCGAGATCTGCATCACCATCGACAACAAGCCATTACCACTGCTGGCCAGGCGATCTGGCAGATCTTTCAGCGTCACACTGTTCATTGCTGAGAAGCGTACCGAATTTACTGCACCGAGCAGTAGCAGCACCAGCGGTAGCAAGTAGAGCCAATCGAGCAGCGCGACCACGAGAAATAGCAGTGTGGTGAAAGCCAGTAACAGAGTAGCCCCCACCAGTGTTCGACGATACCCCCATCGATTCACCACTGGTAACACCAGACGTTTGATTGCCATACTGCCGAGGATCATCGGCATCATCATCAAACCTGCTTGAAAAGGGGAAAATCCTAAACCGACCTGTAAAAAAAGTGGCGTCATAAACGGCAACATTGCACTGCCAATGCGCCCGAACAGGCCACTGATAATGCCGATACGGTAACTGGCGGTGTTAAATAGCCGTAATGAGAATAACGCGCGACTGTTATTGCGCGCATAGAGGTAATAGCCCAGCAGTGCTAGGCAGCCAAGTAGTAACAGCACGCTGGCAGGCAGAAACTCAAGTGCCCGTTCCCGTTGCAGTGCCAGTGTTAACGTTGACATGGTGATCACCAGCAGCACAAAGCCAACCAGATCAAAACGCGCTGTTTTCAAACGGTAGTTAGGCATCAGCAACGCAGTGGCCAGTGCACCAACTACACCGACCGGAATATTGATCAGGAAGATCCAGTGCCAACTGGCATATTGCACCAGTAAGCCCCCCAGCGCCGGGCCGATCAATGGGCCAATCTGACCAGGCAGGGTAACAAAGGTCATCGCTGCCATATACTGCTCGCGCGGCACAATCTTCATCACAGTCAGCCGCCCAACCGGCACCATCATCGCACCACCAACACCTTGTAGGACGCGAAAAGCGATCAACTCATCCAACGAGTTGGCGCGCGCACAGAATAGCGATCCCAAGCTAAATAACACGATCGCACTGAGTAGCACCCGTTTAACACCCAGCCGATCAGCTAACCAGCCACTGGCTGGCAGCATCACTGCAACGGTGAGCAGATAGGAGACAACCACAGACTGCATACGCAATGGGTGTTCACCTAAGCTGGCGGCCATCGCTGGCAGTGCCGTGTTCACAATGGTGGTATCCAGTGTCTGCATAAAAAAACCGAAGGCAACGATCCATAATTGCCATTTCACCGAGCTTGAGTGCTCAGCGGTAGTCGGATACTTGTTCATCTTGTCAGCTCGTTATCATCTGGCACTGCCTTTTCACTCAGTCTACGGCTGAGCAGCAAAACAGCAGTGCAACAAGGCGGTGCTGATGGTAGCCGTTGGCAATCGACCTACTCAACGCAGCAAGCGTGCCATCTACTGCAACAGTGGCGTTAACTTTTTTCCACCACGCAGTTTCATCTGCAAGCGATCAAAATATAAGTAGATCACCGGCGTGGTGTAGAGCGTCAACAGTTGGCTCATCATCAGGCCACCGGCAATGGTGATCCCGAGTGGTTGCCGTAACTCGGCACCATCACCGCTGGTTATCACCAGTGGCAGCGCGCCAAATAGCGCCGCCAGTGTGGTCATGATAATCGGGCGGAAGCGCAGCAGGCTCGCCTGAAAGATCGCCTCGCGCGCACTGATACCACCGTTGCGCTGTGCCGCCAAGGCAAAATCAACCATCATAATGGCGTTTTTCTTCACGATACCAATTAACAACATGATGCCAATCAATGCAATCAGGCTGAACGGTGCCGAGAACATATTCAGTGCTAACAGTGCCCCAACTCCAGCGGATGGCAGTGTCGATAGAATAGTCAATGGGTGGATGTAGCTTTCGTACAGCATACCCAACACAATGTAAACAGTGGCGATCGCCGCTGCAATCAACAGCAGTTGTGACGAGAGTGACTGCTGAAACAGTTGTGCGGTACCAGCAAAGCTGCCACGCAGTGTTGACGGGACGCCCAACTGTGTCATCGCGCGTTCAATCGCTGCGGTTGCCGCTGATAAACTGCCGCCATCAGGCAGGTTGAAGGCAATGGTTGACGCTGCCGACAGCCCTTGATGGTTTACCGAGAGCGGTGCATTTGCCGGCCGCCACTGGGCAAAGTAGGAGAGCGGGATCGCCTCACCATCACGGTTAATGACAAACATTTTCTCCAGTGAACTGACATCTTGCGTGTAAGGCGGTGCCACTTCCATCACCACTTTATACTGATTGAGTGGCTGGTAGATGGTGGAAACTTGCCGTTGACCAAACGCATTATTCAGCAAGCTATTAGCCTCATTGACCGAAATGCCAAGCCGCGCCATTGTTTCCCGATCGTAGGTCAGATCCAGCTCTGAACCTTTATCCTGCTGATCAGAGTTGACATCCGCCAGCTCCGGCAGTGCCGCTAATGCGGTGCGAATACGCGGTTCCCACTCGCGCAACACACTGAGATCATCCGCCAGTAACGTATATTGATAGCTGGCATTCGCCTGCCTGCCCCCGGTGCGAATATCCTGCACCGCAACCAGAAACAGTGTTGCGCCCGGTTCTTTAGCCAGTTTGCCACGTAGCCGGGCGATCACCTGTTGCGCACTGTCTTTACGCTCTGATAATGGCTTCAATGAGATAAACATCGAACCGCTATTGGTGCGCGAACCACCGGTAAAACCGGTCACGTTGTCGACATCTTTATCATCACGCACAATCTTCATAAAGTCTTGCAGCTTGCCACGCATAGCCCGGAAAGAGATGCTTTGATCAGCACGAATAAAGCCCATCAAACGTCCGGTGTCCTGTTCCGGAAAAAAGGTCTTTGGGATACTGACATAGAGCCAGATATTAAGCGCAATGGTGGCTAAAAACAGCAGTAATATCCAACGCGAGTGGCCAAGTACCCAGTTGAGCGAGCGGCCATAGCTGCGTTGTAGTCCGATCAGCACACGCCCAAAGCCACGTGCGCGGCGCTGTTTACGCGCCGGTTGCCAGCGTAGCAGGTAAGCACACATCATCGGCGTCAAGGTGAGGGAGATAAACAGCGAAATGGCAATAGAAACTGAGAGTGTGACGGCAAATTCACGAAACAGCCGCCCCGGTAACCCACCCATAAATAGTAGCGGAATAAATACCGCGACCAGTGAGATGCTCATCGAAAGCACCGTGAAACCGACTTCACCTACCCCTTTCAGTGCCGCTTTGAACGGTTTGATGCCGGCTTCAATATGGCGTGAGATATTTTCCAGTACCACGATCGCATCATCAACAACAAAACCGGTGGCGATAGTCAACGCCATTAGCGAAAGGTTGTTCAGACTAAAACCACACAAATACATGGCAGCGAATGTGCCAATCAGCGAGACAGGAACCGCAACCGCCGGGATCAGCGTCGCTCGTCCTGAACGCAGAAAAATAAACACCACCAAGATCACCAGTGCAATCGCAATCATCAGCGACTGCTCGACCTCGGCCAGTGAAGCGCGGATGGTCGGTGAGCGATCTTGGGCAATATTCAGCTCAATGCTGGAGGGGATATTGGCACGCCAGGCTGGGATTTCCGCACGGATACGGTCTACCGTTTCGATAATGTTGGCTTCTGGTGAGCGGCTAATGGTGAGGATAATCGCCGGTTTCGCATTGGTCATCCCCGCGTTGCGTACATCCTGCACCGAATCAACCACGTTAGCGACATCACTTAAACGCACCGCAGCACCGTTGCTGCTATAACGGATCACCAGTGGCAAGTAATCTGCCGCACGCTTTAACTCATCATTTGCCTGGATCTGCCAGCGCTGATGCTGATCAGCCACTGCACCTTGTGGTCGACGCAAGTTAGCACTGGCAATGGTCTGACGGACGGTATCCAGTGAAATACCTTGGTTGAATAGCGCACTGGGGTTCAACTCGACCCGAACTGCCGGTAACGAGCTACCTCCAACCGAAACATCACCAACCCCTTCAGTTTGTGCAATGCGTTGTGCCAGTTGCGTAGAGGCAAAATCATACAGTTCACCCTGGCTATAAGTATCGGAAGTGAGCGTCAGGATCATGATCGGTGCATCCGCAGGGTTCACTTTGCGATAAGTCGGCCGATTGGGCATTCCGGTTGGCAGCAGACTCTGTGCGGCATTAATTGCCGCTTGTACGTCACGGGCGGCGCTGTTGATGTCGCGATCAAGATCGAACTGCAACACAATTCTGCTGCTGCCAAGTGAACTGGTGGAGGTCATCTCGTTAACACCAGAAACACGCCCTAGTGCGCGTTCAAGCGGTGTTGCGACTGAGGAAGCCATTGTCTCTGGCGAGGCCCCCGGCAGCGAGGCACTGACTGTGATCACTGGCAAATCAATTTGTGGTAGTGGCGAAACGGGCAGCAGGTTGAAGCCAATCACCCCCGCCAGCGTGATCGCCAAGGTCAACAGCGTGGTGGCTACCGGGCGGTAGATAAACAGAGCAAAAAATTTCACACCGGCTCCTGCGTCGCGGCTCGACGGCGCAGATTCCGCGCCAGTTTATCAAATAGCAGGTAGATAACCGGAGTGGTAAACAGCGTCAGGATTTGGCTCATGATCAATCCGCCGACCATACAAACACCCAACGGTCGCCGTAGCTCTGCACCGACACCGGTACTGAGCATCAATGGCAGTGCGCCAAGTAGCGCGGCAAGTGTCGTCATCAAGATCGGGCGAAAGCGCAGCAGACAAGCCTGATAGATCGCTTCATAGGGTGACATGCCCTGCTCACGTTCGGCTGCCAGTGCAAAGTCAATCATCATAATGGCATTCTTTTTAACGATACCAATTAGCAGAATAATGCCGATGATGGCAATCACATCCAGTTCATGCCCAGAGATCATCAACGCCAGCAATGCGCCCACTCCTGCTGTCGGCAAAGTAGAGAGGATGGTCACCGGGTGAATAAAACTCTCATACAATATGCCCAGCACAATATACATCGCGACAACCGCAGCCAAGATCAGCCAAAGGGTATTACCCAGCGCAGCGTTAAATGCCAAGGTAGCCCCCTGAAATTGGGTGCTGATCTCCTTCGGCATATTGAGCGCTTTTTCAGCCTCGGTGATCGCTGCGACCGCCTCACCTAATGAGTAGTTATCCGGTACGTTAAATGACACTGTAGCCGACGGGAACTGGTTCAGGTGATTGATTGACAGTACCCCTAAGCGCTGTTCGATGCTGGCAATGCTGCTCAGTGGCACAATCGCACCACTGGCGCTACGTAGACGAATATTATCCAGCGCCGATAGACCGGGTGTGGTGCTGACATCATGCTCCAACACGACCCGATACTGGTTAGCCTGGGTATAGATGGTGGAGATCAAACGCTGACCAAAGGCGTTGTATAGCGCACTGTTAATGTCACTCATGCTAATGCCTTGTCGTGCTGCCGCGTCGCGATTGACATTGACGTAAGCAATCAAGCCCTGATCCTGCCAATCACTGGTCACTTCAGCCAGTTGTGGCAATTGCTGTAGTTGTGCCAATAATTTCGGCACCCAGTCGCCCAACTCCTCCAGTGACATCGCTTGCAGCGTAAATTGATACTGCGTGCGGCTGACCTGGGTATCGATTGTCAGATCTTGTACCGGTTGCAGATAGAGTTTCACTCCCGGCAGTTGTGCCACTTGCTGTTGCAACCGTGCAATGATCGCCGGAATGCGATCACTGCGTTGACTGAGTGGCTTCAGGTTGATCTGTAACCGGCCACTGTTTAGCGTCGCATTACTGCCATCAATGCCCACAAATGAGGTTAAGCTAGCAACCGCCGGATCTTTCAGTATCTCACTGGCAACCTGCTGCTGGCGCTCAACCATATTGCTAAATGAGACGCTCTGCGGTGCTTCTAGGCTGCCTTGGATAATATCGTTATCCTGCAACGGGAAAAACCCTTTAGGAATAGCCAGATAAAGCAGCGCGGTTAATAGCAGTGTGCCAATTGCCACACTCAGTGTGAGCCAAGGATGATTCAATACTCGCTTTAGCCAGAGCGCATAATGCGCGATCACTCGCTCAAAAAAACGCTCACTGGCACGCGAAAAACGGTTCTGCTTGCGCAGTGACTCGTGATTGAGCATACGTGCGCACATCATCGGGGTCAGAGTCAGTGAGACCACTGCCGAAATCAGGATCGCTACCGCCAGTGTGACGGCAAATTCCCGGAACAGCCGCCCAACAATATCGCCCATAAACAGCAGCGGAATTAACACTGCAACCAGCGAGAAAGTGAGCGAGATAATGGTAAAACCGATTTCACCGGCGCCTTTTAGCGTTGCTTGCAGAGGGCTCTCGCCTTTTTCGATGTAACGTGAAATATTTTCGATCACCACAATGGCATCATCGACCACAAAGCCGGTGGCAATCGTCAGTGCCATTAAGGTGAGATTGTTAACGGAAAAATCCAGCAAGTACATGACTGCGAAGGTGCCAATCAGCGAGAGGGGCACTGCCACACTGGGGATAATCGTCGCTGGGACGTTACGCAGAAAGATGTAGATCACCATAATCACCAGGGCGATCGCCAGTAGTAGTTCCGCCTGAACATCACTGACTGACGCACGGATGGTGGTGGTACGATCAGTCAATACCGTTACATCGACCGATTTAGGTAAGCTGGTGATCAACTCCGGCAACATTTGGCGAATGTTATCGGTGGTGGTGATCACATTCGCCCCCGGCTGACGCTGGACGTTTAACACAATCGCCGGTTGTTGATTCGCCCATGCGGCAAGGTAGTTGTTCTCAGCACCTTGTTCAACTGTGGCAATATCCTGTAGCCGAATCGCGGCGCCATTTTTATAGGCGATGATCAGTTGGCGATAATCGTCAGCACTCTTCATCTGATCGTTAGCTGAAAGTGTCACTGAACGAGTTGGACCATCAAGACTGCCTTTAGCCGAGTTAACATTGGCAGCACTGATGATCGAGCGAATGTTCTCACTGTTAAGACCATAGGCAGCGACCGCCGTCGGGTTGAGTTTGACGCGCACTGCTGGGCGCTGACCACCGGCAATAGTGACCAGGCCGACACCATTAACCTGAGAAATCTTTTGTGCTACACGTGTCTCCACCATATCTGCAACCTGGGTCATCGGGAGCGCACTCGAGGTGACTGCCAGAGTCATAATTGGCGGATCCGCTGGGTTAACCTTGCTGTAAATCGGTGGGTAAGGCAGATCATTCGGTAGCAGGTTGGTTGCTGCGTTAATGGCTGCCTGTACCTCCTGTTCGGCAATGTCGAGCGGCAGCACCAACTGAAATTGCAGTGTGATCACCGAGGCACCGCCGGAGCTTTGTGATGCCATCTGTTTTAGCCCCGACATCCGGCCAAACTGCCGGGCAAGCGGCGCAGTGATCGCCGATGTCACCACATCTGGGCTGGCTCCAGGGTAGAGGGTCACCACCTGAATGGTGGGATAGTCAACTTCAGGTAATGCGGATACTGGCAGTGAGCGGTAACCGATAATCCCAGCCAGCAGGATCGCCACCATAAACAGCGTGGTGGCAACCGGGCGCAGAATAAACAGACGGGAAGGCCCTCCTGCCTGTTTTGGCTCAAGTGACGACATCAGGATTTCCCCTGCGCACTGTCGCGGCGCTTCGCGGCAGGTAATCCCGCACGTGGCTGTGCGCTAACCACTTCAACTTGCATTCCTTCCGTCAGACGATCAATACCATCCGTTACCACCCGATCACCCACCTTGACACCACGAGTAATCACCACTCGCTGGCTATCTTGCAACCCTGCTTGCACCAGATGTCGGCTCACCTTGTTATCCGCATCCAGTAACCAGACAAAATGCCCATCACTGCCCATTTGTAAGCCAGCAATCGGGATCACCACGGCATCCTGTAATGTCTCAACCTGTAAGCGCGCATTCACAAACTGGTTCGGGAATAGCTGATCATCCTGATTATCAAAGCGTGCTTTGAGGCGGATGGTGCCGGTAGTGGGATCAATCAGATTGTCGAGGCTGAGCAGTGTGCCAGTAGTTAACCGCTGCTGATTGCTGCGATCCCACACTTCTACCTGCACTGCACCGGCCTTCTGCGCGCGCACCAGATCAGCGATATGCGTTTCGGGCAGCGAGAACAGCACTTCCATGGGCTGAGTTTGAGTCAACATCACCATCGCACTGCCACCCGCAACGATGTAATTGCCGACATCGACCATTCTCAGGCCGACACGACCATCAATTGGCGCAGTGATACGACTATAGGTAAGTTGTAGTCTGGCATTATCCACTGCAGCCTGATCCACCATAATCGCCCCCTCCAACTGACGAACCAACGCCTGTTGGGCATCCATATCCTGACGCGACACCATGTTATTTTTGATAAGCTGCTGATAACGAAGTAAGTCCTGTTTAGCATTGGCCAGCGCAGCCTGATCTTTTGCTAACTGCCCTAATGCTTGCGCCTGCTGGATCTCAAATGGCCGTGCATCAATCTCAAACAGCAGATCACCCGCTTTTACCTGCTGTCCCTCAGCAAAATGCACCGCAACCAGTTGACCGGCAACCCGACTGGTCACCGTCACGGTATTCGCGGCAACCGCAGTGCCTAAACCAGAAAGATAACGCGGCACGTTTTGTGCTGTTGCCGTGGCAACTTGTACCGGAGGCATCGGTGCATTACGGCGACCAGCAGGGCGAGTGGTCGTAGCAGCAGGCTTAGCCGCAGTTGTCGCAGAAGAGGCTGGCGTGAAATGGCGCCAAATCAGCACAGCGGCAATCATCACGCCTATCGCGAGCAGTAGGCGAAACAGTAGGTATTTGGATTTTGCATTCATGACGTTGGATGTTCTCTCGGCTGGCTACGGCCACTTTTCGTTTTACCTCGTTATAGGATACTAGTTTAACTAGCAAGCATGGCGCAAAAATGAAGGAAATATGGAGTAGCGATGCTATTTATCGAGAAAATAGAGAGAAGCAGTGATCAGACAAGGGCGCTAATGCGCCCTTGGAAACGAGAACAGTCATGCAATAACTGACATGTAAAATCTACAGCACCGCGACAATCGCTTCACACAACGGTGCCATGTTGTCTAGCGTCATCCCGGCAACATTAACGCGCCCAGAGTTGACCGCATAAACACCAAACTCATCACGCAGGCGTAACACCTGCTCTTTGCTCAGGCCGCTAAATGAGAACATGCCATTCTGATTAATGATAAAGCTGAAATCCTGTTTTGCGCCTTTCTCCTCCAGCGTGTTGACAAACAACTGGCGCATACGCTGGATACGCTGACGCATATCAGTCAACTCCTGCTCCCAGATGGCGCGCAATGCGTCATTGCCAAGAATAGTAGCAACTACCGCAGCACCATGAGCCGGTGGGTTGGAGTAGTTGGCGCGGATCGCCGCTTTAACTTGGCTAAAGGCACGATCCGCTGTTTCGGCATCCGCAGCCACCACGGTACAAGCACCAACGCGCTCATTGTAAAGTCCGAAATTTTTTGAGTAGGAGCTAGCTACAATCAGCTCGCGATGGCGAGCTGCGAAAATACGCAAGCCTTGTGCATCTTCCTCAAGCCCCTTAGCAAACCCTTGGTAAGCAAAATCGAATAGCGGCAGCCAGCCATTGGCAACCGAAAGCGCTGCCAGCTCCGCCCACTGCTCAGGTGTCGGATCAATCCCTGTTGGGTTATGGCAGCAACCATGAAACAGCACCACATCACCAGCTTGTGCCTGTTTCAGGCTAGCGACCAAGCCATTAAAATCGAGCGCATGATTGGCTGCATCATAGTATTGATATTCCAATACCTGTAATCCTACTGCAGCAAATACATTTTTATGATTAGGCCAACTCGGATTGCTGATCCAAATCCGCTTGGCTGCGGTTTGATTGGCAATAAAATCAGCAGCGACACGCAATGCACCGGTACCGCCCGGTGTTTGTGCGGTACGCGCGCGTTTGTCGGTGATGATGGCATTCTGTTTTCCAAACAGCAGCGCCTGAGTGCAGCTAGCAAACTCAGCAATGCCCTCAATACCGAGATAGTTTTTGGTGGTCTCATTTTCTAGCAGATACTGCTCAGCTTTTTTTACACTGGTCAGCACCGGCGTTTTACCGGTTTCATCTTTGTAAACACCAATGCCCAAGTTAATTTTGTTTGGGCGGGTGTCAGCACGGAAAATTTCAGTCAACCCTAAGATCGGGTCAGCGGGTGCAGCTGTGATAGTTTCAAACATATTGAAGGCTTCCATGGCTAGAGTTAGCAAACAGAAACGTCAGGTTAACGCCAGTTGTGCGCTTTGCCAACCATTTAGCAGAAAAACCTCGCGAACTTGTGACCAAGGTAGGATCGGCTGCAAAAAGTGAGTTACTAGCAGGAATAACAGACTATCCAAACAGGGTAAAAGCAGAATAAAAAAACAGGGCCGAAGCCCTGCTTTTAACCGCATTCGGTGCCATCTGCACCGGACGAGATCACAACTTAGAACTGGTAAACCAGGCCAGTTGCGAGGATATCGTCGGTAGACTTAGCATACGGATCATCTTTCTTGTCTAACATGTTGATTTGGTAAGCAACATAAGCAGACATATTTTTGTTAAAGTCGTAGAAAGCACCTACTTCAACGTGTCTGATCAGATCGTAATTTTTGTTCTCTTCTTTAGCACGCTGTTGAACGTAGCCCAAAGAAGGACGCAGACCGAAGTCAAACTGGTATTGAGCTGCTAACTCGATATTCTGAGTCTTATTCCAGCCAGCAACGTTGCGAGTCTCTGCGAACATAGCAGCCAAGTAAACGTTGTTAGCGTCATATTTGGTAGCGAAGTTCCACACTTCAGCTTTATCACCCAGAGCCACATCACCATCGATGGTGTGAGAAGCAGTGTAGCTTGCACCTACAGCAACACCGGTGTCCATGATGTCGTAAGTCGTTGCTACTGAGTAGCCTTCATTAGCCTGACC
The DNA here is from genome assembly GCF_004011885.1 of Serratia microhaemolytica. Lineage (GTDB taxonomy): Bacteria > Pseudomonadota > Gammaproteobacteria > Enterobacterales > Enterobacteriaceae > Serratia_G > Serratia_G microhaemolytica. Next base: position 124,374 of record NZ_SBEF01000003.1, on the reverse strand, counting down.
GCCATCAGTCTTACCTTGGTATTGCAGAGCAACGTTCAGACCATCAACCAGACCAAAGAAACCGCTGTTACGGTAAGTTGCTAACGCACTAGCACGCTTAGTCATGTAAACATCGCTGTCAGCATAAGTGCCGCCAAACTCAACCAGAACGTCGGTGAAGCTAGCTACATCTTGAGCGATGCCAACGTTACGACCGTAGTCGAATGAACCCAAATCGCCGAATTTAAAACCAACGAATGACAGACGGGTGTTTGCGGTTGAACCACCTTCGGTAGCCGCTTTGAACTCAGCTTCCCACTGACCATAACCGGTCAATTGATCGCTGATCTGAGTTTCGCCTTTGAAACCAAGACGTGCATAGGACTTATCAACATCCTCACCACCGTCACTGTTAGTAACGAAGTAGTGCAGGCCAACGACTTTACCGTACACATCAACTTTGTTGCCGTCTTTGTTGTAGATTTCTGCTGCATTTGCTGCACCAGCTGCCAACAAAGCTGGAATTACTACTGCTAGAACGTTGCGCTTCATCATTATTACCCTCATTAGTGTTATTCGGACACCGTGCCACTGCCGCAAACAATTCCAAAAAACAATTACTGATTTTACGGAACTATTATTGATAGATTGGTGCCGTTTCCTATTCCGCACGCAGTGTTTCATCCACGCGCAGCTTTATCTAGAGTGAAACTGCTACTATCGTAGCAACAAAGTTTCACTGGGAAACTCAGTGTAACAGGCTATGAATGTTAACTCAGTAAGGTGATGCAGGTCAATAATTAAAAACGCGAAAGGCCAACTGTTGCTGGCCTTTGACAGTACAATCATGATGAGCTAGCAACCAGCACAACCGGCGGCTTAAAAACTCGCGTTACGCGGCGTTCTAGGGAATGGGATCACATCACGAACATTTTGTACACCAGTGACATAGGCGATCAGACGTTCAAAACCAAGCCCAAAACCGGCATGAGGTACGGTACCGTAACGACGCAGATCGCGATACCACCAGTAATCCTCTTTATTAAGCCCCATTTCAGCCAAACGTTGATCCAGTATATCCAGCCGCTCTTCACGTTGAGAGCCACCAATAATTTCACCAATACCGGGGGCTAATACGTCCATCGCCGCAACTGTCTTACCATCTTCGTTCATACGCATGTAGAACGCTTTAATGTCTTTCGGATAATTTTTTACTACCACTGGTGCTTTGAAATGCTTCTCTGCCAAATAACGTTCATGCTCCGAAGAGAGATCTATCCCCCAAGAAACCGGGTTCTCAAAACTTTGACCACAAGAAGTAAGAATTTCGATCGCCTCGCTGTAATCCACTTGCGCAAAATCAGAGCAGACAAAACGTTTCAAACGTTCAATCGCATCGCTATCCACACGCTCGGCAAAAAATTGCAAATCGTCCGCACGTTCATCCAGCACTGCTTGGAAAACATATTTCAGCATCTGCTCTGCCAATTTGGCGATATCAGCCAGGGTTGCGAATGCCACTTCAGGCTCAATCATCCAAAACTCGGCCAGATGACGGCTAGTATTCGAGTTTTCTGCCCGGAAGGTCGGGCCGAAGGTGTAGATTTTTGATAACGCACAGGCATAAGTTTCACCGTTCAGTTGCCCTGAAACCGTCAAAAATGCCTCTTTGCCGAAGAAATCCTGGCTAAAATCAACCTCACCCTGCTCAGTGCGTGGCAAGTTCTGTAAATCCAGCGTTGAGACCCGGAACATTTCACCCGCACCCTCAGTATCTGAGGCGGTGATCAGCGGCGTTGAAACCCAGAAGTAACCGTTTTGATCAAAAAAGCGGTGGATCGCCTGTGCCAGGGTATGACGCACCCGCGCCACAGCACCAATCAAGTTAGTACGTGGGCGCAAATGAGCCACCTCTCGCAGATACTCGATACTGTGCCGCTTCGCCGCCATAGGATAGGTATCGGGATCATCTACCCAACCGACCACTTTGACTGCGCTAGCCTGTAATTCAAAACTCTGTCCCTCCCCCAATGAGGCGACAACAATACCGCTCACTTCCACTGAGCAGCCGGTCGTTAAACGCAGCACCTCATCCTGATAATTGGGCAGCGTATGGTTGATAACGGCCTGTAATGGATTAAAGCAGGAACCGTCATAAACGGCGAGGAACGAGATCCCCGCTTTAGAATCTCTTCGGGTACGAACCCAACCGCGAATGGTGACTTCACTGCCCACCGCCGCGCGCCCTTGCTGTACGTCAACCACAGGCACTATCACAGGCACTATGCTCATAAATTTCTCACTATATAAGTCAGTTTGGATTTGGAAATAATCATACTGCAGTTCTGGTTGCGTCATGGGGAATTAACCAAAACACTACACACGAGTGATTTACTACGACTCACTATCACTCATGCACCACGGTTATTTTATTGCTAGACATCACAGCGCCTCATGCTCAGCCATGACAACACCTGAGACTGCGCCAATAAATCATTGCAATGATACAACATTTGTCAACTGGCTTTTCTTACCAGAGGCAGTGCAAATGCTTTACGCAATGCAGTAACAAATGCCTGATCCTGGCAGATGGTTTTACCCGGGCTATCAGAAAGTTTGGCTACCGGCTTACCATTGCACTCAACCAGCTTAATAACAATATTCAACGGCGTAACACTAGGAATATCGCAGGTGAGCTGTGTTCCGATACCAAATACCAAATTGATGCGTTGATCGAAATGCTGATATAGCCGTAGCGCCTTTTCCAGATCGAGATTATCTGAAAACACCAGCGTCTTACTCAATGGGTCAATGCCCAGTTGTTGATAATGAGCGATGGCTTTTTCTCCCCAGACAAAAGGGTCACCCGAGTCATGGCGCAAGCCCTGATACTGTTCGGCAAATTGCCGACCGAAATCACGCAGAAATGCATCCATTGCGATACAGTCCGTCAACGCAATACCCAACTGGTTCGGATACTCATCCAACCAGGCGCGTAACGCAGCTCGCTGGCTATTTGCCAATTCAGGGCTAATTTGCTGATGCGCTTGGAACCACTCGTGTGCCTGAGTGCCCACTGGCGTCAGTGCCAACTGATGCGCCAAATGATAGTTACTGCTGCCTGCCAGGTAAGGAAAATCGCTTTTCAACTTGCTGACAATCGCCTGTTGTACTGGGTAGGAGAAACGGCGACGTGTGCCAAAATCAGCCAGTTTGAAACGTGAAACATCCAGCGTGCCGCTCTGTTGCGCGAACCGGTCCAGTTTCTGCTGCAACTGCGTGCAAGCCATCAGTGGAGTGATCGCTGGCGAACGGTGGCGATGGACAATCTCACTGATCAGCGCCAGTAATGGCACTTCCCACATGATCACTTCACACCATAAACCAGAGATGCGAATTTGCAGTTGGCCTAGTTGATTGCTCACTACAACCTGTCGTGGATTATAGCGAAACTGGCGCAACCAGTTGAGATAGTCCTGCTGAAAAAAGGGCAGGCTTGCAAGATAGTGATATTCGCTATCACTCAATGCTAACGATGCCATCATTGCTACCTGCGCGTTGATCTCATCGGCGTACTGACCCAACAATTCAGCGCTACGGCAGCGAAACTCCGCCGTCACTGTCACCGTGGGATAGCGATGGAACACGGCTTGCTGCATATGCAGTTTATAGGCATCGGTATCAAGCAGTGAGGTTAAAATCGGAGCAGCATATTGTGTCATGGCGCGTTATAGCATCCTCGTTAGGAGCCAGTCCAAATCCAGATCATCGAGCAAGTAAGGGAGTATACCTTGATTATTTTGTTATTAAACTCTCTTCTTGTCATAAATGTTGGTGATAGGTTGAAGATAGGTGATGTTTTTGTTGTACATCAAACTCTGTTGTCAAACGACGCAGGTGTTGCCGTCGGCGGCTATCTTAAAGTAATTTGGCGGCAGAACAATAGCACTATTTGGCGATCCCCCAACCTGGTTGTTTGACAACAGCGTGAACACCCGCAAGCAACAAGGTTTAGCGCCAGTGCGCTCCATCCAGCAATGGCAGAAATAAAATCTATTTTATTGAAAGTTAAGGATTATAATGAACAGGCAACCACAAGCAAAATATCGCCACGATTACCGCGCTCCAGACTATACCATTACCGACATTGATTTGACCTTCGAATTAGAGGCCGAACGCACCCGCGTAACGGCTGTTAGCCAAATCAAGCGGTTGGCCAAACAGCCATGCGTTTTACGGCTGGATGGTGAAGCGTTAACACTGATCGCCATTCAAATCGATGGCAAAGTGTGGACCGCATACCAGCAGCAGGATAACCAGTTAATTCTTGAGCAACTGCCTGATCAATTTACGCTGACTATCGTCAACGATATTCACCCAGCAAAAAACAGTGCGCTCGAAGGGCTATATCTCTCTGGTGAAGCGCTATGCACACAGTGCGAAGCAGAAGGTTTTCGCCACATCACCTACTATCTGGATCGCCCTGACGTTCTCGCACGTTTTACCACTCGCATCATTGCCGATAAGGCACGTTATCCATTCCTGCTCTCTAACGGTAACCGAATCGATACTGGGGAGTGGGATGATGGCCGCCATTGGGTTCAGTGGCAAGACCCGTTCCCCAAACCCTGTTACCTGTTTGCGCTGGTTGCCGGTGATTTTGATCGCCTGTGCGATACCTTTACCACACGTTCTGGCCGTCAGGTTGCACTGGAGCTGTTCGTTGATCGCGGTAATCTGGATCGTGCTGACTGGGCAATGCTGTCACTAAAGCGTGCGATGCAATGGGACGAGCAGCGTTTCGGTCTAGAGTATGATCTGGATATTTACATGATTGTCGCGGTTGATTTCTTCAACATGGGAGCAATGGAAAACAAAGGGTTAAATGTTTTTAACTCCAAATTTGTGCTGGCAAAAGCGGAAACTGCCACCGACAAAGATTACCTCAATATCGAAGCAGTAATTGGCCATGAGTATTTTCATAACTGGACCGGTAACCGCGTCACCTGTCGTGACTGGTTTCAACTGAGTCTGAAAGAGGGGTTAACCGTCTTCCGTGATCAGGAGTTCAGCTCCGACCTAGGTTCACGCTCAGTGAACCGTATCGACAATGTGCGCGTGATGCGCGGCGCACAATTCGCCGAAGATGCCAGCCCAATGGCTCACGCTATCCGCCCAGATAAAGTCATTGAGATGAATAACTTCTATACTTTGACCGTGTATGAAAAAGGCTCAGAAGTGATCCGCATGTTGCACACCTTGCTCGGCGAGCAGCAGTTTCAGGCCGGAATGCGACTCTACTTTACCCGTCATGATGGCAGTGCTGCCACCTGTGACGACTTTGTTCAAGCCATGGAAGATGCTTCAGCTATTGATTTATCACTGTTCCGCCGCTGGTACAGTCAATCTGGCACACCGTTATTAACGGTTCGTGATGAATACGACGCACAACAACAGCAATACCGCCTGCACATCAGCCAAAGCACCACACCAACGGCAGAGCAAACAGAAAAATTACCACTGCACATCCCTTTCGATATTGAACTCTATGATAGCAAAGGCAATGTTATCGGACTGCAACGGCAAGGCATCACACAAAGCAACATACTGAATGTGACCGCAGCAGAGCAGAGTTTTGTATTTGATGCTGTACCGGAGCGACCAGTGCCTTCGCTACTGCGCGAGTTTTCTGCCCCGGTCAAGCTGGATTATCCCTACAGTGATCAGCAACTCACCTTTTTGATGCAACATGCGCGTAATCAATTCTCACGCTGGGATGCGGCACAAAGCCTGCTTGCAATCTACCTCAAGCAGAATGTCAGCCGCTACCAACAGCAACAACCGCTGTCACTACCACAGCCGGTGATCGATGCCTTCCGCACTGTGCTACTGGATCACACTCTCGATCCTGCACTCGCCGCCCAGATCCTGACGCTGCCGACAGAAAATGAGATCGCTGAGCTGTTTACTACCATTGATCCCGCCGCTATTGCTGCTGTTTGTCAAATGTTCACGCGCCGATTGGCACAAGCGATGAGTGCAGATCTGTTAGCGGTCTATCAAGCCAACAAACTTGAGCATTATCACGTTAACCACCATGACATCGCCAAGCGTGCGCTACGCAATACCTGCCTGCATTACTTGGCATTTGCTGAGGCCACACAAGCCGAACAATTAGTGACGTTGCAATATCAGCAGGCCGATAACATGACAGATGCGTTAGCAGCATTAGCCGCTGCGGTCGCGGCACAACTTCCCTGTCGAGATGCACTGATGGCTAACTTCGACCAGCGTTGGCATCAAGATGGTCTGGTGATGGACAAATGGTTTACCCTGCAGGCCACCAGTCCACAATCGAATGTGTTAGAAAATGTACGCGCATTATTACAGCACCGCTCATTTAGCCTGGCCAACCCGAACCGCATCCGCGCATTGGTTGGCGCATTTTGCAGCCATAACCCTGCGGCATTTCATGCTAATGATGGCAGTGGTTACCACTTCTTGGTTGAGATCCTGAGTGATCTTAACCAACGTAATCCCCAAGTCGCTGCCCGGTTGATTGAACCGCTTATTCGCTGGAAACGTTATGATCAGCCTCATCAACGGCTGATGCGCGATGCCCTACAGCAGTTAACACAGTTGGAGCAACTCTCTGGTGATCTGTACGAGAAGATCAGCAAGGCGTTAGCAGCCTGATCAGAACCAGGGCGGCGTTTGCTGTCCTGGTTGAAGCGCTCTATCATCTTACACAGCGAAAAATGTTAGCGCAGTTTGCAACCGCCCAAACATGAGGAGAAGAGATGTTCTACCCATTGATTAGGAAAGTATTGTTTCAGTTTGATCCTGAGCGAGCTCATGAGTTGACTTTCAGCCAACTGCGTCGTATCAGCGGCACGCCGCTGGAGTTCCTGATCCGGCAATCACTACCGAACAAACCCGTCAGTTGCATGGGGCTGTCATTTAAAAATCCGCTTGGCTTAGCCGCTGGCCTGGACAAAGATGGCGAATGTATTGATGCACTCGGCGCGATGGGCTTTGGCTTTATTGAGGTGGGCACCGTCACTCCACGCCCACAATCCGGCAACGAAAAACCGCGCCTATTCCGTATTATTGAGGCTGAAGGCATAATTAACCGCATGGGTTTTAATAACCGTGGTGTCGATAATCTGGTTGAGAACGTTAAAAAATCACGCTTTGGTGGCATTCTCGGGATCAACATTGGCAAAAATAAAGACACGCCAGTCGAGCAAGGTAAAGAGGATTACCTCACCTGTATGGAGAAAGTTTATCCCTATGCCGGTTACATTGCGGTAAATATCTCATCACCCAATACGCCCGGTCTCCGCTCGCTACAGTATGGTGAAGCACTGGATGATCTCCTCACTGCGATAAAAAATAGACAGGCGGAACTGCAACAGCAATACCAGAAATATGTCCCGATCGCCGTCAAGATCGCCCCAGATTTATCAGAGCAAGAGTTAGTTCAGGTCGCCGACAGTTTGCTTCGTCACCGGATTGATGGTGTTATCGCCACCAACACCACGCTTGATCGTAGCCTAGTTCAAGGCTTGAACTACTGCCAGCAGAGCGGTGGGCTGAGTGGACGCCCACTACAACTACGCAGCACCGAAGTGATCCGTCGTTTATCGCAAGAGCTAAGTGGCCGGTTACCGATCATTGGCGTCGGTGGAATCGACTCACTCACTGCTGCGCGTGAAAAAATAGCTGCCGGTGCAACGCTGGTGCAAATTTATTCTGGCTTTATTTTCCACGGTCCAACATTGATCAAACGTATCGTCAATAACATCTGATTGCAATCCAGTTGCGGCAGGGAGTTTATTTCTGCCGTAAGTTCATCTATATTCTGCTGTCCTGACCACTATCCCAACCGTTATATCTGCAGTTTCATCGTGGCAGGCTCAGCTTACTGGTTAACCGTCACTGTGATTGACAGTAATTTTTATCGACAACATCTGTTATTAGCAGCGAATTGCCGTTAGGTAAGGTGGGTTGTCTCTAGCCAACAGGCAAACGAAAGCAGATTTATACTCGACTCGCCGCCGCCAGCCAGCAACGAGACTCAACAACAAACGCGTAACTGGACTCAACTGATACCATGCAGCATGAACTATCACGGTGCCAGTCGCAGGGAAAGAGTGGTTGGAAATGACCTATAGTTAAAAATGGACAACTAAAAACCAAGATAACATCCACATTGACGTGGTTAAGGGGAAAGTGTGATGAAAATAAAACCGGGTGACAACTGGCGCTGGTATTTTGATCAGCAATATGATCGTCTTATGCTCGATCTCGCCAATGGAGTGCTATTTCGTTCGCGTTTTTCAGCCAAAATACTCACACCAGACGCCTTAACCGAATCAGCGTTCAGCGTAGAAGATGCTGCACGCTATTTTGCCTATGAAGAGCACTGTAAATTACTGGCCCTGGATGAGCAACTGCGCGCCGAGCTGATATTAAACGCTTTAGTCGCGGCACGTTTTCTCAAACCACAGATGCCGAAAAGCTGGTATTTCGCTCAACAAACGCACCCCCATCAACCGGCACAAGGCGAATTGGTACTGGTAAAAGTACTGGAAAGCGACAATGCACTACTGCTGGTGGTTGAAGTGGGTAGTAACGCCAGCTTGTGTGTATTGGCACAAAGCACACTGATGCTATCGAACCGTAGCCTGGCACTAGGAGACGCGATCAAAGTGATGCACGATCGCCTGCAACCATTGCCACCAGCGCTCTTCTCCAGCCACTGCTATGATCAGGCTGTGTGAATGCAGCTCTGTTTGCCACCATTCACACATTGATCGGGTGTTGATTGATCACTCATGGCACCGCTCGCCGGCACCATGAGTGGCAGTCAGGCGCAGAGGAAAATGCCCAGATCCAGTTAGCCACGACTTCCATTCCTTAGCCAACCACACGTGAACTTATGACAACCGACGGCGATCCGCTATAATGCGCCACAATTTTATTTTTGGCGATCCCCCTATGAAGACTCTATTTGCCAGCACGGCGCGCGGACTGGAAGAACTGTTAAAAAGTGAGCTGGAGCGGCTAGGTGTTTCAGCCTGCAAAGTGGTACAGGGAGGCGTACATTTTGATGCCAATCAGCATCAGCTTTACCAGTGCTTATTATGGAGCCGGTTAGCTTCGCGCATCCTATTGCCGTTGAATGAGTTCCGGGTACATAGCGATCTTGATCTCTACCTGGGGGTGCAAGCGATCGACTGGCCTGCACTGTTCGGAGTCGACAAAACATTTGCCGTCCATTTTAGCGGTGTTAATCAAGAGATCCGCAACAGTCAATATGGTGCATTAAGGGTGAAAGATGCGATTGTTGACAGTTTTAGCCGCAAACTGGATCAACGCCCTTCAGTAGCAAAGCAGCAACCGGATATTCGTGTGAATCTGTTTTTACAACGTGATATCGCCAGTGTCGCACTTGATCTGAGCGGTGAAGGGTTACATCAGCGTGGTTATCGTGAACAAACCGGGCAGGCACCACTAAAAGAGAATCTCGCCGCAGCGATTGTGCTACGTTCTGGCTGGCAACCAGGAACACCTCTGCTAGATCCGATGTGTGGTTCAGGCACTTTATTGATTGAAGCGGCGATGATGGCGGCTGACTGTGCACCCGGTCTACATCGACAACATTGGGGTTTCACCGCCTGGAATGGTCACGATGCCGCTTTATGGCAACAAACACTCGCTGAAGCACAATTGCGCGCTCGACAGGGTGTACAGCAAACCCACTCACGCTTTTTTGGATCCGACAGCGATCGAAGAGTGATCGACATCGCCCGCGCCAATGCGCGCCGCGCTGGTGTTGCTGAGCTGATCGACTTCACCGTCAGTGATGTCAGTAAACTGACTAACCCGCTCCCTCAAGGGCCAGTTGGCACCGTCATCAGCAACCCGCCTTATGGCGAACGCCTGGAGAGTGAACCGGCACTGGTTGCATTGCACAACATCCTCGGCCGCATCATGAAAAGTGCCTTTGGTGGCTGGCAGTTATCGCTGTTTAGTGCCTCGCCCGAATTACTGAGCTGCTTGCAGTTGCGTGCTGAGCGCCAGTTTAAAGCCAAAAATGGCCCACTGGAGTGTGTACAAAAAAATTATCAGTTGGCTGCTGGAGAGCAGAACACGACACAGAGCGGCATCGCAGAAGATTTTGCCAATCGTTTACGCAAAAATCTGAAAAAAATAGAAAAATGGGCAAAACAACAGGGCATCGAATGTTATCGAATCTACGATGCTGATTTACCTGACTACAATGTCGCGGTTGATCGTTATGGAAGTAAAGTTGTGGTGCAGGAGTATGCTGCACCCAAAACCATTGATGCCCAGAAAGCACGTCAGCGACTGTTTGATATCATCAACACGACCTTGAGCGTATTGGCTATACCGGCTAACCAATTAGTGCTCAAAACTCGTGAGCGGCAAAAAGGCAGTAGCCAGTATGAAAAATTAGCGCAAAAAGGAGAATTTTTACTGGTTGAGGAGTTCAATGCCAAATTGTGGGTCAACCTGACCGACTATCTCGATACCGGTCTGTTCCTCGATCACCGTATTGCACGCCGTATGCTAGGTGAAATGAGTCATGGCAAAGATTTCCTTAACTTATTTGCCTACACTGGCACCGCAACCGTTCATGCCGGACTGGGGGGGGCCCGCTCTACCACCACCGTCGATATGTCACGTACCTACCTTGAGTGGGCAGAGAAAAATTTGCGTGTGAACGGACTTACCGGTAGAGCACACCGACTGATCCAGGCAGACTGCTTATCTTGGTTAGCGATGGCTGATGAGCAGTTTGATCTGATTTTTATCGATCCACCAACCTTCTCTAACTCAAAACGCATGACAACCACGTTTGATGTACAACGTGATCATTTAATGTTGATGAAAGCACTAAAACGGCTATTGCGTCCTCACGGCACTATTATGTTTTCTAATAACAAGCGCGGGTTCCAAATCGACCAACCGGGCATACAGGCTCTCGGGTTGGCAGCAAGAGAGATCACCGCACAGACACAATCTCTGGACTTTGCACGTAACCGACAGATCCACAACTGTTGGTTAGTGACCCACCTCAGCGAGGGAAAATAATCACTATGTCATTGATCAGCATCTCTGGCGCATGGCTGTCATTTAGCGATGCACCGTTATTAGATAACAGCGAACTGCACATTGAAGAAAATGAACGTGTCTGTCTGGTTGGGCGCAATGGTGCAGGCAAATCAACCTTGCTGAAAATACTGGCAAAGGAGATCCCGCTTGATGATGGACGTTTGATTTATGAACAAGATCTGATTGTTTCCCGTCTACAGCAAGATCCACCACGTAATATTGGCGGCTCAGTATTCGATTTTGTTGCAGAGGGCGTTGCCGAACAAGCCGAGTTGTTAAAAAGCTATCACAGCCTTTCTCATCAACTGGCACAGCAGCCAGATGAAAAGAGTTTGGCGCGTCTGGCAGAAATTATGGCGATCCTTGATCATCAGGGATTGTGGCAACTCGATCAGCGCATCAATGACGTATTGCTACAACTGGGGCTTGATGGCGATGCCGCGCTCTCATCACTCTCCGGTGGCTGGCTACGCAAAGCGGCATTAGGGCGTGCGCTGGTGAGTGCTCCACGCGTGCTACTGCTTGATGAACCGACCAACCACCTAGATATTGAAACCATCGATTGGCTGGAAACTTTTCTACAGACCTTTCAGGGCAGTATTGTTTTCATCTCTCATGATCGTTCTTTCATCCGCAACATGGCGACACGTATTGTCGATCTTGATCGTGGCAAACTGGTTTCATGGCCTGGAAATTATGATCTCTACTTGAAAGGTAAAGAAGAAGCATTGCGGGTCGAAGAGCTACAGAATGCCGAATTTGACCGTAAGCTGGCACAAGAAGAGGTCTGGATCCGCCAAGGGATCAAAGCACGCCGTACCCGTAATGAAGGACGTGTCCGCGCTCTGAAGGCACTGCGCATGGAGCGCCAGCAGCGGCGTGAAGTGAGTGGCAGTGCCAAAATGCAGGTTGAAGAGGCCAGCCGTTCCGGCAAAATTGTCTTTGAAATGGAAGCGCTAAATTACCAGATCAATGACAAGCTACTGGTGCGCAATTTTAGTGCTCAAGTCCAGCGAGGTGACAAAATTGCGTTAATCGGACCGAATGGCTGTGGCAAAACCACACTACTGAAACTGATGCTTGGTGAACTAGAAGCGAGTAGCGGGCGTGTTCACTGCGGCACCAAACTTGAGGTTGCCTATTTCGATCAGCATCGTGCTGAACTCGATCCAGAACGGACGGTGATGGACAACCTCGCTGCGGGGAAACAGGAAGTGGTGGTGAATGGCCGTTCTCGCCATGTTCTCGGCTATCTGCAAGATTTTCTCTTTCACCCAAAACGGGCGATGACTCCGGTTAAAGCACTGTCAGGCGGAGAACGTAACCGGCTACTGTTAGCAAAACTGTTCCTCAAACCCAGTAATCTACTGATCCTCGATGAACCCACTAATGATTTGGATGTTGAAACCCTCGAGTTACTGGAAGAGCTGATTGAGGCTTATCAAGGCACCGTACTCTTGGTTAGCCATGATCGACAATTTGTTGATAACTCAGTCACCGAATGCTGGATCTTTGAAGGTGAAGGGGTGATCAATAGCTATATCGGTGGTTACACCGATGCCCACCAACAGCGCGCAACAGCAAAACCGCTACGACAGGCAAACACCACCTCGAAACCCGTGGCAGAGAAAAAAGAGGAACGGGTGAAAAAGGCTGAAACGGCTGATAAAAAAGTAAACAAGTTGAGTTATCGGCTACAACGTGAGCTAGAGCAGTTACCTGAGCAGCTTGAACAGCTTGAAGCTGAGATTGCGCGTTTACAGCAGCAGGTCAGTGATAGCAGTTTCTTCAGCCGTCCACACCATGAAACACAACAGATCCTCACCGAATTAGCCAGTACTGAGCAGGCTTTTGAAACAGCATTGACTCGTTGGGAAGAGCTTGAGACGCTGAAAAATAGCACAAGCTGAGTTCTTAACGGGTCAAGCTGTCTGGTGTTAATCCATTCTGCTTCCACGCTATCGGCACTCTCGCCCCCCTCCCCGTTACCGGGGAGGTTCACACGGTAGGTCTCGGCAATCCGTAGCTCTACAACCGAAGCGTCCAGTTCACAGCCATGCTGAGACAATCCAGTTATCCTATTGTTTTCTCTCTTTTATAGCTGTCGCGCTTGATTTGTCTCTAAATGTATTTTTGTCGGTAGAGATCACAAATATGATATCCAGAACAGGATTGCTGATTGCTATTAACGCCATTTCGAGCTATTGGTTAAAGGTGGCGCTGACGTAGTCGATGCCAAGTTTTTGGTTCAGATCCGACCGCCACTGTTTTCTTTCCAGCAAAACAATAATGAGGGAAATGAGGCATGAAAAGACAGAAAAGAGATCGTTTGGAACGTGCTCAATCAAGGGGGTATCAAGCAGGTATTGCAGGGAGATCAAAGGAATATTGTCCTTATCAATCGTTAGATGCTCGAGCTAACTGGTTGGGAGGCTGGCGACAGGCGAAAGAAGAGAGAGGGGTAACGACCTAAGCGCCCGATTACAGCGACGCAACGTCTTGTAAAATTCCGCATCAACTGAAGCCGTCAACTGATTGACGGCTTCACTGCTGCCCAAGATAGTCCCATCTCTTCTCACCGCGCCTTATCCATGCCGATAAACCACCGTTGTCGTACTTCAAATAGCATGACTGCTGGCAACTCACACACCATGACAGTGCTGTCCAGATACCATGCGATCAGAATGATGCTGCATCCTTAAACAACCCTACCTTCAGATCCGTTGCGGTATAAATCAGTTTACCATCCACCAATACTTCACCATCAGCCACACCCATGATCAACTTACGCGTGATCACACGCTTGAAATTGATACGGTAAACCACTTTCTTCGCTGTTGGTAATATCTGACCGGAAAACTTCACCTCGCCGACACCAAGCGCACGCCCTTTACCTTCACCACCAAGCCAACCGAGGTAGAAACCGACCAACTGCCACATCGCATCCAAACCTAAACACCCTGGCATCACCGGATCACCAATAAAATGGCAACCAAAGAACCACAGATCAGGATGAATATCCAATTCTGCTTCAATGTAACCTTTATCGTAACTACCGCCCACGTCACTGATCTTAACCACACGATCCATCATTAACATGTTCCCTGCTGGTAATGGCGGCCCACCAGCGCCAAACAGTTCACTACGTCCAGATGCTTCGAGGTCTTCTTTCGTATAGGAGTTGCGTTTATCTACCATATTCTTAGTAAGCCTTATTTGTAATGATCAAGGGAGACGGATGAGCTTACAGATGTAAGCTGAGTAAGTCCAATTCAATTATGTGTAAACCGGTTGAGCCAACGCAGTGGCCAAGGCCACTGACGGCGCTCTTGTGAATTCACTTGTGCAATGCGCTCTTGAATAGCCAACAGCAAATTGGGCTGTTGTTCATCACTATAGGGATAGCCGGTTAATAGTGGTAACGCTTGTTCCACGCTATCCACTGCCCACAGATGGAACAGCCCTTCTCGCACAGCTGCAACCAGATCAGCGCGCAGACAGAGATGACGGACATTCGTCAACGGCAGGATAACCCCTTGTTTACCGGTCAAACCGCGACGCAAGCAAACGTCAAAGAAACCTTCAATTTTCTCATTCACTCCGCCGATCGATTGCACTCGACCAAATTGATCTACTGAGCCAGTGACTGCGATCTGCTGAGTGATCGGTTGTTGCGACAATGCACTGATGAGTGCACAGAGTTCCGCTAGAGAGGCGCTATCACCATCCACCTCACCATACGATTGTTCAAATACCATTGAAGCAGAAAAAGGCAACTGTTGTTCCAGCGCCAATTCAGCAACCAGAAAAGCTTCCATGATCATCATCCCCTTAGCATGGAGACTACCACCCAGCTCAACCTTGCGTTCAACGTCGGTGATTTCCCCGTCACCCAGATGAACAACACAGCTAATACGAGAAGGCTCACCAATACCACGCGGATGACCAGGATACTCAAGTACCGATAACCCATTGATCTGACCGACAACATCCCCTTCAGTCTCAATCAATAGTTGCCCATGCTCAATTTCACTCTGCATCCGTTCAGCCAAATAACTCTCACGCCATTGGCGCGTCTCGAATGCCGTATTTAGCGTTTCGGCACTCATCATGCCATTGGATGAGTATAAACTGGCTTCAGCAAGCTGTTGGCCTAACCAAAGTGGTGAAAGCGGTAAACTGTACTGATCTCCTGAATAGCGTACCGCCTCAATCACCAAGCGAGGCCAGGCATCTACAGCCAGCAATGGCAACTTTCGTCGTGCGATGATCGCATTAACATAGCTACACCAAAGTGACATATCCTCGGGCTGCTCGATTGCCAACTGATCTTCAAATTCACCATACAGTGCTTGTCCCGCCAGTTCAGGTTCAATATCATACAAATCAGCCAAACCGTGACGATCACCGACAACAATCAGTCTCAGATCAAGCGGCATTGACGGAACGCTAAGGCAAAGTGGGTGCTCTTCATTCGGCGCCAGCCAATCAAATTGGCCTTGGGTTATCATCTGTTTTAAACGCAACCACATTATTGGTTGTGCTAATAAGCAACGCACTGATAGGATCAACACACCGCCGTTGGCCTGATGTACTAGGCCAGGTTGCAAGATAATTCTATTGTTATAGTTTCTGAGACAACCGAACAGTTGTTCAGACTCAACCCATTCACGGAAGATGCAACTGCCGGTCGCCGCAAAAGGTTCATTACCATTGGTTGCCGTTTGTAGCGTGATGCTGTGATCTTTAATGACATAATCGTAACTCTTGCCGGCAAGCGGTCGGTGTAACGGTTGAACAACATCAGCAATCAACGCAAGGGATTCTCTGTTTTCTTCGGCCATTAGCAACATGAAGCGGGTTTGCGATGCCGAATGGAGAAATAACCTTAGCGCGTTGTCCAAGCGTGGCTGGATAGCAGAAAAATCCGCTGGTGCTAGCTGCGCAGCAGAGTCAAAAATAGCCTGGTAAGGCTCGGTGGCAGGCAACAGTGATTGCCATTCAAGTCGGTTACTGGTCAAAGTGTTTAGGCACAGTCGTGAAATAAGGGAAAGGGTGATTATACAAGAATCATCTTAGCTTGATACAGAATGAATGATTGTTGATTGCCGATCTTTTGACATTGTACGGTAAAGTCTCTTATGTGGCCACTTAGCCGCACGTTACCGTAGCTTACTTCTATCTGTTTTGGCAGGTGTGGTACCTGTCAATGCTGATCATAGGGTTTTATCTTGTGGCTTATGCTGGCCTTGATGCGACAGCCAACAAACGAAGATAATTCCCTGTTATTTATAATAATAACTACCGGCTCATTGGGGAGTTTTTCGTGGTTGTGACAACAGCCAGCACAAGTTACCCATTTGAGCCACTATTGACAACATCAAAGGGGAAGGAGCTTGGCTGATGGAATTACCACTTGTAAACAAGCGTATTTTGGTCGTTGAAGATGAACAGGCTTTTCGTTCTGTGCTGGTCAATTATCTCGAATCGCAGGGAGCCAAAACCAACGAAGCCGCCAATGGGTTAATAGCACTACGTACCATCGAGACCGTGACTCCAGATTTGATTCTGTGTGATCTCTCAATGCCCAAAATGACTGGCATTGAACTGATCGAACAGTTACGTTTACAAGGCATACAGATACCCGTGTTAGTGGTTTCAGCAACCAATAAAATGGCTGATATTGATAAAGTACTACGTCTGGGAGTACAGGATGTGCTACTGAAACCGCTGACTGATTTTAGTCGCTTGCGTGAGGCTATTTTGGGCTGCCTCTACCCCGATATGTTCAGTTCACCCGCGATGGATCAGGCTGAGTTAGCCGACGATTGGGATGCACTCAGTGAAAATCCTTCTGAGGCAGCCAAGCTCTTGCGACAACTACAACCACCAGTACAACAAACTATCGCCGGTTGTCGTGTTAATTATCGGCAATTAACAACCAACGAAAATCCCGGCCTAGTACTCGACATTGCCGCCTTATCCGATAAAGATCTGGCTTTTTACTGCTTGGATGTTACACGTGCAGGTAAAAATGGTGTTATGGCTGCGCTGTTATTAAGAGCGTTGTTTAATGGATTGTTGCGGGCACATCTGTTTGAACAGCAAAACTGTTTACCCAAAATGACAACATTATTAAAACAGCTCAACCAGCTATTGCAACAAGGTAAGCTGAATGGACAATTCCCGTTGCTGGTTGGCTACTATCATGCCGAGCAGCAAAATCTTATCTTGGTATCAGCAGGATTACACTCTAACCTTAATGTGGATGGTAACCAAATTCGACTCAGTAGCGGTGTTCCCTTAGGCACCACTGATTCCACTTATACCAACCAAATCAGCCAGCACTGCCAAACATGGCAATGTCAAGTATGGGGCAATGGCGGGCAATTGCGTCTGATGCTAAATTCCAATTAACAGACTAACTGATTGTTTTTAGGAGGATGAAATTATCATCCTCCCCCTCCTTAATTAACAAATAGCATTACAACACCTTTTCACTTAATACAGGTTGTAGGACTTTTCAATGAAAGTAACAGTTTTCGGCATTGGTTATGTCGGCTTAGTACAAGCCGCAGTGTTAGCTGAGGTAGGGCATGATGTCATCTGTGTTGATGTTGATGCGAATAAGGTCGAACAGCTCGAAGCGGGCAATATCCCAATTTTTGAGCCTGGCCTAGCACCGCTGGTACAGCGTAATCATGAAGTGGGTCGCTTACGCTTTACCACCGATGCCCAACTTGGCGTATCGCACGGCACGATCCAGTTTATTGCTGTCGGTACACCTCCAGATGAAGATGGTTCGGCGGATATCAAATATGTTGTTACCGTGGCACGTACTATCGCTGAATACATGGACGAATATAAAATCGTGGTCGATAAATCAACAGTCCCAGTTGGCACGGCAGATAAAGTACG
Source organism: Serratia microhaemolytica (assembly GCF_004011885.1). GTDB lineage: Bacteria > Pseudomonadota > Gammaproteobacteria > Enterobacterales > Enterobacteriaceae > Serratia_G > Serratia_G microhaemolytica. The sequence continues at coordinate 106,332 of NZ_SBEF01000003.1, read as the reverse complement.
TGATGCTATCAATCAGGTACTAAAGCAACGTGGCCAAACGCTCGCATTCGATGTGATATCAAACCCGGAGTTTTTGAAAGAAGGGGCTGCCGTCACTGACTGCATGCGCCCTGAGCGGATAGTGATTGGTAGCGATAATCCACGCGCTATTGAACCGCTGCGTGAACTGTATGAACCGTTCAACCGCAATCATGATCGTATGATCCTGATGGATATCCGCAGCGCTGAATTGACTAAATATGCCGCAAACTGCATGTTAGCCACCAAGATCAGCTTTATGAATGAAATCGCTAATCTTGCTGAATTGCTAGGCGCCGATATAGAAAAAGTGCGCCAAGGGATCGGTTCTGATTCACGTATTGGCTACCATTTTATCTATCCCGGCTGTGGTTATGGTGGTTCCTGTTTTCCCAAAGATGTACAAGCGCTGATCAAAACAGCTGAACGTGTTGGTTATCAACCTCAGCTACTGCAAGCGGTAGAACAGATCAACACCCAGCAGAAAAGCAAACTCAGCCAACTGATATTTGAACATTTTGCTGATGATGTGAAAGGGAAAACCTTTGCTCTATGGGGGTTGGCATTTAAACCTAATACTGACGATATGCGTGAAGCCCCCAGTCGGGTATTGATGGAAACACTCTGGCAAGCCGGTGTCACCATTCAAGCTTACGATCCTGTTGCCATGAGCGAAGCACAACGCATCTATGGCCAACGTGCTGATCTGAAGCTGATGGGAACCCAAGAGGCAGCGTTACAAGGTGCAGATGCACTGATTATCTGCACTGAATGGCAAAATTTCCGCGCCCCGGATTTCTCACTGTTAAAACAGTTACTACTGCAACCAGTGATTTTTGATGGGCGCAATCTGTTTGATCCGGAACGTTTGCGCGCACGCGGTTTTACCTACTATGGTATTGGTCGTGGAGCATCGATCAAACCGGTGATCTAATTGTATAACAGCGTACTCAATTTGCTAAAAATTTGTTGCAAAATATAGTTAGCTTGCCTCTCTAGCAGGGGCAAGTTGAGTAACATTGCTCTACTGCTAATTACGATAATGGTTGATAAAATAATATTTTCGATTGATATCACAGTAGATAACTAACGCTCTGCATTATTACAATTGTCTGATTACTGCTCACCCCTCAAAATAGTTATGCTTTTTTCTGTAAGTAACTTGCTGCTCGCATACTCGCCAGCTAGATACCGTTTACCCACTATGTAATTGAGTAACTTTTACCGGCTCTATTTAGATGCAGCAATAAAAAGATACAAAATATTAATCACCATTAACCTTTACTTAAATAAAACACTGACTACGAGCAATACACATCTCGAATTACTCCGTGATGGCTTACAACAAGGATAGATGAAAATTCACGTCTTTTTTCTTGATAGCGAAGTAAAAAATCCGACTTTCAAGAGGGTAAATGTAGTTGAGATATAATAAAAAAGGCTCCCTTTAGAAGCCTTTTTTGTCATTAACGCGGAGACATTACAGCAAGAAATCATCCAAGGATTTCCCGTCTTGCTCCATTGCCTTTTTAATGACAGATGGGGTACGCCCTTGACCTGTCCAGGTCTTAATCTGACCGTCTTCCTCTTGATATTGATATTTAGCTGGGCGTGCCGGACGCTTTGTCTTCGGGGCACTCTTACTGGCAGGAGCACCAAGCACCAACTCATTAGGATCAATACCGTCAGCCAACAGCATCTCACGATATTGCTGCAACTTGCGGGTACGCTCTTCAACTTCAGCCTGAAATTTACTTTCTTCTTCACGACGTTCGCTTACAACAACTTCCAGCTTCTCAAGCATTTCTTCCAGAGTTTCCAAGCTACACTCTCTAGCTTGAGCGCGTAGAGTACGGATGTTGTTTAAAATCTTTAAGGCTTCACTCATTGTCATAGTCTCAAATTATTTTTGTGGGGGCATGAGGTAATAATAGAGCGTTATTTTCTTTTCTGCAACCGTCAAATTGATAGCTGCCAATAAACTCGGTCACCATAGGCTAGTAATGGCTGAAATTGTTATCTCCACATCGCGCTTGGTGAGAAAAATATGCTTAACCTATTTACAGTTAATGTCACCAGCCCGATGGATATAATTTCCGTCGCCAACATATATTATGAATAATGTTTCTAGTGTTTGCTAACGAGCACCAAGCGATTTTTCTTCTTTTATTGCGTTAGATTAACGATAGGTTGTTTGGTATGCCACATCTTATCAAGATGCAAGAATCTGTTTATACCATTTACAGATAGCCATAAAACAGAAAGGAGACGAAAGGTGAATGACATGTAAACATCGTCGAGATATCGCCAGCATGTAACATAGCTCTCACGGCAACATTGTTCAATGTTGAATGACGCAAAGCATGTGCCAAGAAGCGCTTTCAGTATATACTGCCGGCGCTACTGTTTTTCTGAGAATGTCATATATTACCTACTGGAGTGGCAGCCTGATGGCTCAACTTTATTTTTATTATTCAACGATGAATGCTGGGAAATCGACAGCGCTGTTACAATCTTCATACAATTATCAGGAGCGGGGAATGCGTACTTTGGTATTCACCGCCGAACTGGATGATCGCTTCGGTGCCGGTAAAGTCAGCTCACGCATTGGGCTGTCGTCGCCTGCATTACTCTATAATGATGCCACTACGTTATTCACCGTCATTGAGCAACAACATCAGCAGCAACCGGTACACTGCGTATTGGTTGATGAGAGCCAGTTTTTAACTAAAAAACAGGTAGAAGAACTGTGTAATGTGGTTGATAAATTAGCTATACCCGTTCTCTGTTATGGATTACGTACCGATTTTTTGGGCGAATTATTTACCGGGAGCCACTACCTGTTAGCTTGGGCGGATAAGTTAGTTGAACTGAAAACGATTTGTCACTGTGGACGTAAGGCCAATATGGTGCTGCGTCTGGGAAATGATGGCAATGTGATGCATTCAGGTGAGCAGGTTGTGATTGGTGGCAATGAAAGCTACATCTCGGTGTGCCGTAAGCACTATAAGGCAGCGCTCGCTACAGCGAGATAGATTACAAGCCGCAGCATTATCAACATCCATAACGCTGGCTGTTGCCCCGCTACAGCCACAAACAGGACAACAGCTAAGCGGCTGCAAAATCGGGCAGTGTAGCATCTTGGTTTGTGCCATCTTTCCACATCATCACTGTCTGCGATAACGCGTCAGGCAGGTGCCAACAGTCGCCAGTTAATCACCGTTTGACATGCCGTCAAGGATAAAACGACGATAAACCCGCAGTACTAGCTGAAAATCTTCCAGGCCGCAGAAGGAGAGACTCTCCTCATCGTAGTAACTCATCCCCTCAGCTAACTCTTCACTACTAAAAGCTAACTGATTGGCTCGGATCATCACTTCTTCTCTATCCAGCAACAAACTGTACTCATGCCCTTCCCACTGCCACTGCTGATTGCCCGAAAGGCGGCCAATATTGGCCTCAATAGTGTCAAGCAGTCTAAGATCACCTTTTACTTCTTCATTGAGCCAATACCCGATCACCTCATGCCCCATGGAAAAACGAGCAAGCACCTGACCATCGATGTCACGCAGAAATTCATAATCCATACTAGCCCTCTTCATCTTCTGTCACTATTGCCAGCAATTATGCCAGTACAATCGATGAGTAACTATGCAGATAATCTCAAATGCCAGCAGACAAACTTAACTATCGCCCCTTCCAGCAAAGCGCTGTACACAACAACGACAATTGGTGGATATTATTTTGTTATTATCGGGATTTTTTATGTCAATCACACCCTACTGGCAAAATACCCAGCCAACAGACGACGTCGAATCATAGGCCGTCATCGTTTGGCTGGAGCATCACCAATTAGCACATGAGATCAAAATTGATAGTTAAAACCTGCACCGTATAGCCAAGCCTTCCCTGTTGAATCAAAGTGGTAAGGTCCCTCTTTGATCGTCACTGATTGCCCATGCATATAGGTAATACCGACATCAAGCGATGCCGATGGGTTGAAAGCGTAGCTCATGCCCGCACTTAGCCAAATACGGTTCTGGTCAGGAATTGAGATCGAACGGTTCTTCACTGGAACAGGGTTCTGATCAAATGTAATACCCGTACGGAACGTCCAGGATTCATCGTGATAATAGCTCCCGCCCAATGCAAGGTTGTAAGCATCACGATAGCCTTTATACTTTAAAAACTGGACATTGCCATCTTTGCCAGTGGCCCGTAACTCCTCAAAATGGCTCCAGCGGTTATATGCCATACTGTAGTGCATTGCCCATTGTGCCGACACCCTGTTATAACCGGAGACTTCCCACATATCAGGCAGGTTAAGATCCAGTGTTCCGGGCACAACTTTGCCATCCGTCGCTAACGGTAACCCAGTGACCGGTCGTGCTGGGTTAAGTGCTGAAGGCAACTGGCTGCTATAGTCGCCATTGAAGGTTATCGTAATCGCTGAACGGTAGCTCAAGCCGTAACGATTATTGTCATCAAGCTCATACAAAACCCCAGCATTCCAGCCATAGCCCCAATCGTTGCCTTTTAAGCGCGAGATCTGAGTATCGACTGGCATGTTGAGTGCCGCACCATTTTCACCGATATAGCGCTCCAGAGTTGCATCAGCGTTAACCGCATTAACACCAAGCCCGACACTGAACTGCTGATTAAGACGATAAGCCGTGCTGAGGTTAAAATTGACCGTGGTCAGTTTAGTCTTCCCTGCATACGGGCCTGCTGGATATTGGGGACTAAACTCAGTCGATAAACCAAAATTACTGGTGATTGAACCCCCGACCGTCCATTGTGGATCCAGCGGATGAAGATAGTGCAAATTCGGCACCAACGCACTGGGTGCGATATCGGAAGCATCCAAACTTTTACCGCTGGGTGAGGTGCCTCGAATATCAATAGTGGGATCGATAAACACGATCCCCGCAGAGAAAGCTGGACGGGTAAATCGTGTCATACTGGCAGGATTACGGCTACCTGATGCTGCACTATCGGCAATAGCACTCTCCCCCGAGTAGGCGCGACCTAGCCCTATGGCTGAAAATTCATTGAGCTGAAAACCGGAGGCAGATACGCTCGATGAAAGCAGAGCGGCCAAAGCGGTCAATGTCGATTGAGTCAATAGCGGGTGTCGGTTCATTGTCTAAACCTCATATTTATATCCTTATTACTTGCGGTTATGGGCCAATAGCCAACCCGATTAAGGCCACCTTGGTTGACATGCTGTTGCTGAACAATACGCTAAAATGCTCGCATTACGGGATATACGCTGCAGTTTCTACGCACCATTCAGCATCCAGACTGCCAGCGCCAATGACACCTACTGGGGTAGCTCTAAATCCACCACGAGCAGCTTCTCACCTGCCCCAGTGGTATAAAATTTGGTTTGATATTTTGACTGATAACAGTTGCCGACAGGATCAAGCGGCAAAATCACAACTAAACGGATTACAAATTAATCTTCGTTAAAGCCAGCGTTGAACAATGCAATCGCCGCAGCCAACGCTTGTTGCTCTTCAGAACCAGTGGCAATGATTTCCAACTCCCCACCCTGTGCAGAATCGAGCATTAATAGTGCGATCACACTATCTGCTTCAGCTTCCATTCCACTCTCATTTCTTAGCAGCACATGGGCATCAAAATTCTGCACTAACTCAAACAACTTTATCGCCGGGCGCGTGTGCATACCTAACTTATTGTTGATACTTACCCTCTGCCGTACGGTCACGGTTTGCGTTTTTCCAGGGTTCGATGACGTGACTGTACATTTTTACCGCGTGCACGAAAGTAACCAGCCAATTGCTCAGCCACATACACTGAACGGTGCTTACCGCCGGTACAGCCAACAGCCACAGTCAAATAGCTACGGTTATTCATCTCAAGCATCGGCAACCACTGCTCAAGATAACTACGTGTTTGATAAATAAAATTATGCACTTCGGTGTGGCGATCGAGAAAAGCGGATACCGGCCTGTCCAATCCGGTCATCGGGCGTAATTTGGGATCCCAATGTGGATTAGGGAGAAAACGCACATCAAATACATAATCCGCATCTATTGGTATACCGTGTTTAAAACCAAAAGACTCAAACACCATGGTCAATTCGCGTTCACGTTTGCCTAATAGACGGGCACGCAACATTTCTGCCAGTTCATGCACCGACATTTCCGCAGTATCAATGATCAAATCTGCTCGCGAACGCAGCGGCTCCAGCAATTCATTCTCTTCGTCAATCGCCTTTTCCAACGACAAATTCTTGCTCGAGAGAGGATGTAACCGACGCGTATCACTGTAACGACGAATAAGGGTATTACGATCGGCATCCAGAAACAGTAATTGTGGTGAAAAACTGTCTGGCAACTGATTCATGACATTTTCGAATATTTCGGGTGATTCAGGCATGTTACGCACATCAATACTCACCGCAGCAGAACTATTACGTGCGGCCAAAGTTTGAGCAAGCTGAGGCAGTAACACCACTGGGAGATTATCTACACAATAAAAACCCATATCTTCCAATGCTCGTAGAGCGATCGACTTTCCGGAACCGGAACGACCACTGACAATCATCAGTACCATCTAGCAATTCCTCTTGGTATTTCAATAACCTTAATTATCGATAGCTATTTGGGCACCTACATAAATCAGAATCTATCCCATCTATTTTTTGCTGTTGATGCTGCCTGTGGGCTGTGCCAGAAATCCGCACTCACCTGCCAAGATAAGCACGAAGTGTAATTTGATTAATGACACACTGGCTATACAACTGTTTCATTCTGTTGATCGAATAAGAATTAACGCGGCACTTGAATAGACATTCACATTGTTAATCAGTCCGATCAGCCGCGATAATAGCTCAATGTTAATCGATCAATCGAATGGTTAAAAAACAGCTTCGCATTTAGCCTGAATAACTACTCCGTGATGATTTGATACAACTCTTCATCAGTCTGTGCAGTACGTAAACGGCGACATACTGTTTTATCTTCCAATTTCTTTGCAATTAATGACAATGTATGTAGATGAGTTTTACATTGTTCTGCCGGTACTAGCAATGCAAAAAGTAAATCAACAGGTTGATTATCTACTGCATCAAACGCAATAGGCTGCTCCAGACGAATAAATACCCCAACTGCTTGGGTGGCCTCATCGTCCAATTTGCCATGAGGAATAGCGATACCATTACCGATACCTGTACTGCCCATGCGTTCACGCGAGAGAACAGCATCAAAAACGATTTGCGATGACACGCCCAACTGATTGGCTGCCAGTTCACTGATGATTTCCAAGGCGCGTTTTTTGCTGTTGGCATGTACCGAACTTTTGGTACATGTGAGGGTGAGTACGGCACTTAATTGCATTATTTCGTTGTTCATCTCATTTTCACTTAAAACCGTTTCTGCCACCCTGGTAGTCGTGTGCCTGCACATGTCAGGCCACTCAACAGAGCGCGGTTTTTAGCCTGTTCGACCCTGATGGTTTGTCAGCATAACTAAATAGCCCACAGCCAGCCACAACAAGCCAATAACTCGGGCTATCGCGGCTGGCTGGTTAGTACTATTAGTGCTGCTTGAGTTTGTCTTTATATTTGTTCAATTGACGTGCGAGTTTGTCTATCAGACAGTCAATTGCCGCGTACATGTCCTCCTGCTCCGAAGTAGCATGTAATTCGCCACCATTGACATGCAGGGTCGCTTCGGCAATGTGCTGCACTTTTTCCACACTTAACACCACGTAGACCTGGTTAATACGGTCAAAATACTGCTCCAACTTGGCAAATTTGTTGGTGACAAACTCGCGCAGTGGCTCAGTAATCTCAATGTGGTGCCCGGTAATATTAAGCTGCATACTGTCTTCCTTCTCTCTAGAGGTCAAACCAACTGCTTGCGCTGGCTAGACGGTGGGATGGATAAAGACTCTCGATACTTAGCGACAGTACGCCGAGCTACCATGATCCCCTGTCCGGCAAGCAGGGTAGCCAGTTTGCTATCGCTAAGCGGTTTGGCGGGATTTTCCGCCGCAATTAATTTCTTCACCAATGCCCGGATCGCCGTCGAAGAGGCTTCACCTCCACTCTCAGTACTCACATGGCTTGAGAAGAAATATTTTAACTCGAAAATACCGCGCGGACTGTGCAAAAATTTCTGCGTTGTCACGCGCGAGATCGTCGATTCGTGCATCTCTACGGCCTGAGCAACATCTGCCAAGACCAAAGGCTTCATGAACTCAGCGCCATGTTCAAAAAATGCCTCCTGCTGCTCAAGAATACAACGAGCGACCTTGAGCAAGGTTTCATTGCGGCTCTCAACACTTTTGATCAACCATTTCGCTTCTTGCAGATGAGTTCGAATAAATTGACCATCCGCATCATTACGCAGATGGCGCCCCAAGGCAGCATACTGCTGGTTGATCCTGAGGCGAGGGACGCTATCCGCATTGAGTTCCACTTGCCATTTGTCTTTCACTTTACGCACCAGCACATCTGGGATCACATACTCTGATTCGCTGGTATTGATGGATTGCCCTGGGCGGGGATCAAGTGACTGGATCAACGCCATGACTTCTTTTAGCGTCTCCTCTTTTAACTGGGTTTTACGCATTAAACTACGAAAATCGTGGATCGCCAATGATTTCAGATGGTCACTAACGATTAACCGTGCCTCAGTCAGGTGGGGAGTTTCTTTGGCATACTGTGCAAGCTGGATTAGCAGGCACTCACGTAAATCACGCGCGGCAACACCAATTGGATCAAAACACTGTACCCGTTTTAGTACTGCCTCAACCTCATCAAGCGTCACCTGTTCATCACCGAGACTCTCTAAGATCTCCTCTAGGGTGACAGTAAGGTAACCGGTATGATCAACAGCATCGACTATAGCGGTCGCAATCGCGTTATCGGTATCAGAGAAGGGGGTGAGATCTACTTGCCACATCAGGTAATCCTGTAGTGTCTGGACCGTTTCCCCCTGATAAACCGGTAATTCATCATCACTATAGTCATAACTGCCACCAACTGGACTGCCTGCGGTATAGAACTCCTCCCAAGTCGTATCGAGCGGAAGCTCTTTCGGCATCTCTGTCTGCTCCATAGCCTCGCGAGTGTCTAATCCCTCGGTGCTACTGACTGCCGGGGCAGCAATCTCTTCATGCTGCTCTTCTGCCTGCTCAAGCAGCGGATTGTTCTCTAGTGCTTGCTGGATCTCCTGCTGTAACTCCAGTGTAGACAATTGCAGCAGACGGATTGCCTGTTGCAGTTGTGGTGTCATTGCTAACTGTTGACTGAGTTTGAGTTGCAAACCTTGCTTCATAATCTTTTTCTACATCCGTTAGTGCTCTGACAGTGAGCAAAGCGCGGCAACTTAAAGGCGGAACTGATCGCCAAGATAGACACGTTTCACCTGTTCATCAGCCAAAATCGCATCCGGTGTACCATGTGCAATCAGCTTACCCTGGTTAACAATATAAGCTCGCCCACAAACATCGAGCGTTTCGCGCACATTGTGATCAGTGATTAGCACCCCCAGGCCGCTATCGCGCAAGTGCTCTATAATTTTCTTAATATCAATAATCGAAATGGGATCAACCCCAGCGAAAGGTTCATCCAACAAAATAAATTTCGGGTTTGCCGCCAACGCACGCGCAATCTCTACCCGACGCCGTTCTCCACCGGAGAGCGCTTGCCCTAAACTGTTTCGCAAATGAGAAATATGAAACTCTTCCATCAATTCCAAAGCGCGATCATCGCGCTGTTCACGCGTCAGATCGGGGCGGATTTGCAACACCGCCATTAAGTTGTCATAAACACTCAAACGACGAAAAATGGAGGCCTCTTGCGGCAGATAACCAATTCCTCTACGCGCTCGGGCATGGAGTGGTAATAGGCTGATGTCTTCATCATCAATCACAATCCGCCCAGCATCACGCGGCACAATGCCGACCACCATATAAAAAGTGGTGGTTTTACCGGCACCATTCGGCCCCAGCAGCCCAACAATTTCACCTGACTCCACTTTCAGGCTGACATCTTCAACAACGCGCCGCCCTTTGTAAGCTTTGGCCAGATTTTCTGCAATAAGTGTTGCCATAGATGATTACTTGCTCTTTTTACTGGTGTTTTTTTCTTGCAGTTGCGCCGGAACCAATACTGTGCTGACACGTCCACCTTTATCACTGAACGCCTGCATCTGCTGCTGTTGTACCAGATAGGTAATACGGTCGCCCTTCACATTGCTATCAAGCTGTTCCAAATACGCTTTTCCAGTCAATGTGACAAGTTGTGTCGAGACATCATAACGCACTTTTTGCGCCTGGCCTTTCACCGGCTTACCATTATCCTGCATCTGGTAGAACGTCACTGGGCTACCAAAAGCCTCAATATAGGTCTTGGCTTGATCACCATCTGGACGTGTTACTACCACTCTGTCTGCTTTGATCTCAATCGTTCCCTGCTTGATCACCACCTCATCAGTAAAGATGCTGACATTACGCTGCATGTCGAGTGACTGCTTTAATGAGTGAATATTTACTGGTTGGTTCGAGTCAGATTTCAACGCCAGAACCGGCATACTCGCCGTTAAAACTAATGCTGAGATCAACAGATGAGACAACGGATTTCTACTTACGAATTTCATAACTGCTCTCAACCTTATCAAGTAACTCAGCGGTTCTATCCCGCAGATTGCCACGTAGCCTCATGCCCGTCGTGGTAAAGTTAGTGCCAAACAGAGTCACGCGATCATCAGAAGAGACATCTTGCGTGACCAAATTAATCTGAGCATTATCTGTTTTGATCCGTTCCAGTTGTGACATAGGCGTCAGACTCTTCACCTCAACATCACCATACAAGTACAGCATACGCTCTTTGGTCAACTTAGCGCTATTAGCACGCGCCGACCAGGTAGCCACTGCCCGCTCATCAAACAGCGTCACTACCGGCTTTACAAACCAATTCAGTTCCTCTTCGGTATAGTGCTTTGCCTGTTCCGCAACCAACTGATAACTTAACTTGCCGGTGGGATCATAAATCAGCGTTACCACATCTCGGCTCTGATAGGTTGGCGGCTGTTCATTAACCACCAGCAGTGGATCACTCTGTTCCGTCTCGGTTAAATTCACACCAATCAACACTAAGGCAACTAATGCCAGTAGCACAATGATGTAAAGCCTACTTCTACTCATATCGATAGCCCAATGGCATTATCAAACTTGTTCTGCGCCAGAAGGATCAAATCACACAATTCCCGCACTGCACCACGCCCTCCGGCAATCGTTGTGACATAGTGGCTACGCTGCAACAGCAACGGGTGAGCATCAGCCACTGCGACAGCCAGTCCAACCTTAGCCATCACCGGCCAATCAATCAGATCATCGCCAATGTAAGCAACCTGTTCCGCCTGCAAGCCGAGTGTATCCAACAACGCGTGAAAGGCCAGAAGTTTGTCAGATTGACCTTGATAGAGATGGGTTATCCCCAAAGTATTAGCGCGGTCTTCAAGCAGCTTGGCTGAACGACCGGTAATGATAGCAACCTCGATGCCGGATGTTTTTAAACAACGGATACCATAACCATCACGTACATTGAAGGCCTTTAGCTCTTCACCGTGATTGCCCATATAGATCAAACCGTCCGATAGCACGCCATCAACATCACAAATCATCAGACGGATCGCACCTGCCCGAACCATCACATCTTCAGCAATCGGCCCATAGCAGGTCTCTATCAAATTCATCCTCAGTTACCCTTTTATTAGACAACACCAGCGCGCAGCATGTCATGCATATGTACCACACCCAGCAACTGCTCACCTTCAGCAACCAATACTGCCGTAATATGACGCTGCTGCATTAAGTTAAGCGCCTCAACTGCTAACATATTCGGGCGTACACGGATCCCGCCCAACGTCATGATATCAGCAATTTTGGCATGATTCAGATCGATGCCCATATCAAACACCCGACGCAAATCACCATCGGTAAAGATGCCAACAATCTTCATCTGTGCATCACAGATCGCGGTCATACCGAGTTTCTTACGGCTGATCTCTAACAATGCATCGCGCAGAGAAGCTTCGCTACCAACACAAGGGATCGCTTCACCGGTGTGCATAATATCACTGACATGCAGTAAAAGCCGACGCCCTAATGCACCGCCAGGATGAGAAAGCGCAAAGTCTTCAGCAGTAAAACCGCGTGCTTTGAGTAAAGCGACTGCCAACGCATCGCCCATGACTAGCGTTGCAGTGGTACTGGCTGTGGGCGCTAACCCCAACGGACAAGCCTCTTGATCGACTTTAATACATAAGTGTATATCCGCTGCCTTACCCATCGAGCTTTGTGGGTTATTGGTCATGCAGATCAACAGATTCTGCTGGCGCTTCAACACAGGTATCAGCGCCATGATCTCGCTCGACTCCCCGGAATTGGAGATTGCCAACACGATATCCTGTCGCGCAATCATACCCAAATCACCGTGGCTCGCCTCGGCAGGATGAACAAAAAATGATGGTGTGCCGGTACTGGCTAAAGTCGCTGCAATTTTGCAACCAATATGGCCCGATTTTCCCATCCCCATCACCACCACTTTGCCACTGCAGGCGATTATTGCCTGGCAAGCACGCACGAAATCGGCATTGATGTACTGCTCAAGCTGGCTAAGCCCAGCCTGCTCAATTCTTAGCACTTGTTGACCGGCTTGCTGGAAATCAAAGCCCGGTACCAGTTGACTCGATGACATATTCACTCTCGCTGCTCAGCTCAACAGACTGAAAGGGTTAAAAAACAGCGCCACAAGATACGCAATAAAAGCACATAATAACAGAGCTGCCGCCAGATGACTGATACGATGTTGCCAATAGCCACACAACAGCACCAACACACCAGTTGCCGCAAGCATAACCCAGAAGTCGCGCTGAAAAACTGCCGGATCAATTACCCCTGGTGACAAAAAAGCAGAAAATGGCAATATTATTAATAAATTAAACACATTTGAGCCAATAACATTGCCCACCACCATGTCCTGTTCGCCTTTGATCGCTCCGGCAATTGCGGTTGCCAGCTCCGGCAAACTATTTCCCGCTGCAAGCAGCGTAAGGGCAATCACCAACTCACTGATGCCAAAATGGTGTGCAAGGACACTGGCATTGTCGATCAGCATTTTAGAAGCAAACGGCAAAATGAGGCAGCCCAATAACAGCCAAAGTATCGCCACACTGCGCCGCCCTGGTTGTGGCAACTCAGCCAGTTGTTCAGTCGTCAAGCTATCACGGCCATTATGCTGAACCTGTTTAACTACCCTAACCATCAGCAACATAAAACCTGCGCCTGCCAACAGCAGCAACACGGCATCCGTGCGACTGAGGACACTATCGATCAATATCAGACCGCACAATATTGTGACCACCAGCAGTAGCGGCAGTTCACGCCGAACCAACTGGGAATGTATCACTAACGGGCGAATTAACGCTGAGCTGGCTAATATTAATAAGATATTGGTGATGTTCGATCCCAACACATTGCCTACCGCCATGTCCCGTTGCCCATGAATCGCTGCAGTTAGCGAAACCACCAACTCAGGCAATGAAGTACCCACACCAACAATAGTCATCCCGATGATCAACGGCGAGATGCCAAATGATCGGCTCATCACCGCTGCACCGTACACCAACCGGTCGGCTGCATACAGAAGCAGTAACAACCCGACAATGAGCAACACGATTGAAAGAAACATCTTCTGGCAGCCTCTTATTAAAAAGTATTCCGCTAGTTTGATTCAATACTACAATATTGTTGCTTTAGCGCCTCGTTACCGAGCATCAGCAGCGTGACTAACACCACAATAATGATGCAGTAATAAGCTGGACTGTTAGCCATGATTAAAAAACATACACTTTTTAACCTTAAACCTACACATCAATAGTAAAATTTAGTAACATTGCGTAGTTTTTTTTGCAATGCCCAGATATTTTTTGTATATATCCAAAGCACTTGGCTTTAGCGCAACCAATCGGCTTTACCCATTTAGCTAAACAATGTGATAACAGAGATGTCCACGGCTGGCTCGTCCAACCGACATCAAGCAAGGTGAATGGCACGGGTAGCCATAGCCGTTTCACATTACAGGATGCATAAATAACAATAGGCTATACCGTGACAACACTCTATGAGACGGCAGGATCAAACCTGCTTTCAGAACGAGAAAATCTGGTCGAAATTCGTGCTATGAATTTCTCACGTGGTAATCGACAGATATTTGAAGATATCAATCTGAATGTTCCGCGTGGCAAAATCACGGCAATTATGGGGCCATCTGGAATTGGTAAAACGACATTATTGCGCCTAATTGGTGGCCAACTGCGCCCAAATTCTGGCGAAATCTGGTTCGATGGTGACAATATTGCCGCGCTATCTCGGCATCAGCTCTATCAAGCACGCAAAAAAATGAGCATGTTGTTTCAATCTGGTGCGCTATTTACCGATCTTAACGTCTATGAAAACGTAGCGATGCCGCTGCGCGAACATGGCTATTTACCGGAGCAACTGCTGCACACCACGGTGATGATGAAACTGGAAGCCGTTGGGCTGCGTGGTGCCGCACAGTTAATGCCGAGTGAACTCTCTGGTGGTATGGCACGACGCGCGGCGTTGGCGCGTGCAATTGCGCTAGACCCACAGATGATCATGTTTGATGAACCTTTCGTCGGCCAAGATCCGATCACAATGGGGATATTGGTAAAGTTAATCGCAGAACTCAATCACGCTTTAGGCATCACCTGCATCGTGGTGTCGCATGATGTGCCGGAAGTATTAAGCATTGCCGACTACGCCTATATCATTGCCGAACATCGTATTATTGCCGAAGGTTCCAAGAGTCAACTACAAAATAACCGCGATGCCCGAGTGCGCCAGTTTTTGGACGGTGTTGCGGATGGGCCTGTACCATTCCGTTTTCCTGCCGGTGATTACCAGCAGGAACTACTCACCAAAACATGGAGATAATATCATGCTGCTAAAGATGTTATCCGCGTTGGGGCGCAATGGTATCAACATCTCAGCCTCATTTGGACGTGCAGGGCTAATGTTGTTTCATGCACTGATCGGCAAACCTGAATGGCGTCGTCAGTGGCCGTTACTGATCAAGCAATTATATTTCGTCGGAGTACAGTCGCTGGTCATCATTGCAGTTTCAGGACTGTTTATCGGCATGGTATTGGGTCTGCAGGGCTACTTGGTACTCACCACCTACAGCGCAGAAGCCAGTTTGGGCATGATGGTAGCTCTCTCTTTGCTACGTGAACTGGGTCCGGTCGTCACCGCGCTGTTGTTTGCCGGTCGTGCCGGCTCCGCACTCACCGCCGAGATCGGTTTAATGAAAGCCACAGAACAACTCTCCAGCCTAGAAATGATGGCGGTTGATCCACTTCGGCGCATCGTAGCACCACGCTTTTGGGCTGGTCTAATCACCATGCCACTGTTAACCATGATTTTTGTCGCCGTCGGCATCTGGGGTGGTTCAGTAGTTGGCATTGACTGGAAAGGCATCGATAGCGGTTTTTTCTGGTCAGCAATGCAAGGCGCTGTCGAATGGCGTCACGACATACTGAATTGTCTGATCAAGAGTCTGGTTTTTGCTATCACTGTCACTTGGTTAGCACTTTTTAACGGTTATGACGCCATACCCACTTCTGAAGGGATTAGCCGTGCAACCACAAGAACGGTGGTTCACTCCTCTCTGGCTGTATTAGGGCTGGATTTTGTGCTCACTGCACTGATGTTTGGGAATTAAGACAATGCAAACGAAAAGAAGTGAAATCTGGGTTGGCGCATTTATGCTACTCGCACTGTGCGCCCTAATTTTCCTCGCACTGCAAGTTGCTAATGTTAAATCACTTAGTAGTGAAGCCACTTACCGTATCTACGCTAATTTCGACAATATTGGTGGTCTAAAAACAAATTCACCCGTCAAAATTGGTGGAGTGGTCGTCGGTCGAGTAGCAGAAATCACACTTGATGGGCAAAATTACACACCGCGCGTTGCACTCGATATCAATGCAAAATATAACCGTATTCCCGATACTAGCTCACTGGCAATCCGCACCTCAGGGCTATTGGGTGAGCAGTATCTGGCACTCAATATCGGTTTTGAAGATCCAGAAATGGGCACTCAACTCCTGCAGCAGGGCAGCACGCTACAAGACACTAAATCAGCGATGGTGCTTGAAGATTTGATTGGCCAATTTCTTTACAGCAACAATAGCCAGAACCGTACATCACAAGGAACGAGTAACAGCAACGGCTCAACGAGCAATGCTGTAGACTCAACATCGTCTCATTAACCGAGGAATCTGACATGCTTAACCGTCTACTACTGGTTGTTTTTCTGTTTGTTGCACCGTTGGTCAATGCAGCAGATCAAACCAATCCCTATAGTTTGATGCAAGAAGCAGCGGAAAAAACTTTCAATCGACTCAAAAATGAGCAGGATAAAATCAAAAAAGATCCCAACTACTTGCGCGTTATCGTACACGAAGAGTTAGTGCCGTTTATTCAAGTCAAATATGCCGGCGCCCTGGTACTTGGTCGTTATTACCGAGAAGCGACACCGGCACAACGCGAAGCCTATTTCGCCGCCTTTCAGGACTGCCTGGAGCAAAATTACGGTCAGGCACTGGCGATGTATCATGGGCAAACTTATCAAATTGGTGCCCAACAACCATTCAACAATGCCAATATTGTTACCATCCGCGTCACTATCATCGATAACAACGGCAGACCACCAGTACGGCTGGATTTCCAGTGGCGCAAGAACAGCCAAACCGGTTACTGGCAAGCCTATGATATGATTGCTGAAGGGATTAGCATGATCAATACCAAACAGAATGAATGGGCACCCACATTACGCCAAAAAGGTGTTGATGGCTTAACTGAATTGCTGAAAGCTGAAGCCAAAAAACCGATTACGCTGGATCTGAAAAACTGATGAATACAAAGCTCAGTTGGTTTTCGCAGCAACAAACACTGTTTTTGCAAGGTGAACTTGATCGCGAGACACTGCGACCACTTTGGCAACAGCGTCAAACCTTACTTGCCGGTAAAACCATCCTAGATCTGTCACAGTTGCAACGCGTGGACTCGAGTGGCTTGGCATTACTGTTTCACTTTCTTCAGCAACAAGGTGCGACACTGAAAATTACCGGTATTTCAGAACAGTTAGGTACTTTAATCACACTCTACAATCTGTCTGAATTTATTGACGCCGCAACTTAAGCATTAACATATCAATCAGGTGGTTGATGAGTGGCTGCGTTGCAAACACCAGCTACCACCTGAAGTAAACCACGGCCAGCGATTTTTTTCTCTGGTTTAAGAAAACTTCAAATTCCACTAAGATATAACTGAAGCACGTGATGTGCTCCATTGTCGTCAGGTGGTTCCCCCACCATACAGGGTTGAAAATCATGGAAAATAATGAAATTAAACAGGTGCTGATGGATGCATTGGCCCTCGCTGAAGTACACGTTAGCGGCGATGGCAGCCATTTTCAGGTCATCGCTGTTGGTGAACTCTTCGCCACCATGAGCCGTGTGAAGAAGCAACAGACGATCTATGCGCCATTGATGGAATATATTGCCGATAATCGCATTCATGCCTTGTCGATCAAAGCCTACACCCCACAAGAGTGGCAACGCGATCGCAAACTGAATGGATTTTAAAGTGTTTGAGTTTTCAACGCTCAACACAAAAACAGATAATAGAGATTGATCAAATGGATATATTCCGCATTCAGGGTTGCAGCCAGCTTAACGGCGAAGTGACCATTTCTGGTGCAAAAAATGCTGCACTGCCAATCCTCTTTGCCGCCTTGCTGGCCGAAGAACCGGTTGAACTGCACAATGTTCCCAAACTGAAAGATATTGATACCACGATCAAATTACTGGCTCAGTTAGGGGTGAAAATCGAGCGCAATGGCTCATTACGGGTCGATGCTACCCAGGTTGATGAATTTTGTGCACCTTATGAGCTGGTGAAAACCATGCGCGCCTCTATCTGGGCGTTGGGACCGCTGGTAGCTCGCTTTGGTCGTGGTCAAGTCTCACTACCAGGTGGCTGTGCCATTGGCGCTCGCCCAGTAGACTTACACATCAGTGGCTTAGAACAACTTGGTGCCGAAATCCGGCTGGAAGAGGGTTACGTAAAAGCCAGCGTTGCCGGGCGACTGAAAGGCGCCCACATTGTGATGGATAAAGTCAGTGTCGGCGCAACCATCACTATTATGAGTGCCGCCACGCTAGCCAGCGGTATCACCGTGATTGAAAATGCGGCTCGTGAACCTGAAATTGTTGATACTGCGAACTTTCTCAACACACTAGGCGCTAAAATCAGCGGTGCCGGTAGCGACAAAATCACCATCGAGGGGGTTGAACGGCTAGGTGGCGGTGTTTACCGTGTGCTTCCGGATCGTATTGAGACAGGCACCTTCCTGATTGCTGCAGCGGTCTCAGGTGGCAAAGTCACCTGTCGTGAGACTCGGCCGGATACCTTGGATGCTGTCATCGCCAAACTGCGTGAAGCAGGGGCTGAAATTACGCTCGGCGAAGATTGGATCACCCTGGATATGCACGGTAAACGCCCCAAAGCGGTCAATATTCGCACCGCACCACATCCTGGTTTTCCGACCGATATGCAAGCACAGTTCAGTCTGCTCAATCTGGTCGCAGAAGGAACCGGCGTGATCACCGAAACCATTTTTGAAAACCGCTTCATGCACATTCCTGAATTGATCCGTATG
Source organism: Serratia microhaemolytica (assembly GCF_004011885.1). GTDB lineage: Bacteria > Pseudomonadota > Gammaproteobacteria > Enterobacterales > Enterobacteriaceae > Serratia_G > Serratia_G microhaemolytica. The sequence goes on along the minus strand of NZ_SBEF01000003.1, from coordinate 87,527 downwards.
GGAGCCCATGCTGAAATTGAGAGCAATACCTTGATCTGTCATGGTGTAGCGCAACTTTCTGGTGCCCAGGTGATGGCCACCGATCTGCGTGCTTCTGCCAGCCTAGTATTGGCCGGCTGTATCGCCCAAGGTGTCACTACCGTCGAGCGTATTTATCATATCGATCGCGGTTACGAACGCATTGAAGATAAACTGCGTGCATTAGGTGCCAATATCGAACGCATCAAGGCAGCGTAAACACGGCTTATCCGCTTAACTACCACATGCACGTATTAACTGGCTGCTAGCCGCAGCCTCTCAACCAACAGATGCCCCCTGCCAAAATAGTGCAGAGGGGGCGTCTTGGCGCTCTTTTTTATCGATGCCGTGCTCGATTGTCGCTTTATCACACTCTCTCCCGCAATTAACGTAACAAAAACCTTACACGCCTCCCGCCAAAATCGTAAGCTGAAAGGTATCAGCTTAACTTTTTCATGATTTAAATCACGAAAAAGAGGTACTGAAATCGCTACTCTCTTCACAACAGTATGCAGCAATTTGTGCTAAGCAGACCGATTATGCCCTACCAATACGGCGCGGTTTAAACAAACCAAAGCGGATTTCAGCGAAAACTCAATGCACCAGCAACCACTGGCACGAACTGTTTATTGTTGCTAAACCTGTTAACACACCATGTGAACTGCATAGTTAACCGATGAGCGCATAGTAGCAACCACATGCTGGCGAGGATCGTTCTTTAAACAGAAAAACAACGAAAACATCATGATAGCTAGGAAATCTCTGTTGGCTGACTCATACTGATCAGCAACGGTGACGATGACAAAGCGCTTTGAGTCAATCAGTGATGTGAACAGATGAGATGAACTGTGACGTACAGTTTTACTCGGCTGCCGGATCGAAAACTGAATCGTTTAAGCCACTTATTGACTGAAAGAGTTTAATATTTATCAGGAGAGCATTAATGTCCGTAACAAATGTCGCTGAATTAAATGAGTTAGTCGCACGAGTCAAGAAAGCTCAACGTGAATACGCTAACTTTTCACAACAGCAAGTGGATAAAATTTTTCGTGCTGCCGCACTAGCCGCTGCCGATGCTCGTATCCCGCTAGCAAAAATGGCAGTTACAGAGTCTGGTATGGGCATTATTGAAGATAAAGTGATCAAGAACCACTTTGCTTCTGAATATATCTATAACGCCTATAAGGATGAAAAAACCTGCGGTATCCTGTCAGAAGATGACACCTTTGGCACCATCACCATCGCCGAACCAATCGGTTTGATCTGTGGTATCGTCCCTACCACTAACCCCACCTCTACCGCAATATTTAAGGCGTTGATCAGCCTAAAAACACGTAATGGCATCATCTTCTCCCCACACCCACGTGCCAAAAATGCCACTAATAAGGCAGCAGATATTGTGCTGCAAGCAGCGATTGCCGCTGGTGCACCGCAAGACATTATTGGCTGGATCGATCAACCATCGGTAGAGCTATCGAACCAGTTAATGCATCACCCGGATATCAATCTGATCCTGGCAACCGGTGGGCCTGGCATGGTGAAAGCCGCTTACAGCTCCGGTAAGCCAGCGATTGGGGTTGGTGCAGGTAATACTCCGGTCGTGATTGATGAGACAGCCGATATCAAACGCGCCGTTGCCTCAATTCTGATGTCAAAAACCTTTGATAGCGGTGTGATTTGTGCCTCTGAACAGTCGGTCATTGTTGTCGATAGCATTTATCAAGCAGTACGTGAACGCTTTGCCTCGCATGGCGGCTATCTGCTGCAAGGTAAAGAACTGAAAGCCGTTCAGGAGACCATTCTGAAGAATGGCGGGTTAAATGCAGCGATTGTCGGACAGTCTGCTGTGAAAATTGCCGAGATGGCAGGCATTACTGTTCCCGTCAGCACAAAAATTCTGATCGGTGAAGTGCAGGCAACAGACGAGTCCGAACCTTTTGCCCATGAAAAACTCTCGCCAACCTTAGCGATGTATCACGCCAAAGATTTTGAGGATGCGGTCAGCAAAGCGGAAAAACTGGTCACTATGGGCGGCATTGGCCACACTTCTTGCCTCTATATTGATCAAGACAACCAGCCACGCCGCATTGAGTACTTTGGTGACAAAATGAAAACCGCACGGATATTGATCAACACACCTGCTTCACAAGGTGGTATTGGTGATCTGTACAATTTCAAACTGGCTCCGTCACTCACACTGGGCTGTGGTTCGTGGGGCGGTAACTCGATCTCTGAAAACGTCGGCCCAAAACATTTAATCAACAAAAAAACCGTGGCGAAGCGAGCTGAAAACATGTTGTGGCACAAACTCCCGAAATCGATCTACTTCCGCCGTGGCTCACTGCCCATCGCACTGGAAGAAGTGGCTACTGATGGAGCGAAGCGTGCATTCATCGTTACCGACCATTATCTGTTCAACAGCGGATACGCCGATCAAGTGACTCGTGTGTTGAAATCACACGGTATTGAAACTGAAGTTTTCTTTGAGGTCGAAGCTGATCCCACGCTCAGTATTGTGCGCAAAGGTGCCGAACAAATGAACACCTTTAAGCCCGATGTGATCATTGCCTTGGGCGGTGGTTCACCGATGGATGCAGCCAAGATCATGTGGGTGCTTTATGAACACCCAGAAACACACTTTGAAGATCTGGCATTGCGCTTTATGGATATCCGTAAGCGTATCTACAAATTCCCGAAAATGGGTGTCAAAGCGAAGATGATTGCCATCACCACCACCTCTGGCACTGGCTCAGAAGTGACGCCATTCGCTGTGGTGACGGACGATGAAACTGGGCAAAAATACCCATTGGCAGACTATGCCCTCACCCCAGATATGGCAATTGTTGACGCCAATCTGGTGATGAATATGCCTAAATCACTGTGTGCATTTGGTGGACTTGATGCTGTCACCCACGCCTTAGAAGCCTATGTTTCGGTATTGGCCAATGAATACTCAGATGGCCAGGCACTGCAAGCATTGAAATTACTCAAAGAGAACCTGCCAGCCAGCTACAAAGAGGGGGCAAAAAATCCAGTGGCGCGCGAACGCGTACATAATGCTGCTACCATCGCCGGTATCGCATTTGCTAACGCCTTCCTCGGTGTCTGTCACTCAATGGCGCACAAATTAGGCTCTGAATTCCACATCCCACACGGCTTAGCCAATGCGATGCTGATCGCCAATGTGATCCGCTACAACGCCAACGACAACCCAACCAAACAGACTGCATTCAGTCAATATGACCGTCCGCAAGCACGCCGCCGCTACGGTGAAATTGCTGAGCATCTTGGGCTTACGGCCGTGGGTGATCGCACAGCACAGAAAATCGAGAAACTACTCAACTGGTTAGAAGAGTTGAAAGCGGAATTAGGTATTCCGGCCGCAATTCGCGATGCGGGTGTACAGGAAGCTGATTTTCTGGCAAAAGTGGACAAACTGTCGGAAGATGCCTTTGACGATCAATGCACCGGTGCCAATCCGCGCTACCCGCTGATCGCCGAGCTAAAACAGATCCTGCTAGACAGCTTCTATGGTCGTCAGTTTAGCGAAACTGTGGAAACCTCAATCGAAGAGAGCACGCCAGCAGCAGCCAAAACGGAGAAAAAAACCAAAAAGTGATTATTAACTATCAAAAGTAGCGCCATTCATTACTAAAACGCGGCGGCTAACATTTGAGGTTTTCCTCTACAGTCGCCAAGCAGATGCTTGATTGGCTAATGTCCCCCTCAGCGTGATCCTGTGAGGGGACAATACTATTTCACTGCATCACATGTTGGGGTACAGCACATTGTTTTCTGCTTGCCCCACACCACAATCGCTTATCATCCAGTTCTCATCACTGATCTCAAATCGCACAAAATCAGTAAAAAAAACCGCAATCGACGTGCATATTACCGACTGCATCAACAGACATGTGACGGTGTCGATTGCCAGCCAGGTGAGCAGCATGACTATTTTTTTCATAAAAATTAAAGCAAGCCAACAAGCCTGTTACTGCCCACTTTCGCTATCTTTTTGGTTAATTTAGTAGCAACCACAGACATCTTATTTTATAATGAAAAAAAAGAATATCGCACTCGACTTGGTTAACTCTGAAACACCCCCCCTGTTGTTACGAGATAAATAGCTACGAGGTAAATAATGAGACTTATCCCGCTACAGAACACCGAACAGGTTGGCAAATGGGCAGCTCGCCACATTGTTAACACAATTAATAAGTTCAACCCCACAGCACAGCGCCCATTTGTACTTGGTCTACCAACCGGAGGCACGCCGCTGGAAGCCTATCGACACTTGATTGCAATGCATCAAGCAGGTGAGGTGAGTTTTAAGCATGTTGTCACCTTTAACATGGACGAATATGTTGGTCTCCCCCAGCAACACCCAGAAAGTTATCATTCGTTTATGTACCGCAATCTTTTTGATCATATCGATATTCCCTCTGAAAACATAAACATATTAAACGGCAACGCCGAAGATGTAGATGCAGAGTGCCAGCGCTACGAGGCCAAAATCCAATCTTATGGTAAAGTTCACCTTTTTATGGGGGGAGTCGGTACCGATGGACACATTGCCTTCAATGAGCCTGCTTCATCCTTGGCATCACGGACGCGTATTAAAACACTGACTGAAGAAACGCGTGTTGCCAATTCTCGTTTCTTTGGTGGCGAGCTCAGTCTTGTTCCCAAATATGCGTTAACCGTAGGTGTCGGTACCCTACTTGAAGCCGAAGAAGTGATGATCTTGGTGACCGGCCGTGCCAAAGCACTTGCGTTACAGGCCGCAGTAGAGGGAAGTATCAACCACCTTTGGACCGTTAGCTGCCTGCAACTACACGCTAAATCGGTGATTGTTTGTGATGAACCGTCCACAATGGAACTGAAGGTAAAAACGGTGAAATATTTCCGTGAGTTAGAAGCGGAAAGTGTCAATAATCTCTAACTTTGCAAGAGGCAGCATGTTTGCGTTAACCGAATGTCTGATCTTTACCGGCCACGATGTGCTAGAAAACCATGCTGTCGTGATCGCTGATGGTTTAATTGAACGGATCTGCCCAACAGCAGATTTACCACCAGGCATCGAGCTTCATGCGTTGAACGGCGCTATGCTGGCTCCAGGTTTTATCGATCTGCAACTCAACGGCTGTGGCGGTGTGCAGTTTAATGACTCACTCGCAGACATCTCAGAAAATACGCTGGAGATAATGCAGCATACCAATCAGCAATCTGGCTGTACCAGTTACTTGCCAACACTGATCACCAGTGATGATCAGATGATGCAGCACGCCATCAACGTCATGCGCAGCTATCTGCAAAAACATGCCAACCAAGCATTGGGACTACACCTAGAAGGCCCCTATCTGAGCTTGGAAAAAAAAGGCACCCACAACCCAGCATTGATCCGCGCTGCTGATGAACAGATGATCGACTACCTGTGCGCAAATGCCGATGTGATCCGCAAAGTGACATTAGCGCCTGAACAAGTGAGCGTTGAGCAGATAAAAAAACTGGTCACCGCCGGCATTACTGTCTCAGCCGGGCACTCCAACGCAACCTATCAACAAGCGCGACTCGGTTTCAGTGCCGGGATCAGTTTTGCGACCCACCTCTACAACGCAATGCCGGTTATCACAGGCCGTGAGCCTGGCTTAGTCGGCGCGATTTTTGATACCCCAGAAGTTTACAGCGGCATCATTGCCGATGGATATCATGTCGCTTGGGCAAACATTCGTAATGCCAAAAGAATCAAGGGCGATAAGCTGGTATTGGTTACTGATGCAACAGCGGCAGCCGGGGCTGAGATTGAGCAGTTTATTTTTGCTGGCAAAACCATATACTGCCGTAACGGTGTCTGTGTTGATGCCAATGGCACCTTAAGCGGTTCCGCACTGACAATGCTGCAAGCAGTGAGTAACTGTGTCCAATATGCAGGTATTGCACTGGATGAAGCGTTGCGTATGGCTAGCCTCTACCCAGCAAGAGCAATCGGTGTCGACCGTCAGTTAGGGAGCATCGAAGTGGGAAAAGTGGCAAACTTGGTTGCTTTTAGTCGTAATTTCAAACTCGTAGCAACTCTAGTGAATGGTCAGCATCCAGTATAATGGGCTTGTTAACCATTTATTTAACATCATCAAGGTAATCAGTTATAAAGAAAAGGACCCTTTAAGCTGCCGCACTGCTTCAGTTCAACCCTCAGTTGCTTTCGAGGCAACAAACTGAAACAGTCGCCAATGTGTAGAACAGCCAACACCGACTGATAACCTGCTGGAATGGGCGCTAAGTCAAGTTGGTTACTTCGAACCGGTTTGTGCAATAACAAACCGATTTCATCCACCATTAATAGCGAGTAGACCTACTGATGAGTACCGAAGGACAAGGACAAATAGGGAATGTTGATTTAGTTAAGCAACTCAATGGCGCAATTGTTTACCGCCTAATCGATCAACAAGGCCCAATCTCTCGTGTGCAAATTGCTGAAATCAGCCAACTGGCTCCAGCAAGCATCACCAAAATTACCCGCCAACTGCTCGAACGGCGTTTGATCAAAGAAGTTGCTCAGCAAGCTTCTACCGGTGGGCGTCGCGCCACCTCAATTGTCTGTGAAACCCGGCACCTGCATAGCGTTGCAGTGCGTCTTGGGCGCCATAGTGTCACCATCGCGCTGTATAACCTGAAAGGCAAATTACTGGCCGAAGAACGCTATCCACTGACAGAAGAGACTCAAGAAGAGTTAGAGCCGCTGCTGTTCAACCTGATCGAGCAGTTTATCAACCAACAGCAGAGTAAACTGCGTGAGTTGATTGCGATTGCGATTGCCTTGCCTGGCCTGGTTGATGCCAATTTGGGTATTGTACGCTACATGCCGCATATCCGCGTCCATAACTGGCCACTGGTTGAACGACTACAACAACGTTTTCGCGTCTGCTGCTTTGTTGGCCATGATATCCGCAGCCTCGCATTGGCTGAACACTACTTGGGTGCCACACGCGATTGTGATGACTCACTGTTGGTCAGTCTACATCGAGGTACTGGCGCTGGCATCATCATCAACCGACAAATTTTCCTCGGTAGCCGGGGAAATGCCGGAGAGATCGGCCATCTTCAAATTGATCCGTTAGGGCAACGTTGTCACTGTGGTAACTTTGGCTGTCTGGAAACAGTGGCAGCTAATAGCGCAATTGAGCAACGGGTACGCCATCTACTCAGTGAAGGGTATCCGAGTAAACTACAGCCTGATGAGTGCAATATCGCAGCAATCTGCCGCGCGGCGAAAAGAGGCGATGCATTAGCGAGCCAGGTGATTGAACAGGTGGGTCGAGATTTAGGAAAAGCGATTGCGATCGCCATTAACCTGTTTAACCCGCAGAAAGTCGTCATCACCGGTGAAATTACACAGGCCCATAAAGTGCTGTTCCCAGCACTGCAAAACTGCATTGATAACCAGGCACTGAGCGACTTTCGCCAGGGGCTCTCTGTGGTAGCTTCCCAACTGGATCACCTTTCTGCCATTGGCGCTTTCGCACTGGTGAAACAAGCTATGCTGAACGGCATCTTACTGCAAAAACTGCTAGAAGATTAAACCGTAACGCGTTGAGGCATCACCTTAACCACCCAGGGTGATGCCTGCTTAGCACCAGCAATAACTTGATGATTTTATAAGCTCACTGTTCACAAGCCGAGCAAACAGCACATCAAGTTGTCGCAGTAGCGAAAAAACCTGTTGACGCAATAACGACAGATCAGCATAATGCGCCCCGCAGCCCGATGATGGTTGCAAAACGGAGGCTACGTAGCTCAGTTGGTTAGAGCACATCACTCATAATGATGGGGTCACAGGTTCGAATCCCGTCGTAGCCACCACACTCTTAGCGGGAGTGGCGAAATTGGTAGACGCACTAGATTTAGGTTCTAGCGCCGCAAGGTGTGCGAGTTCAAGTCTCGCCTCCCGCACCACTTAGATTGATTGTTGTTACAACAGTTGGGGTATCGCCAAGCGGTAAGGCACCGGTTTTTGATACCGGCATTCCCTGGTTCGAATCCAGGTACCCCAGCCATCGCTCAAAGCGAGCCATGGTTTCAAGTGGCTAAAGAGACAGAAAAAATCACACTCAAAGAACTCAGACTTGGGGTATCGCCAAGCGGTAAGGCACCGGTTTTTGATACCGGCATTCCCTGGTTCGAATCCAGGTACCCCAGCCAATATTCAGTTGAAAGCCCGTTTTACGGGCTTTTTGCTTTTATCCGCCATAACCCTTGCGCTCTCAGGTTACTCTCCAGCCGATTTATAATCCCAGCGCATACTTCAACACCCACTGTTTCAGCTTGCCAGAACGTTGCGCTGCCATTAATGCCACATTACGTGCAATGCTCAATGGCGGCAAACGGTTACTAAAAGCGTTATAAAATAAGTCCATACCTGTTTGCATCAACAGATTATCCCACCGGCGCTGCTGCTGATAGGCCAGCAATACCGCCTCTGAACTCCAATCTTCACCCTGCTGCCGTGCCTTGCTCACCACCGTAAGCAACGCCTGTACATCACGGTAGCCGAGATTCACTCCCTGCCCGGCTAGCGGATTGATAGTATGAGCTGCATCACCCAGCAGCACCGCGCCAGCAGCGACATAGCGCTGCGCATGACGCCGCACCAGTGTGAACGCTGAACTGGCATGGACTTTCACTGGTGGTAGCCGTGCAGGAAAGGCTGCGCTAATTTCGCTGCTCAGTTGCTGTGGCGACAGTGCCTGTAATTGACGGATTCGTTGTGGGCTGTCATACCAAGCCAGCGATGCCCACTGTTGGTGCAACGGTAAAAATGCACGTGGGCCTGAGGGATAAAATTGCTGCCAGGTAACATCTTGTTGTGTCGCATCACACTCTACCGTAGCCAGCAGACAAGCATGACGATACTGCCAACCGCTAACGCCAATGCCCAGCAGTTTACGCACCTGTGACTCGGCACCATCAGCCGCTACCACCAGACGAGTGGTGATAGTTTCGCTTGATTCCAAGCTTAATTGCCACAGATCACCATTACGTTGCATAGTCCGCAAACGTGCCGGCGCGTAACAGCGTACATTGGCATCATCCGTTAACCGCTGCCATAGCGCCAACTGCAATATGCGGTTCTCGACCATAAAACCAAGCTCAGGCAAACCGAGCAAATCGGCATCAAATGTGACTCGTGCCGTATCCCACTCCCAAGTTTCCAAGCGGCGGTAAGGGACAACACGCATCTGCTCGACCGCAGACCAAACCCCCAACTGACGTAGCAAGTTAACTGAGCTGCAACCTATCGCCGAAACACGTACATCAGGTGGACTCTGGGTATCAAAGCTGCTCGGTAGTTGCTGCTCCAACAACGCAACAGAAAACCCAGCTTGTGCCAAGCCTAAAGCAGCGGCGGCACCAACCATGCCGCCTCCCACCAACACGGCATCAAAATATTGTTCAGAAATCGTCATATTATCTATCGTTCGCTGGTTGATTGACGCTCAGCATCCGTCCGGCTATCTCGCCCCCTGACAGCAACAAACGCGACACCCTTCGCCAGCGTTAACCGCACTGAGTCACCTCGATCACAACACTGCCCCGCTATGGTGCAGCAATGCGACTTATCTCTATGATAAAAAATCTACGCCATCTTAACGCGTCTTGCCTGTAGTTGCAGCCAGCGATATTGCACTTTACTGGTCACACTGCTGGCAAATGGTTACAATGACTCCCCTGCATGGCGCATAACGCGATTTTCTCTCTGCACTGAGTAATGGCAAGTCAATGACAAAAAAACTGCATATCAAAACCTGGGGCTGCCAGATGAATGAGTACGACTCATCAAAAATGGTAGATTTACTGGGAGCCACACAAGGCTATGAATGGACCGAACACGCTGAAGAAGCTGACGTTTTGCTGTTAAACACCTGTTCTATTCGCGAAAAAGCGCAAGAGAAGGTGTTCGATATGTTAGGCCGCTGGCGACAGTTGAAGCAGAAAAATCCACAACTGATCATCGGTGTTGGTGGCTGTGTTGCCTCACAGGAAGGTGAACATATTCGCCGCCGGGCCTCCTGCGTTGACATCATCTTTGGCCCGCAGACACTGCACCGTTTGCCTGAGATGATTGATCATGTCTTGCGGACTCGCAGTCCGATTGTTGATATCAGCTTCCCTGAAATTGAAAAATTTGACCGTCTGCCTGAACCCCATGCCAACGGCCCAACCGCCTTTGTCTCAATAATGGAAGGCTGTAACAAATATTGCTCATTTTGTGTAGTACCTTACACCCGTGGTGGCGAAGTCAGTCGCCCTTGCGACGATGTGTTGTTTGAAATTGCCCAGTTGGCCGCTCAAGGGGTACGTGAAGTCAACCTACTGGGGCAGAATGTTAATGCCTACCGAGGCGCAACACATGATGGTGAGATCTGCTCGTTCGCTGAACTGTTGCGTCTAGTGGCGGCGATTGATGGTATTGATCGTATTCGTTTCACCACCAGCCATCCGATTGAGTTCACTGATGACATCATCGCCGTGTATGAAGATACGCCCGAATTGGTCAGTTTCCTGCATTTACCGGTACAAAGTGGTTCAGATCGTATTTTGACCATGATGAAACGTGCGCATACCACGCTGGAATATAAATCGATCATTCGTAAGTTGCGTAACGCACGCCCCAACATACAGTTTAGCTCTGATTTTATCGTTGGTTTTCCTGGTGAAACACAAGCAGACTTTGAACAGACCATGGATCTGATTGCACAAGTCAACTTCGACACCAGCTACAGTTTTATCTACTCACCACGCCCTGGCACACCCGCAGCTGATATGGTTGACGATGTCAGTGAAGAGGAGAAAAAACAGCGCCTCTACATTCTGCAAGATCGGTTGAAACAGCAGGCAATGCAATTTAGCCGTCGCCTATTAGGCAGTGTGCAACGCATTCTGGTAGAAGGGGTTTCACGTAAAAATGTGATGCAACTATCAGGACGTACTGAGTGCAACCGCATTGTCAATTTCGACGGCAGCCCTGAGTTGATCGGACAATTTGTTGATGTTGAGATCACACTGGCAAATACCAACTCCTTACAAGGCAAACTGGTACGTACTGAGCAGCAAATGGAACTGCGCAGCCATGAATCACCCCAATCGGTGATGGCGCGTACCCGCAAAGAAGATGAACTGGGTGTTGGTGTATACCAACCGTAACCGATGATATTCACAGGCGAGTTAACAAATTTATGTCACTACCACCCTGCCCCCAATGTCATAGCGAGTACACCTACCAGGATAACTCGCTGTTCATCTGCCCTGAGTGTGCTTATGAATGGAGTGACAGTGCAACAGTTGCCGATGATGACACTATTACGGTAAAAGATGCTAACGGTAACCTGTTAGCTGACGGTGATAGTGTGACTATCATTAAAGATCTCAAGGTGAAAGGTAGTTCATCGATGCTGAAGATCGGCACCAAGGTAAAAAACATTCGCCTGGTTGCCGGTGATCACAATATTGACTGTAAAATCGATGGCTTCGGGCCAATGAAGCTGAAATCAGAATTTGTCAAGAAAAGCTAAGCCAATCACTTAATCAGCTTAACGAGGATAATTTGAACGTCGCAACACAAGAAATTCTATTGGAGCCGGCAGATAACCAACGCTTGTTGAGCTTGTGCGGCCCATTTGATGACAATATCAAACAGCTCGAACGCCGCCTGGGGATTGAGATTAACCGCAGGGACAACCGTTTTAAACTGGTCGGAAAACCACTGTGTGTCAACGCCGCCGCCGAGATTTTACGCCGCCTATATGTCGACACCGCGCCATTGCGTGGTGTGATTAGCGATATCGATCCTGAGCAGATCCATTTAGCGATCAAAGAGAGCCAGGTACTGGAACAGATCGCCGACAGCGTACCGGAATATGGTAAAGCGGTAACCATCAAAACCAAGCGCGGAATGGTAAAACCGCGCACTCCCAACCAAGCGCAGTACATCGCCAATATTTTTGCCCACGACATCACATTTGGTATCGGCCCGGCAGGAACCGGAAAAACCTATCTGGCCGTAGCAGCCGCCGTCGATGCACTGGAGCGTCAGGAGATCCGTCGGATCCTACTGACACGCCCTGCGGTAGAAGCGGGAGAGAAACTCGGTTTTTTGCCAGGCGATCTCAGTCAAAAAGTTGATCCCTATCTGCGCCCGTTGTATGACGCACTGTTTGAAATGTTGGGCTTTGAGCGAGTCGAAAAACTGATCGAACGCAATGTAATTGAAGTGGCACCACTCGCCTATATGCGTGGCCGTACTCTGAATGATGCCTTTATCATCCTTGATGAAAGCCAGAACACCACCATCGAACAGATGAAGATGTTTTTAACCCGGATTGGTTTCAACTCCAAAGCGGTGATCACCGGTGATGTGACGCAAATCGACCTGCCACGCAACCAGAAATCAGGACTACGCCATGCCATCGAGGTGTTATCTGAAGTAGCACCGATCAGCTTTAACTTTTTTCACAGTGAAGATGTGGTGAGACATCCGGTTGTGGCGCAAGTTGTCATCGCCTATGAAGCCTGGGAACGTGCCGAACAGAAACGCAAAGAAGCCCTGGCTGAACAGCGCAAACGTGATGCTGCATCGGGCGAACAACCGGAGGTGTCATGAGTGCTGTCATTCTCGATTTGCAACTTGCCTGCCATAACCGCGACGGATTACCCAGTGAAGCCTGCTTTCAGCGTTGGCTCACCCACCTGCTGCCTCAGTTTGTCGATGAAGCCGAAGTGACGATTCGGCTGGTCGATACCGAAGAGAGCCAACAGCTTAACTTCACCTATCGTGGTAAAAACTCACCGACTAACGTACTGTCATTTCCGTTTGAAGCGCCAGCAGGCATTGAGTTACCGCTACTGGGTGATCTGGTGATCTGCCGCCAGGTTGTTGAACAGGAAGCAAACGAGCAGCAGAAAAGTATCGAAGCGCACTGGGCACATATGGTTGTTCATGGCAGCCTTCATCTGTTAGGCTATGATCACATTGAAGATCATCAAGCTGAAGAGATGGAGTCTCTGGAGACGGAGATCATGCTGCAATTGGGCTACCCCGATCCCTATCTGGCGGAAAAACAGCCAGACTGAAAAAACGGCAGCAGTCACCGTCCATCTCCTGACTGGCAAGATGAAACAGATTAACTAACATGAGGATATTCACTAAAACGCATGAGCGACGATCACTCACCCAGCAATGATAGCCCCAGTCCCAAAAAGGGCTTTTTTACTCTACTGCTTAACCAGTTGTTCCACGGTGAACCGAAAAACCGCGATGAACTGGTTGAAATGATCCGTGATTCGGAACAGAAAGATCTGATCGACCCTGAAACACGCGAAATGCTGGAGGGGGTGATGGACATCAGTAAACTACGGGTTCGGGATATCATGATCCCACGCTCACAAATGGTCACCGTCAAGCGCAACCAGACACTGGAAGAGTGCCTGGATGTGATCATCGAATCCGCCCACTCACGTTTTCCAGTGATCAACGAAGATAAAGATCACATTGAAGGACAACTACTGGCAAAGGATCTATTGCCGTTTATGCGTGCCAACTCTAGCCCATTTAGCATCGAAAAAGTGTTACGTGCTGCGGTGATCGTGCCGGAAAGCAAACGCGTCGACCGAATGCTGAAGGAGTTTCGTTCACAACGCTACCACATGGCTATCGTTGTTGATGAGTTCGGCGGCGTTTCTGGTTTAGTCACCATTGAAGATATTCTGGAGCTGATTGTCGGCGAAATCGAAGATGAATATGATGACGAAGAAGATCAACAGATCCGCCAGTTGAGCCGCCACATGTTCGCAGTACGTGCCCTCACCCCAATAGAAGATTTCAACGAAACTTTCGACACCGACTTCAGTAACGATGAAGTCGATACCGTCGCCGGACTGGTGATGCAAGCATTTGGCCACCTACCTGCACGCGGTGAATCGATTGAGATTGAAGGTTATCTGTTTAAAGTGGTGATGGCCGATAGCCGACGTATTCTACAACTGCATGTCAAAATTCCAGATGATTCGCCACTCGCCAAACTGACAGAATAAATCATCATGCCGACTCCACTACTCAAACGCCAATCACTGCGCGTCCTACTGGCGCTGGTTACCGGTGCCACTGGCACCTTGGCCTTTTCGCCTTACGATATCTGGCCAGCCGCACTGATCTCACTGATCGGGCTACTGGCAGTGACGCTCGACCGCACTACCAAGCAGGCTGCCGCGCTCGGTTTTTGCTGGGGATTTGGGCTGTTTGGCAGTGGAGTCAACTGGGTTTATGTCAGCATCGCCGACTTTGGCGGAATGCCATTTGCGGTCAACCTGCTACTGGTGCTGCTGCTCGCCGCCTACTTAGCGCTCTACAGTGGCCTGTTTGCCGCATTACTGAACTATTTTTGGCCGAAAACCAGCATCTGGCGCTTAGCGGTTGCTGCTCCAGCACTGTGGCAACTTACCGAATTCCTGCGTGGCTGGGTACTAACCGGTTTTCCTTGGCTACAATTTGGCTACAGCCAGATCGATGGCCCGTTGAAGGGTATCGCTCCGGTGTTGGGGGTAGAAGCCGTCACCTTCTTACTGTTGATACTGAGTGGGTTACTACTGTCTGCCATCCACCAGCGACGCTTGCTACCGGCGGCAATTGCACTGACAATGTTATTGCTCTCCTGGCCATTGAGCCAATGGCGGTGGTTTACCCCACAACCGACCGAAGCAGTCAGTATCGCACTGGTTCAGGGCAATATTGAACAATCGCTGAAATGGCAACCGGAAGCACTGCAAGAGACGTTGCACGTTTACCGCGATAAAACGCTACCACTACTGGGCAGAGCCTCAATCATTATTTGGCCTGAATCGGCGATCCCTGATTTTGAGTATCACCAGCAAGATTTCCTCGCTGAACTGGATCGACAGTTACGCGCTAACCGCTCGCGACTGATCACTGGTATTGTTGACACCCGGCTCAATCAGCAACAGCAACTTGATTTTTTCAATTCGATCATTGTATTAGGGAAAAATCCAGCCTACAGCTACCCAGCGAGAACACGTTACCATAAGCACCATTTGGTGCCATTCGGTGAGTTTGTACCGTTGGAAAGCCTATTACGTCCATTAGCCCCTTTCTTCGACTTGCCGATGTCCTCTTTTAGCCGTGGTGACTATCGCCAACCCCAATTGAGCGTATCGGGTTATTTCTTTACCCCAACCATTTGCTATGAAATTGTGTTGGGTCAGCAAGTGCGTGCTAATTTTCGGCCTGAGACCGATTTTTTACTCACCATCTCCAATGATGCCTGGTTCGGCCACTCAATTGGTCCGTGGCAACATTTCCAGATGGCGCGAATGCGAGCCTTAGAGCTAGGTCGCCCACTGTTACGGGCCACCAATAATGGCATCACTGCGGTAGTAAATGCGGATGGCGAAGTGCTGGCTACCCTGCCACAGTTCACGCGTGGCGTACTGGAACTGAATGTCACCCCCAGTAGCGGTATCACTCCTTATGCCCGATTTGGCGCAACTCCACTGTGGATCATCACTCTGCTATCACTGTTAGCC
This sequence comes from Serratia microhaemolytica, assembly GCF_004011885.1. Classification (GTDB taxonomy): domain Bacteria; phylum Pseudomonadota; class Gammaproteobacteria; order Enterobacterales; family Enterobacteriaceae; genus Serratia_G; species Serratia_G microhaemolytica. The sequence goes on along the minus strand of NZ_SBEF01000003.1, from coordinate 71,915 downwards.
GCCTGGTTCGCCAGCCGACGCCAACCGGCTAACAGTGATGACAACGAACCAATAAATATGAGCAGCAACGCAACGCGCTAGGTGTTGTTGCTGCCAGCGCTTATCGGCTATGCTATGCCGATTATCAATGCTACCGATGATGTAGCCGTTTTATACCAACAGGATCAGCGGACGCCATGCAAGAGCAATACAGCCCCGAAGAGATAGAATCGACCGTACAGCTTCACTGGCAACAGAAGCAGACTTTCAAAGTCACTGAAGATGCCAGTAAAGAGAAATATTACTGTCTATCCATGTTGCCATACCCTTCAGGCCGTCTGCATATGGGGCATGTGCGTAACTACACCATAGGCGATGTGATCTCACGCTACCAACGGATGCAAGGTAAAAACGTGTTGCAACCGATCGGTTGGGATGCCTTTGGTCTACCTGCTGAAGGTGCCGCAGTAAAAAACAACACGGCTCCGGCACCTTGGACCTATGACAATATCGAATATATGAAAAACCAGCTCAAACTGCTGGGATTCGGCTACGATTGGGATCGTGAAATTGCCACCTGCAAACCAGACTATTATCGCTGGGAACAGTGGTTCTTCACTAAACTGTACCAAAAAGGTCTGGTCTACAAGAAAACATCCGCTGTTAACTGGTGCCCGCACGATCAAACGGTATTAGCAAATGAGCAGGTGATTGAAGGCTGCTGCTGGCGCTGTGACACCCAGGTGGAACGCAAAGAAATCCCGCAATGGTTTATCAAAATCACTGCTTATGCCGATCAGTTACTGAATGATCTCGATACGCTAGAGAGCTGGCCTGAGCAGGTGAAAACCATGCAGCGCAACTGGATTGGCCGTTCCGAAGGGGTAGAGATCACCTTTCAGGTAGTCGGTAGTGAACAGAAACTGACTGTCTACACCACCCGTCCGGATACCTTCATGGGAGCAACTTACGTTGCTGTCGCTTCTGCTCATCCGTTAGCACAGCTTGCTGCACAAAATAATCCTGAGTTGAGCGCCTTTATCGAAGAGTGCCGCAATACCAAAGTCGCAGAAGCTGAAATGGCGACGATGGAGAAGAAAGGGATGGCCACTGGGCTGTTTGTCATCCATCCGCTCACCGGTGAACAACTGCCAATCTGGGCAGCCAATTTCGTGCTGATGGAGTACGGTACTGGTGCGGTAATGGCGGTACCCGCACATGATCAACGCGACTGGGAATTTGCCAGTAAATATGCGCTGCCGATCAAACCGGTGATCCTCAACCTGGATGGCAGCCAACCTGATATCAGCGCCGCCGCCATGACTGAAAAAGGTGCACTGTTCAACTCAGCTGAGTTTGATGGTCTAGCACATCAAGCCGCCTTTGACGCCATTGCCGATAAGTTGGTAGCGCTCGGTGCGGGTCAACGCAAAGTCAACTATCGCCTGCGTGACTGGGGTGTTTCGCGCCAACGTTACTGGGGTGCACCGATCCCGATGATCACCTTGGAGGATGGCACCGTGGTACCAACACCGGAAGATCAGTTACCGGTGATCCTGCCCGAGGATGTGGTGATGGATGGCATCAACAGCCCGATTAAGGCTGATCCTGAGTGGGCAAAAACGCATTTCAACGGTCAACCCGCACTGCGTGAAACTGACACCTTCGATACCTTCATGGAGTCTTCTTGGTATTACGCACGCTACACCTGCCCACAATACCATCAGGGAATGCTCGATCCTGCTGCGGCTAACTACTGGCTACCGGTAGATCAATATGTTGGCGGCATTGAACATGCCATCATGCACCTGATGTATTTCCGCTTCTTCCACAAGCTGATGCGCGATGCCGGTCTGGTCAACTCAGATGAACCAGCCAAACGCCTACTCTGTCAAGGGATGGTGCTGGCCGATGCCTTCTACTACATCGGTAGCAATGGCGAACGTGTTTGGGTATCTCCGGTTGATGTCAGTGTCGAACGCGATGAGAAAGGGCGGATCGTCAAAGCCACCGATCAGAGCGGACGTGAACTGATTTATGCCGGCATGAGCAAAATGTCGAAGTCAAAAAACAACGGTATCGATCCACAGGTGATGGTTGAGCGCTACGGTGCAGATACCGTGCGTCTGTTTATGATGTTTGCCTCACCGGCAGAGATGACGCTCGAATGGCAAGAGTCTGGCGTTGAAGGGGCGAATCGCTTCCTGAAGCGCTTATGGAAACTGGCTTACGAACATCTGCAAAAAGGCAGTACAGAACCGCTGTTAGTCGCTGAACTCAATGAAGAACAGACCGCGCTGCGTCGTGATCTACATAAAACCATTGCCAAAGTCAGTGATGATATCGGCCGTCGCCAGACCTTCAACACCGCAATCGCTGCAGTGATGGAGCTAATGAATAAACTGCTGCGAGCACCGCAACAGAGCGCACAAGATCGCGCCCTAATGCAGGAGGCTCTGCTGGCGATTGTGCGTCTGCTCTATCCGTTTACTCCACATATCTGCTTTAGCTTATGGCAGGCGTTGGGTGGTGAAGGAGAAATCGACACCGCAGCATGGCCGCAGGCAGAAGAAGCTGCGATGGTAGAGAATTCTCTGCTGGTCGTGGTGCAAGTGAATGGCAAAGTACGCGCTAAAATCACCGTGCCTGCAGATGCCAACGAACAGCAAGTACGTCAGCGTGCCGAACAGGAGCATCTGGTTGCTAAATACCTCAACGGCGTGACTGTGCGTAAAGTGATCTACGTACCAGGTAAATTACTCAATCTGGTAGTAGGCTAACTTGGGGGGTACCGTGCGACAGCATATTCTCACATTGTTACTCAGTTTAGCGGTGCTGGTCACCGCTGGCTGCGGTTTCCACCTGCGTAGCAATACCCAGATGCAGACAAAGCTCCATACACTCTATCTGGAAAGCTACGATCCGTTTGGGCCGCTTACCCGTGCCGTGCGCGAGCAGCTACGTCTTAACGGCAGCAACGTGGTGCCGTATGATGCTGCACGTCACGATATCCCAACATTGCGAATTGTCACCTCCTCATTGGGGCAAGATACCGTTTCAATCTTTCAGGATGGTAAAACGGCTGAATATCGCTTAACGCTCTCTGTCCAGGCTCAAGCACTGCTGCCTGGTGATGATCTCTATCCGATCTCAGTCACTGTCTCACGTGCCTTCTTTGATAACCCGCTCACCGCGCTGGCAAAGAACTCAGAACAAAACATCATCCTGCAAGAAATGCATCAACAGGCCGCACAACAGATCCTGTTGAAACTGCTTTCAGTATCAATGCAACCACAAGATCTGACACCCACTGCTAACGCCAGCCAACAGGCTGGCAGCACAGTGGATCTCAACACACCATGATCCGTCTCTATCCTGAACAGCTCGCCGCGCAGCTTAAAGAGGGGCTGCGCGCCTGCTACCTATTGGCGGGCAACGAACCTTTGTTGCTACAGGAGAGCCAGGATCTGATCCGCCATCATGCTGAACAGCAAGGTTTTACCGAACACCACAACATCACACTGGATCAGCAAACTGACTGGCCATCGATTTTTAGCCTATGCCAAACCTTGAGCTTGTTTGCCACACGGCAAACTCTGCTGTTACACCTGCCAGAGAGAGGAGTAACAGCCGCGATCAGCGAACAGTTCGTCAAATTGGCGGCAATGCTGCACCAGGATATTTTGCTGGTTCTACGCTCACCTCAACTGAACAAAACACAAGAAAACAGCGCTTGGGTCAAAGCGTTTGGCAGCAACGCCGTGCTAGTGACTTGTCAGGCTCCGGAACAAGCACACCTACCACGCTGGATCACCCAACGTGCCAAATCGATGCGCCTTGAGTTGGATCAAGCCGCCAATCAGCTACTGTGTTACTGCTATGAAGGCAATTTGCTGGCTCTGGCTCAAGTGCTAGAACGGCTGGCACTGCTCTATCCGGATGGTAAACTCACACTGCCTCGGGTTGAACAGGCGGTGAATGATGCCGCTCACTTTACCCCTTTTCACTGGCTGGATGCCCTACTGGCAGGGAAAAGCAAACGCGCCTGGCACATCCTGCAACAGTTGGCAAAAGAGGATGCCGAGCCTGCTATTTTGCTGCGTACACTACAACGTGAGTTGCTGCTGCTGCTGAACCTACAGCGCGCCATGGCCGACACGCCACTGCGTAATCTATTTGATCAACATAAAGTTTGGCAGAATCGCCGCCCGTTGCTGAGCGAAGCGCTACAACGACTCTCCAGGCGACAACTGCAACAGGCTGTCTCGCTGTTAGCCAGCATCGAGGTTGTACTGAAACAGGACTACGCACAATCAGTTTGGACAGAGCTAGAAGCTCTATCGATGCTGCTGTGCGGTAAACCATTAGCGACGAATTTTTCCAATGCACACTAAACCAGGCTCGCGGCATAAACTGCTCGCTCTCTTTGGTGGCACCTTCGACCCTATTCACTATGGTCACTTGCGCCCTGTCGAAGCGCTAGCACAAGAGATCGGTCTTGAGCGAGTCACACTGCTGCCCAATCACGTACCACCACACCGCCCACAACCGGAAGCCAATGCACAACAACGCCTAGCGATGGTACAGATCGCAATCGCTGAACACCCGCTGTTTACGGTCGACGATCGCGAGCTACACCGCATAACGCCCTCTTACACCATCGATACACTTGAAGAGCTCCGCCAGCAGCACGGAGCGGATACCCGCCTGGCATTTATTATCGGCCAAGACTCACTTCTGAGCTTGCACAAGTGGCATCGCTGGCAGGATCTACTTAACTACTGCCATCTGTTGGTACTCGCCCGCCCTGGCTATCAACAACAAATGGAAACCGTAGTCCTCCAACACTGGCTGGAGCAGCATCAAGTTCGAAGGCCTGTGGAGTTACACCGCCAATCTGCTGGTTATATCTACCTGGCTAACACACCGTTATGGGAGATTTCTGCCACCGAAATCCGTCAACGCCACCAACAGGGCATCAGTTGCGATGATCTGCTGCCACGTTCAGTGCAGCGCTATATCGAGTTACAGGGTTTATATCGATAGGGCACATGCTATACTGCGCCGATCTCAGCCGATGGCAAGCGCCAATCGCGCGTCTTGGGGCACGGTGTTGATACCGCCCCTAGGCTGGAGAACTGCGCGAGTCACCGCTCGCTTTCGTTGAGCCTTATACAACAGACCCACAGGGGGGAACCTTTGCAAGGTAAACAACTCCAAGACTTTATCATCGACAAAATTGATGATCTGAAAGGTCAAGATATCGTTGTACTGGATGTGCGTGGCAAATCCAGCATTACTGATTACATGATCATCTGCACCGGCACGTCCACCCGCCACGTTATGTCGATTGCCCAACATCTGGCACAAGAAGCACGTGCGGCCGGAATGGAACTACACAGTATGAAAGGCCAAGCCGCTTCTGATTGGATTGTGGTTGATCTAGGTGAAGCGATTGTGCATGTGATGCAGGAAGAGAGCCGCCAGTTGTATGAACTTGAAAAACTTTGGAATTAAGCAGTGAAGTTGCAGTTGGTCGCTGTCGGCACCAAAATGCCAGAGTGGGTGCAAACCGGTTTTGTTGATTATCTACAACGTTTTCCTAAAGAAATGCCACTGGAGTTGATTGAGATCCCGGCCGGTAAACGTGGCAAAAATGCCGACATCAAACGCATTCTGGAGAAAGAGGGCGAGCAGATGCTCGCTGCTGTAGCTAAAGGCAACCGCATTGTTAGCTTGGATATTCCCGGCACCCCCTGGCAAACACCACAACTGGCACAACAGCTAGAGCGTTGGAAACAGGATGGACGCAACGTTAGCCTGCTGATCGGTGGCCCAGAAGGGTTAGCGCCAGCCTGCAAGGCTGCGGCGGAACAGAGCTGGTCGCTCTCAGCACTGACTTTGCCGCACCCTTTGGTGCGCGTATTAGTCGCTGAAAGCCTCTACCGTGCCTGGAGTATTACCACCAACCATCCTTATCATCGGGAGTAGTGCTGGGCTGAAACAGTGCGCAATTAAATCATGCAACCCATTGACGATGAACATGATCAGTCAGTTGATTGCGGCTCACAGCTTCAGCATTATTACAGCAAATAGCCATAGATTTGCGCCTCAACCTAGGTTGAGGTCGTCAGGCCAATCGGTTCAATGCGACAATAGGGCAACTGACTGGTTAGAAAAATTCATCCACCTGTACAGTAAAATGCCGAAGATGACAGTAACAATAATAAAGAGAAATAAAGTAACGGGATGAAAAGAGAACGTACCCCTTTTCCCAATTATACTGCGGAGTCCGCGCTGTTTGCGCGTCGAGCCCTCGTGGCATTTTTAGCTATTCTGCTACTGACTGGCGTACTGATTGCCAACCTCTATCACCTGCAAATTGTGCGTTTTGAAGATTACCGCACCCGCTCAAATGAAAACCGTATCAAACTGGTGCCGATCGCTCCAAGCCGTGGCATTATCTACGATCGTAATGGCACACCACTGGCGCTCAACCGCACCATCTACCAGTTAGAAGTGGTGCCGGAAAAAGTCCGTGATCTTAAAGCAACCCTGCAAGAATTACGTAGCATCGTTGATCTCAATGACGATGATATCGCCAATTTTGAGAAAGAACGCAAACGTTCACGTCGTTTTGCTTCGATCCCGGTCAAAACAGCGCTGACTGAAGTACAAGTGGCGCGTTTTGCTGTCAACCAGTTTCGTTTTCCTGGTGCTGAAGTGAAAGGCTACCAGCGGCGTTATTACCCTTACGGTTCGGCGTTAACACACGTGATTGGTTATGTATCAAAAATTAATGATCGTGATATTGAACGCCTGGAAAAAGAGGGCAAGCTACAGGGCTACGCCGCCACCCACGATATTGGTAAACTCGGTATCGAACGTTTCTACGAAGATATTCTGCATGGCAAACCCGGCTATGAAGAAGTTGAAGTAAATAACCGTGGGCGGGTGATCCGCCAATTACATGAGCAGCCCCCTTCTGCCGGAAAAGATATTTATTTGACGCTGGATCTCAACCTACAGCGTTACATTGAGCAGCTATTAATTGGCACCCGTGCTGCTGTGATTGTCAGTGATCCACGTACTGGCGGTATTCTGGCAATGGTCTCTTACCCAAGCTACGATCCTAACCTGTTTGTTAACGGCATCTCGAATAAAGAATACCAGGCACTGCTTAACGATCCCGCTCGCCCATTGATCAACCGAGCCACTCAAGGTGTTTACCCACCAGCATCAACGGTTAAACCCTATATTGCGGTATCTGCGCTCAGTGTCGGCGTGATCACCAAAAACACTGTCATCTTTGATCCTGGTTGGTGGCAACTGCCGGCATCGGAAAAACGCTTTCGTGACTGGAAAAAGTGGGGGCACGGTCGGCTTAATGTAGTGAAAGCTCTGGAAGAGTCTGCTGACACCTTCTTCTACCAAGTCGCTTATGATATGGGTATCGATCGCCTATCGAACTGGCTCGGTAAATTTGGCTATGGCGAATACAGCGGGATCGACCTGGCTGAAGAACGCCCAGGCTTAATGCCAACACGTGAATGGAAACTAAAACGCTTTAAAAAGCCGTGGTACCAAGGTGACACCATCCCAGTCGGCATCGGACAAGGCTACTGGACTGCCACTCCAATACAGATGGCAAAAGCACTCAACACGCTGATCAATGATGGCAGTGTGAAAAAACCTCACCTGCTACAAAGCACGCGTATTGACGGTGAGTTAGTGCCATTCGAACAGAAAGAGCAGCAACAGATTGGTGACATCCACTCTGGGTTTTGGGAAATCGCCAAAGAAGGAATGTATGGCGTTGCCAACCGAGCAAATGGCACCGCACGTAAGTTCTTTGAGGGCACACCGTATAAAGCGGCTGCCAAATCAGGTACCGCACAAGTGTTCGGTTATGAAACTTATGATGCTAACAAGATTGCCGAACACTTACGTGATCACAAATTGATGACCGCCTTTGCGCCGTTTAAAAATCCAACGGTTGCGGTCACCATCATTCTGGAAAATGGTGGTGCAGACGCTTCTGCTGTCGGTGTGATCACCCGCCAGATCCTTGATCATATCCTGCTGGGTGAGAATAATAGTTCAGCAGCAACCGCAGGCAGTGAACATCAATAGGCAAACTATGACCGAAAATCAAAACAAGGGATCTATTTGGATCAAAATCCATCTTGACCCGATCTTTCTATTATTGATACTGGCGTTGCTGGCCTATAGTGCTCTGGTGATCTGGAGCGCCAGTGGGCAAAATGTTGCCATGATGGAACGTAAACTGACACAGATTTTTATCGGGCTGATCGCAATGGTTGTCATGGCTCAAATCCCACCACGGGTTTATGAAAACTGGTCGATCTATCTCTATATTCTCTGCATCATTCTACTTATTCTGGTCGACACATTTGGCCAGATCAGCAAAGGGGCACAACGCTGGCTCGATTTAGGTTTTGTGCGCTTTCAACCATCGGAAATCGCCAAAATTGCAGTGCCACTGATGGTCGCACGCTTTATGAATCGTGATACCTGTCCACCATCATTAAAAAATACTGGCATCGCTTTAGTGATTATATTTCTGCCCACGTTACTGGTGGCTGCACAACCCGATTTAGGCACCTCAATTTTAGTCGCTTCCTCTGGGTTGTTTGTGTTATTCCTAGCCGGAATGAGCTGGCGACTTATCGGTATTGCCACCATACTTCTGGCTGCTTTTATTCCTGTGTTATGGTTCTTCCTAATGCATGATTACCAGCGTGAACGCGTGATGACACTGCTAGACCCAGAAAGTGATCCACTCGGCGCTGGCTACCACATTATTCAATCAAAAATCGCGATCGGTTCCGGCGGCTTCCCTGGTAAAGGGTGGCTGCTTGGCACACAGTCGCAACTGGAGTTTCTGCCTGAAAGACATACTGATTTCATCTTCGCGGTGCTATCTGAAGAGTTAGGATTACTCGGAGTTCTGGTGTTATTAACGTTGTATCTACTGCTAATTGCACGTGGCTTAATTATTGCCGCACGTGCGCAAACGACCTTTGGCCGCGTCATGGTTGGGGGGCTAATGCTGATATTATTTGTCTATGTGTTTGTAAATATCGGTATGGTCAGTGGTATTCTACCGGTCGTCGGTGTGCCATTGCCCCTGGTCAGTTATGGCGGTTCAGCGTTAATTGTGCTGATGGCAGGGTTTGGCATTGTTATGTCGATCCATACACATCGCAAATTGTTATCTAAAAACTTATAAGAGGTGAATAATAATGCGTAAACAGTGGCTTTGGGGCAACACAATCGCGGTAGCGGTATTACTCTCCGCCTGTGGTGGCTCAACAACGCAATATATACCCGCTCCGCAAGCTGCGGATCAAACTGAGGCTAAAACAGCAGTAAAAACCAGCGTTGCGACTGCAGTCGGTGGTGTCACACCGCGTTATGAACCTTATAACGCAGATGCAATGCAAGATTATGCCGTGAATGGTAATGTTTACACCATCATCAAAGATCCTCAAAAATTCTCGCAAACCGGTTTAGCAATCTGGTACGGCGAAGGAGCAAGTGGTGATGTAACAGCAATCGGCGAAAAATTCGATCCCAATGCACTGATGGCAGCGCACCCAACACTACCACTGCCGAGTTATGTGCGTGTCACCAACCTGGCTAATGGTCGACAGTTAGTGGTTCGTGTGAATGATCGTGGCCCATATACCAACCAGCATATTATTGAACTGTCGAAAGCAGCAGCTGAACAGTTAAATCTGTCAGCCAAGAACGAAGTGCGAGTCGACTTTATCAAAGTATCAGCTGATGGCACGTTGAGCGGCCCAGGCAGCACTGGCACCAGCATCGCCCAGCAAAGCCAAAGCCAAAGCCAAAGCCAAAGCCAAAGCCAAAGCCAAAGCCAAAGCAGCAGTGTAACACCAGCAGCAACCTCAACTGCACCCACTACGACTGCAAGCACCAGCAGCACCGCACCACGTCGCGGTGGTTTCCTCGGCGCACCGACTCCACTGCCAGCTGGCGTGTTACAAGCACAAGAACCAACAACACCACCGGCAACAACAGCAACAGCACGCCCTACTGCAACCAGATCAGCAGATGTTCGTGGTAACTTTATGGTTCAGGTGGCTGCCGTCGATGATGCCAACAGTGCACAACGCATACAGCAAAAACTGAGTCAACAATTTGCTGTTCCTGGCAAAGTGATCCCGCATAACAACATCTTCCGTGTACGTTTGGGGCCATTCAGCAGCCGTCAGGAAGCCGAACAGTTGCAACAACGTCTGGCGCGTGAAGCACGTCAAGACTCTTTTGTCACACGCGTAGACTAATCAGCACAATATTGCTGTGGTGACCGGTGTGTGCTAACACACCGGTTTTCAGCAACTACGGTGATATCATACTGCTATATAATTGAAAAAAAGAAATAGTCTCAGACTTAATTGACCTGATGTTCTATGGTCAACCCATTGACTGACAAAAGCCTCACCTGTTTTATCCAGCGCCCTGAGCCAGCCAGTTAACCATGAACTCTCTCAATGCCTAATGCCGAACCGCGTAGCATCTGGTATAGTGAGCACCATTTTTAAATTTACCCAGATAGATGCTGTAGCTCTAATCATGAAACATGTAACTTCTTTTGGCCTGCTGAAGCGCTTTGCCTTCAGTACCTTCATCGCAATAAGCGCTACATCGTTTGCTTATGCTGACGATGTTAATATCAGAACCATGATCCCCGGTGTGCCGCAAATCGATGCCGAATCTTACATTCTCATTGACTACAACTCCGGCAAAGTGCTGGCTGAGTCGAATGCTGATACACGGCGCAATCCTGCCAGCCTAACCAAAATGATGACCAGCTACGTCATCGGTCAAGCGCTGAAATCAGGCAAAATTGGCCAGGATGACGTTGTTACTATCGGCAAAGATGCCTGGGCAGCAGGCAATCCCGAGTTAAAAGGCTCGTCACTGATGTTTCTGAAGCCTGGCGACAAGGTTCCAGTCTCTAAGTTAACACGTGGTATCAATCTACAATCAGGTAACGATGCCTGTGTTGCAATGGCTGATTACGTAGCCGGTAGCCAGGATGCTTTCGTTAATCTGATGAACATCTATGTGCAGCAACTCGGCTTACAAAATACCCATTTCAAAACTGTTCATGGCCTCGATGCCAAAGGGCAATTCAGCTCAGCACGTGATATGGCACTGCTCGGCCAAGCACTGATCCGTGATGTACCTGATGAGTATGCTATTTATAAAGAGAAAGAGTTTACCTTTAACAATATCCGCCAGTTAAATCGTAATGGGCTACTGTGGGATACCAGTTTGAACGTCGATGGGATTAAAACTGGCCACACTGAAGCTGCTGGCTATAACCTGGTTGCCTCAGCGACACAAGGTCAAATGCGTTTGATCTCTGCTGTTCTGGGTGGGCGCACCTATAAAGGGCGTGAAGCTGAGAGCAAAAAGCTGCTTACCTGGGGATTCCGCTTTTTTGAAACCGTGGCACCGTTGAAGGCTGACAAGGAATTTGCTTCCGCACCGGTATGGTTTGGTGATGCTGATCGCGTCGCACTGGGCGTGAATAGCGATGTTTATCTCACCATTCCTCGTGGTCGGGCGCAGGATCTAAAAGCCAGTTATGTCTTAAACATGCCTGAAATTAATGCGCCACTCTCCAAGCACCAAGTCGTCGGTACCATCAACTTTCAGCTCGATGGCAAGACGATCGATCAACGTCCATTGGTGGTGTTGAACGAGGTAAAAGAGGGGAGTTTCTTCAGCCGCATCATTGATTATATTCGTCTGATGTTCCATCGCTGGTTTGGCTAACACGATCACCGTTTAGCAGTGAGTGTGTTCACCTCATCCTCACTGCCAGACAGCCGTTTCTTTCTCTAAGTTTGCTCAATCAGCTTGTTCTGCCAGCACTATCGATTGCTGGTGGTTGAAATAGTGAACTTCGCCACCAGATAGCGTGTATTACCCCTACTATTACCCAGCATAAGTAGGGAAAGCCACCATATCGTCTACCGCGCTGACTGGTGAAGCCACCCCGTTATCGTACGCTACCTGGAGCACTGCAAATGCAACAAACGAAATTAAAAGAGTTACTCGAATTCCCCTGCTCTTTCACCTATAAAGTGATGGGATTAGCACAACCAGAGTTGGTTGAACAGGTAGTGGCAGTGGTACAACGCCATGCCCCTGGTGATTATCACCCTCAGGTTAAGCCCAGTAGCAAAGGGAATTATCATTCTGTATCCATTACCATTATCGCTACTGATATTGAGCTGGTGGAAACGCTATACCAAGAGTTAAGCGATATCGATATTGTACGGATGGTACTGTAACCTGATGTTCTGCATCGCTGTGGTCAGCAATCTTGTGTTATCGCTGACCCATACACTTAACGGTGTGAACTGTCGATCAGGGATTAATAGTGGTCGTCGCCTGATGTGACCGTTATAATCGCAGCACCTTTCTCTAACCTAACGATGACTCGTTTGCAACAGAACAACATCATTGTGCGGCAACTGGGGTTACAGCCGTATCAGCCTGTTTCCCGTGCTATGCACCATTTCACTGATAATCGAGATCAATTCACTACCGATGAGCTGTGGCTGGTTGAACATCTGCCCGTGTTTACCCAAGGGCAGGCCGGCAAGGCAGAGCATTTATTGATGCCCGGCGATATCCCCGTGCTACAGAGTGATCGCGGTGGTCAGGTAACTTACCACGGCCCTGGTCAACAAGTGCTGTATGTCCTGCTCGATCTTAAACGCCATAAAATCGGGGTGCGTCCGTTAGTGACTGCACTGGAACAGACAGTAATCAATACGTTATGCCACTTCAACATTGTGTCACAAGCACGCTCTGATGCCCCGGGCGTCTATGTTGGTGAGCAGAAAATTTGCTCACTTGGGCTGCGTATTCGCAAAGGCAATTCATTTCATGGTCTGGCGTTGAATGTTGCGATGGATCTTTCACCGTTTCAACGTATTAACCCTTGTGGTTATGCCGGAATGCAGATGACCCAAATCAGTACACTGGTACCTAACATCGGGATCGCAGATGTGCAACCGATCCTGATCCAGCAATTTGTTCACCTTCTCGGCTATCAAACAGTCGAGGCTCGCAACTGGAATCCACAAGATTATGAGTAAACCGATTCAGATGGAACGCGGTGTAAAATATCGCGATGCCGATAAAATGGCGCTGATCCCTGTCAAGAGCGTGGTCACAGAGCCGCAGGAAGTATTGCGTAAACCCGAGTGGATGAAGATTAAGCTGCCAGCAGATTCGACACGCATCCAAGGTATCAAGGCGGCGATGCGTAAAAATAATCTGCACTCGGTCTGTGAAGAAGCGTCTTGCCCCAATTTGGCCGAATGCTTTAACCACGGCACCGCCACTTTCATGATTTTGGGCGCCATTTGCACCCGCCGCTGCCCATTTTGTGATGTCGCACACGGCCGCCCAGTAGCACCTGATACCAATGAGCCAGAAAAACTGGCACAAACCATTGCTGATATGGCACTACGTTATGTGGTGATCACGTCAGTTGATCGTGATGATCTGCGCGATGGCGGTGCCCAACACTTTGCTGACTGCATCAGTGCAATACGCGCTAAAAATCCACAGATAAAAATCGAAACACTGGTACCCGACTTCCGTGGCCGGATGGATCGTGCGTTGGAGATCCTGTCGGCAACACCACCTGATGTATTTAATCACAATCTAGAAAATGTACCACGTCTCTATCGCCAAGTTCGTCCAGGAGCAGACTATGCCTGGTCACTGCAACTGTTAGCGCGTTTTAAACAGTCTCACCCGGATATTCCGACCAAATCGGGGTTGATGGTCGGTCTTGGTGAAACCAATGATGAAATTATTGCAGTAATGCATGATCTGCGTCGTCACGGTGTGACCATGTTAACACTGGGGCAATATTTACAGCCTAGCCGTCACCATTTACCGGTGCAGCGCTATGTCAGCCCAGCCGAGTTTGAAGAGATGAAACAAGAGGCTATCGCTATGGGCTTTACTCATGCTGCTTGTGGACCGTTTGTCCGATCCTCCTATCATGCAGACCTACAGGCAAAAGGAGTAGAGGTTAAATAAAGCAAAAATTTACCGTAAACATTAAAATAAAAATCTTAAAACTTTACGCTTTATAGTAAAATATATCGTTATTGCACCAATCATAATTGATGCAATAACGATTAAAATGATTTCAATTTATTTTAAATTGTTTCAAATTATTTCAATGACTATAAACTTCAATCAGTCACTCTCGAATTTTATCCGGAAAAAAGTAGCGCAATAAGCTATTACTTCTATAACAATACATCAATGAACACTTAACGAAATGATTTAAAATGATTTTTTAAATTATGTTTATGATGGTGTATCGCTACAGATAAACATGATTTTCTCTACTGAACGCCAATAACTCTTAAGAAAACCTTTGCGATTTAGGGGAAAAAACTGGTATCTTTGCTGCGCGTCACAAACTATGTGGCCTATTTTGTATTGGCAGATCAGGCAACTGTTTCATAGTTTCAGAACCAAGGAATTTACTACAGATTATCTCTTCCGAGTCAATTGCCTGTTGCACTTGGTATGCTAATTGAACTGTAGTGGGCGGGGTACATTATGTTAGAAATTATTAGTGTCAATCATGACTTTCTTTCTGAGAGAAAATCAGAAGAACTGTTTGCATTAAGAAAAGAAGTATTTAAAGATCGTCTGAATTGGTCAGTGAACTGTATTAATGGTTTGGAGTTCGATGAGTATGATGACCATAATGCAAATTATCTTTTTGGCATTATGGATGACACCGTAATTTGTGGTTCACGACTCATTGAAATGCAATACCCTAATATGATCGTTGGAACTTTTGCCTCTTGTTTTGAAAACTTTACCCTTCCCGAGGGTAACTACATTGAATCAAGCAGATTTTTTGTCGATAAAGCAAGAGCAAAAAAGATAAACCGTGAGAGATTCCCAATAAGTTTACTTATGTTTCTGGCCACAATTAATTACTCCAGAAATTTCAATTATGATGGAATATTAACTATTGTTAGTCATTCAATGTTCACAATTCTGGAGCGTTCTGGCTGGAAATTTACAGTCATATCGAAAGGTTTATCAGAAAAGAATGAAAGTATTTATCTATTAAATTTACCAAACGATGTTGAAAATCAAAATATTTTAATTGATGGGATAACCAAATATGCCCCAATTGAAAGATCTCAACTGAAGGAGTGGCCACTAATATGTTCGGTTGCAGCAGCCGAAGCTGTCATCAGCTAATCATGGCGTTTAACGGCTAGTGATGGTGTTTGGCTAATTCACGACAGATAAATCCCCAGAACAGTCATTGACCAACCTCTGGGGTAATCACTTATCTCAATACCGCGCTACCCCCAAACATCGCGCTAATGCACCACAGCAATCCTGTCTACTGACAACATCGTCGTGTCACATAGCGCCCATTTGCGCCACCATGCTGTTCTAGCTGTTCAGATCGAACGACTACCTCAACAAGTACCGCAATCAAACAGGTGTTGTATCGTGGTACTCCTCACACGCCTTCAAGGTATTCTCGATCAGTGTTGCCACCGTCATCGGTCCCACGCCTCCTGGCACTGGAGTAATATATGCTGCACGCTCACTGGCAGTGGCAAACTCAACATCGCCGACCACTTTGCCTGTTTCCAACCGATTGATCCCGACATCAATCACGATCGCTCCCCGTTTGATCCAGTCACCAGGAATAAAGTGTGGCTTGCCAACAGCAACAATCAATATATCAGCATTTTCAACATGATGGCGCAAATTTTTAGTGAAACGGTGCGTCACGGTAGTGGTGCAGCCTGCCAGCAGCAGTTCTAGACTCATTGGACGACCAACGATATTCGATGCTCCAACAACAACGGCATTCTGACCGTAAGTATCAACTTGGTAACGTTCAAGTAAGGTAATAATGCCATGCGGCGTACAGGGGCGTAGTCTGGGGGCGCGCTGACAGAGTCGACCGATGTTGTAAGGGTGAAAACCATCAACGTCTTTATCTGGATGAATACGCTCAAGCACTTTGATGTTATCAACGCCTATAGGTAGCGGCAGTTGTACCAGAATGCCATCTATCGAATTATCTGCATTTAAATTATCGATCAGTGCAAGTAGCTCCGCCTCTGTCGTAGAGTCCGGCAGATCATATGAGCGAGAAACAAAACCGACTTCTTCGCAAGCTTTACGTTTACTGGCAACATAAATCTGTGAAGCCGGATTTTCACCAACCAGGATAACTGCCAGCCCTGGAGCACGTCTACCAGCAGCCAATCGTTGTCTAACACGCTCGGCCACTTCGTTCCTGACCTGTTGCGCCACTGTTTTACCATCAATAATCTTTGCTGACATCAAAAAGAAAACCCATCGTGTATGAAGAAGCAGAAGTGCTGTTATTTTGTCAGAAGAAAGGGACTCTGTCAGGTGATGAATCAGCCGAAAACTACAGAGCGGTAAATAAATGTGCTACGTTTTATGATCAAAGAAAAACATCCACATGAAATAGCACAGCTTGCTCGCTGTTCTGCATGATCCAGAATAGGGAAATGGGCTGCTGTTGCGTCAACAGCTCCTAACAGAAGCGATACATTCAGCAATTGGTTTGTGCTAGCAATTGAGCAAAATTTTTTACTCGATAAAAAATGTTCACTCGATCGCCAGACAGTCAAAAGGCATTGACTCAAGGGCGTTCAGCCGTATAATCAGCATCCTCAGCGTGTTGTTCACTGGGATGCTGTGCGTTGAAATTAAGTCAATATTCAAGCAAGCATTGCTGAATTAAATGTTGTTCAGTGCAATATCGCACTCACTCTCCTCACTCTGCGCCCTTAGCTCAGCTGGATAGAGCAACGGCCTTCTAAGCCGTAGGTCACAGGTTCGAATCCTGTAGGGCGTGCCATTAGAAACAATAAGTTATACTATTCACCGACAGCCACACTTTCCAAAAGTGCCAGATTAGTGACATCGCACAAGCGCCGCCCTCACCTATCGTGTTCAATAACCTATTACTGACAGCAAGCATTGCCAGCAGCATCGCTCGCACGATTAACCACCAGCCAGAAGATGTTACCTAGTAAATAGGAAAACAAAGGGCGCACCCAAAGTGCGCCCAAGTCTAGCGTTGATAACCAGCAAAACGAAACTGTTCAACTCGGTTCTTTGTTAGGTTTAGGGCTGGTTGCCGCTACCTCTTTCTTCTCTATCGGCTGGATCAGGTAGACCCGAATGCGCAATCCACCACGTTCACTAGTACCGATCTCTAGCTCACCGGCATGGGCATCAATAATGCGCTGAACAATTGCCAGACCAAGACCCGTGCCGCTCGTGCTGCGTGCACTGTTACCTCGCACAAAAGGTTGCAGTAGATAATTGATTTCCTCAGTTTTAATACCAGGACCATCATCTTCCACTTGGAACCAGGCACGTGGAAAATCGCGACCACTACTCACCTTGATCCACCCATTGCCATAACGCGCTGCATTGGCAACCATGTTCACCGCAGCTCGCTTGATCGATAGCGGATGCGCCTCAACACGCAGTGGCCCTTCCATCAACGCGCCTTCAATTACCCTCTCATAACCACTCTCTGCCGCAATCACTTCCGCAAGGATGGTGTTAAGATCCATCAACTCTGTCGGCATCTCCTGCCCAGTACGCAGATAATCAATAAATTGTTCAATGATGGCATTGCAATCTTCAATATCGTTGTTGATCGACTCAGCCAGGTAGCCATCTGCGGTACTCATCATCTCAGTAGCCAATCGAATACGCGTCAACGGGGTGCGCAGATCATGGCTCACTCCGGCCATTAGCAGTGTGCGGTCATCAGCAAGCTGTTTCACGCCTGCCGCCATCTGGTTAAACGCACGGATCACCGAACGTACTTCAGAAGCTCCATATTCGCGTAATTGAGGCGGGATCCGCCCCTGCCCAACTTCCAAAGCAGCATGTTCCAGCTCTAGTAGCGGGCGGTTCTGAATACGAATAAACAGCCAAGCGCCACCAATCGCCAACAGCATAATTGCCAGGGTATAACGGAATAGCGGTGAAAAATCGCCCTGATGGATCTCTGTCAGAGGCACCCGCACCCAGATGTCCGGTTGCAGCCAGGTTTTTAACCAGACTACCGGATAATTTTTGGTGACTTCAATGCGAACATCAGTCGGTCCCCCTAGCTGCTGTTCCATCTGTTCACTGAGAAAGTGGTAGTGTTGTGCCCAACGTAAACCACTTTTTTGTGCAGCCGCATCGGTATAAAGAGAGATACCGAGTTCACGATAAATCTCACGACGAAAAGCAGCGGGCACTTCAAGCTGCGTTCCATCTTCCAACTGTAACCGGTCAGTCATCAGCATACGTACTTCGTAGGCTAATACCTTATTAAACTGCTGGAGACTCGGTAGAATGGCGAAATTAAGCAGCACCAAGTAAGTTGTCACCAAGCTCACAAACAGCAAGGTGACAATCATTAACAAAGTGCGAGCAAACGAGCTGCGTGGTGAGAAACGCAATCGTTTCATGCCTTACGGCCATCCGGTACAAAGACGTAGCCCAACCCCCAAACTGTCTGAATGTAACGTGGGTGGGCGGGATCTTCTTCGATCATCCGACGCAAACGGGAGATCTGCACGTCAATCGAACGCTCCATTGCGCTGTATTCACGCCCACGTGCCAAATTCATCAGTTTATCGCGAGAAAGTGGCTCTCGCGGATGACTAACCAACGCCTTCAACACAGCAAATTCGCCACTGGTTAATGGCATAGACTCATCTTCACGGAACATTTCCCGTGTGCCAAGGTTGAGTTTAAACTTACCAAACGCGATCACGGCTTCTTCTTGAGAAGGTGCTCCCGGTAGCTCATTCGCCTGCCGACGCAGCACTGCACGGATACGAGCTAACAGCTCACGTGGATTAAATGGTTTCGGAATGTAGTCATCAGCACCGATTTCCAAACCAACGATTCGATCAACTTCTTCACCCTTGGCAGTGACCATAATGATCGGCATTGGGCTACTCTGGCTACGCAAACGGCGACAAATAGATAACCCATCTTCTCCGGGCAACATCAGATCCAGCACCATCAAATGAAAAGATTCTCTCGTCAGGAAACGATCCATCTGCTCAGCATTGGCAACGCTACGAACCTGGAAACCCTGTTCAGTTAAATAACGCTCTAACAGCGCACGTAATCGCATATCATCATCGACGACCAGGATCTTATGATTTTCTTGCATTAGCTTACTCCCAAAGGCTGTATTGCCTGATTCGAGGTCATGCCTCGCCCTTAATATACCCGTCGCTCATCAAGAGGCAGCGGTGTTGGCCGCCTTACCTCTTTCTACCCTAAACGTACTCTCGAGTATACCCCATTTGCCAAAGCTACGGGTTGATAGCTGGTGCTACCTTCTTCCCCTAGGCTCATTTAGGTATACACCGCCCACGCTAGCGACTACATCGGCAATAGTCTTGTATTGTCAGAAAACTCATTATTACTAACAGTAGTTAATGGTATGCATGTTATAACTATTGTTACAAATCTTGTTTTTCAAACAAATAATAATGAGCTTTGCTTAAAAGCGTGTCACTACCAGCAAAAAATACCCCTCGGAGCATACCTAAACAGCAATTTTAGGCACAAAATAGCGTAACGACACACTCAACAGTTTAACTCAGATAAAAACAAAAAACGCCATCGGCAGATCAATAGGCACGATGACGTTTCAGTGTTGGGCGACAGCCCAGTGTGTGCAGCGTTAATCAGTGTTCAGGCATCACTGACGAATGGTGGGATGAAATCTTCCACTCACTGCCATCCCAAGCGTAAGTAAAGGTATAACGAGCAGAGACTTTTGATTGATCTTTAAAGACAAAAGAATATGTTCCTGTATCTATCGCCGTGTTACAACCAATACGAATAGTACGGCTGTCAATCTGACCAACCGGACTTTTTTCCAAGAAATGCTCAAAATAGTCAATCCGTTCAGCATCGGTTAACCTAACCTGATTAGAAACAGTCGGTAACAGAACTGCATCGCTAAGATAGTGTTGCGCAACCAGTACCGCATCACTTGTCATTAACGCACTGTTCCAGCGTTCAAACAGTGCTGCAATCTGCTGAGGAGTAGCATTAGCACAGCCGTGCGTTTCAGTTGCCAAAGAAGAGGCCGAAAACAACGTCAGAGGTATAACCAGAGATACAAATTCTTTCATAGTGATAGTAACTCCTAATAGTTAGCATTTACTCTGTTGCACTGCCGAGGTAGGATGAGGGCAAAGTAGAACATTTCTCAACCAATAAGATCAATTTTTAATCAAAAAGATCATTTTTTAATCAAAAAATCCCATTTTAAACCTATCAGCTATCACCACAATAAAATTATTTCATTGATATAAAATATATTTTTCCCTTATCGGGATAGCTGGCACATTCCATCTTAGCCACCACAGTTGCAAACCTGGTTATAATCACTTTATTTATTATATAGATAATGAAAATCCCGTTTTAAGCACCTCGACCAATCCAACGGTGACTTGATAAACCATTAGCAGCAAGCCAACTTTGTGCGAAAATCTGTTATACCGAAAGGCTATCAACGGATTTTGTGATGAAAACATTGCTGATCACCCGTGAGGGGTACAACAAACTGAAACAGGAGCTAGATTTTCTATGGCGTGATGAGCGTCCTGAAGTGACTAAAAAGGTCACTTGGGCAGCTAGCCTTGGTGATCGTAGCGAAAATGCAGATTATCAGTACAACAAGAAACGCCTGCGTGAAATTGATCGCCGTGTCCGTTACCTAACCAAATGCCTGGAGCAGTTAAAGATCGTCGATTACTCGCCACAACAGGAGGGGCGGGTCTTTTTTGGTGCCTGGGTCACGGTCGAGAATGAAGCCGGTGAAACCAAACGATTCCGTATTGTGGGTTATGATGAAATTTTTGGTCGTAAGGATTACATCTCAATCGATTCCCCGATGGCTCGCGCACTGCTCAAAAAAGCCGAGGGCGATAGTGCTAGCGTGCACACACCAACCGGTATTGTTGAGTGGTGGGTCAACCAGATTGACTATATTAAAACCACTGAAACTGATCACTCGGTTACCTAATACGCTACTGGGACAAGCTTTCAGTGCTGCACTGGCATTTCAGGCTAGCAGAACGTATAACTGTCCCTCATTGATTATTGTTGCAAGCAGATATCCTATTTATGATTGAGTCAGTCAGCAGTACCATTGCCAGCGAACTCCAAGTTCGCGTTGAACAAGTGGATGCCACAATCCGTTTACTGGATGAAGGTAACACCGTGCCGTTTATCGCCCGTTACCGTAAAGAGGTGACCGGCGCATTAGATGATACCCAACTGCGCCAGTTGGAAACTCGCTTAAGTTACCTGCGTGAACTGGAGGAACGTCGTCAAACTATTCTCAAGTCGATCAGTGATCAAGGTAAGCTCAGCACAGAGCTGGAACAAGCGATCAAGCGCACACTGAGCAAAACCGAACTGGAAGATCTCTATCTACCGTACAAACCGAAACGCCGCACACGCGGTCAGATTGCTATCGAAGCCGGTTTACAGCCACTGGCAGAAACACTCTGGCAACAGCCACAACAGCAACCAGAACAGCTAGCTGCCGCATTCGTTGATCCGGAAAAAGGTGTTGCCGATGTCAAAGCCGCATTGGATGGCGCACGTTATATTTTGATGGAACGCTTTGCTGAAGATGCTGCCTTGCTGGCCAAAGTACGTGATTACTTATGGAAAAATGCTCATCTGGTCTCCAGTGTGGTAGCAGGCAAAGAAGAGGAAGGGGCGAAATTTCGTGATTACTTTAACCACCAAGAACCCATCGCTCAGGTGCCCTCACACCGGGCACTCGCCATGTTCCGTGGTCGCAATGAAGGCATCCTGCAACTCACACTGAATGCCGATCCACACCACGAGGAACCACCACGCGAGAGCCAGGGTGAATTGATCATCATCAACCATCTGGACTTACGTTTAAATCAGGCACCGGCAGATAGCTGGCGTAAATCAGTCGTGAACTGGACTTGGCGCATTAAAGTGCTGCTACATCTGGAAACTGAATTGATGAGCACACTGCGCGAACGTGCCGAGGATGAAGCAATCAAGGTATTCGCCCGTAATCTGCACGATCTGCTGATGGCAGCACCCGCAGGAATGCGTGCCACTATGGGGCTCGATCCAGGCCTGCGTACCGGGGTTAAAGTCGCCGTTGTTGATGCCACCGGCAAACTGGTCGCCACCGACACCGTTTACCCACATACCGGTCAAGCGGCAAAAGCCGCCGCCACTGTCGCTGCACTGTGCAGTAAGCATAATGTAGAACTGGTCGCCATCGGCAACGGCACCGCCTCACGCGAAACCGAACGCTTCTACAGCGAATTACAACAGCAATACCCAGCAATAACGGCACAAAAAGTGATTGTCAGTGAAGCGGGAGCCTCAGTCTACTCCGCTTCCGAACTGGCAGCACAAGAGTTTCCCCAGTTGGATGTGTCACTGCGTGGGGCCGTTTCCATCGCTCGCCGGTTACAGGACCCTTTGGCGGAACTGGTCAAGATCGATCCGAAATCGATCGGTGTCGGCCAATACCAACACGACGTCAGCCAAAGCCAATTAGCCAAGAAACTCGATTCAGTAGTTGAAGATTGCGTTAATGCTGTTGGGGTTGATCTAAACACCGCCTCGGTACCGCTGCTCACACGCGTCGCAGGCCTAACAAAAATGATGGCACAGAACATTGTCGCTTGGCGTGATGAACATGGCCGTTTCAGCAACCGCAATCAACTGTTAAAAGTCAGCCGGCTGGGGCCGAAAGCGTTCGAACAATGTGCTGGTTTTCTGCGCATCAACCAAGGCGATAACCCGTTAGATGCCTCAACGGTACACCCAGAAGCTTACCCAGTTGTTGAACGCATTCTGGCGGCAACCGAACAAGCACTGCGTGATCTGATGGGCAATGCCAGCGCAATACGCAATCTCAAAGCCAGTGATTTTACTGATGAGAAGTTTGGTGTCCCCACCGTCAGTGATATCCTGAAAGAGCTGGAAAAACCAGGACGAGATCCGCGCCCAGAGTTCAAAACAGCGGTATTTGCCGAAGGGGTCGAAACGCTGAATGACCTTAAAATCGGTATGATCTTGGAAGGTGCGGTAACCAATGTCACCAATTTTGGTGCCTTTGTTGATATCGGCGTACACCAGGATGGTCTGGTACACATCTCTTCGCTGGCGAATAAATTCGTTGAAGATCCACACACTGTCGTCAAAGCAGGAGACATCGTGAAGGTGAAGGTGATGGAGGTAGATCTACCGCGCAAACGTATTGCGCTGAGTATGCGTCTAGACGAGCAGCCTGGCGAAAACAACACGCGCCGAGGCACAACTCACAGTGGCAATCCCGCCAGCAACCGCAACACCGCCCGCTCAAGCGAACATAAAGCAAAGCCGAGCAGTGTGCAAAACAGCGGCAACAGCGCGATGAGTGATGCACTAGCGGCAGCATTTAACAAAAAACGTTAGTCGCCAAGTTGCCACCGTTGCCGTGCCCACGGTGGCAACTCACTGTTAGCCAGATGAAGCCAATACCGTATTGACGATCTCGACCGCCTCACGCTCAATCTGTTCGCGATGTTCGCTACCCAATAGACTCTCACAATATATTTTGTACGCATCCTCAGTACCGGAAGGACGAGCAGCAAACCAGCCGTTCTGAGTCATCACCTTCAAACCGCCTATCGGCGCACCGTTACCCGGCGCGCGAGTCAAACGAGCGATAATCGGTTCTCCTGCCAGCATCGTCGCTTGTACGCTGTCAGCAGAGAGTTGTGCCAACGCCTTTTTCTGCACCGCACTAGCGGCTGCCTGTAGCCGATTGTAGCTGGATGAACCAAAACGGTTGGTTAGCGATAAGTAGTGCTGTTGCGGGTTTTGCCCAGTAACCGCAGTGATCTCTGCCGCCAGCAGACACATAATGATGCCATCTTTATCCGTCGACCAAGGGTGACCATCAAAACGCAAAAAAGAGGCCCCAGCACTCTCTTCACCAGCGAAACCGAAACGCCCCTCAAACAAGCCGTCAACAAACCATTTGAAGCCCACTGGCACCTCTACCAATTGACGCCCCAAAGCTGCCACGACGCGATCAATCATCGCACTCGACACCAGCGTCTTACCTACCGCCACCTGTGCTGCCCATGCTGGGCGATGGCGGAAAAGATAGTCGATTGCCACCGCCAGATAGTGGTTTGGGCTCATCAATCCACTGGGCGTCACAATGCCATGACGGTCATAGTCGGGATCATTGGCAAATGCCAAGTCAAATTTGTCACGCAACGCCAGCAGACCGGCCATAGCAAATTCTGATGAGCAATCCATCCGGATCATGCCATCGTAATCGAGTGGCATAAAACGGAACGTCTGATCCAGCGCTTGATTCACCAACGTCAGATCCAGCCGATAATGTTCGGCAATCCGCTGCCAGTAACCGATACCTGAACCACCTAACGGATCAACACCCAGCTTTAATTCAGCACGCTGGATCGCCGCCATATCGACCACATCCACCAACCCCTCAACATATGGCTGCACTAAATCTTCAACATGTAAATAGCTGCTCTGGCAGGCTTGTTCGATAGACTGCCGTTGCACTCCGCGTAGATTGTCAGCCAATAACTGGTTAGCGCGCTGCTCAATCAAGCGAGTCAAATCACTGTCAGCAGGGCCACCATTTGCAGGGTTGTACTTGATACCACCATCTTCTGGTGGATTATGTGAAGGCGTGATCACAATACCATCCGCCAATCTACCACCCTGGCGGTTATGGCATAAAATAGCGTGCGATACTGCCGGCGTTGGGGTGAAACCATTATTCTGCTGAATCACCACTTCAACCCGATTCGCCGTTAATACTTCCAGCACCGAGATAAAAGCCGGTTCCGATAGCGCATGAGTGTCTTTACCAACATAACAGGGGCCGTCAATACCACTCAGCTTACGTACCTCAGCAATCGCCTGTGCAATCGCCCAAATATGTGCTTGATTAAAACTCTGCCGGCTGGCGCAACCTCGATGGCCTGATGTACCAAACTTCACTGCATGGGCAGGGTTATCGGGTTGTGGTTGTAAGACATAATAGTGTGATGTCAGTTGCGCAATATTGATTAAATCATCTTGCTGAGCCGCTTGCCCGGCTCGTGGATTATTGATCATGAATTCTCTCCCAAAGCCAAAGCCGTCAGTCATCACGCAACAACCTACGGCAGAATTCGCTCACTTAGATAGTCGTGCGCACCTTCTCAATCAGCTCTGGCGGAAATTGCATCGCCAGCATAATCTGTTCGACCATGCTACGTTTACGCGCACTGTTAGTATTGGTGATCACCCAGTAAGGAGTATCGGCAATCTGCCTTGGCTGCGTATGAGTACCACGATCCAGCAATATTTGTCGATCATCCGCAAAATAGGTACGAGTACGCCCATGCAACTCACTCACAGTGGTGGAAAACATGGCAGCATCGAGCTGATAGAGTGTCGCTAGCACCAACATAAAACGATCAACCACCTTACGTTGTGCCGCATATTCATCCGACAGCAGCAACTCACGCATCGCACGCACACGCTCACGGAGCGGTGCTGGCGCGACCAGCGCCAATTCTGTTTGCACCTGCGCACTGACACTCTCGGCCACTGTTGGGGTTTGACTTGGGGTGAATTTTAGCATCCGGCGTAAAATGTCGGAGGCACTCTCGCCAATATGCTGGGTATGGCTGGCGATATAACGGTACAGTTCTTCATCAACTTCTATCGTTTTCATCTTAATCCAGTCTGTTTTCTCTACACTGTTGCGCCAACTGTGGCTGCATAACTTGGTAACCGCACGAACCGCGCCAGCTTACACCAGATCGCCTGCTGGGTGAACGATCTATTAAACCGAAAACACGGCAAGTTGCTCATAAGGCCATCTTGCAGTAACGTGCTACAGACCATTTCACTGTGATGTTGTTCAGCATGAAATTACACTACCAATTACTGCCTGCTCAAACCGCACAACCGGCAAGCTTACCCCTACTGCTGATCCACGGTCTGTTCGGCAATCTTGATAATTTAGGCCAATTGGCACGCGAATTAAACCAGCAACACGCTGTCATCAAAGTCGATTTACGCAATCATGGCCGCTCTCCTCATAGCAACGCGATGAATTACCCACTGATGGCGGAAGATCTCCTGCAACTGCTTGATGAATTACAGATAGAACAGACTATCGTGATTGGTCACTCAATGGGTGGCAAAGCAGCCATGGCGCTCACGGCATTAGCCCCTGCACGTATTGCTCGCCTAGTGGTGATCGACATTGCACCGGTCAGTTATTCGCTACGTCAGCATGATCACATCTTCGCGGCACTACAGTCCGTCGTTGAGGCTGGCATCACGCAACGCTCAGCAGCGGCTGAACAGTTACGAACAACCTTAACCGAAGAGGGCGTGATCCAGTTTCTGCTGAAATCTTTCCACCAAGGTAACTGGCGCTTTAATCTGCCAGCACTGATGGCGGAATATCACCACATCATCGGTTGGCAAGAGCTGCCACCTTGGCCACATCCGGTGTTGTTTATTCGTGGGGCACACTCTAACTATCTTCAGGATAGCTACCGTGAACAGATTGTGCGCCAATTTCCACAAGCGCGCGCTTATGAAGTGGCCGCAGCCGGCCACTGGGTACATGCCGAAAAACCAGAAACAGTGCTACGTGCAATTGAACGTTTCATCAGCGAGAAATCAACCAACGAGGACCACAACACATAGCTTGTTGCGTTTTTAGCCACATTACCCATTGTCGTTATTACCACTGCTAAGGTAATATGCCGCGCTACGCCTGCCCGTTCAGGTAACAAAGGTATTACACTCTCTTGCAATAGTGCGACAATGGCAATAGTGCAACAATGGCAAAAGAACAAACCGATCGTACCACACCGGATCTGTTTGCTGATGAACGCCGCCCTGGGCGGCCGAAAACCAGTCCGCTTTCCCGTGATGAACAGCTCAAGGTGAATAAGCGCAATCAGCTAAAACGCGACAAAGTGCGTGGATTACGGCGTGTAGAACTGAAGATGGACGCAAATGCAGTCACTGCGTTAAATAAGCTGGCACAACAGCGTAATCTGAGCCGCAGCGAGCTGATTGAGCAGATGCTGCTGGCCCAATTAGCAGAACAGTCAGAGTCGTAAACCGCCTGTTTTAACCCTTGCGGTGGTGCACAGAGTTGCTGACATGTACAGAATCGTCAGCCAATTGAACTGGTTGATTGCTCACGGGACAACAGCAGAAAACAGATCGTATACAGCGTTGGCTGCTCAATAACAGCAGGGTTTGATAGTCGGTTGTGGTGACGTTTTTGATGCAGTTAATTGAATAAAAAGGTTATATTTGATATGGCTCAGGTAGGTATTTTCTTTGGCAGCGATACTGGCAATACCGAAAACATTGCCAAGATGATCCAAAAAATTCTTCAGCAAAAGTACCAGAAAGATGTCGCTGTACTGCACGACATCGCGAAAAGCAGTAAACAGGATCTGGAAGCATTTGATATCCTGCTGCTTGGTATCCCAACTTGGTACTACGGTGAAGCACAGTGTGACTGGGATGACTTCTTCCCAACACTGGAAGAGATTGACTTTAATGGAAAATTAGTGGCGCTGTTCGGCTGTGGTGATCAGGAAGATTATGCGGAATATTTCTGTGATGCGATGGGCACCATCCGTGACATCATCGAGCCGCGTGGTGCGGTCATTGTCGGCAACTGGTCAACCGCCGGTTACCATTTTGAAGCCTCTAAAGGGCTGGCTGATGAACAACACTTTATCGGTCTGGCGATCGACGAAGATCGCCAACCTGAACTGACTGCCCAACGGGTAGAAGCGTGGGTACAGCAGATCCGTGATGAGCTAAGCCTGGATGAAATCATTGGCTAACCCGCATCAGAGCAGGGCACCGACCCAGTGCCCTCTCCTTCACAGTGCGATGCCATTCAGGCAATAAACACTGCCAGCGGTGATTAACCGTTAGAACAGAAATGACTTACCCTGATCCAGCACCAGCTCACACGCCTTGTGCTTCACCTGCTCGGTGATTTTTGACATATCCAGACTTGCCAAATCAACCTGTTGACCATTATTGGTGTTTAGCAGCCCAGCCAATCCTTGTTGATAATCCTGATTATTAGCGCTGGCGGGCGTATTTAGCCCTAATTTATCCAGCAACTGATTTTTAACCAGATCAGTACCACTCTGCGACAAGATATTATTCTTGACGCAATACTCCAAAATACCGGCGGCATTACCCATTGTTTTCGCACTCAAGGCAGAATCGCCACCATTGAGTAAATCGGTCAATGTAGAAAGTGATAACGTGTTAGCGCTGTTGGCAGTGCTTGTGGTGTTACTACTGCCTGGTTTTGTTAAGCCACCAATCGCACTACTCAGTGAATCAAGCACCCCAGCCTGCACGCTACCGGTTACCAGTACGCTAGCCACGCTCAACGCCAGCAACAGACGATTTTGCTTATTCATATCGTTAAAACCCTTAATTAAGTTTGAATGTTTCATATTTATCTAAAAACATCGCTTAAGACGATATATTTACCGATAAGTTCCCTTTATTCAAGTGTGATTGAACCACAATAAGCACAGACTCGATTGAATAGCATGATCTTGCTGATGATTAAACATAAAAAAATACCGGCCAGGAAATCCTGACCGGTATTCTGAGGTGGCTTTTTTAAACACCAAATGACTATTTAACGCACAATCAAACCCAGCAGAATGCCAACCACACCGAAATCAGCATCACTGAATGTAGTATTCGCAAAGCCAAGATCACCCAGCACCGGCAGCAGGAAAACTGGCAGGAAGGTGATCAGCAAACCGTTGGCGAAAGCACCTAGCAAAGCACCACGACGTCCACCGGTTGCATTACCAAACACACCTGCAGCGGCACCGACAAAAAAGTGCGGCACCACACCAGGAATAATCACTGTTAGCCCAACCAGGTAAAGCAAAACCATGCCCAGCAGCCCAGCAGTGAAGCTGGCTAAAAAGCCGAGTAACACCGCATTCGGGGCATAGGGAAATACAATTGGACAATCCAGTGCTGGCTTAGCATTCGGCACTAACTTATCAGAAATGCCTTTGAACGCCGGCACAATTTCGGCGATCACCATGCGCACCCCTTGCAGAATGATGTACACGCCCGCAGCAAACGTGATTGATTGCAGCAACGAGAACATCAACCAATGCTTACCCTTAGAGAGGGTTGCAACAAACTCTGCACCGGCAAACAGCGAAGTGATGATGAAAATGATCCCCATAGTGAACGAGATCGCCACCGGAGTATCACGCAGGAAAAGCAGACTTTTCGGCACTTGCACATCTTCACTACTGTGTGCTTTGTTACCCAGTTTGGCACCAATAAAACCGGCCAACACATAGGAAATGGTCGAGAAATGCCCCAGTGCAACATCGTCAGAACCGGTGATCTGCTTCATGTAAGGGTGCGCCAATGCTGGGAACAGCACCATCGTTACCCCTACCACAAGGCTACCGACCGCGATCAGCGCCACGCCCGACATGCCACCCGCAGCAAGAATAGCAGCCACCATCATCGACATAAACATCGTGTGGTGGCCGGTCAAAAAGATAAACTTCCACGGCGTAAAACGAGCAATCAGGATATTCACCAACATGGCGAAAAACATAATCATCGCCATCTCTTTACCAAACGACTTCTGAGCGATCGAAACAATCGCTTCATTGTTCGGCACCACCCCCTTAATACCAAAGGCGTGTTGGAAAATGGTGGCAAAGTCACCCAGAGAGTTAATCACCAAAGTGGCACCAGCCCCCAAAATGACAAAACCCATGATGGTTTTAACTGTACCTTTAATACACTCAGTTACCGGTTTTTTCTGAGCAATCAAACCGATCAGTGCAATAAGACCAACCAGTACTGCTGGTTCAGAGAGCACATCAAACATCAGAAAATTGAAAAACGCCATAGTCAGTTCCAGACAGTCATAGAGGCGGCCCTCGGGCCGCAAACAGAGGTGTTACAACGCACCAAGCTCACGCAACGCAGCAGAAATTTTCTCTTTCATTGCTGCCTTATCGACCATATTATCAAGCGCTACCAAACGGCCATTCACTCCCATTGCTTGCAGTTGTTCAGCAATATCACGGGTAGCTACAAATATTTCCGCCGTTTCTGTACCAGCAGAAGCCAGATCACGGTGATCAACGTCCGCAGTGACTGACAACTCTTTTAAAATCGTTTTGATACTCATCTCCATCATCAGACTAGTACCAAGACCATGACCACAGACAACCAAAATTTTCATCACTTACTTCCTCTGTTCAATGCGCCAATCAGCGCCAATTAATAACGCGCCAAGATGCGCAGTATCTCGTCTTTCGTCTCGGCAGCAATAATCGCCGACACGTCGGCTTCATTCATAAACAACTCGGCTAACTGAGCGATGGTTTCAACATGAGAGTTGCTATCACTGGCCGCCAGCGTGATCAACAAATAGACCGGATCATTGCCATCCGAACCAAAATTCACGCCCTGTTTGATCACCGTCAAGCCCAAGCCTAAACAGTTTACGCCATCTTCTGGGCGAGCATGAGGCATAGCAATACCAGGTCCCAACACATAGTAAGGGCCTAGCTTCTCGTGGGAACTAAAAAGAGCGTTCACATAGGAGGGATTGATGATGCCTTTCGCCAGTAGTGGGGCGGTTGCCAGCTCAATCGCATGACGCCAGTCACGCGCAGTAGGTTCAATTCGGATGACCTCTGCGGTCAAAAGTTGAGTCAACATGATGCTATCCGATGGAAAAGTAGATCGCCAACCCAGTCAGATTGGCAGCGAAGTAGTGTTAAGTATATCAAAATAAACTATACAACCCAAATGACGTAAACGCTGGTTTGGTTAGCTTGCACTCACTATTGACCTCAGCAACTGGCACGATGATTGTCTATGTCTCTCGCTGCCAACACACTAACACTTACTTTTTACCGTCAATTTATCGATAATGGCCGGCTGAAAGACCAACCGGCAACTCACGGGTAAACTCGTAATGCACAATGTTGTTACTCTCCCCATTCCGTTAATACGAACCAGCGCATGGCAGCCTGCGGAATCTTACCCATTCCCGCAACCATTGCGCCCCTGGTTACTGGAACCCTGCTCGTTAACCCAGCGGCTACGCCGCCATCATCAGCATTTTTCATTAACGTGGTTGGGCAACCAGACTGTTGATTTTTCATGTGAAGAGCAACAACTGGTCGCGTCTACCAGTACCCAGGGAGTCTGCCGCACAGTAATTTTACATGGTGATCACGGACCAGCAATCCTTGCCTGGACGCTGTTTACCAACTCGGTGCTTATGCAAAATGCATCGACCGTCTCTGCTGCGCAACCAATAGGCGATCGGCTATTTGCGGCTGAATTTGTGCCACGTGACCACCTGCAATTGGCCAATTTCGAGATTTTATCCAACCCCTACTGTCGTGCTGCTACCGTATGGGGACGACGTTCACGCCTGTTTCTTGATGGTAGCCCATTACTGATTCATGAGCTGTTTCTTCCTGATCTGCTTTGCCATAACTAGTGATGCTGGAGTAACATGCTAGCCCAACCAACCATCTGGAGAGCGATAGGCGCTATTTTAGCTGGCAGTTTCTGTGCCATATCGCTTATGTGACATAAACGAAGATCGAGCTAGCGTCGTTTGGCAACTCGCGCTGAATGGTGAATGCTCGCACCTATCCGGCCAGAGTAGGCAACGTAGAACTCAATATTTAAGGGAGCTATACCCGCTATGTATCATGTTATCGCAGCAACGACGAATCCAGCCAAGATTAAAGCGATTGAGTTGGCCTTTGCCGACACCTTTGGTGCTGATCAATTCCGCCTCGAACCTGTTGATGTCGCTAGCGGAGTCTCATTACAACCGATGGGAAATGCAGAAACACGCAGCGGTGCCCGTCAACGTGTGATGGAAGCACGGCAAGTAAGACCTGAAGCCGATTTCTGGGTTGGCGTGGAAGCAGGCATTGAAGAAAACATGACTTTCGCCTGGATGACGGTAGAAAACCCAACCATCCGTGGTGAATCTCGCTCTGCCAGCCTGATGCTGCCAGAGTTGGTATTAGAAGGTATCCGCACTGGACGTGAGTTGGGCAGTGAAATCGCCTTACTGACTGGCAACCGCGATCTGAAACGGCAAGGTGGTGCAATCGGGCTGTTCACCGATGGTAAACTGAGTCGCACCAGCGTTTACCATCAAGCACTGCTACTGGCACTGGTACCATTCTGCAACCCAGTGTATCAACAGCAAAACCAGCCTGTACCTGTACTATAACAACCTATCGATAATGTTTCTGTGGCTACCATGCCCCACCTGAAGCTGGCCTACCTCCGCTTACGTTGAGGAGTGCGCCAGCTCAGCACCTATACGATTTACCGCCACCAAGTTGCCGTTCAAATTTTGGCCAGCGATCTAGCTGCGCTCACCCTGCCTTGTCTGCCACACTTTTTGCACCGTGCCAACTGTTCAAGTCAGCGGCACAAATTGAGCCGATCATCTATCCTCAGCCAATAATTGCTGTTCTAACCACTGTTTCAACTGTGGGCTGGCAGCCTTTAAGCTATTTGAACCACGTGTTACCGTCGCGATCCCTGCTCCCAGCTCATTTTTCAAATCTCGCTGACTCATTTCACCGCGCATTAGCTCTTGAATAATACGTACTCGGGTACTGAGTGCGCTGCGCTCATCTGGGGTGAGCAACAACTGCATCAACGGTTGGTGCAAATTCTGCGCCACTGCCTGTTGCAGTAGTGTCATCACACGCTGCCAATCGCGGTTCTCCGCTGTAGCAAGCAGTTGATCGTTTGAAGATGATTGGGTCATTGTTGCCACCATACATTATGAATGGGAAGTACCAGAGCTATTGCCATCAATAGTGCCGCTGCCACTCGGCATCAGTGAGAATTTTTGTCGGCTGATGGTGCAGAAAGTAACGATAAAACGCATCATATGCCAGTACATTTTTTACGTAACCGCGTGTCTCGGCAAATGGAATACTCTCAATAAAAGCAACTGAATCCAACCGCCCATTACTGTTATTCAGCCAACTTTTTACTCGTGCAGGCCCAGCATTATAGGCTGCTGACGCCAAAATACGGTTATGGTCAAACTGCTGATAGACCGACTCAAGATACTGAGTGCCTATTTTAATGTTCATTTGCGGCTCTACTAATTGGCTTTTATCACGATAATCGGTAATCGCAAATTTCTTGGCGGTATCCTGTGCAGTTCGCGGCATCAGTTGCATCAGCCCGGTAGCTCCCACTGGAGAACGCGCTTTCGGATCCCAAGCACTCTCCTGGCGCGCAATCGCCATGGCATAACTCAAGCTAATCGCTTTATCATCCGTCGCGTGACGAAACTCCTGTGGCCAACCCACGGGAAAACGCTCTTCCAAATGATCCCAAAGCTTGCCCACAATGGTCGCCTGAACGCTCAAATCGACCCATTGCTGCTCAAAGGCATAACGCGCTAGCGCCTCCTGCTCCAATCGGTTGTGATTAGCAACAAACACTTTCCACTCATTACGCGCCAACTCATCCAAATTCCAATGGAGCAGCTCACGTACACGAGCAATCTCTAACCGTTGGCTCAACCCAGGCTCAGGTCTACGAGCCACTTCGACCCGAATCAAATGTGGCAT
This sequence comes from Serratia microhaemolytica, assembly GCF_004011885.1. GTDB lineage: Bacteria > Pseudomonadota > Gammaproteobacteria > Enterobacterales > Enterobacteriaceae > Serratia_G > Serratia_G microhaemolytica. Next base: position 38,046 of record NZ_SBEF01000003.1, on the reverse strand, counting down.
ATTTAGTTTTTGCGCTGCCACCATCGGATAAAAACCACGCTTTCTTACCAAACGGCGCAATATATCCCGGCCTTTATCTTCTTCACCATTTTCAAGCAAAGAGATGGCACGCCAATACTGCCACTCCTCTTTGCTACGCGCCTGCTCAGGCAGACGCTCAAGCCAAAACTTAAGCCCGTCGCGATCTGCCGTCGCCAACGCCAAACGAATACGTCGTTCAAGCAATGCTACCGACTGACTACGTTCCAGCACCTGATCACGCCACTCTGCCTGCTTACTGTTCGCCTCATTGCCGATTAAACGCGCCGCCACTGCTTCTTCAAGTGCCACCTTCTCCGGCGCACTCATTTTTTGCAACTCAACTAAAGTTGGTAGCAACAGACGTGCTTTTTCAACATCCTGGCGTGCCAACTTAGCCAGCACAATCCCACTGACTGAACGGCTAAAATCGCTGGCTGGCTCACTACGCACAAATGCACCTAGGGTGGACGGGTCTTTTTGCAAACGCAATAAGGCACTGCCCAACGGCTGATGATCACTGGGAAGTTGGCGTGAAAGTTCAGCCAATAAACCATTACCTCCCTCCTTGAGTACTAATGCCATACGCGTGAGGGTTTGAAGCGCAGTTTGCTGGTCCGCTGCACGCCATGCCGTTAACAGACTGTCACAAGCGCGTGGTAACGAACTGCCGGTTAACCAAAGTTGCTCAACACCACGCCATGCTGCGTGTGCCTCACCAACGCGCCACTTGGCATAATGATAGTGGCAACGGGCCTCAACTGTTTTTGGTTCCTGTCGACTAAATGCCAGCACTCCCGGCCAATCTTCACGCCGAGCAAGTTCGTTGATAAAAGCATTGGTAAGTGAATCGGCGACGGCCAAATCGGGATACTTCCGTAAGAACTGTTCAATCTGAAGCCGGCTAACGCTCGGCATCGTTTCCATCAGTCGACGATGCTCAAGGTAGGGATAGAGCGGATAGTTTTCCAGCGCCGGCATTAACTTCTCGACCAGCTCGATCTGGTTTCTATCCCACGCTTGGGTAATTTGCTGGTAACGCTGACGCTGCTCATCGAGCGCTCCGGAGAGCACCATACCAGAAGAGGTACAAAAATAAAGCCCAACCACCGCTAGGCATACTCTTCCTATTTTGATCATACTAAACGGTTTCCTCTCCACCTTAAAAAAAACAATAAAATCAATTAAATATTCACTTTTTATTTTACCAGTTCCAATTAGTGTGAATACTCATGACCCAATAACAGCATAAAATTTGAGCCAACCCCCAACACAGTGCCAACACTGCACATCAGGTCACTCTCTGGCGCGTATCATAGTCGCAAATGGCGGCAATTCCGCCATAACTTCGACAAAAATTTTGTGTGGATATCTAATCCACTTTTAATCAATGTGATACTGGAATTTTGTTGTTAGTCATCAGGTCCGGCGACAATGCTGACTCTCACTGTTCTGGTTCAACCTGATGCCATGACCGTGTTGGTCAGTAGGTCTGTTTTTCTAGCATATTTTCATCTTCTCGCCATGCTTTAAGCAGTTGATGACGGCTATTAGGATACTGCTGCGGCATCACTTGCACACTGATCATTCGGTCGAGACGAAAATGTCTAAATGCCTGACGTAACTCACACCACCCAGCCAATATACGCACTGAGTTGAAAAAACCGACAGCAACAGGCCAAACCAAGCGTGATGAAACAACATCGTCTTTATCACGATAAGTAAATTTGAGTTTACGGCGCTGACGGATAGCGCGCCGTATTTCCGGCATCACCTCATGCAGTTGATCGCTACCCTCGCTGGCGATCATTAATGATGGATACTCAATGCCATGTGCCAGCTTGTCTGGCAACAGTGAGTGGATCTTCACTCGTGCCTCTTTTGCCGCTTTTTGCAGTTCAGGATCTGTATGGCACGAGACCCAATCCAGCCCAAGTGATAACGCTTCAACCTCTTGTTGGTTAAACATCAGTGCAGAAAGAAGGTAATCCGACTTCAAGCGGTAACCGACACCGGCACTACCTTCAATTTCAACTCCCTGCTGCTGAAGTGTCTGAATGTCGCGATAAAGTGTGCGCACACTAATATTGAGCTTTTCCGCCAATATCAAGGCAGTAACCGGATAACGGTATGCTCGCAATAGCTGCATCAACTCAAGCAGGCGCTGGGTACGTGTCATGGCGGTGAAACTCCTTTAACGGCAATACTAACCGAGCAGAAAACATCGTGTTAATCTAAGCAGCAGCTTGGCAACTCGCGGGTAGATATCACTCATTGATGCGGTCGATGACCAGGCTTAACCCTGCTCTCATCAATGACAAAATGTCAGGCTACGGCACTAGGAGCGTGGTTATCGATTGTAGTTATCGATCAAAGTGATACTCGCTAACAGCGCGACTCGCTCTATGCTGTACAAATGCACTCACCGATCGGAATAAAATGTACACTAATTGTAACAAGATGTATTGTATCTCAGCAGTACGGAAATAAAGCATGTCAGTAGATAGCTTCAAACAACGGGTGATAATGATCGTCGCTGCCATCCCTTACGGGAAGGTGACAACTTACGGCACAGTAGCAAAACTGGCCGGCTCACCGCGCGCAGCGCGTCAGGTTGGTGGCGTATTACGCAATTTACCACCTAACAGCACACTGCCTTGGCATCGCGTGGTCAATCGTTATGGGCAGATTTCACAGCAAGGAGAAGATTTCCAACGTCAACGACAAGCGCTACGGGCTGAAGGCATTCACTTTAACCCCCAAGGGCAGATCGATTTACAACGTGAGGGTTGGCAGATTAACTAGCTGATCACAGCCATACCCACCACCGATGAAACAGCTAGATACCCTATCGATAACAATAACCAGGATGATAATTGATGAGCCAGCCACTAAAGGATTTACTTGCCCTGCTGCAAGTAGAAAGAACCGAAGAGGGGTTGTTTCGTGGCCACAGTGAAGATATCGGCTTACGCCAAGTTTTTGGTGGCCAATTGATTGGCCAGGCGATCTATGCCGCACAACAGACCGTGATCAGGGAACGCACACTACACTCATTGCACTGCCATTTTTTACGCCCGGCAGACAGCAGTAAACCCATAATTTATCAAGTAGAAACATTACGTGATGGTAGCAGCTTTAGTGCTCGACGCGTCGGTGCAGTGCAAAAAGGGTATGCTATTTTCTACCTCACCGCCTCGTTCCAGCTCTCAGAACAGGGGTTTGAACACCAGAACAATATGCCGCAAGTGCCAGCACCGGAAACGCTACAGGCAGAACCGATTCTGATGCGAAAAATCGCCGCAACTCTACCCGCCGCAATACGCGAAAAATTTACCGCTGAAATGCCGATAGAAATGCGCCCAGTGAAGTTTTATAACCCGCTACAAGGAAAATCGGAACCGCCCTATCGTTATATCTGGATGCGAACTAACGGTAAATTGCCGGATGACCTGCACCTGCACCAATACTTACTCGGCTATGCTTCTGATTTCCATTTTCTCCCCGCCGCACTGCAACCGCATGGCGTTGGTTTTCTACAACAGAACATGCAAGTCGCCACACTGGATCACGCACTGTGGTTTCATCGCCCTTTTCGTCTCGACCAGTGGCTACTATACGCGGTAGAAAGCCCATCTGCGGCGGGAGGGCGTGGACTGGTACGCGGTCAATTCTACCGCCGTGATGGCGCATTGGTCGCATCCAGCGCACAAGAGGGGCTGATTCGGCACTGGACCTAGTGCTCGATCCACGGCGGAACTGCCCACTGTCGGGGTTGAAAAAGACTGCCCCGCTGTTTTTCCGATAGCAGCCACAATTTAGCCCACTAACTTGTGGCTGCCTGCAACTCTTTACTCACCAACTGTAACTGATACATCTGATAATAACGCCCGCGCTGTGCCAATAGCTCACGATGTTCACCCTGCTCGACAATCTGGCCTGCATGTAGCACATATATCGTATCCGCACTGACCACGGTCGATAGCCGGTGAGCGATCACCACCAGGGTGGTGCGTTGGCGGATCACCTGCAAAGCGCGCTGGATCGCCTGTTCTGTTCCTGAGTCAATGTTAGCGGTAGCCTCATCAAGGATCAGGATCTGCGGCGGTTGTACCAACACACGCGCCAATGCCAGCAACTGCTTTTGCCCTACCGACAGCGATCGCCCCTCTTCACTCAGACACGTCTGGAGCCCAGCCGGAAAGCTTCGCACCAACTGCGCCAGTTGTACCGTTTCTAACGCTTGCCAAACAGTTTGCTCACTGATTGCGCGGCCCAGTGTCACATTTTCCCGCACAGACTCCGCCATCACCACCGGATCTTGTTGCACCATCGCAATCCCCTGACGCAAAACTGAATGGGTGAGTGTGGGCAGTAACCGGCCATCCAACGCGATCTCACCCTGATTCGGTGGATAATACCCCATCAATAAGTTAGCTAACGTACTTTTACCGCTGCCAGTATGGCCGACCAATGCAACAAAACCACGCGCGGGTACTTGCAATGAAATGTTATGCAACACCTGCTTCTGATGACGATAAGCAAAACTCAGTTCGCGAATATCAATCCGCCCACTGGCCAATAGCCGATCATCATCACCATAGGGTTGCAAATCAGCATCCATCAGCTCGAACACTCGCTCTCCAGCCACCAGTGCTTGCTGTAAAATCGCTTGCTGCGAGGTTAACTCGATCAAAGGCTCATTCAACCGCCCAAGGTAATTGATGAAGGCATATAACACGCCAACACCAATTGCCCCCTGGCCACTAAAGCCAAATAGCATCAACAAACCACACAGTACCAGTGCTGAAAACAAGCTCAACAGTGGCCGTAATAACACGCCCTCCAAGCGCAATGCCTGCATACGCGCCGAATAGTGGGCCTGACTGACCCGGCTGATTCGCTCGGCAAAACGTTGCTGCTGGCGAAACTGCTGGATCACCGTCATCCCGCCAATAATCTCGTTAAAGCCATCATTAATATCAGCCAAATAACCACGAACGCGACGCACAATCGGTGTGCTGTAATATTGGTAAATCACCATCACAATCAACACGGCAGGGAAGATACAGATAGCGATAGTTGCCATGCGCACATCCAAACTAAACATAGCCACCAGCATAGTACTGATCAGCGCCACGCTCTTCAGTACGGTTGCCACCACCGTGACGTAGAGATCTTTGATCACTTCGGTATCATTAGTCACACGCGAAATAAGCTGACCAACTGGTTGGGTATCAAAAATACGCAATGGCTGACGCAATGCCGCAGACATCACATCGCTTCGCAACCGTTGCACGACCCCAACCGCAGCCTGGCTAAACAGCACGGTCTGAAAATAGCTCAATAGCGCCGCGAGCAATTGCAGCAAAATGTAAACCAGAGCCAATCCTGCCACCCACGACAGCGGTAGTTTCCCTTGGGTTAGGTAACTATCAATGAAGTAACTGATCAAAAACGGCCCCGCCACCTCGGCTGCTGCGGCAATCCACAACATAATCACCGCCGCTATCAGCGAGTGACGATAAGGCGCACCGTAAGCAAGCAAGCGTTTTAATGTTGGCCACAGGGCTGGTTTAGCGTTCATCTGCCCCCCTGTTGCTGGACGATGGGCACATCACTTAATGCCGCTTCCAACTGCTGGTAACGGTACATCTCACGATACCAACCTGGCTGACTGATCAACTGCTGATGTTGACCACGCTGAGCGATACTGCCCTGCTGCATAACGAGAATGTGATTAGCCTGTTGCAACGCCGAAAGACGGTGAGCGCTAATGATCACGGTACGATGTTGCGCCCATACATTAAGGTTTTGCAAAATTTGATATTCACTACGGCCATCAACCGCAGAAAGTGCATCATCGAGGATCAGGATTTCCGCATCCAACAGCAGCGCCCTAGCAATCGCAATACGCTGCTTTTGCCCACCAGACAACATCACTCCACGCTCGCCCACTTCGGTCTGATACCCCTGTGGCAAATGCAGAATATCTTCATGTATACACGCTAACCGGGCTACCTGCTCAATTTGTTCAGTACTGGCATCCGGCTTACCTAGCGCAATGTTATTCGCCACAGTATCTGAAAATAGAAACGGTGTTTGGCTGACCACCGATAAACGCGCGCGCCACTGTTCCAGCTTTAGCCGCGTCAATGGCAACCCGTGATAACAGATCTCACCCTGATCAATATCAAACTGACGCTGGATCAGCGCTAACAGTGTTGACTTGCCCGCCCCAGTTGGCCCACACAAACCAAGCATCTGTCCAGGCGGCAATTGGCATGACACATCATGCAGCGCTACCTGATCGCTTCCTGGATAGGAAAATGCTTTGATATTAATCTGTAAATCAGCCCGCCCTGCTGGCAGCAGCTGATCGCCATCCGTGACTGTGGCAGCTTCCTGTAATAGATTACAAATACGGCTATAAGCCGCACTACCACGTTCAACAATGTTGAACATCCACGCCAGTGCTAACATCGGCCAAATCATCAAACCCAGATACATCACAAAACTGGTCAATTGCCCCAATGTCATCAGTTGGTTGATCACCATCCAGCTACCACCACCGATAGCCAATAAATTAGCGGCAGCAATCGCGATATAGATGGTTGGATTAAAACGCGCATCGACACGTGCCACGTGCATATTCTTCACACCAGCTTGTCTGGCGGTCTCGGCAAAAAGCAGTGACTGCTGCTGCTCTAAACCAAATGCTTTGATCATGCGAATATTAGTCAGACTCTGCTGCACACGCTCATTAAGGCCAGAAAACGCAGCCTGTGCGTACTTAAAGCGCTGATGTAACTGCTCACCGTGACGCTTAATCGCCACCGCCATCACCGGCATCGGGATCAACGCCAATAACGTTAACTGCCAACTGATCTGTGTGCTCATCACCATCAGCACCGCTAACCCCATCACCAGTGAGTCGACCAGCGTTAACACCCCCTCCCCGGCAGCAAACACCACGCGATCGACATCATTCGTGGTTAATGCCATTAAATCACCGGTACGGTGGCGTTGATAAAAGCCAGGATTCTGCCGACTGAGCTGCTGATAAAAATTTTTGCGTAACTCAACCGCCAGTTGGTAAGACGCGCCAAACAGCAAAATCCGCCACACATAGCGCAACAGATAGACCACAATCGCAATCGCAACCATCACGCCCAGCCAATAGAGCAACGTTTCAGCGGACATCTGTTGGCGGCTCACACCATCCACAATCACACCGACCAGTTTGGGCGGCACTAACTGCAATATGGCAATGATGATTAACAGCAGCACCGCACCAACATAGCGACGCCACTCACGGCGGAAATACCAGCCAATTTGGGTAAATAGTCTCACGCAGTTTATTCCAACCCGCTTAACGAAAAGGGAAATTCTCGGTGGCCCCGGCCATAATGGCGGTTGAATTGGCTCACTACTCTGGTAATGGCAACGCGGTAGTGTATTTGATTTTTTCCATTGCAAAACTGGAAGTCACATCAATCAATCCGGAAACCCCAGTCACCAGCCGTTTGTAAAAGTTGTCGTAGCTCTTCATGTCAGCCACTTCAACCTGCATCAAATAGTCATACTCTCCCGCCATCCGGTAGAACGCCAGCACCTCCGGCATCTGTGAAGTAATATCAACAAATTTCTGATACCACTCACTGCTGTGTTGCTGTGTTTTGATCTGCACAAACGCGGTTAAGCGCAGACCCAGTTTCTCATTATCCAACAGCGCAACTCGGCCACGAATATACCCTTCATCCTCAAGTCGCTTCAGCCTTTTCCAGCACGGCGTTGAAGTCAGGTTAACCGCTTCGGCCAAAACCTGTAGTGACTGCGTGCAATCCTGCTGCAACATACGCAACAACTTTCGATCAGTTTTATCTAGCATATTGGTGATGTCATAGAAATTTTTTCTCGCTTTGCACAACAAAGTAGCAAAAAACCGCACTCTGCGCACCCCGAAAATTTAGCACCTATCCCAGTAAGTATCATTGACCCCAGCCGTTTGCACACTGGCTGCAGATAAAAAAACGCAGCGTACACACAGAAACTGAAGATTTCGAGCACAGTACGCGGACAACACGCGAACAAAATAGCAACTCATATGGCACTGGAAAGAGAGGTCGTTAGCGCTCCTCGCGGCAAATAAACGGCATCATACAGAACATTGCGTCACATCACCTAAGCCACACAGACGCTCGCTTCAATGCGACCAGCTCATCACATTCGGCTGAAAACCCAGTGCATTATTGATGAAAAATGAGTCATTCAGCCAGATCGCAATCAAAAACTGTTTGACGCCCTGCGGCAAATGGGGTTTAATGCGCGTCGTTGCCCGGATAGCTCAGTCGGTAGAGCAGGGGATTGAAAATCCCCGTGTCCTTGGTTCGATTCCGAGTCCGGGCACCATCAATAAAAATCAAGCTACCTTACGGTGGCTTTTTTTATGTCTCCAATCTGCCATATCTCATTATTTAATATCCCCTTTAACGTTTTTAGCGCATTTCAATGATGCACCAGTCTTATCTACTCCTGACCATTGCTAACCAGGTAATTTCAGGGGCAATGATGAGGGCATCCTTCTTCGATCAAGTGTTGCCTTCCAATTATGGCCCTGACGGTTATGTATTCAATCAGTTGATGCTATATCAACGTAATACTCACGTTCGATGAAGGTGCCGATAAATAACCACATTTCACCGACTTCTCAAATCAGTTGAATTTGCAGGTTATCCCGTGGCAGTGTGACGACATTTGGCACCCCATCCTCAGAACGAAGAAAATGGCGTTCATGGCGGCTGAAAATAGGCTCTAAGTCACCTATTTTAGGTTGGGGTAAGGATATCACCTTTAATTAGGTGGCCAAATTCACTATACTTCTGCACTACCGCATCCTTTATGCGAGCAATAGAGATACCTCTATTATGGCCAAGATTAAATATATGCTGACTCGCGGCAGTGACATTCACCGTGATGGTATGTATCTCGAGTTGTCTGAAGCGGGAACATCTCCGCTTCGACAACTTGCTGAAGTTTTCTATTCTGATGTGACCCACCAATTCTTCCTGACATGTTACGAAGAGGATCTCCCGTTAGATGTGATTGAATGGCTTATCTCAGAAGCAAAAAAATCTCTCACAGCAAAAAATAGAATAATAGCCACCAACATAATTCATTGTGATATATGAAAATATCACCATGAACATACTTTCTATCTGAATTCGCGCCATGTCGATGCATGAGCCCGTTACCCGCTATTACTGCGTCCAACTGTTTGAGACTACCTCGGCCTGTTTCAGTATCAACTCTATCGCTCCAGGTGTTTTATCCGGTGGATATTTATATTTACGCAAGGTATTACGCACACGTATACGCAACTCTGCACGCACACTTTCGCGCACCTGCCAATCTACTGTGGTCGATTTTCTTAGCTGTTCGGTCACCTCTATCGCCAGTTTTCTGAGTACCTCATCACCCAGTTCACGCACCGCACTTTCATTTTCTGCCAGTGCATCATAGAAGGCGATTTCGTCCGGGTTCAGCCCCAGTTCTTCATCGCGTGACATCGCCGCCTGGAACTCTTTCGCCATCTGGATCAGCTCTTCAATCACCTGTGCAGTCTCAATCGCCCGGCTGTTGTAGCGGTTGAGCACTGCCTGAAGCCGTTCGGAGTACTTCTTAGTCTGCACCACGTTATTATTGCTGCGGGCATAAATGCCATCATTAAGCAGTTTTTGCAGTAACTCCACCGCCAGATTGCGATAGGGCATATCACGTACTTCCTGCAAAAACGCATCAGACAACAAGCCGATATTGGGCTTATCCAAGCCTGCCAGCGCGAACACATCATCGACCCCATTGGCGACGATGGCATTGTCTAGAATACGGCTCAGTACCGAGTGTTTTTCCGCTTCGCTCAGTGTGTGATCGGTAGAACCCAGTTTGGTGAGGGCCGCTTTAACCGCACACAAAAAAGCGATCTCTTGTTGCAACGGTTCCGCTTCATCCAACGTGCTGCACAGCGACCAGGCTTTGCTCATTGCCAACACCGTGTCAGCAAAACGCTTTTTACCTTCAGGTAGGCTCAAAATATGGTTTGCCGCCCCTAGCAGCAGTGGCCTGGGATCGGCGGCAAAGCCGCTATAGTCAAAGCCCGTTGAGTTGGAGGTTTTGGCAAACAAGCCGTGAATGATATCCAGCTTTTCCAGCAGTAGCGCAAACGCCTCTTGGGCGTTGATGGTAGTTTGCCCCTTCCCTTGTGAATCGGTGTACGTTTTTAGCGCCTGCTTGAGTTCATTGGCAATACCGATGTAATCGACCACCAATCCACCCGGTTTATCTTTAAATACCCGGTTGACCCGTGCTATCGCCTGCATAAGGTTGTGGCTATGCATCGGTTTGTCGATATACATGGTATGGCAGCAAGGCGCATCAAATCCGGTGAGCCACATGTCACGCACGATGACGATTTTCAGCGGATCACTGGCGTCTTTAAAACGCGCTTCAAGGCGTTTTTTGGTCTGTCTATTGTAAATATGCGGTTGCAGTGCTGCTTTATCTGCCGCAGAGCCGGTCATGATGATTTTGATCGCGCCGTGTTCTACATCATCGCTATGCCATTCTGGGCGCAGTTCGACCAAGGCGTTATACAGCCGCACGCAGATCTCGCGGCTCATAGCTACCACCATGGCTTTGCCATCAATGGCGTTGTTACGTGCTTCAAAATGTTGGATCAGATCTTCGGCGACCTGACGCAAGCGTGGGGTAGAACCGACCAGTTTTTCCAGGCGGCTCCACTCCCCCTTGGTTTTCTCCTGCTGATCACTCTCTTCGTCTTCTACCAGTTGATCAACCTGATCAGAAAGGGACTCTAGCTCTTCATGGTTAAGATCAAGTTTAGCCAGGCGCGATTCGTAGTAGATCGGCACGGTGGCACCATCTTCTACCGCATCCTGAATATCGTAAATCGAGACATAATCACCAAATACCGCGCGCGTATCTTTATCCTCGGCAGAGATGGGCGTGCCGGTGAAACCGATAAAACAGGCATTAGGCAAGGCGCTACGCATATGTTTGGCATAACCGTATTTATATTCGCCGCTTTTCCGTTCTAGCTTAGCCTTTAGCCCATACTGGCTGCGGTGTGCTTCATCGGAGATCACCACAATATTGCTGCGCAGATTGAGTGCCGGGTGTATCTTCTCCTCTTTTTCCAAGGTGAAGCGCTGCACGGTGGTGAAAATAATACCGCCAGACTCACGCGCATTGAGTAGCTCACGCAGTTTTTCGCGATCCTCAGCCTGCTCGGGTGTCTGTTTAAACAGTGCCTGTGCCAGGCAGAAGGTGGTGAACAGTTGGTCATCAAGATCATTACGATCGGTGACCACCACGATAGTGGGGTTATCCATTTCTGGTTGCTGTAGCAGTTTGCCCGCATAGCAGCACATTGAGATGCTTTTGCCTGAGCCTTGCGTATGCCAAATCACCCCCGCTTTTTTTCCACCAGGAAGAATAGCGCTGTGCAAATCCAGGTGTTTACCGGTAGTGGCGACAATGGTGGCACGTACCGCTTCACGCACCGCATGAAACTGGTGATAAGCGGCGATTTTTTTGATCAGATGTTTATCACCCTGTTCAAACAAAATGAAGTAATGCAGGTAATCAAGCAGCAATTCACGATTGAAGAAGCCTTTTACCACCGTTTCCAATTGCCACTCCAGCAGCGGTTTATCATTCTGGTGGCTAAGGGTCTTCCAGGGCATAAAGCGCTCTTGATCTGCCGTGAGGGAACCAATACGCGCATGGTAACCATCACTGATCACTAAGGCTTGATTGCAGATAAACAAATCACTCAATTCATTTTTATAGGTTTGTAACTGGTTGAAGGCCGCCCAGATATCGGCGCTCTCATCGGCAGGGCTTTTTAATTCAATAACAGCGATTGGTAATCCATTAATAAAGCAGACAATATCAGGTCGGCGCAGTTGTTTGCTACCAACCAGTGTCATCTGGTTAACCACCATAAAGCGGTTATTGCTCGGTTGGTTAAAGTCGATCAACAAGGCGTGATCATGGATAACCTGATCCCCCTGTTTGTATTGCACCGGCACCCCTTGCAGCAGCAGATGATGAAAGTGTTGGTTACTGATGAGCACATCCGGGCTTTGCGCACGCGTCACTTGGGCAATAACCTGCTCGAACACCTCGACGGGCAAGTGTGCATTAATGCTGTGCAAGCTGTTTGCCAAGATGGCACGCAAGAACACATCATGGTAAGAGCCGCGCTGCGGATTGCAGCCATCGGGCGCAATATCAGGGCCGTGGCAAACTTCCCAACCGGTTTCAGCAAACCAGGTGAGGCATTGCTGTTCGAGTTGATCTTCGGTCATTTCTGTGTGCCCTTTTTTTATTTCACATCATTGGCGTTTAGGACTAGTCAGTTTCTCATTCGTTTTATCAAGTAGCTTTTCGAGTAACTCAACAGAAGGATGTTGATCACCGTGCTTTCCGTCTAATGTCTTTGCTGCATTATAGGCAATTGAATCAATTGCTTTATTAATCAAGTCTTTTAACATTGCAGTATCACTGGAATCTAATTCTTCAAGCTGTTGCTTATATGAGTGGTAAGACTTGGCAAGTGCCTCTTTATGGGCATATTCTTGTTGAAGGCGTTGTGCTTCACTGCGCCTTCTTAAGGCGTAGAGTGCTAACCAAACTACCGCACCAAACAAAGGTAGCTTATAGATCATTCGTTTAAAAATTGCGCTCCAGTCCTCCAAGGCGACAAATTTAATCCATGATTCACCACCAATACTGTCAATTGATAAATAAACTGATCCAAGAATAAAAATAATAATTGAACAGTAAAAAAGCCAACTGGATTTTTTAATCGACTGATCAAATGAATGCTTCATTTCATGATAAGCCGAAGCTAAACCAGCTGCTGTGGCTCCGGGTAGTAGAGACTCTATTTGTTGATTAAGTGCAAGATAACGTTCTTTCTGTACCTCCTGAAATTTCTCTAGTTCTTTTTTTAAAGAATCCAGACTCTTCTCTAAACCATCTGAGCTATTATCACCACTTCCAAAAATTTTGACATGGAATTCCTTTATTTCATCTATCTTAGAGTTAATCTCGCGTAAATTAGAATTTATGTGATCTCGTCCTCTCAAGATACTTTCATGAGCTTCCGTAATAGAGTGTTTTATTCCCGGAGAATTCTCATCTCCCAAAAAAACATCATTGTAGCACGCAGTTATAGCTTGGTTATTTTTATTGCTAATAGAGTGAAACTGTTCAATTTCATTTTTGAAATTATTTGATTGCTGCTGATTTAAAATAATATCGGACAAGAGATCATCCATTCTTTTTTTATTATCAACAAGATCCTTTCTAATCTCATTAATCTCACCATTCATTTGCTCATAGCTTTGTTTTAACTGCCTAACTGCTGTTGTAGTGGATTTTCTTATATTACTTATAGACTTAGAATCGGTAAAGCTATATATTTGCATCTGAGATAATAGTTGTTCAACCAAATGGCCTGCTTGAAGTATTTCTCGAGAGGCCATATTATGTGAATAGCGATTGAATTGAATTTTTATCTGCTTGCATACGCCCTTCCATTCATCCCAGCAAGAAAATTTAACGAGCTCGGGATCAATAATTTTCAGCAACTCGTCGAGATAATTAATAATTCTTTTGATGCGTTCGAACTCTTCCGAAATATCAGGATTGCTTATTGAATCCAGGCTATTTAAATACTCAACAAGTTCATTCCATGAGATCATATAATCTTGATATTTATCATCCCACTTTGACATTAATTTCTCTCCAATTCATTTGATTGATTAACGAAAGATAACTCTCCCGAAAGCAGTTTGGGGAGTAGGGTGTCGCGGAGGTTAATTAAAGTTTTACTAGAATTTGAGTTAACACTTATAGCATTTCGTAATAGTAAAACTTCCACATCAAATTTTTCAAGAATGCATACACTTGGACAAGCTAATTCAAGTCGATAAACATTCTCACGATTAAGACCTGGAACAGCTGCATCAGTGTTCATATTCTCAAGCCTCAATGTTTGCATTGCGTAGTAGCAATATGTCAATGGGACAGTGAGTGGCCGCACGTAATAAGTTGTATCAATAGCAAAAAAAGGGTTGTCTTCCCAGTACAAACTACCCACCGTACCTTTGCGTCCAACTATAATCGAACCATGTGAAACAAGTGGTTCATTGTGAAAACCAATAATACCACCAGAACCATAAACCGGTATGGTTCCTTCTCTACGGTTTGTTGACTTCAAGGCCTTACCATAAACTAACTCAAGAAGATCTCCAATGCGTTGTATTTCCCACCCCACCGGAATCTCCCCCAACTCACTCTCCTGCATGGCTGCTGGGAATAACGCTGCGGTAGCTTTGAGTTCAGCGTATTTTTCCGGCTGTTCAACGGCAAACTCCGCCAACGCCGTGCTATCTTTGCCAGAAATGGCGGTCATGGCGGCGAGTAAAGCCTCTTCTTGCGAGCCGCCTGCTTGCAGAGCGGCGATTTTGGCTTTAACCGGTTCAAAATCAACAAACCAGCTTTTAAACAGCGCTTGTGCCATTTGTTCCAGGGTTTGGTTGATTTTGTGGTTGAGATAAGTTTTATCTTCAAACGCAACAATCAGTTTATTTATATAGCTAGCTACATCTTTATCAACAGTCATCACCTCAAAATTGCTGATAGCATCCCTACTTAAATTTGGGAATGTCGATCCTGTAGCAGACTTCAATAATAGTTCTAAATTTTCTTCTATCACAGCGCGTATATATGGCGTAGGAAATCCATTTTTCCCTCTTATTGCTCCAATACCTCTTCCTATAGCGTATTTTCTATCTGCATAGTTCATTCGTCCAGTTGTTGAGCCTCGAACGCAAAATAGAACATCTCCCCTTTCTGAAAATTTTTTACCGTTTTCAGTAAACTGTACTGGATTAGGATAACGCTCACTGAATTCCGTTGGTCCATTCAAAAGAGGGATGCCATCTCCTGAATTATTTACATCATCACTCTTAGGTGATTGCCCCATAATTATTTCTGCAATATCAGAAAGCAGAACTCTAAATCTCATACCCCAGCCCCCCCAAATTAGCCTTAATCTGCTTTTCCAGCTCGGCGCTTTCGGCCAATTGCACTTTTAGTTGTTCAGTGAGCCGTGCCATTTTCTCGGCGAAGGGTTCGCTATCTTGCTCCTGCTCGGCAGCGCCAACATAACGCCCCGGGGTGAGCACATAATCATGTTTCTTAATATCTGCCAGTGTGGCCGCAAAGCAGAAACCAGCTTGATCTTGATAACCTTGATCACGCTGCCAGGCATGGAAAGTATCCGCGATGGTGGCAATATCTTGCTGGGTAAAATCGCGCAGTACCCGGTCTTTCATATAGCCCATCTGACGCGCATCAATAAACAGCACCTCGCCTTTACGGTGTGCCTTGCCGTTGCTGCCAGATTTATCTTTAGTGAGAAACCAAATACAGGCCGGAATTTGGGTGTTGGTAAATAACTGCCCCGGCAGTGCCACCATGCACTCCACCAGATCGGCCTCAACAATCGCCCGGCGGATCTCCCCTTCGTTATTGGTGTTAGAACTCATCGAGCCGTTAGCCAGCAACAGTGCCATCGAGCCTTTCGGCGCCATATGGTGGATCATATGCTGCATCCAGGCAAAGTTGGCGTTGCCCTGCGGTGGGGTGCCATATTGCCAGCGCACATCGTTTTCCAACTTAGCGTTCCACCACTCCTTCATATTGAACGGTGGATTGGCCATCACAAAATCCGCACGCAGATCCGGGTGCTGATCATCCAGCAGCGTATCGGCGTTCTTTTTAGCAAAGTTAAAATCGATACCACGGATCGCCATATTCATGGCTGCCAGCCGCCACGTGGTCGGGTTAGATTCTTGGCCGTAAACTGAAATATTGCGTTTCTGTTCGGTGGCGTTGTAGCGCTGCGCGTCGGCGTGTTCCTCAATAAAACGATCGCTGGAAACAAAAAAGCCCCCCGAGCCCATCGCTGGATCGTATACCCGGCCTTGGTATGGTTCGAGCATTTCAACAATCAGGGTAACGATGCTTTTTGGGGTGTAGTATTGGCCGCCCTGTTTACCCTCAGCCAGCGCAAACTGCCCAAGAAAGTATTCGTAAATGTGCCCCAGCAGATCTTTGCTGTTGAGTTTCAGCTTCTCGCCGTGATATTCCGGGCTGTTGAAATTAGCATCGGAAAAAGTGTTGATCAGGCCAATCAGCACCTCATTGCCTAGCTGGTATTGGGCAATACGGTTAAGAATGTTTTTCAGCTTCGGGTTGCTTTTTTCGATCTCTTCCAGCGCATTGTCAACCAGCCAGGAGATCGAACGCAGCACCACCGGCTTACCGGCGGCATCTTGCCACAGCTCCGTGCCAATAGGCAGCGCCGCTTTGCTTTTTAAGGTATCCCAGCGCGATGCCTTCGGCACCCAAAACACATTCTTCTCGCGGTAATAGTCTTCTATTTCCAGCTCATCCAGCAGTGCCTGCTGATATTCTTTATCAGAGCCGTAATCCTCGCGCGGCAGTGCATAGATATTGTCCGGGTTGCCTTGTTCGCGAAACAGTTTGAGCAGCTCCTTTTGGCGTGCGTCAAACGCATCCGAAACATATTTAAGGAAAAGCAGCCCCAGTACCACATGTTTGTAGTTGGCGGCATCCATATTGGCGCGCAGTTTGTCTGCCGCCTTCCAGAGTTTTTTCTCCAACTCATTGAGGAAAAGTTGTTCACTGTTATTCATGAAAATCCTTAAAAAGCGGTATTGGTCCAAGCTACGTGAGTTGGAATGCATCTCGCAAAATGATACTCGTAACAAGCGTTATCGCCAACGAGAGATCACCGTAACCGTGAGCTAGCCATCACCCTCAACAGGAGAGCTACCTTATGGAGGAAAGCAGAGCTGTAGTAAATGCTTGAGAAAATACCCCAGCATAACTGGGGCGTGACACTCAATCAGCCATCACTTGTTTTGAGTAAAGAGCCAAACGTGCTGACCAATTCTGTAGATGATAGGCCGGTGTATGTAGTACACGGTTACACTGCATCGTCTGTGTATTGCCCGTGATCACTTCTGCCGGTATTGGCAACTGCACCGCAAAAAACACATACCACTGGCTAGCGGGTCAATATCCGTACAAGAGGCAAACAGATACAGATACCAACACCCTTTGCTACTCAAAGTCAGAAGAAATACACCATAAGATCACTGGCTGGTATCTGACAATCAACCATGACGACTAAATCTGCGTCACACCCACCAGAAACGCCATATCGATAACATTTATTTTTCAATGCACTACTACAGAAAATTATGCTATATCATTACTGGTTAGGAGCATTTCAAAATATTTAATGGGACAGCACCCATTTTTAGAGGATGTATCTTTTATGCCATCACTGGATGAATGTAAACAAGAAATCATTAATATGTAACATCAAACCCTCTAGAACAACGCGTTACCAATTAGTTAGGAAAGTTGCATCATGAAGATAAAACAGAATCTTTTATTTAGCCGTGCAGTCCGTATTTCACTGACGATTGCCACTCTTATATTATCGATAACCCTGGACATGGGGGTGATAGCCGTCATTTGTGGTCTGATCCTTTGCTTTATGCTGCTGCCTAGTTTGATAGATTTTGGCTTACACTTGTCCCATCCTGTTCAAGGTAACAACAGCCGTGTACAAAACAGCACTAACTCAGTGACAAGTTATCACTACCAAAGCGACAGCGACAGTAGCAGTGATTACAGTGGCGGTGACAGCGGCGGTGATGGTGGTAGTAGTGATTAAGCGTTAGATGAAACTACGGCATCCTTTATTTGGGGTTCGGAATAACCTGGTCGAAAAGGCAGGACGTTTTTCAGACGATGAAAATGACACAGGAAGCAACACGATACCTTTTGCCCTGAAAGCAAATTAAACTTGAATATCTAACCACAAAATTTTTCAGCGGATTTCAAAACCAAGATGACAAAACTCACCCTACAAGAGCAGTTGCTAAAAGCCGGTTTAGTCTCCAGCAAAAAAGTGGCCAAAGTGCAAAGAACGGCGAGAAAATCGCGGCTTCAGGCGCGTGAGGCAAGGGAGGCGGTAGAAGAAAACAAGAAGGCGCAACTGGAGCGTGATAAGCAGCTCAGCGAGCAGCAAAAACAGGCGGCTTTATCAAAAGAATACAAAGCACAGGTTAAACAACTGATTGAGATGAATAGGATCGTGATTGCCAATGGCGATATTGATTTCAACTTCACCGACAATAAGTTAATTAAAAAACTGGTGGTAGATAAACCAACACAGGCTCAGTTGATCAGTGGCCGCCTGGCGATTGCGCGTTTGGCGGTTGATCAGGCCGGTGGCAGTGAGTATGCCATTATCCCCGCTAGCGTGGCGGATAAAATTGCCCAACGTGATGCCAGCAGCATCGTATTAAACAGTGCGCTGAGTCAGGAAGAGCAAGATGCCGATGATCCGTATGCTGATTTTAAAGTGCCGGATGATTTGATGTGGTGATCCGGCTGTTCGAGCAAGCGTAGCGCACTTTCTGTGACAATACGCCAATTGCCAGAGCGCCAATTGCCAGAGAAAGTGCAGCAGCAGTAAATTAGCGCATCATCTTGTCTTAGTTGAGATATGCGCCTGATAACGTTTGCACATTTCCTGTGCTTGCTGGAAATTACTGTATAGCGTCTGATAGCGTTCGGCACAATACACCACCAGCAGTGGTAACAGCGCACAGAGATAGAGTGGCATAAATTGTGGGGTGATCGGCCAGGCAGCAAAGATAAGGCAAATCAAAATGCTCCATAGCAGAGTGGCCAATAACCAGATCACGCTGCGTTTAAAGCGCGTCAATTTGCCGGTGAATGACCATGCCGCAAAAGGGACCTTTTCACTATCTAACGTACCATTCAGCAACTCCCCTAACATCACATAACGCCTTTGCCGGCTGGCAAATACCAGCATCGACAGCATCACAATGCCCATCAGAATGATAAATGCGATGATAAACGCAGGCGCTGCATAGCCAGCCGCCAGGCTAAATGCCGGTTTACGCGCGATCGGCAATACCAAGGCGAAGTTTATCAGTAGGCTCAATAATAAATCTTCAGCCACATAGCCCGGCAGGCTACGCCGCCGAGGGCGATCCACGTTCAGATCACGGTGGGATTGCAACGCCCGTACAATATTGAACCGGATCGACCTGCTGAGTTGCAGCAGCATCAAGCCTGGCAACACAACGCCCCCCAGTAAGCCGATCAAAACATAGCGCCAGTTTGCTTCCACCAACCAAACCAGACTACTTAATGTCACCACCGAACATAGCGTGACCAGCGAAGCCCAAAAAGGCTGGTACAGCAATTTGTCTGTGGGCTTGGTTTCACGCTGGATATAGCTTTCCAGCACTTGCGGGCTTTCGAACACCCGCATAGTAAAAATGCTGTATACCCAATAGCCTCGACCATCGCGCATCATGCTCCAGACGATGGAGAGGCAAATCGCACCTAAGCCGGTGATCGTCTCCAGCAAGCTGATATCGATCACATTGCGGATCAGTGACCAACTCAACATGCTGGAGATGGTCACGATTGGGATTGCCGCTATCTTCAGGTATTTTTCACTGAAAGGAGCAAATCTAGGGATCATGCTGCCCTTCCCTCTGCGTGATCCAGTTGGCTGGCAATAAACGGGTAATAGTGCTGAATGTGATAATCCTCACGCGTGCCGTAATGCTCAGTCAGCAGATGGCTAAGGGTTTTCTTATTGCTGATCTCCAGGTAGCGGCAATGGCCGATTGCCGCCCACAGATCCATACTCTCACGCCAACGCACGGTATGCGTCAGATGCAGTGCCAGGTTTTCTTTGATCTTGGCCACATCATCTTCCGCTGTTGCACTACAGTTCATGACGACTGGGCAGGTTGGTGTAAAAAATGGCAGGCCCGCCAGTGCCTGGCGCATCTGACTGACCCCTTCGCGCATCAGTGGCGTATGCCAGGCTCCATTAACACCCAGTTTGATGGTCTCGACCCCGCTACGTGCAAGCTGATTAATCAGTGTCTTGATCGCCGCCAACTCACCGCCAACCACTTGCTGTTGCCGTCCATTGTCGCAGGAGACATTCAGCACATCGTTGAGTCCCAGATGATCAATCTGCTGACGGAGTGATTGATAACTGTAGGGTTTGAGTACATACATCGCGCCTTTGCACTGTTCAGCTAAGTTTTGCATGATGGTGGCGCGCAAGGTAATAGCGCGAAATAACGTCTCCAAATCCATCACGCCAGCGGCATAGAGTGCCGTGTATTCACCGGCGCTGTGCCCGGCGTAACCGGTTTCCAACACCGGCTGACGCTCACGTAACGCAGTCAACATCGCGGTGTTAACGGTGGTGACTGCCAGCTGTTGGTAGACTGTTTTCGTCAGGCGTGTCATCGGCCCTTTCTGGCACAGCTTGCGCACATCCAGCCCTGAAACATCGCTAGCACAATCCCATACCGCTTTGGTGCCGGGCGAGATATCACACACATCACTGCCCATGCCTACCGCTGGGGAACCCTGGCCAGAAAAGATCATCATCCAGCCTTGCGCTATCTCAGCGCCAGTGTGCGTGTTACCAATTGATTCGTATACCTGCATAGATATTTCCTTTTTCTCCGAAGGTGCCAAATTCACTCTCCTGACTGCCGAAACTGGCGGCAACACCGGTGTAAATTTCAGTGCTGTTTTTTAGCGGTATGCTGAGGTGCAAATTCAGCATATGGCTGCCATCCACCAGATGGGTCATGCCAGAGGCTGACCAGTCGACGCTGCCGACCTGTTGTTTGTTGGTACGGATATAAACCGTGAGATAGTGTTTGCCGAGCAGATGCCCAGCGCGGGAAACGTTGTCGATTTCTGCCGCCATCATGCGGGAGTAAAGTTGATAAAAAGCGCGATAAAGTGTGGCAATTTCTGGCGGTAACAGGTTGCGGTAACCGCCGTTAACGAAACGCAGTGTGGCGAATTTTTCTCGCCACTCACTGCGGCTATAGCCTTGGCTCTGGCCGTAATACTCTGCGCCGTATTCGGTTTGATCGTCGGTGGTGTAACGTAAACCGATGCCAATATCCGCAACCGCCCCCGAGCGCATCCGATAGGGCTGCTGCACGTAACGGTAGTCACGGATGGCGCGTGCGGCGGTGCTGTCCAGATGGCGCCAAGTTCCACGAGCAGATACCGATCCCTCAACGCTGAGGATCAGTTTGTCGGTCAGGTTACCGCTGGTGCCGAGTGCCAGCGTTTTCTGTTGGCCTGCCAGCAACGAAATGGTCGGGTTGAACGCCTTCAACCCGGTGGCGCTATAGCTGGCATAATACCTGTCACTGCTGTTGGTGCGCAGCAGTGCATCCCATTCAGAACCGGCCTGCTGGCGCTGATCATGGCGCTTCAAGCGCGGAAAGGCGGCAAAGGTGTAGCTGCCTTCATTGCGGTACCACGAGCTGCTGATACCGTAAGCGCCTTCATCATAAAAATTACGCCAACGATCTCCCAAGGCAAAGATGCGCACGTTACGTCGGTGACCAACGCTATTGCGCAGCACATCAAGTGGGGAAAACGAGAACAGGTAGCCGCTGGTATGGCGTATTTTGCCAATATCGACATACCAGTTGTCACTGCCCTGCCAACTGCCGACCAGCTCGTTGAGCACCATCCAGTGCTGGCGGCGTTGATCTTCCAACTCGCCCGGTGTGTGGGCATGAGCGATGTATTGCCCACTGATTTGCGCCTTGATAGTAAAGCGCTGGCTCAAGCTGCAACGCCCGACACTGGAAAGGTAGATGCTGGCGGCACGGTTGTTAACAAACGCGGGCGCGTCGAATTGCCATAACGATTGCGCGCTATGCGAAGAGAGTGCTTCAATACCGGCATACCCGCGCCGTAGCTGGCAATCCAGCGCCCAACTGGCATCGCTGTAAGTTGCTGCCAGCAATAGTATGCCGATCGCCGTAGGCCGATAAGTGCTGATCATCCATTGAGTCTCATCAGATACTCTTTCTGGAAGACACTTTCCGGCAGTGACTCGAAACGGACATCGCTATAGCGCATGGTGGTGTAGTTGCCCTTGTGCAGCGCATCCTCCACCACAATAGTGGTCGGCCGCATCTCGCCCAGTACCGGCTGAAAATCACGATAGTGCGAACGTTTGATCACAACGCCATCGGCAGAAAGAAAATCGGCGCGTTTAGGGTAGCCGCTCTGTTTTTCCACCCAGTAGTTGATCGCGGGATAGGTGACATGGGGCCAGCGGCGCTGCAAGGCCAGTCTGTAACAGAGGCTCTCGCCACAGGCTTCTTCACCCACCAGTTGTGAGATGTAGGAGTAGTCGAAATCGGCGGCGACCACATCACCGTTGGAGACCTGCCCTCTCAAGCGCTGTTGGCGTGAGATCGGGATCGGGCGGCGCAGATCAGGCGCGTAATACCACATTTTATCCAGATCAGAGAGCAGCGCTTTACCTTTATCGCGTGCCGGTGAGACAAAGCGCACCAGTGCGCGAGCATCGCCCTTTTCCACTTGTTCTGAAGGTTTGTAGAAACGCATTGAGATATCCAGCACCTGCTGATCCTCGCTAACGTCGCGCCCGCCTTTATGTTCCAACAGCGTCAGGGTATAGCGGAAAGGTTGGGCTGGGGCACGCACGCGATCGGCACGACGGATAATTTCGCGCGCACGCTGATCTTGCTGGGTTAGGTGATTCAATTGCTCACCTTCAAGCGAAAGCGGCGCGGGTTCTGCCGCCTGCCCTGAGCCTGATAGACTCAACAGCACGAGGCATCCAGCCAGTTGATGTTTCATCGGTATACTCCTTGTCGGCAATGCTTATGGTTCCAGTGTCATGCCAAGATCGGCAACCAGGGTGCTCCCCCGTATCGCACTTGACTGGTCAGAGAGCAGAAACGCCGCAATATTGGCCACTTCCTCCGCTTCCAACACCCAACGGCGCGGGCTATTTTCGTAGCGCTGGAACAGCTCTGGCCACTGATCTCGCAGGAACGGTGCCATATCGGTATTCACCACCCCGGCGCAGATTGCATTGACGCGAATATTGCGCTGATACAGTTCTACCTCTAGATAACGCACCAGGTTTTCCAGCGCTGACTTAGCAATACCGAGCGGGTATTTTGGTAATACCCGCTGGCTGCCAAGGCTGGAGATGACACAAATCGTGCCGCCATTGGTCATCAGCGGCACGATTTCCTGTACACAGGTGGTGTTACCAATCAAGTTAGTATTCAGCAACAGTTTCCAGTCATTGCGTGTCATCTCAATAAACGGCTTGAACGGCGCAGCGGCGGCATTCAGCACCAAGTGATCGATACGCTCGATGCCCTGTTGACGCAGTTTTTTCACCATTTCACTGATATCACGTGGTTCGGCGATATCTGCTTTGGCCAATGTCACTTTGACTCGGGTTTCTGCGCTCACAAAGCGTTGCAGGTTGGCGGCACTTTTTCCCTGATCTTTACGGTAGTTGAGGATCAGGTGGTAGCCTTGTTCGGCCAGCTTTTCAGCGATCGCCATTCCAATGCCCCGGCCTGCGCCAGTGATAAGTACAGTTTGTCCGTTTGACATCTCGTTTCTCCCTCAAGCTATTAAACAAAGCGGAAGGCTTGCGCAATCACCAGTTTCGAGGCGCGGCGAGCCGGGATAATCGATGCGAGCAACGCGGTGACCAGCGGTAACGCGCAGGAGAACCAGAATAGATTGAGATCCTGATCCCATCTCACGAAGGCCAGATAACCTTGGGTGTAGCCCGGTGAGGGCGGCATCGGTATGCCATTGATATTGATAATTGAAGCAATCAGAATACCGAAGCTGACGCTGAGCAGCGCACCGATGATGCCGATGATGATCCCTTCCAGCACAAACAGGCGGCCAATATAAGACTGGTTCAGCCCTAATGCGCGTAAGGTGGCAATTTCGCGTGTGCGTTCAATCACATTCATCATCAGCGTATTGCCGATCATAAACACCACAATCAGGCTGACAATCGATTTGATAAACAGAAAAATCCCTTCAAACAGGTTGACGACTTGATGGTAGAACACGGCCAGCTCATTCCAGGAGCGCGTTTCCAGATTGAGCTTTTTATCGTTGATCAACTGATTGATGCGCGCCAATACCGCTTCTGTTTGCTCAGTCTGCTGTAGCATGATGATGATTTTACTCACCCCGTCAGTCTGTAACAGGCGCTGAGCGGTGTGCAGCGGCATTTTGATTGCCGTGTCGTCGTACTCTTTGATGCCGGACTGGAACACGCCACGCACCTGCGCAGACAGGGCATTCTGTCCACCTTGCGGGTTGACCACCAGCATATCGACCCAATCGCCATAACCGGCAGAGAGCGAGTGGGCAATGCCAGAACCGAGGGTGATCTGTTGTGGTTTCACGCGCGACAGATCGCTACCTGAAATGATCCGATCGAGTGAACCCAACACTAACGAGGTTTGCGGTTCAATGCCGACAGCGCTGAAGAAGGTGGATGTCTCTTGCTCGTATTGCGAAATAATGCCACTGAAAGCCAGTTGCCCGGTGATGGTGGCGATGTTGGCGGCAATCACCGGATCGGCCAGCAGAATATTTTTCAGCTGGTCGTAATTATTGATGGTGTATTGCAACGAGTTATTGGCGCCACTGTTGAGATAACCCCGCTCATATAACTGAATATGTCCGAGGTTGGTGCGAATAGTTTGCTCGCGCAATGCCCAGAACGAATAATCGACAAAACCACCAAAGATAAATACCGCCACGCCCCCCAAGGTGATCGCCAACAATGTGACGCCAGAACGGCGGCGTTGGCGGAACAGATTAAGAAAGGTATAACGAATATCGGTCGGTTTACGGATCGCCGTGATCAGCACCACCAGCAGTGCGTAAACAATGATGATATTGGCGAGCCAGAATAAGATATTCATCATCATGGTTTCTCCGCCAGTGGTTGGATAATGTGCCGCAGTTCCGCAGGTGTCCATGCGGGTGCCACACCGCTGTTGAGCTGAGATAGCCGTTTGCCCTCCGCGCCCAGTTGCACCAGCGTGGCCAGCGCAATCTTGGCATCGGTTGCGCGTTGGCAAGCGGTGAGCGCATTGGCCGACATCAGCGCCATCATCGGTTTCAGGTCTGTCGGTACAGTTGGCTGCTGTTGCAAAAAATGCAGGTCTTGCAATGCGATAACGCAGCGGCCATGAGATGGCGGTACAAAGGCATCCATCCTGGCGCGTAGAAAGCGCATCTGCCAATCATGTTCATCCGTTTCTGCAGCTTCATCGATGTAGAAAAACCCCAGTTTGGCGCTTTCTGCTGCACGCATATAATTCTTTTTATTCAGGAAGTCGTTAGCGATAAACAGTTGAGCGTAGCCATAGAACATTTTGCCAATGCGATAATCGGCATTTTGTTGATACTTTTGTTGTAACTGACTGGCCGCCTCGGTTAATGCACTCACTGAAGCTTGGGCATTAATCCCCTGCAACAGTGACAAACCTGTGCTGCCCTGGGTTTCAACTGCTGTTGCCAGCACGTTGTTAGTCAGTGATAACACGCTGACCAATAAATACAAAACCACAGCGTAACGTTTAAACGCTAACAGAATCATATTCCAGTTTCCCATCCCTGATTTCCAACACCCGTTTCGCCTGATCACGCAATGCTAATGAGTGAGTGGAAATAACAAATGTCGTTTTCAACTGCTGATTCATCGTCAGCAGCAGATCGATAATCTCCTGTCCAGTGCGGCTATCCAGATTACCGGTAGGTTCGTCGGCAACTACCAGGCGCGGACGCTTTACCAACGCACGCGCAATCGCCACGCGCTGTTGTTGTCCGCCGGAGAGTTCGCTGGGTATTCGCTGGTAATGTGCCGCCAACCCCACTCTCTCCAGCATCTCCATCACCCGTTGCTGTGCTACCCGGCGGCTAAACCCGTTGAGCATCAGCGGATAATAGACGTTGTCAAACACACTCAACACCGGCAACAGGTTAAAGAACTGAAACACAAAACCGATGGCATCAGCGCGCAAGCGGGCGGTTTGCTGATCATTCAGCAGCGAGAGATCATTCCCCAGTAGATAAACCTGGCCGCTGGTCGGGTAATCGATCCCGGCCATCAGATTCAGCAGGGTGCTTTTACCACTGCCGGAGGGGCCGCACAGCGCGATAAATTCACCGTCATGAATTTCGGTGGTGATATTTGCCAGCGCAACAATAGCACCGGGGCCATTACCAAATTGTTTGCCGGCCTGCTGCATTGAGACAATCGGCAGCGGTTGTGCGGTCTGTAGCGTGGTCATGATGCTCCCCAATAACATGACGGCAACGGAACCGCCTGTGCCCACAGTAATCCGTCATCGTGCATCATTGCTGCGCTCCCCAGTTTTCCAGTAACCAGGCGCTACCGTCACCGTCCAGCACGCTGAGCAAACTGTGACCACTGATACCGTTTTGCTGTAGATATTGCCAGGCCAGTGCCGGGTTCATGCAGCCGCTATCACCATACCGATCACTGAGTGAAACACCGAGTTGGCGGTTGGGTACGCGCGGGTGGTTGGCTAATTGCTGGAAAGCCTGGCGTTGCATAGCGCGCAGTGACGGCGCGGGTGGTGTGACGCCTAACACGGCGTGGGTATCTGCGCGAAGATAAGCGTTACATTGATCTGCCAACTGGGTGGCGCGCTGCTGCGCTGAGCCTTGTAGGCTCTGATAGTCACTGAGATGCAATGTCACCCCCTGTCCGGCGGCCTTTTTCAGGATCAGGCAGCCGACACGTTCAATACTGAATTGGCAGTTAGCCGACACCGGCGCGCGCTTGCTGGCGGGCGGGAAGCGCTGGGTTTCGGAAAAAACCAGCACCGGGAAGCTGCGGAATTGGCCGCAAATGATCACGTTATCCGCCATATTGCTGTTCAGGCTGTCTTGTGCCAGCAGCAGCGCATTCATCAAACCATTGCGCTCACCGCGCAATTTGCAGGTGAAATCTTTAATGCCGTAGTCACGTACAATGCTTTTCGGCAGAATGTCGACGCTTAATGAATCACGCCAACTGTTGATCCCTTCAATGGTGGCAGTCTCTCCCCAGGAGTCGACATAAAACAGCGCATTGCGCTCATGGCGCAGGTGGAATTCACCTTTGCTACCGAGTTGCGCCATCGCCTGACTACAAGCGCTGTTCATGCTGTTCAACCAGTCGCGATAATTGGCTTTGCGCAGTGCCTCTTCCGCTAGCATCTCGCTGTCAATCCCGAAGCGCCGGAACAACCACTGGCTGCTGCCCAGTTTGGCATTGGCTTTTTTATACAGCCACGCTTCCCAAACGTTGTACCAGCTCGGTGAAAATCGGCGCATCGGCAGGCGCGGTTCCAGCAGCGAAAAGCCGACCAAATTAATCGCTGCTGCCGGTATCGTTCGTTTCTCTTCACGCATTGGCACCTTCCCAGTTAGCAGAAATCACCATCGCGATCGCTGAGCCGTCCAGCCCGATGCCGGATTTGAGGATGTGACTTTTTTCCAATGCTAAGGGTGGGCTATCAGCATGAACCTGAATTTGCAGGCTTTCATCGATAGGGTAGCGGCTGGTGGATGCCAGCAGGCGGCGCTGCTGTAACGCCTCACCAATCAGCATCAGATCAAGGATGCCACAACAGGTGACCATATAACCGATCTGACCTTTGTAGCTCACCACCGGAATGCCAGTCTTTCCCCAGAGTTTTTGCAGTGCCATGGCCTCGGCTTTGTCACTGGCGATCACCCCATTGGCATGAGGAAAAACACAGGCAATATCCTGGGGCGATAACTTAGCCTGTTTCAGTACGCGTTCCAGTGTCTGTGCGATGGTGCGAAAATCGGCAGTGAACGAGCTGCTACCGCGCCCGCCGCTGCTTTGGCAAAACATCGAGCTACGTAAGCAAGCACTCGGTTTAAACCCTCGCCGCTGAGCGTGTTGTCCACTTTCTAGGATGAGTGCCACGACGCCGTTAGTCGGTAAGATGCTGCTGTTGTGATTGCTGAACGGCTGTGAACCCCCTTCGCCCAGCATGTCTTGTCCACCCAGGAACACGATGTCCTGCGTCTGTGTTTCCAACCAGCCAATAATCAGTACCAGATCCAGTTCTCCGGCGGCAATCGCTGCCTGTGCCAGATGAACCGCCGCCAATGAGGAGTTGCTGGCACAATAGAGTGAAATCACCGGCCAACTGAGCTGATAGGCTTGCGTTAACTGTTGTACCAATCGATCCTGATCAAAGTTGTCGGCATGTAGCCGTTTGATGCTGGGAAACAGCAGCAGTTCTTCTTGATCGTTGCGATCCTGATAGCCTAGGTAGTCGGCGATGTCAGCGCGCTGGCCATGACCGACCAGATAAACCCGTACCCGTTTTCCTTGCAGTTGTTGCTGATTTAAACCCGCCGTGGTGAGCGCTTGCGCAATCACCGGTTGCAGGCGAGAAAAAGCAGCGCCGAAGGGCTTCGCTTCAGGGGCATAGTGCGGGTTACAGCTTAAGCGCAAATCTTGCCATTCATGGGCACTATCGAACCACGGTTGCGAGCCGATCACTCTGCCGGCGATCAAACCGTCGATCAGCGCCGGAAAGTCCGGCGCATAGGCACTGGTTACACTCCAACCACTGAGAGCGACGTTATCTATCACGCCATACTCCTCAACAGCACGGCATAATGGTTGCCCCCTTCGGTGGCACCGAGCACCAGCGCGATGCGGACAGTTTTGTTTAATGGCTGAGTGACAAAGGCGATATCATCAGCACAGAATTGCTCGGTATAGGGGATAGGTAATATTTCACCACGTTTCATGATCTCGGTGACGACCGCGATGTTGAGAATACCGATGCAGGATTCCACCAAGCCAAACCAGGCGTTGTAGTTAACAAACGGCAGATGGTAACGCGACTCCGCAAACACTTCGCGCACCGCCCCGATCTCAGCCGCGTCGCGGATCGGGGTGCCGTCGCTGGTGCCACAAATCAGATCGACCTGCTGCGGTTTGATGTCCGCTTCCTGTAATGCCTGGCGGATCGCGCTGGCCATCGAGGCCACTTTGGCGGTGATATTGTCTTGTTCAAAGAAGCTACCGTCGCTCGATTTGCCGTAGCCGATGATCTCAGCATGAATATGTGCTCCGCGATCTTGAGCATGTTGCAGATCTTCAATCAGCAGCATACCCGCCCCTTCACCAGGAACGTAGCCTTTGGCATGCTGGCTGTAAACTTTGAAGTCAGCCGGATCAAGGGTCAACTGTAGATCACTGTTCAACGCCAGCAGGTAGATGACGAAAGTGCTCATGTTTTCATCCGCACCACCGACAATCACTTGCGGCTGTAACGACTGGCGGATCAATTCATAACCGTAGGTCAACGCCCCCAAGCCGGCGTTGATACCGGTTGCCAGTGAGGTGTTGTAGCCTTTGATCCCTTCAGAAATCGAACAGAAGGTGGAGATGGCGTTCATCAGTGAGCCGGGGAACTCAGAGGTGCGTACTTTGGTTGGATCAGGAAAGAGGCTTTCCAGATAGCGAACGACGGTGCTTTGCGGGCCTTTTGACATCCCCAGGATCATGCCGAGCGTCTGGCCGTCGCGCTTCACTTTACGCCCGGCATCGGCCATTGCCTGAGTAATTGCCAGTAAGGCAAAGGTACTGATGGTATTGGCTTTACGCGGGTCAAAACGGCGCAGGGTTTTACGTGCATCGAGATCGAGAACCTGATGCACCCCTGAAGGTTGATCCAGTTTGCTCGCCATATCGCTTGCGCTGAAATGGTGCTGCATGTAGTCAACCACTTCATGATTGCTCTTCATGCTATTGAGGATTTCGCCAAAATCCTGACTGGTTGAGGCGTCAAGCAATAGCGGATGAAGTTGCGATAGTGGCTGCTGCGCCCACATTTTTTCCAGGATGTTGTGCAGCGTGTGGCCAACAGAACTGACCGCGCCCATGCCGGTGATCGCTACCCGTTTAGCTTGGTATTGGCTGGCTGGGCTCTGTTCCGGCTTCACGCTGGCGATCACGCAGCAGTTGTTACCACCAAAGGCGTAGTTGTTCTTCATGAACATTTTAACTTCAGCGTGTTGGAACTCATTCGGCACGTAGTTGAGATCACAGTTCGGGCGTGGGGTAGTAAAGTTAAGTGTCGGCAGGATTTTGTTCTCAGGTAACGTCAGAAAACAGGCCAGCAGTTCAATAATCCCAGCGGAACCGATATTGTGGCCGACGTAAGCTTTAGTCGAACTCACTGGAATATCGATGATATTGGGGAAAACCTTTTTCATGGCTAAGGTTTCACAGCGGTCGTTAGCCTCGGTGCCGGTGCCATGCGCATTGATATAATCAATGTCTGTCGGCCCGATTTCCGCATTCTGCATCGCGTGGCGCATCACTTGTACCGCGCCATCACCGCGTGGATCAGGTGCGGTTTCGTGATAAGCATCGCAAGAGGTGGCATAAGAGACCATCTCGCCGTAAATGGTGGCACCTCGCGCGAGAGCGTGTTCGTACTCTTCCAGCAGTAATGCTCCCGCCCCTTCACCAATTGACATTCCCGGTGTGCCAGAGAACGGGCTGGATGGGGTGCGCTTCATCGCGTGCAGTGCATAGAAACCGGCAAAGGTCGGTAGGTAGATAGGTTCGGTGCCTACCACCAATACGGTAGGGTTTTTGCCATTCTGGATCAGATCATAACCGATCCCCATCGCGTTAGTGCTGGCAGTGCAGGCGGTAGCGACCAGTTCAAAACCGCCCTTTAGCCCAAGCAGTGACGAAACGATGGCACAACAGGAAGAGAAACTGCCGGAAACCATCACTTTTTTCAGCGAGAAACGCTCCATTTGATGTTCAATCAATGGCATAAAAGCTTCAGTGCCGGCAGAGGAAACCCCAATAATCAACCCGGTTTTATCACGCAGTTCACCACGGGGTAATTGCCCTTGGCTTAGCGCTTCGTAGCCAACTTTGTAGGCCCATAGCGCCGCATTGTCCAACGCAGCAACCGTTTCCGCCGAGAGTTCGGGCCAACTCAGTGGTTGTAACACTTCGGAGGCATTCGCATCCTCAAACCATTCCAGATACTTTTTGCTGGGTTTTATGCCACAGGTTTTATCCAGCAGCGCTTGTTTAAAATCGGCAACGTTATTAGCAATCGAAGAGAGGTGTCCCATGCCGGTTATCACCACTCTTTTGCGAGTGACTGTCATAGTGTATTCCGTGTCAACAAACCAGAAATCAAATGTGGATATGCCATAACCTATAACAACTACTTGTGATTAGAATGATTTTTGGAAAAAGCCCTATCGAAAACCACGTTGATGGCAAACAGATATCCGTGATACTGCACCTTGTCTGGCTAATTGTGCTGGTCCCAGTCAGATGCTGGAGTTATCAGACTGGGAGTTCACATTTTCCCAGCAACGAATAAGCTAATTAAGCTATTTTATCAATGCGTTATACTGTTGATTCGCTTTCTGCTGTAGCCCGGGCTGCTTTTTCTGCACGCATGTTCTCCTCTTTCAATCGATTCCATTCCGCTTGTTGCAGCAGGTCACGCGGGCGTGTGCTGTCGACACAGCTGTGTTCAGAAGGATTAACCAAGAAGCTGTAGTTGCGCGCGAAAGGCACCGGCGAGGTGTTGACTGTGACCGATGTGCCCGCTGTCATAACTTGGTAAGCATCAATGTCGGCCCAGGCCATCGCATCGTTGAGCAACAGCCGTCCCAGACAGGCATCCAGATCTGGCGAATAACCACAGGTGATCACTTCACCAATGCAGTTGCCATCACAGATGACTTTGTCACCACGCTGTGGGATCGCTTCAGGTTTACCGGCAATCTTCATCCCTACCACTCGGTGAGTGACTCCCTGCGCCAAGCGCTGGTTCAGACTTTCCTGACCGGTGAAGCTCTCTTTGTCGTAACGCACGGCCCATTGCATCTGTAATGCGATTGGGCAACGGCTATAACTGTTCAGGGTGTCTGGCTCCCAGCAGGGGTTTTCCAGACGTACCAAACGCTGATAGTCCAATCCGCCGGTGCGCATGTCGTACTGCTCACCCGCTGCTAGCATTTGTAACCAGACCTCAGCTAACAGATCTTGCGGCCCGATAAGTTTGTAGGAATATTCGCCGTGTTTGCCGCTACGCAGCAGGATCAAATCATCGTCTACATGCATGTGCTCCTGGAACGGCAGACCTATCACGTCCATGCCGTACACTTCAGCCAACAACTCCCAGGCATATGGCCCTTCGAAATGCAGTACACCCCACTCTGGCGTCAGTGATTCGATCGCGTCGATCTCGGTAAACTCTTGCTCATTTTCTGCCAGTTTGGCACGCAGCAATTCACACAGTCGCTCACCACTCACCCACTCCGATAGCAGCAGAAAACGCTCGTCATCACAGGCGATATACAGATCGGTGATGATGTTGCCACTGTCGTCAAGGATCAGGCTGTACATTGCCTGTTCATCGCGGATCGATGAAACATCGCCGGAAACCAGTTGGTTTAGCAGTGACCATGCATCATCACCACTGATGGCAGCTATGCCAAAGTGGGAGTAGTCAGACAGCAAAATGTTTTTACGTACTGCTCTGTATTCCTGATCCGCCGCACCATAGCTGAGCGGGATAGTGACGCCGTTGCGCTCGCCCAAGATCGCACCGTGCTGTTGATGAATTTCAGTGAGTCTGCTCATTCCTTGTTCGCTCCTGCTGTGGCTGCCCCATAGGTGAGTTCTCGCTGTTTGGCGATAACAAACGAAGCTAAGGTATTGACGCTGCGCATGTAGGAAGGATCATCCCCCTCTTTGATACGAATGCCGAAGGTTTCGTCAAGCAGTACGATAACTTCGGTCGCATCGACGGAGTCCAGCTTCAATCCGCTGCCAAACAACGGCGTGTCGTCGTCAATCTGCTTGGCATTTTGATAGAGATTCAGACGCTCTATCAGACCTGTTTTGATCTTCTCCAGCACCCGCTTGCGCTGTTCGATCGCCTCAATCAGCGTGATGTTATTCATAATTCTGTTTCTCCTTGATATTTCACCTGTATGCCCTTGCTTGCAGCTTTGCTGACATCCGTCCGAAAATTGACAATACGTCCCGCACTCACGATATTACGACCAACTCGCGCTTCCACTTCGTAGTGGTAGAATCCATTGATATCGGCATAGGCCAGCCGACTGGTTACTTCAATCGTGTCACCCGGTAACACCAAGTTCTTATATTTAACGTCCTGTGACGCCAGGACACCGATGATGCGCGCGCGTTCTGCCACTATGCGTCTTGCCCCCTCTTGGGTGCTCAATTCACGTGAAACGTCATCGAATTTCTTCAATGACTGCTGCGTTTCGCGTTCATGCAGTAAGCAAAAATCGTTCAGTAAGCTCAAATATTCACTGGACTGACCAAAAATCTCGGCGATCATTACCCCCGGCATCACGGGGTTATCAGGAAAATGTCCGGGAATATAGGACTCGTTAAAGGTGACGTGTTTAATCACGGTGATCGAACCCTTTTCGCCAGGCGAAAAGTCAATAATACGATCAACCATAAAGATAGGTGCACGCCACGCCCCCATCTTAAGCAGTAATGGGGGGGGAACTAAACTCCTGTTATAATTAGCCATTCAACATTCCTGTAGGTTAACGCATCACTAGACCGCCATCAGCCACTAGCGTCTGCCCCACGATATAGCTTGATGCGTCTGAACTTAAAAAAGCCACCACATTGGCAATCTCATCAACACGGCCAAGACGTTTCAACGGGATGGCTGACATTACGGTACGTACAATTTGGCGTGGTACTTTTTTCACCATTCTGGATTCGATCATGCCAGGCGCCACGGCATTGACTCGAATGCCCTTTGCCGCCATTTCACTTGCCAATGTACGGGTGAAGCCGATAATCCCCGCCTTGGCAGCACTGTAATTGCTTTGGCCAAAACTGGAGGTAATACCAGATACCGAGGAGATATTCACCACCGTCGCATTACGCGCATGGCGTAATAACGGCAGCAATTTTTTGGTCATGCCGAATGTTCCGTATAGATTGACCTTAATGACCTGATCAAACTCTTCATAGGTCAATGCGGAAAATATATTGTCTTTGTAGATCCCAGCATTATTAATAAGCACATGAACTGCATCAATCTGTTTTTCAAGTTCATCCGCCAGACGAGACAGTTCGGCGATATTAGCAATGTCGCATTGCCTGATATGCAGATGTTCACCCTGTGGGTGGGTGGTTTTTAATTTTTCTAACCCGCTACTGTCATAATGGTAAATAGCGAAAACGTTAGTGCTTTGCTCGAGGTATTTTTCACAAATCGCCAAGCCAATATCACCACTGGCACCTGTGACGACTACGTTTTTACCCGCAAGATCGGGATAGTTAGACATAAATATTCCTTTATTTTAATCATTAACTCAACGCCGCAGCAGCAATGGCGTGCGACTGACAATGAGAAATACTTAATGTGGAACTGGTGAGATTCTTTTGCTGCATTATTCGCGCAAACTCACCACTGAAGAGATAATAGGGGCAACCGAGATCATCATGCATAATTTGAATATCATGAAATAAGATCCCCAAGCGAAAGCCAGTGCCCAGTGCTTTTACCGCCGCTTCTTTGGCTGCCCAGTAACCCGCTACCCGCTCAATGTTTTCGGTCAGATCGCCCAGTGCCTGTTGCTCGGCTGGGGTTAATAAGAGTTGCATCAGCTTGTCACCGCTGCGCGTCAGTGCCGTATTTACCCGCGAAATTTCGATAATATCTACACCAAGATTCATTCGTCCTAACCTCTCTCTTAATCCATTAAAACCTCTAAATGCATCAAGGTGGTTTAATCAAAATCACTTATCCCCGGGTTGCTTCAGATCGCTTTCGGGGCTGGTCATGCGCTGTCAATCCAGCTATTTCAGTCACTCTGGTGAGTGCCATCGTGACCTTGGCGGTAAACAACGCTAGCATAATACATAAAAAATACTTGGATTCAACTCATAATCACTGAGCCATTCAGGCAGACTCACCACGCTGGCTCAACTGAACTGTTCAGCCAGCGCCAGTGCAATAAATATTAATTTAAACATGTGGATAAATCATGCCAAGCAGATTTTCAACACCCAAACCCTACCAACGGCAGCTCTGATCATAATGATTTTAATTCATTTAAAATCATTATGATAAGTGAATAATTTGGCGTATCAAAGGTGAACCTATTGCTCAGTATCACACTCAGGCCAAGCAGGACAGCGGCAGGTTGTAACGCGAACAGCAGTGTGTGAGTCAAACCGCTCTGTCGCACAGTCATACCAGCAAAATATAACCTGCTGCTTGTTAATGTCTTACGTTAATTAACTGTGATTGACTACGGATGATAATGGAAAACACGTTGTTTAATATCAATAAAATAACCAACATATTGGAAAGCAGATTTTATTTTGCTGCTCGACCACACATTCAACACCGGGAAGCCGGTAAAATGGCAGGGCAAACGCATGAACATTTTTACCCGATTATTGACTAAAAATAGTCACCTTATTGAGTGAATAACGTGTAAAAATGCACAAACCTGTGTTTGTCTTGTGTCACAAGGAAAGGCGCTAGACAGTTCCCTGCGGTTGATAATGAGAAGGTTAGAGTGGGTTTTAATGCATGGGATGATTTTAAAATAACCCCCTCCCAACCTCCCCCTTCACAGGGGGAGGGGCTAAAAAGTTCTTTTGCTTTGATAAGGGAAAGAACATAAATAGGCGATCAGGTCAAATACTGTTTTTGGTGAGAAAACGTGGGTGATTTTGCCTTAGATAAAATGGTGCGCATTGGCAACCAAGATAATATTCATATTTATGTAGAGGCTAGATTGTGATTAGCAACAGTAATCAACTTATTGCGTTGGCGCTTTCCGGTGGTGGCATCAGAGCGATGGTTTTTCATCTGGGAGTGCTGCGTTTCTTAGCTGAACATGATGCGTTAGAGCGGGTGAGCCATATTTCCAGCGTATCTGGAGGCAGTCTGGTGTTAGGCTTATTGTTACAAAACAACAAAATGCAATGGCCAACCTCTGCTCAGTATCTTACTCACTCACTGCCCGTGATGCGCAAAAAGTTGTGTACGCAAAGTTTGATCAGCGGAATGGTTAGCCAACTGAAATCGCTGAAAATAACAGACTGGGGCTGTTGGTTTTCACGCGCTAACTTGTTGGCGTATGCGTTACGTGATAAATGGGGAGTGACGGCGACGCTCTCTCAGTTGCCAGACAATCCAGAATGGTCAATCAATGCAACAACCGCCGAGACAGGGAAACGTTTTCGTTTCAAGCAGAAAGATTTTGGCGATTATGTATTAGGTTATGCTCGTTCGGATGACTTTCCTTTGGCTAATGCGTTGGCTGTGTCCGCAGCATTTCCGGGCGCAATCGGCCCATTGACGATATCAGCCGAACAATATCAGTGGAAAAAATGGCAGTGGAATGAATCGGTTGAAAATGCCAAATGCATCCTACCAGCCTATGCCAATCTTCACTTATATGATGGCGGTATCTACGATAATCTTGGTCTCGAACCATTTTTTGATGCCGGTAGAGGTGTGATCAAAACCGTGTTACCTCAGGGAACGGCAATTATCGTATCTGATGCAGGTGCGCCGTTGATGCAAGGGTTTTCCTTTTCTCGACTGAATCCATGGCGGATGAAACGTGTCGCCGATATTATGTCCGGGCAGTCACGCTCTTTACGCATTCGAACATTTATCAATTATTTAAAAAAAGAGAAAGGGAGAGGTGCTTATTTCTATATAGGTAAATCAATCAGCAGTGGCTCCCCTTGCGCTTCAGCAGCATTCGCTGCCAATTTTCCAACCACGCTGAGAAAATTAACTGAATTAGAGTTCGACACAATTCTCAACCACGGTTATCTGGTTGCCAACAAGTTCTATCGCCAGTTTGATCACAGTGAGTCGCGCGCTGACAGCATTTAACATCAGCTAGCTCGTTTGGTTCTCACCTATCTGTCTAGCGATTGCGTATCCTGGCACCCAATATCACCGGTGCCAGAAGTGGTCAGAACAATTAGAACTGATAACGCACACCCAGTGTGGCGGCGCTGTCGCTGTAACCGTGGTTGCCGATCTGCTGTGCCACGTTGCCCCAGAGGCTCAGTTGGTTGGTTAACCTGCTGGTCATGCCCAGTTTGACTTCACCCATATTGGCCGCGCCACGTTGGCTAACCACCACCCCATCCAGGCTGCTGGCGAAATCTTTGCTGTTGTGTACCCAGTTGGCTTCAATAAACGGTTGAAATGCCATCGCCTGTTCGTGGGCATGGCTGCGCTGTGCAAACAGTTTTAAGCCAACACGCGTTTGCAGATTTCCTTCCCCTTCACCACGCACCCAGGTGCCATTGGCTTCGCGGTGATCATCCGCCTCGACATTCATCCAGACCACTTGCGCCTGTGGCTGCAAGTACCAGCTCACCGTCTGGGCCGGGTTGTCACGCAGTTTGAAGCGGTAGCCGCTCTCCAGTGCGGCGCTGATGCCATCGGCGTCATACTGCTCCGATTGTAGACCCTGCCCAGATACCGTGTTATCAAACCAGCTATACTGCACCCAACCGTCCAGATAGCCACCGCTATTATCTATCGCATTGGCATACCAGGTGGCATACAGCCCCAGGTTGTAGCCGTCGACTTTGCCTTTGCTGTTGTAACCAGAAACCTGAGCAACGGTGCTGCTGCGGCTGTTGCCATAACCGGCCATGACCCCCATACGCAGGCGCTGCTGATCAAACTGCCAGCGGGCAACATCACCACCAAGCTGGATCACATAGCGGTTAGCCTGCGTTTTTAACTGCTGGCTGCTGTCGCGTGAGCGGTTGTGTGCGCCTTCGCTGCGTAACCACATGCTGGTGCTGCGCGCTTCGCC
>NZ_SBEF01000002.1 GCF_004011885.1 Serratia microhaemolytica | reverse complement strand
CGACTTTGCCCATCCAGTCTGAAAGCGTACTGGTTGGCAGGGTGATGCCCTCACGCGCGAAGATGTGGCTTTGGCGGTAGAGAGGCAGGTGGTCAACACATTTACTGAGGGTGATGTGGGTTAACAGCCCCGGCGCCACCTGACCTTTATCAATAATCTGAGCGGGGAGTTCGGCACCGTGTACCGTTTGGCAATCCGGGCAACTGTATTGCGGACGTACGGTTTTTCTGACGATAAATTGTGCCGGGATATAATCCAAGGTCTCGTTGACTTCATCACGCAAAAAACGCAACGGACTGTCACACTGTGGGCACTGCGTGCTCTCAGGCGCCAAGCGGACTTCTTCACGCGGCAAGTGCGTGGGCAGGGGCTGACGCTTGGGTTTGTTGACCGGTGCGGGTGTGACGGATGGCAGGTTTTTTTCCAGTTCGGTTTCCAGCGCGCTGATGTCGGTGTCACTGTCTTCATCGAGTAGACTTGCCATTTAAATCAATTGATTAATTCACTTTTTTATTGCCATTGTGTCAGCGTTTGACCATCGACCTGCTGCCAGACAAAATGCCCACGATGCCATCGACGTACCGCCAACCAGACGCCGTGCTTATCCCGGCGTAATTTACAACTTCTAAAGTTATGCGATTTTATAAAAACACAAAGTCACATAAAACGAAAAGCCCTTCAAATGGTTATGCACTTAAAGGGCTTATTTTTCATTGATAGTCTGTAAAACCCATCGGTTAATTAGGCTAGATCAAGAATGACTTAATCATAATCACTCTATGTCATTCAGAATGGAATATCGTCGTCAAAATCCATCGGTGGCTCATTGCTTGGCATCGGCGCACTTTGTGCCGCAGGTGCTGATTGCTGACCACCACTAAAGCGGTTGCTGGCGGCGGGTTGCGCTGGCTGGTTCCAGTTGTTTTGCTGCCCGATTGCGGCTTGACCTCCGGCACCTGCTGCTGCACCGCCCTGACGACCACCCAACATCTGCATGGTACCGGTCATATTGACCACCACTTCTGTGGTATAGCGCTCGACACCGGCTTGATCTGCCCACTTACGTGTTTGCAGTGCGCCTTCGATATAGACCTGAGAACCCTTGCGCAGGTATTCGGCGGCAATCTCTGCCAACTTGCCGAACAGCACCACACGGTGCCACTCGGTTTTCTCCTTCTGTTCACCCGTCGTTTTATCGCGCCAGGCTTCAGACGTTGCCAGAGTGATGTTAGCGACCGCACCGCCATTGGGCATGTAACGAACTTCAGGGTCTTGGCCCAGATGCCCAATCAAAATTACCTTATTTACACCTCTGTTGGCCATGTTCCATCTCCTGATAAGTTATTATACGTAGCTATACCCTTATGGATTACTGCTGGGCTATAGCCTCAACGCATAAGGGTACAAACTACCAATTGTAGCACGCCAGATAGTGAGTTTATAGCTGCGAAGTAGTTCTCAGAATGGTTCAGCCTGCCGACTCGGTTGCACCAATATACTGGATATCCATTCAGTTTTTTTTATGTCATACTTGTTGGTTTAGTAATTGCAGTGGCGTTTTTTATCTACGGCTCACCAACCCTGCTGAAAAACGTCTGACAAGTGTGGTGTCTCTCCAAGACGGGATGTGTAATGGATAATATCGAAGTGCGCGGTGCTCGCACACATAACCTCAAGAATATCAATGTGATTATCCCACGTGATAAGTTGATAGTCGTCACTGGATTGTCTGGCTCTGGTAAGTCTTCGCTGGCGTTTGATACCTTGTATGCCGAAGGCCAGCGCCGCTATGTTGAATCACTTTCCGCCTACGCGCGCCAATTTCTTTCGCTGATGGAAAAGCCGGATGTTGACCATATCGAAGGGCTGTCCCCGGCGATCTCGATCGAACAGAAGTCAACATCACATAACCCGCGTTCGACGGTGGGCACCATCACGGAAATTCATGACTATCTGCGTCTGCTGTTTGCCCGGGTCGGTGAGCCACGCTGCCCGACACACCACATCCCACTGGCAGCGCAGACCGTCAGCCAGATGGTGGATAACGTCCTGAGCCAACCGGAGGGAAAACGCCTGATGTTACTGGCGCCCGTGGTGAAAGATCGCAAAGGTGAACACAGTAAGACACTGGAAAATCTGGCGGCACAGGGCTACATCCGAGTGCGAATTGATGGTGAGGTGTGTGATCTTTCCGATCCACCGAAACTGGAATTACAGAAAAAACACACCATTGAAGTGGTGGTTGACCGCTTCAAAGTGCGTGATGATCTGGCGCAGCGGCTGGCAGAGTCGTTCGAAACGGCACTGGAACTCTCTGGTGGTACGGCGGTAGTGGCAGATATGGATGACGACAAAGCGCAAGAGCTGCTGTTTTCCGCCAATTTCGCCTGCCCAAGCTGCGGTTACAGTATGCGTGAACTGGAGCCGCGCCTGTTCTCATTCAATAATCCGGCTGGGGCTTGCCCAACTTGTGATGGTCTAGGGGTACAACAGTTTTTTGATCCTGATCGTGTGGTGCAAAACCCGGAACTTTCGCTGGCAGGCGGTGCGATCCGTGGTTGGGATCGGCGCAATTTCTACTATTTCCAGATGTTGCGCTCACTGGCAGAGCACTATCATTTTGATATCGAAGCGCCATTCAACAGCTTGAGTGCGCGTATCCAGCAGGTTGTGTTGAATGGCTCTGGCCGTGAAGAAATCGAATTCAGATATGTTAACGATCGCGGTGATACCACGCTGCGTCACCACCCGTTTGAAGGGGTGCTGCACAACATGGAACGGCGCTACAAAGAGACCGAATCCAGCGCCGTGCGTGAAGAGTTGGCCAAATTTATCAGCAACCGCACCTGTACTTCCTGCCAAGGAACGCGGCTACGTGAAGAGGCGCGTAATGTGTTTGTGGAAAACACCACACTGCCGCAAATCTCAGACCTCAGCATTGGTCAGGCAATGCTATTTTTCCAGCAGCTTAACCTGACTGGGCAACGCGCCAAGATTGCTGAAAAAGTGCTGAAAGAGATCAGTGATCGGCTGAAATTTC
The DNA here is from genome assembly GCF_004011885.1 of Serratia microhaemolytica. Classification (GTDB taxonomy): domain Bacteria; phylum Pseudomonadota; class Gammaproteobacteria; order Enterobacterales; family Enterobacteriaceae; genus Serratia_G; species Serratia_G microhaemolytica. The sequence continues at coordinate 212,623 of NZ_SBEF01000002.1, read as the reverse complement.
TGGTCAACGTTGGCCTTAATTATCTGTCACTGTCGCGCTCTGCTGAAACACTCTCCGGTGGTGAAGCGCAGCGCATCCGCCTAGCGAGCCAAATTGGTGCTGGGTTGGTTGGTGTGATGTATGTACTTGATGAACCTTCCATTGGCCTGCATCAGCGTGATAATGAACGCTTGCTGGAGACCTTGATCCACCTGCGTGACTTGGGCAACACGGTGATTGTTGTTGAACACGACGAAGATGCTATCCGTGCCGCCGATCATATCCTCGATATCGGCCCGGGCGCAGGAGTACATGGTGGGCAGATCGTGGCACAAGGCACATTGCAGCAGATTATCGCGGCACCGGAGTCGCTTACTGGGCAATACCTTGGAGGACAGCGGCAGATCGCCATTCCAGCGCAACGCATCGCGGCGGATCCGAGCAAAGTACTCAAGCTGACTGGGGCACGCGGCAACAACCTCAAAGATGTCACTCTGACACTGCCGGTCGGGTTATTGACCTGCATCACAGGCGTTTCTGGTTCCGGCAAATCAACACTGATCAACGACACGCTATTCCCGCTGGCACAGCGGCAACTGAACGGCGCGACATTAGCAGAGCCAGCGCCATATCGTGATATCAGCGGATTAGAGCACTTTGATAAAGTGATCGACATCGATCAAAGCCCGATTGGCCGAACGCCACGCTCTAACCCTGCAACCTACACCGGGCTATTCACGCCAGTGCGAGAGCTGTTTGCCGGTGTGCCGGAAGCGCGTAGCCGTGGCTACACACCAGGCCGCTTCAGCTTTAACGTCAAAGGCGGGCGCTGTGAGGCCTGCCAGGGTGATGGTGTGATCAAAGTGGAGATGCACTTTTTGCCAGATATTTACGTACCTTGTGATCAGTGCCGTGGCAAGCGCTACAACCGCGAAACACTGGAAGTGAAGTACAAAGGGAAAAATATCCACGAAGTGCTGGAGATGACCATCGAAGAGGCGCATGACTTCTTTGCTGCCGTGCCTGCGTTAGCGCGTAAACTACAAACGCTGATTGATGTCGGCCTCTCCTACATTCGGCTAGGACAATCTGCCACCACGCTGTCGGGTGGCGAAGCGCAACGGGTTAAACTGGCGCGTGAGCTATCGAAACGCGGCACCGGTCAAACGCTCTATATCCTCGATGAGCCGACCACCGGCCTGCATTTTGCCGATATTCAGCAACTGCTTGATGTGCTGCATCAGTTGCGTGACCAAGGCAACACCATCGTGGTGATTGAGCATAATCTGGATGTGATAAAAACCGCAGACTGGATTGTTGATCTCGGCCCAGAAGGTGGCAGCGGTGGCGGAGAAATACTGGTCGCAGGTACACCAGAGAGTGTTGCCGAGTGTCAAACTTCACATACCGCGCGTTTTTTAAAACCGCTATTGCGCAAATCGTAACGGCATAAAAGCACGTCGACGCTTAGCGCTTATGCCATCGCGCCAACCGAGAGGGCAGAAATTGCCCTCTCGCAATCCCCCGTGGCACCAGAGAAGTGACTGACATAAAGTAGTTGTTTTATTTCAATTTTCAATATCCAGTCATGCAATCAACCGCACCGCAATTCGCCCCGCTACCGCCAATAACCGAATATTTTATTGATCTGATAGTAAACCGGAAAAATATTCGCTTTTCTCGCCTGCTTTTTTCCGCTGTTGTCTATGCTTAAACAAACCACGCGTTATTGATAGAAAAAAAGTTCCTTATGTTCTGGTTAGGGCAAATGCATGAACGTTTTTTACCGGTTTTGGTGAAAAACGTTAGTGATCTTACGCTGATTTTCTGGCAACGCGAGATTAACACGATATTGAGAGGAACAGCATCGTTGATTAAATATGCATCTGATTAAATAGTAAACTCAAAACGTTTAAAAACTAGCCGATGTCACACTTTATTTGGCTGCGTTGTTGAATAATGGTGTTTGTGGTTGTTTTTTAATCACTGGTTACCTGTCAAAAGGCATGTTTGCGATTAAAGGAATGATGTCATGTCTATACTGCCTGAACGTTTTCTTATCAATCAGTTAATTAACGGTCAATGTGCCGATCCTTTCTCGTTACTGGGTATGCATGTTACCAAGCACGGGCTACAGGTTTGTGCCTGGCTGCCCGGTGCCGAACAGGTCTGGCTGATTGACAGCGCCAGCGAGCAACGACGAGCGGCGCTGGAATGTGATGATCCACAGGGTTTTTTTAGCGTGCTATTCGCACAAGATCAGACCCCTTTCCGTTATCAGTTTGAAGTGCAATGGCAACAGCAGCGGCAGCGGCTGGACGATCCCTACCGTTTTGGCACCCTGCTACAGGATATTGACAGTTGGCTGCTGGCCGAAGGCACCCATCTGCGGCCATATGAGCGACTGGGCGCCCATCCCAGCACACTGGATGGCGTTGACGGCGTCAGCTTTGCGTTATGGGCACCGAATGCGCGGCGTGTTTCCGTGGTCGGTGAGTTCAACTACTGGGACGGGCGACGCCATCCGATGCGCCTACGGCGGGAAAATGGCATCTGGGAACTCTTTCTACCTGGGGTACAGCTCGGCCAACTGTACAAATATGAACTGCTGGATTGCAATGGCAACCTACAGTTAAAGGCTGATCCCTACGCCTTTGCTACACAGATGCGGCCAGAAACTGCCTCGGTAGTGGCTCAATTACCGGCTATCGTCACCAACAGTGCTGAACGCACACTGGCGAATCAGCGTGATCGGCCGGTAGCGATCTACGAACTGCACCTCGGCTCCTGGCGACGTGGCGAACATAACCAATGGCTCACCTACACGCAGTTGGCACAACAGCTAATCCCCTACGTCAAGCAGATGGGCTTTACCCATATTGAACTGCTGCCGATTAACGAACATCCCTTTGATGGCAGTTGGGGGTACCAGCCGCTAGGGCTATATGCGCCGACCCGCCGTTTTGGCACACCGGAACAGTTCCGTGATTTTGTTGCCACGGCGCACCAAGCTGGCATTAATGTCATCCTCGACTGGGTACCTGGCCACTTTCCTGGCGATGCGCACGGTCTGGCCAACTTTGATGGCAGCGCACTCTACCAATATGCTGACCCACGCGAGGGTTTTCACCCTGACTGGCACACACTGATCTACAACTATGGCCGCCACGAGGTGCGCAACTACTTGGCGGGTAATGCACTTTACTGGTTGGAACGCTTTGGTATCGATGGTCTGCGTGTCGATGCGGTCGCGTCAATGCTTTACCGCGATTACAGCCGTGCCGAGGGGCAGTGGATCCCCAACTATTACGGCGGCAAAGAGAATCTCGAAGCGATCTCTTTTCTGCGCTACACCAATCAAACGATAGGCAAACACTGGTCGGGAGCGGTCATGCTGGCGGAAGAATCGACCGACTACCCCGGCGTGACACTGCCGCCAGAGAGTGGCGGCTTGGGTTTCCACTACAAGTGGGATCTGGGCTGGATGCACGACACCCTCAACTACATGCAGCATGATCCGGTGCATCGTAAATATCATCACGGCTTGATGACGTTTGGCATGTTGTACGCCTACAGCGAGAACTTTGTGTTACCGCTTTCACACGATGAGGTGGTACATGGCAAAGGTTCCCTGCTTGATCGGATGCCGGGCGATGCCTGGCAAAAATTTGCCAACTTACGGGCTTACTACGGTTTTATGTGGGCCTACCCGGGCAAGAAATTGCTGTTTATGGGCGGCGAGTTTGCCCAAGGGCGCGAGTGGAATGTAGAGAGCAGCCTGGATTGGCATCTGCTGGAAGCAGAGGATAACTGGCATCATGGCGTACAACGGTGGGTGCGTGATCTCAACCACTGCTACCAACAGACTCCGCCACTCTACCAGTGCGACTATCAGCCCGCCGGGTTTGAGTGGCTGGTGGTGGATGATGCCGACAACTCGGTATTTGTCTTCGCTCGCTATGATGCGCAAGGCAATCAGTTGATTGCTGTCTCTAATTTTACGCCAGTGCCGCGCTACCACTACCGGATCGGCATTCCGCAGCCGGGCAGCTACCGCGAACTGCTCAACAGTGATTCCCACTACTACCACGGCAGCAATATCGGCAATTTAGGTCGGGTGCTCTCTGAGCCTGTCAGTAGCCACGGTCGAGAACACTCGATCTGTGTTGTCGCACCACCACTTGCTACCGTCTATCTGTTACGGGAGGTGCAATGACGCAGTTAATGCCTGGCTTAGCGGCACCGCTCGGTGCCTATTACGATGGTCATGGGGTGAATTTCGCGCTCTTCTCTGCTGCGGCAAGCGCGGTTGAATTGTGCCTGTTTGATGCACACCAGCATGAAACACGCCTATTTTTACCCGCGCGCAGTGGCGATATCTGGCACGGCTATCTACCGGCAGCAGAGCCGGGGCTACGTTATGGCTATCGGCTGCACGGGCCGTTTGATCCGGCGCGAGGCCACTACTTTAACGCCAATAAACTGCTGCTTGATCCGGCCGCACATGCCGTTGAAGGGGCGGTCACGGATCACCCGGCGCTGTATGGTGGTGAGCAGCAGCCAGATTGGCAGGACAGTGCAGCACAGATGCCAAAGTGTGTGGTGGTTGATCTGCGCTATGACTGGCAAGATGATCGCCCACCGGCTATTCCGTGGCGACAGACCATTATCTACGAGGCGCATGTTCGCGGTTTAACACAACTGCACCCAGAATTGCCAGCCACGATACGTGGCCGTTTCGCCGCCTTGGGTCACCCAGTGATGGTCAACTATTTTCAGCGCTTAGGCATCACCACACTGGAGTTACTGCCGATCCAGCAGCACAGCACAGAAGCGCGTTTACAACAGCTTGGCTTGAGCAATTACTGGGGTTACAACCTGCTGGCACCTTATGCACCGGATGTGCGTTATTGCAGCTCAGCCCAAGTACCGCAGACGCTGACTGAGTTTCGTGATGCGGTAAAAGCGCTGCATAAAGCGGGTATTGAGGTGATCCTGGATCTGGTATTCAACCACACGGCAGAGCTGGATCGACAAGGGCCAACGCTGTCACTGCGCGCGATTGATAATCGCAGCTACTACTGGCTCACTGCTGAGGGCGACTACCAGAATTTCACCGGTTGTGGCAACACGCTACGGCTGGATCATGCCGCAACCGTCACCTGGGTGATCGAGTGTCTACGCTTCTGGGTGGAACAGTGCCATGTTGATGGTTTCCGTTTCGATCTGGCCACGGTACTTGGCCGCACCCCGGAATTTCGGCGCGATGCACCGCTCTTTGAGGCGATGCTAGCCGACGACACGCTAGCACGCTGCAAACTGATCGTTGAACCGTGGGATATTGGCCCCTCTGGTTATCAACTGGGCGCGTTTCCAGGCCGCTTTGCGGAATGGAACGATCAGTTTCGTGATGACATGCGCCGTTTCTGGTTGCGAGGTCAGTGCTCATTAGGGCAGTTTGCCCAGCGTTTTGCGGCATCGAGCGCTATTTTCAATCAACGTGGGCGCTTGCCCTATGCCAGCATCAACCTGATCACCGCACATGATGGTTTTACCCTACGTGATCTGGTCAGCTTTAACCAGAAACATAACCATGCCAATGGCGAGCAGGATCGCGACGGTTGCCAGCATAATTTCAGTGACAACCACGGCATTGAGGGGCTACAGGCCGATGAACAGATTTTACAGCAGCGCCGCCACAGCCAGCAGGCGCTGCTGGCAACACTGCTGTTAGCGCAAGGCACGCCGATGTTACTGGCCGGTGATGAACATGGCCACACTCAGCAAGGCAACAACAACGCCTATTGCCAGGATAACCCAACCACTTGGCTTGACTGGTCGCAGGCTGACCAAACCCTCACCGCGTATACCGCTGCCTTGATCAAACTACGCCGACAAATCCCAGCATTGCAGAGCGGGCGCTGGTGGCAGCCGGGTGATGGCAGTGTGCAGTGGTTAAACGCACAGGGGCAGGCACTGACTATTGCTGAGTGGCAGCAGGGCGAGCGCTGCCTGCAAATCCTGTTATCACAACACTGGCTGGTGCTGGTCAATGCCAGTGCGCACGCAGTGGTGATGACGCTGCCGACCGGTGACTGGCACACCGTGGCTCCGTTTACTCAGCCACAGAACTTCCGTTTCTCTTTACCTGCCTGGTATCAAGCTGCGCGTTCGCTTACGGTGCTGGCAAAGGACAATCAATAGGAGTCAGCAATGGTTGGTTTTGACAATAAAACTTCCCTGATGTTGGCACGCCAGTTGCCCAACAGAGCAGTGGCGTTAATCTTGGCGGGTGGACGAGGCACTCGGCTGAAAGATCTCACTGCCAACCGCGCCAAACCGGCAGTACATTTTGGTGGCAAGTTCCGTATCATCGATTTTGCCCTCTCTAACTGCCTCAACTCCGGTATTCGCCGGATTGGCGTGATCACCCAATACCACTCACACAGCCTGGTACAGCATATCCAGCGCGGCTGGTCATTTTTGAATGAGGAGATGAACGAATTTGTTGATCTGCTACCGGCGCAACAACGCCAGGGCACAGCACACTGGTACAAAGGCACCGCTGATGCGGTCTGCCAGAATCTGGACATCATCCGCCGCTACAAAGCGGAATATGTGGTGATCCTGGCCGGTGATCATATCTACAAAATGGACTACTCGCGGATGCTGATCGACCATGTCAGCAAAGGAGCGCAATGCACCATCGCCTGTATTCCGGTGCCACGCAGCCAGGCCAGCGCGTTTGGCGTGATGGAAATTGATGAGCAGCAACGCATCATCAACTTTCATGAAAAAATGGCCGATCCACCGGCAATGCCGGGTGATCCAAGCCAGTCATTGGCCAGCATGGGGGTTTATGCCTTCAACGCCAGCTACCTCTACCAACTGCTGGAAGAGGACATGCTGCTGGCCGACTCCAGTCATGATTTCGGTAATGATCTGATCCCGCGCATCGTCGCGCAGCGCGCGGCCTGGGCGCACCCGTTTACCCTCTCCTGTGTCACCTCAAACGGTGAGCAACCGCCCTATTGGCGTGATGTCGGCACACTCGATGCCTACTGGCAGGCCAACCTGGAGCTGGCAGCCGTTAAGCCACAACTGGATATGTACGATCGCGCCTGGCCGATCCGTACCCATATTGAACCACTGCCACCGGCGCGCTTTGAGCAGGATCACCAGGGTAACCACGGTGTCGCGATGAACTCACTGGTTGCTGGTGGCAGCATCGTCTCTGGCTCCTCGGTGCAATATTCGGTGCTATTCCCACGCGTGCGCGTCAACCCGGTCTGCAATATTGATCGCTCGGTACTGCTGCCGGATGTGGTGGTCGGACGTGGCTGCCGTTTACAGCGCTGCATCATTGATCGCGCCTGCCGATTGCCGGATGGCATGGTGATTGGTGAGGATGCCGAGCTAGATAGCCGCCGCTTCTACCGCTCAGAGCAGGGCATTGTGCTGGTTACCCGCGAGATGCTTGCTCGGCTGTAGTGAACGGTGGTAATCAACGATAACGCGTTGCTGAATAACGGGAGTCACTATGCAGGTTTTGCACCTATGTTCTGAAATGTTCCCGCTGCTGAAAACCGGCGGGCTGGCGGATGTCACCGGAGCACTGCCAGCGGCACAAATCGCCGCCGGTGCGGATGTACGCCTGCTGATACCGGCATTTCCTGCGATCAGACAGGCGGTCACGGAAAGTGAACTGGTGGCAGAGGTTGATTCGTTTGCCGGACCAGTCAAGCTGCGTTACGGCGACTATCACGGTGTTGGTCTCTACCTGATTGATGCTCCCTGGCTCTATGATCGCCCAGGTAGCCCCTATCACGACGATGCTCAGTGTGCCTATGGCGATAACCATCGTCGTTTTGCACTGCTGGGCTGGCTGGGTTGTGAACTGGCCAAAGGGCTTGATCGCTACTGGCGGCCAGCACTGCTACATGCTCACGACTGGCACGCCGGGTTAAGTTGTGCCTATCTGGCGGCTAATGGCCACCCAGCACGCTCGGTGTTTACCATTCACAACCTGGCTTATCAGGGGCTATTTTCGGCGCATCATTTGGCGGAACTGTGGCTGCCAAACGCATTTTTTGATCGTGAAGGGCTTGAATTTTACCAGCAGATCTCATTTCTCAAAGCCGGCCTGTACTACGCTGATCACATCACCACCGTTAGCCCTCGCTACGCCCAGGAGATCACCCTGCCGCAATTTAGCTACGGCATGGAGGGCTTATTGCAGCAGCGCCAACACCAAGGTCGGCTTACCGGCATTCTGAATGGCGTGGATGAAAAGATCTGGAACCCGGCTCATGATGCCCATTTGATCGCCCGTTATGATGCAGATCGTCTTGCCAATAAGGTTAAGAACAAACTGCATCTGCAAAAGACACTCGGATTGCAGGTGGAGGCCAAACGGCCGCTGTTTGCCGTGGTGAGCCGTTTGACCAGCCAGAAGGGGCTTGATCTGCTGCTGGAGGTGTTACCACTATTGCGCGAACAGGGCGCTCAACTGGTGGTGTTGGGCACCGGCGATGCTGGGTTGCAGCAGGCATTTGTTGCCGCTGCGGCGGCACACCCTGGCCAGATCAATGTCCAGATTGGCTACGATGAAGCGTATTCACACCGTATTTTTGCCGCCGCCGATGTGGTGTTGGTGCCCAGCCGGTTTGAGCCTTGTGGCCTAACCCAGTTGTACGCGCTGAAATATGGCGCATTACCGCTGGTACGCCGGACCGGTGGCCTGGCAGATACAGTGACAGATTGTTCACTGGAGAACTTGGCCGATGGCTCGGCCAGTGGATTTGTATTTGATGACTGTCATGCAGCTTCGCTGAGCAGTGCGATCCGGCGTGCGCTGGTGTTATGGCGCAGGCCACAGCAGTGGCGCGATGTCCAGCGCCAGGCGATGCGGCTCGATTTTGGTTGGCAGATTGCCGCACAGCGCTATTTGTCGCTTTATCAGCGTCTGTTGTCATAATTAACTGGGAATAAACCACTATGACTCCCCCGTTTAGTTATACCTCACCTACCATCAGTGTGAATGCACTAAAAAACTCAATTGCTTACAAGTTAATGTTTACTGTCGGCAAAGACCCAGCGATTGCCACCCAACATGACTGGCTGAATGCGGTACTGTTTGCGGTGCGTGATCGTATGGTCGAACGCTGGCTACGCTCTAATCGTGCGCAACTGTCGCAAGATGTACGCCAGGTTTACTACCTCTCGATGGAGTTTCTGCTTGGGCGCACGCTGTCCAATGCACTGCTATCACTCGGCATCTATCAGCAAATTGAAGAAGCGCTGGATGATATGGGGCTGAAGTTAAGTGAACTGCTGGAGGAGGAGAACGATCCCGGCCTCGGCAATGGCGGCCTCGGGCGGCTGGCGGCTTGCTTCCTGGATTCGCTGGCAACCCTGGCACTGCCAGGGCGCGGTTATGGCATTCGTTACGAATATGGCATGTTCCAACAGAATATCGTTAACGGCCAGCAGATGGAGTCACCTGACTATTGGCTGGAGTATGGCAACCCGTGGGAATTTCCGCGTCACAACACGCGCTATAAAGTGCGTTTTGGCGGCCGTGTGCAGCAAGAGGGCGCCAAAGTGCGCTGGCTGGAGACCGAAGAGGTGATCGCCATCGCTTATGATCAGGTGATCCCCGGTTTTGATACCAACGCCACCACCACACTGCGGCTGTGGAGTGCGCAGGCCAGTAACGAAATTAACCTCGGCAAATTCAACCAGGGCGACTATTTCGCTGCTGTAGAAGACAAAAACCACTCTGAGAACGTCTCGCGAGTCCTCTACCCGGATGATTCCACTAACTCCGGGCGTGAGTTACGTCTGCGACAGGAGTATTTTCTGGTTTCGGCAACCGTGCAGGATATTCTGCATCGCCACTGGCTGTTGCACAAAAGCTATAGCAATCTGGCCGATAAAGTTGCCATTCACCTTAACGATACTCACCCGGTATTAGCGATCCCAGAATTGATGCATCTGCTGATTGACGAACACAAGTTCAACTGGCAAGACGCTTGGGCGCAGGTGGAACAGATATTCTCCTACACCAACCACACCTTGATGAGCGAAGCGTTAGAGACCTGGCCGGTGGAGATGTTGGGCAAAATCTTGCCGCGTCACTTACAGATAATCTTCGAGATCAATGAGCATTTTCTTAACCAAGTGAAGCAGCAACAGCCTGATAACCGTGCGCTACTGACACGAGTGTCACTGATTGACGAGACTCAAGGGCGTCGAGTGCGTATGGCCTGGTTGGCGGTAGTCGCCAGCCATAAGATCAATGGCGTGTCAGCGCTGCACTCTGAGTTGATGGTGAAATCGTTGTTTGCCGATTTTGCTACGCTGTTTCCAGAGCGCTTCTGCAATAAGACCAATGGTGTGACACCGCGCCGCTGGCTTGGGCTGGCAAACCGACCGTTATCGAAAGTGATCGACGACAGTATTGGGCAGCACTGGCGTACTAACCTGACTCAACTAAGCGAAATAAAAGAGAATGTTGACTACCCCAGTTTCTTGCAAGCGGTGCGCGATGCGAAACGGCAGAACAAAGAGCGCCTGGCGATCTACATTGCACAAAAACTGAATGTGGTACTCAACCCAGCGGCGCTGTTTGATGTACAGATCAAACGTATTCATGAATATAAGCGCCAATTACTCAATCTGCTGCATGTCATCACCCGCTACAACCGCCTGCTGGAAGATCCCGAGGGTGATTATCTGCCCAGAGCAGTTATTTTTGCTGGCAAAGCGGCTTCGGCTTACCACGCGGCGAAGCAGATTATCCGTTTAATCAATGACGTTGCTAAAGTGATCAATAACGATCCACGCGTACATGACAAGTTGAAAGTGGTGTTTATTCCTAACTATGGTGTCAGCCTGGCGCAAATGATCATCCCAGCGGCAGACCTCTCAGAGCAGATTTCCCTGGCTGGTACTGAGGCTTCTGGCACCAGCAATATGAAATTCGCGTTAAATGGTGCTTTAACCATCGGCACACTGGATGGCGCCACGGTAGAGATGCGCGGCTATGTTGGAGAGGAGAATATCTTTATCTTCGGTAACAGTGCCGAGCAGGTCACCACGCTACGCAATACCGGTTACAACCCACGGCAATATTTCGAGCAGGATGCGGAACTGCATCAGGTGCTAACACAGATTGCCAGCGGCGTGTTCAGCCCGGAAGAGCCGCAGCGCTACCGCAACCTGTTTGATTCGTTAGTCAACCTGGGAGACTACTACCAACTGTTGGCTGACTACCGCAGTTATGTCAACTGCCAGGATCAGGTAGATGAGCGTTACGCGGATCAAGATGAGTGGACACGTAGCAGTGTGTTGAACATCGCTAATATGGGCTATTTCTCTTCTGACCGCACCATCAGCGAGTATGCCGAGCAGATTTGGCATATTAAACCGGTCAGATTGTAGTGTAATTGCGCCTCCGACACGGAAAAACGTTTCACTCTTTCCGTGTCGGAGGCGAGAGTTAACCATAAATTAGCTTAACAGTGTCGTTTAGGCTGTAAGAACAGCTCAGGCCATTGGTCGAACAACGGTTCCTGAGCTGTGCATAATTAAATAAATTATCGATTTGGAATTTATTTAATGTCGACCATTAATGGCTGAACATAGTTGACGCCATCAGGAAAGCCATAAGGAGAAACACAACCCAAGAGAGCGTGAGGGCGAAATATACCCATATCGCCCATGTGTGATATCCACCAAGAGCAGCAAGGGTCTCTTTTACTTTACTAAGGCTTGACTCTCCATATTTAGCGAGTAAAAGATCCTTACGGAACTTGGCAATATAACAATATTTTGCAAATAAGCCACACATTACTAAGAATGCGAATTTTAGCCCATTTGAACTTACCAGAAAAGCAGTCGCTATTTGCGCTGCGGCGATTACTAGAGCCATGCTATACATCTTTCGATAGAGGAAATAAACAGCACCACCAAAAAATGCCCACCAACTCCACGAAAAGGCAAATTTAAATTGATTGTTGATATTGAACTTGGTGTATGCGTCCTTAAAAATCTGCACTTTCTCTGGTTTTTGTAGATGTGCCTCCAGTAAGCCCTGCAATTCATCACTATTATTTAACAATTCATCCAGTTTATTACTCATATACTTACCCATTATTTATGTGATTACTATTGTACTAATTGTTTTCTTTTTGATTCTAATGGAATTATTACAGTGTTACAAACTTATTTTTTTAGCAAAACGTGGTTAAAGAAGCGTGGCAATATCACGAGCATTTTTTGAGCAAAAAAAGAGAGTTTGGGTTTTTGAGTATTACTGGAATTTGTTGCTCAGCTTGCTGGGCAATATCGCTCGCACCCTGCCCGTTATCAGGGGACACAGCCTAAAACAGCGCAGGCTTCCAGTTCTCTCCCCTTGATAAAGGGAGGGTTAGGGTGGGGTGTTAACGCATTTAATTATTTTAAAATAACCCCCTGCCAATCTCCCCCTTCGCAGGGGGGTGACCAGACAGTTCTTTTGCTTTGATAACGGAAAAAACAGAAACAGGTGATCAGGTCAAATACTGTTTTGGGTTAAAAAACATTCGTGGTTTTGGCCTGCGCTCCCAACTGTTCTGGCATCGCTTGCTGCGGGATGATGGCGCCACGATGCTGGATCACGGTGCTGGCCAGTTGATGGCCACGTTGTGCTGCGCTGATCACATCACCGCCGGTTAGGCGTTGTGCCAGATAACCAGCACTGAATGAGTCACCGGCAGCGGTGGTGTCGATCACTTTTTCTGGCGGCAATTTAACGGCTGGGATCTGGAACTGTTCGCCGGTTGCAGTAAACACTAGGCAGGCTTCTGCACCGCGTTTAATCACTATTTCGCCAACGCCAAAACCCTGGCTACGCTGCACCACCTGCTCAATGCTCTGCTCTCCCCATAGTGCGACTTCATCTTCCAGCGTTAAAAATGCCATATCGGTGCAACTGAGGATCTGCTGATAAGCTTGGCGGGTTTCTGCCTGGTTTTGCCACAGCCGTGGCCGATAGTTGTTATCAAAAATGATTTTGCCACCGTTGGCTCGGCATTGGCGTAGTAGTGCCAGTAGCTTTTCACGGCTGGCCGGGTTGAGAATAGCGATACTGATCCCGCTAAGGTAAAGGTAGTCAAACTGTGCCAACTGCGCACAAATCTGCTGCGCTTGTTGGCCATCAAGCCAGTAACGTGCAGCGGCATCATTGCGCCAGTAGTAGAAGGTGCGCTCGCCGTGCTGGTCGGTCTCAATCAGATATAGGCCTGGCAATTTATCTGCCAGCTTTGTCACTAGTGAGGTGTTCACTCGCTCTTGTTGCCAGGCTTGCAGCATCTCTTGGCTGAAGCTATCACAGCCCAGTGCGGTGACATAATAGACATCCAGTGCTGCTTTGCTCACCTGACGTGCGATGTAGACTGCGGTGTTCAGAGTATCGCCACCAAATCCACGACAAAAAGCCGTGCCGTTTTGTGATAGCTCAATCATGCACTCGCCAATCACCGCCAGTTTGTTACCGTTCATAGTCGCCCCAATAAGTTATAGTTACTCCAACAAGGTCGCTGTCTACCGCAACTGACTGCTAGTCTGCTGGCAACCTTGGGCGGAGTCAATAGAAGCGAAACGTTGTTTTACTTTAATTGGAGGATTAGCGCGCTGCGAGTCGGGTGGCGTGATTTTCAATGCACAGAATCTGTTGATTTCAGCGTTATAGATTGATCTAGCACAGATTAAAAGATTAACATTACTTATGTTTGCGCAATCAAAAATCCCTTCTATAGTTGTCTATGAGCCTGGTGTGCATCACGTGAATACACGTCAGACTCGAAATAAGTATACCCTATTATTAGACAGGTGATTGATTATGCGATTAACAAAATTAGCAATAGCCACTTTCTTTGCCTCTGGCGCACTGCTGGTGACCGGTTCTGCCCATGCTGCTCAATTGAACAACTCATTTAACGTTAAATTGCGGATTGTTGAGTCTTGTACTATCGATAGAACTATTGATGACATCGATTTTGGTCTGGTTAACAGTAATACCACCGGTAATCTTGATCAGCAGACTGCCCTGGAAATTTCGTGTAATAACCAAAGTGGCTACACCGTGGCACTGAAACCAAGCAATAACAACACTGCTGGGGCGGGTGTGATGGATGCGAGAGGTAACGGCCATAATGATACTGTAGCTTATAGCTTGTATCAGGATCCGAGTAGAACACTTGCGTGGGGTAGTGTTTCTGGTACCAACACCCTTAGCGAAACCGGTAACAAGAGCATTCCCGTGTATGCCCGTGTTACACAAGCAGACTATGCCGGCAAGCAAGCTGGCAACTATAACGATGTCGTTTCTGTAGTTGTTACTTACTAGAGTTTACGTTATGTCGAAAACGAGAACGGATCTTATTAGTATCCTGCTCTCGGCAGCCGTTGCTGTAGCCGCCAGTTTAGGCTGCACAGCGGCTGTAGCGCTGGGCCTACAGGTCTCTCCCATTCTTGTTGAGTTGCCTGTTGGCAGTAAAGCGACCGAGTTATGGTTGGTTAATACCAGCGACCAAGCCATGCAAGCTCAGGTGCGCGTTTATCAGTGGGAGCAGAAGGAAGGAGTGAGTGTTTTGATACCCACTTCAGATCTGATTGTTAGTCCTCCAGTAGTAAAAATTGCTGCCAAGGGGGAACAGATGGTGCGTGTGATCCGTGGCAAAGGTGCCAGTGGCGCTACGTCGCCGGTGCTGGCATTCCGTTTACTGGTCAATGAGCTGCCACATACTGGGCAGAAAAAGAAGAGTGGCATCGATTTTGTGGTTGAGTATTCGGTACCGACGTTTGTCTATCAGCAACCGGCAGACAAATTGCAACCGCAGGTCAATCTGTCGATGGTGCGCCAAGGCAACAAAGTCAAGGTGGCTGCTAACAACAACGGTGATCTGTACGGCAAGTTGTCACAAGTTCACTTTGTTGACAAGCAGGGCAAGCGCACCACATTAGCTGATGGTTTACTCGGTTACGTGTTACCACAACGAGAAGCTCGCTGGGATATCAAACAGGCACCGAATGTGTTTGCACAGGGTGGCACAATGGAGCTGTTACTCAATGGTAAAACCTACACCCAAGCCATTCCACCGCTCAGTCGTTAACCGTTGGCAAGTTGTTCTGGGGGTGGCAGGGTGTTTTTTGCTTGCCCCTCTGTTATTGCCAACGACTAACGCAGAAGTACTGACTACCCGTGATAAATATCAGATTGACGCAACCCCTGAATTGTACCTTGAGGTGACACTCAATGGTGTGGTGCGTGGTTTTTATCCGTTCGAGCTGCGTGATACTGCACTGTGGGTAGAGCCTGCTACCCTGCAAGAGATTGGCCTGAAACAGATCCCGGCAATTATGTCAAAAGTGAACCTGATGAGCTTGGGCGGGGTAACGGTTGATTATCAGGAACAACTGCAACAGGTACACCTGATGGTCAGCGACGAGCAGGCAGATCTGGAGCGTAATGTTTTTACCAATATTGAGAATGAGCGCCACCCGGCCAACAGTGGCAGTGGTGTGTTGCTCAATTATGAAGCTTTTGCCCGACGTGATCGCAACACGCATAGTGCCAGCCTGTTTAGTGAGCTACGTGCTTTTGGTGGCTGGGGCACATTGAGTAATACGTTGTTAAACCGCTGGAATGATGACGAACAGTCCGATTTTGATACTATTCGCCTGGATACACTGTTCAGCCGCTCCTGGCAGCAGCAGATGATCACACTACAGGCCGGGGATAGCACCACCGGTAGCTTGGCATGGTCACGCAGCACGCGGTTTGGCGGGCTACAGTTGCGGCGCAATTTTGATCTCTATCCCCATATGGCCACTACGCCACTGCTGGAGTTTTTCGGCAGTACCGTGACGCCATCGAATATTGATTTGCTGATTGATGGTAGCAGACAATACAGCACCGATATTCCTGCCGGTCCGTTTATGGTGAGTACCCTGCCGAGGATCAATGGCTATGGCAATGCAGAATTGGTGGTGACTGATGCATTGGGCCAGAGCAGAACCCTGCAGATCTCTATTTTTCATGCCCCAGCGTTGTTGAAGCAGGGTTTGGCGGACTGGAGCCTGGATATTGGTAAGGTTAGGCTGGATTATGGTACAAAATCATTCTCTTATGGTAAGGATCTGTTGGTTAGCAGCAAGTTACGCTATGGTGTTAACTCCCGGTTAACGTTAGAGAGCCAGCTAGAGGCGATTGACGGCTTGTTTAAAGCCGGTGTCGGTATGGTGGCTGTTCCCCATCCACGTCTCGGGGTGTTCTCCGGTTCCTATGCGCACAGCCGCTATAACAATAAAATTGGTGAGCAAAAAAGCATTGGTTATCAGTGGGGAAGCCGTTATTTCAACCTGGGAGGTTCGGTCACTATCGCCAATCGCGACTATCGTGACATTCCGGCACTCTATGGTTCGGCACCGATCAGGAAAACCGAGCAACTTTTTTTCGGTACCCATTTAGGGCGAGTCGGCAGTCTGTCGCTGAACTATATTGCGCGCAAACCGTTTGATCAGGCTGCAACACGGTTTATTAATGTTTCTTGGATGAAGAATCTATCGAAAGATATTGCACTGCACGCGCTGTTTAATCGCAACCTAGATAATCATGATGATTACTCGGTCTATTTTAGTGTCAGCGTGACACCCAGAGAACGGGTGAATGTCACTGCCAGCAGCACCTATCGCCGAAGTGGTGTGGTGAGCGCGCTCACTGCCTCACGCCAGGCACCTTCAGATGGCGGGGTAACCTGGCGTGCCAGTGTGGTTTCGCAGAAGGGTGAACAGACCGCACAGGCCGATATTGAGTATTTGAGCCAATACGCCACGCTGAGTGCCGGAGCCAATACACAGTCGAGCTACTACTTCGGTGGACGTGGTGCGCTGGTGTTGATGAATAGGCAGACTTTTTTCACCAAACCACTCAGTGAAGCGTTTGCGGTGGTCTCTACCAGCGGTGTGCCAGATGTTCCGGTGTTGCTGGAAAATCGCCTAGTGGGGAAAACCGATAAGAGCGGTCATTTGCTGATCTCGCCGCTCTACTCCTACCAAAAAAATAAGCTGGCGATTGATAGCCTGGCGCTACCGTCGGGTTATGAAGTGGATCACATCAAGGCGGTGGCGGTGCCAGGTGACCGGATGGGCAGTTATGTCCACTTTCCGATCAAGCCCGCTTATTCGGTGAACGTGATGCTGGTGGATCAATATGATAAGCCACTGCCTATCGGTAGTGAGGTGTTTATCAAGGGGCAAAGCGAACCCTATATTGTCGGTTTTGAAGGTATCGTCTATCTGGAGGAACTGCCGGACAACCCGGAACTGGAAGTGCGTCTGCCCAGTAAATCAGACCAGAGTGAGCAGGTGGTCTGTTACGCCAAACTGGCGTACCGCGCCGATGAAGAGAATATTATCACCGCGCCAAAAACCCAGTGTATGCCACGCTAGCCATCTGCTAAGGAGAAAGCCATGTTAGCCCGCTACTTATCTGCAATAAAAATCATGCTGTTACCGGCATTGGCAACCTGTGCCCTGCTGTTGGGGCAGCACGCAATGGCCGCATCGGTCAGTTGCCAAGCGAGTATGACCGATGTCAATTTTGGTGTGGTTGATTTCTTGCACGCCACCGCACCAGCCAGCAATACCGGTACGTTGAGTTATCAATGTACCAACCACTCCAGTACGACGCAGTATGTTAATGCCTGTTTTTATCTGGATAATGCCCCACTGGCCAGTGCGCCGTGGTTAGCGATGCACCATCAGTCGGGAGCTAAGATGTTATTTAGGCTGAAGAACGGTGCAAGCGGTGAGTATTGGGGCAGTCGAGCAGCACAGCTACCGCTGCGGGTGGCGTTGACGCTCTCGGCGCAGCGTACCGTCAATAGTAACCTGTCGATCCGTGGTGAGTTGGCAGCGGAACAGAAAAGTCTGCCTGCTGGCAGCTATCTGTTGGCTTTTAATGGTGAAAGTTCCAGTATTACCTGGTCGGAAAGCCCATTAACCATGCCGAGTAACTGTGCCGAGCAGAGCGGCGCTCAGGCGATTAACTTTGTTGCCAGCGCTGGCATCGATAAATCGTGCCGCATTTTTGCACAAGAGCTTGATTTTGGTGATATCACCATGTTCGAAAACCGCAATGTTGATGCGCAAAGTAACATTAGCGTTGAGTGTACCAGCGACACGCAATACAACATTGCGCTGCGCTCGATCAGTGAACAGAGTGGGCAGTTCTTCTATCTCTATCCATTAAGCGGGCCAGATAACGTGAAAATTGGCTATATGCTGTATCAGGATGCAGCGCGAACTTTGCTGTGGTCTGATCGCACCAACGCCAAATCAGCGATTGGCACCGGTAGTGTACAGTTACACCCAGTCTATGGCCGCCTGGCGGCTGGGCAGGCGACCTACGCTCGCCCGGGTGTATACCAAGATACCGTGATTGTGACATTGAGTTTTTAACGCTGTGCTCAATCGGTGCGCTATTGCCGGTGATGGCTAGTCAACAATCCGTTGCGGATGGGTAAATACCGTTGCGCGCCCCGGTTTAGTAAAGCCGACCAGTGTGAGTTGGCAGCGCTCGGCAATCTCTACCGCTAGCGAAGTGGCAGCAGAGACGGCAAACAGCATCTCAACGCCACACATCGCGGCCTTCTGTACCATTTCGTAGCTGGCACGGCTGGAAACCAGCAGTGCCCCGGCCTGCCATTGCTGTTTGGCACGTACACCGAGCAGTTTATCCAGTGCCACGTGGCGGCCAATATCTTCACATCCGCCCAGCAGTTGCCCTTGTGGCGACAGCCAGCCAGCGGCGTGTGTGCAGCCGGTCAACTCACCAATCGGTTGCAACTGGCGCAACTGTGGCAGTGCCTGATCGAGTTGGGCAACCGAAAAGCGCTGACTAAATGGCAGCGGTGTCACGTTGCGGAAAATATCGGCCAACTGTTCGACCCCGCACACGCCACAACCGGTACGCCCCGCCATTGCACGCCGCCGCGCCTTCAATGCGCTGAAACGACGGCTGGAGAGTTCAATTTGCAGCTCGATCCCTTGGCAGTTTGGCTGAATCTCGATCGAGTAGATATCGCTAGGCGCAGCAATAATCCCTTCTGACAGTGAAAATCCGAGTGCAAAAGCGGTCAGATCTTTCGGCGTACACATCATCACCACATGCGAAATGCCGTTGTAAACCAGCGCCACCGGCACCTCTTCTGCCAGATGATCCTGCTGCTGTTGTTGCAACTGGCCGCGCTGATAGACTGGCGTCTCTACGACGCCTGTGATCGGGCTCACATTTATCACTGTTTGTTGGTCTGATTTATTCACGCCATCCACACCTGTTTGTAACAACACATTGCCGCCTATGATATCATCCGCCTTCCACGTTACTTCAAGATGGCGGGCAGCGGCAACTGTATCACTGCTGGGGTGCCTACGGGCAACTAAAAGATGGTCGTTACTGCGATAGCCTGATACTGTGACAGTGCGGCAGTCAACGCTGTGCGGTCATGGTAGTGTATTGAAATATGATGGCACTGGAAGCGGACAGCCGTTTGGCTGAGCTAACATAATAATGAGCAACCTTGACGCTTAGCACTGAAAATGGGCTAGGCATCGTTTGCAACAATGTGACAACACGAGAGAAAGGAGACCCCATGCAGGTCAGCAGAAGGCAGTTCTTTAAGATCTGCGCTGGCGGTATGGCAGGAACCACGGTAGCTGCGCTGGGTTTTAACCCGACAGTCGCGCTAGCGGAAACGCGCCAATATAAACTGTTGCGCGCCCGCGAAACCCGCAATACCTGCACTTACTGTTCCGTCGGCTGTGGGCTGTTGATGTACAGCCTAGGAGATGGCGCGAAAAACGCCAAAGAGAGTATTTTCCACATTGAAGGGGATCCTGATCATCCGGTCAACCGTGGCGCACTGTGTCCAAAAGGTGCCGGACTGCTGGATTTCATCCACAGCGAAAGCCGCCTTCAATATCCAGAGTATCGTGCCCCAGGTTCTAACACCTGGCAGCGCATCAGTTGGGATGAGGCGTTTACCCGCATTGCCAAACTGATGAAGCAGGATCGCGATGCCAACTTTATCAAAACCAACCCACAGGGCGTCACGGTTAACCGCTGGTTAACTACCGGGATGTTGTGTGCTTCTGCTTCCAGCAATGAGAGCGGATTTCTGACACAGAAATTTAGCCGCGCTCTCGGGATGCTGGCAGTTGATAACCAAGCGCGTGTCTGACACGGACCAACGGTAGCAAGTCTTGCTCCAACATTTGGTCGCGGTGCGATGACCAACCACTGGGTTGATATCAAAAATGCCGATCTGGTTGTTGTTATGGGTGGAAATGCGGCAGAGGCGCATCCGGTGGGGTTCCGCTGGGCGATGGAAGCCAAAATTCACAACAACGCCAAACTGATCGTTATTGATCCACGCTTTACCCGTACTGCTGCGGTGGCCGACTTTTACGCGCCGATCCGCTCAGGTACTGACATCGCCTTCCTCTCTGGCGTGTTGCTCTACCTGATCAATAACAACAAGATTAACCGCGAATATGTCAATGCCTACACCAACGCCAGCCTGCTGGTGCGTGATGACTTCAGTTTTGAAGATGGGCTGTTCAGCGGCTATGACGCGGAAAACCGCCACTACGACAAAACCAGTTGGAACTACCAGTTGGATGAAAACGGCTTTGCCAAGCGTGATCCTAGCCTGCAGCATCCGCGCTGTGTCTGGAATCTGCTCAAGCAGCATGTTAGCCGTTATACGCCAGAGGTGGTGACCAATATCTGCGGTACACCTACTGAGGATTTCCTGAAGGTTTGTGACTATATTGCGCAGACCAGCAGCCCGGATAAAACCACCTCTTTCCTGTATGCACTTGGCTGGACACAACACTCGGTTGGCGCGCAGAACATCCGCACCATGGCGATGATCCAACTGCTGCTGGGCAATATGGGGATGGCTGGTGGTGGTGTCAACGCGTTGCGTGGTCACTCCAATATTCAGGGCTTGACTGACCTTGGCCTGCTTTCCCAGAGCTTGCCGGGTTATCTGTCGCTGCCTTCTGATAAACAGCCGGATCTGGCCAGCTATCTTCAGGCCAACACGCCGAAACCACTGCTGCCAGGCCAGGTAAACTATTGGGGTAACTACCCGAAATTCTTTGTCAGCCTGATGAAGACCTTCTTTGGCGATAAGGCACAGAAACAGAATGACTGGGGATTCGACTGGTTGCCGAAGTGGGATAAGGGCTACGACGTATTGCAGTTCTTTGAAATGATGTCGCAAGGGCAGGTTAATGGCTATATCTGCCAGGGCTTTAACCCAGTGGCATCATTCCCGAATAAAAACAAGGTAATAGCTTCTCTTTCCAAGCTGAAATTCCTGGTCACCATTGACCCGTTGAATACTGAAACTGCCACGTTCTGGCAGAATCACGGCGAAGAGAATGATGTCGATCCTGCCAGCATTCAGACCGAAGTGTTCCGGCTGCCTTCTACCTGTTTTGCCGAAGAGAATGGTTCAATCGTCAACTCCGGGCGCTGGTTACAGTGGCACTGGAAAGGGGCGGATGCACCCGGCGAAGCACTGAATGATGGCGAGATCCTGGCGGGTATCTTCCTGCGCCTGCGTGAGATGTATCGCCAGCAGGGCGGTGCCGTGCCAGAACCCGTGCTGAATATGAGCTGGGATTATACCGATCCTGCCAATCCATCCTCGGAAGAAGTCGCACGTGAAAGCAACGGGCGTGCATTGAGTAATCTGCTTGATGCTAACGGTAATCTGTTGGTGAGAAAAGGCGAGCAACTGAGCACTTTTGCCCATCTGCGTGATGATGGTAGCACTGCCAGCGGCTGCTGGATCTTTACCGGTAGCTGGACACCGCAGGGCAACCAGACCGCACGCCGCGATAACGCCGATCCTTCCGGCTTGGGTAACACCCTTGGCTGGGGCTGGGCTTGGCCGCTTAACCGTCGCATTCTCTATAACCGCGCTTCGGCCGATCCTGCCGGTAAGCCGTGGGATGCGAAACGCCAGTTGGTCGCCTGGGATGGTAGCAAATGGAGCGGGGCTGATATTCCTGACTATGGTAATGCGGCACCAGGCAGTGATGTCGGGCCATTTATCATGCAACCGGAAGGAATGGGGCGGCTGTTTGCCATCAATAAAATGGCTGAAGGGCCGTTCCCGGAGCACTATGAGCCGTTCGAAACGCCGATCAGCACCAACCCATTGCACCCTAATGTGGTTTCTAACCCGGCAGCCAGAGTGTTTGCCGATGATTTGGCCAGCATGGGCAGTGCCGAGCAGTTCCCGTATGTCGGTACTACTTACCGTTTGACTGAGCATTTCCACTACTGGACCAAACATGCGCTGCTAAACGCGATTATGCAGCCAGAGCAGTTTGTTGAAATTGGTGCTCAATTGGCCGAGAAGAAAGGCATTAACAATGGCGATAAAGTGAAAGTCAGCTCCAATCGTGGCTACATTAAGGCACGCGCAGTGGTGACCAAACGTATCCGCACCTTGCAGGTTAATGGGCAAGAGGTGGAGACCATCGGCATTCCGATCCACTGGGGTTATCTCGGTGTGGCACAGAAGGGTTTTATCGCCAACACGCTAACGCCATTTGTCGGTGATGCCAATACGCAAACGCCAGAGTTCAAAGCGTTCTTGGTCAACGTGGAAAAGGTGTAACGGAGACGAATTATGACGATGCAATCTCAAGACATTATTCGTAAATCCGCGACCAATGGCTTAACACCGGCAGCGAAAGCACGTAACCACCAGGAAGAGGTCGCCAAGCTGATAGATGTCACCACCTGTATCGGCTGCAAAGCCTGTCAGGTGGCCTGTTCTGAATGGAACGACATTCGCGACGAAGTGGGCCATAACGTCGGGGTTTACGACAATCCAGCCGATCTTACTGCCAAATCTTGGACAGTGATGCGCTTCTCTGAAGTGGAAGAGCACGGCAAACTGGAGTGGTTGATCCGCAAAGATGGTTGTATGCACTGTGCTGATCCAGGCTGCTTAAAAGCGTGCCCGGCAGAAGGTGCCATCATCCAGTATGCTAACGGTATCGTTGACTTTCAGTCTGAGCACTGTATTGGCTGTGGCTACTGCATTGCTGGCTGTCCATTTAACGTGCCGCGCATCAACAAAGAGGACAACCGGGCGTATAAATGCACCCTGTGTGTTGATCGGGTTAATGTTGGCCAGGAGCCAGCCTGCGTGAAAACCTGCCCGACTGGCGCGATCCACTTTGGTACCAAAGAGGCGATGAAAGAGCTTGCCGCAGAGCGTGTCACTGAGTTACAGGGACGAGGTTACCAGAATGCCGGGCTGTATGATCCTGCTGGGGTTGGTGGCACACATGTGATGTATGTCTTGCATCATGCGAATAAGCCGCAGCTCTATCACGGCTTGCCAGATAACCCGACCATCAGCCCAGCGATCACCTTCTGGAAAGGCGTCTGGAAACCCTTGGCCGCAGTCGGTTTTGCTGCCACCTTTGCCGCTACTGTGTTCCACTACATCGGCATCGGCCCAAATCGGGTGGAAGAAGAGCAGCAAGATGAGGAGACGCACAAATGAGGAAGGAAAAACCTATTCAGCGCTATAACGCACTGGAGCGGATCAACCACTGGATTGTGGCATTCTGCTTTATGTTGGCGGCGATCAGCGGGTTGGGATTCTTCTTCCCCTCGTTTAACTGGTTGATGAACATTTTCGGCACCCCACAACTGGCGCGTATTCTGCACCCGTTTGTTGGTGTGGTGATGTTCGTTGCATTTCTGCGCATGTTCCAGCGTTACTGGCGGCATAACCTGATCAACCGGGACGACATACTGTGGGCGAAGAATATTCACCGTGTCACACTGAAAGAGGAGTTTGGTGATACAGGGCGTTATAACTTCGGGCAGAAAATGGTGTTCTGGCTGGCGATATTCAGCCTGCTATTGCTGCTGGCAAGTGGTGTAGTGATTTGGCGCCCCTACTTTGCCGATGCCTTCTCGATCCCGATGATCCGCATTGCCTTGCTGGTACACTCAGTGTCGGCAATGGTGTTGATCCTGACTATCATGATCCACGTCTATGCGGCATTCTGGGTGAAAGGCACCATCACCGCGATGGTTGAGGGCTGGGTCTCTGCCGCTTGGGCGAAGAAGCACCATCCTCGCTGGTATCGTGAACAGCGCCAAAAACAACAGGAAGAAGAACCCTGATGAGTATCCGCATCGTTCCTCAACAGCAGTTAGGGGCATTGCGCGAGAAGCACAACACGGCGGATAACATTCCGCCGTTACTTTTCGCCAATTTGAAAAGCCTTTATCGCCGTCGTGCAGAGCGGCTGGGGCAGTTAGCGACCAGCAATAGCTTTGGCGACTATCTCCGTTTTGCCGCTGAAATCGCTCAAGCACAGCATAACGTCTGTCATGATCATCCACTGATGGTTGATCTGACGACAGTATTGGCGCAAAGCGCTGAAAGTGGTAAACCGCCACTGGATGTGCTCAGTTACCTACGCAGTGAACATTGGCAGCAGTTACTGATGGCGTTGATCGCTGAACTGAAGCCACAGGCAAGCGAAACGGTGTTGGCGGTACTGGAAAACCTGGAAAAAATGTCCCAGCATCAGCGTGAGCAGTTGGCTAACGCGCTGCTTAACGGTGAATTTGCCAGTGTCGGCAGCGATCAAGCCCCGTTTATCTGGGCGGCGTTATCGTTGTATTGGGCGCAATTGGCCAGTCAAATCCCCGGTAAAGCGCACGCTGAGTATGGTGAGCAGCGCCAATTTTGCCCGGTTTGTGGCAGTGCGCCGGTCGCTAGCGTGGTGCACTTGAGCAGTAGCAATGGGTTGCGCTATCTGCATTGTAGCCTGTGTGAAAGTGAGTGGCATGTGGTACGGGTTAAGTGCAGCAACTGCGAGCAGACACGTGATCTCAACTACTGGTCATTAGAGAGTGAACAGGCGGCAGTAAAAGCAGAGAGCTGTGGCGATTGTGGCAGTTATCTGAAGATCCTCTACCAGGAAAAAGATCCCCAACTTGAAGTGGTCGCGGATGATCTGGCGTCGCTGATCCTCGACGCCAAAATGGAGCAACAGGGTTTTGCCCGTTCAGCGGTAAATCCTTTCCTGTTTCCTGGCGAGTAAATCTGACTGCTGTGCCGCGCACTGGTTGGCGGCACAGCAACTATTGAGGCTAGCGGGTGACAACCGAAAGTAGCGCATGAGCTTGGTAGTCTCGCTGTGCGACATTCGGCTCGACGCATAAACGGAATGAGAGTGGCTGTTGCCAGGTTTGTTGCCTGCCTGGTGCCAGGGTACCAAGTTCGCGCGGAGTGCCATCAAATAGAATGTCATCACTGCCTGTTGTACCACAGGGTGGCGCAAGCGTAGACCAACTCCCAGCTATTGTTAACTTCTTGTCGCTCTCTGACACGCCCAGCAAACGAGTATTATCACTGATGCCGCTTGAAGCACCGGCTGCTTCCATACTGAGTTGGACGGTGATCCCCTGCAAAGAATTACCATCGTCTTGACAGTGGGTAGTGGTCAAGATGGTGGCGGTTGGGTTGAAGTTCGATAACTCGACAGAACCAGGGGCAGAAAGCGTGCAAGAGAAGTTGGTGGCGACAATATTAATCCGATCGACAATCATCACAACATTATTACCGCTACTGTTGGCAGAAAAAGAACCGAGATAGATCGGCTTGGTATAGTATCTGCCTGGTGCCAAGTTTGTTGCATCAACAAAAAATCTGAAAGCTGGATCATACAGGAACGCATTCGGCTGGGTGGCATCCCATATGGCAGGGAACAGATTGGGGCAGTAGATATGCCGAGGTGTAATTCCGCTGGTGCCATCTGGATCGGACTCAAATTTATCCAATGTCTGATTGAAGATAGCAGTGATTTTCCAAGTGCCTTTGTGAAAAGTAACGAGGCTAATAGTTCTACCTGCAGGGTATGTGCCACCCTCAGCAATAGTTCGCTGCCATATGGTTAGCGAACTAGGAAGTATTACTGATCGGGTGTTATTGCCGTTGCTGTCTAGTATTGGAAAACCGTACACACCACTGGAGCCTTTGATCGCCTCTGTAGTGGTGGTGCAACCGGTTGTGGACTGGGTGATTGCGGCGATACCATGCTCTCTGACATAAGTGGAGCTACCCATCAGTGGTGCGGGCCCAGCAGCAAATGAGATACGTTCCGAGGAGCCGAGTATACCGGTTTTATTACCTGGGATCACAATAGTTGGGCTGGCGGCGGCGTTGGCTCGGTTGAGCAAAACGCAGGTGGCTATTAAGGTAACTATCAGTATCAACTGACTCAGCATTAGCCAATGCGGTATCAACAGACGGTATCGGTTACCAACCGCAGATAGCCACAGGCTAAACACGGGTTGGCTTTTTCTTTGCTGATTGGAAAATTTCCCCAGCTGAATCGAAATATGACTATGCAGTTGCTGACTGTTTTTTTTACGATGACTTGTTACTCTTTTCGCTATCCTACAATCGGTTATATTCACTTATTTACTCCTTAATTAAGATCATCTACCACTGTATTGATGTCTTGTTGTATTCCATCCTAGCGGTAACCAGATTGGCCTGATTGTGTCACTGCATGTCCTTTGCTGATAGTTCCCTGAGTTGTTTTTATGAATTTCAATTAAATAGAGGATAAAATTGATTTTCGTTTATATTACTTTTTTCCCTAAGCTGGCTTATTTTAGATGATTAAATTTATAAATCTAGTTGATGCTCAAAAACAGAGCAATAGACTATTAAAATCAAATTAAATTTATTTAATGAAACAAAAAACCATAATATAAAGAATATTCAGTAAAATATTTTACTAAAAAGTATTACAACTATATAAATAGTAGTATTGGTGTTGTCGAGGGCGGACTGTGGGTACAGATGAACGGATTGGTTATATATTATTCGGTATTGCTGGTTAATTATACTAATAATAATTAAATTTTCGATGAAAATATCGTTGAAAAGTGAGTGGCTGCAATAGTCACTACCAGGGCACGATCAACAACGTTTTTTAACCAAAAACAGCATTTGACCTGAGCACGTATTGATGTTTTTCCCCTTATCAAAGCAAAAGCATTGTCTCGCTCCTCCCCCTGCAAAGGGGGAGGCTGGGAGGGGGTATTTCAAAATAATCAAATGCGTTAAAACCCCGCACTAATCATCCTCTTATTAAGGGGAGGGAACTACCTGGCTCGTCGTATTGTGGCACAGAACAAACTTTAGTTAATAATCGATTAAAAAACGTTCATGCGTTTGCCCTGGGTATGTGCTAGCCAGCAAACCAAGCCGTGATGCAATCAACCGATGATGCTGTACCATGCACTATTTGCCATCGCGTTTGGTTGGAAAGTCATAAAAATTGTTTTTTAACAGCAAGATGTGGTGATATCTCTCACTGTGAGCATGATTGAAATTGATCGCTGTGAGCTGAATCACTTTTTTTACCCCTGTTATCAAATAACGTTACTGTTCATTAAAAAGTCGCTATACCTTTATAAAAGTGTCACAAAATCGTTCCATTATGTAGCCTGATTCAGGATCTATGCCAATCGGTGCCACCAACGCAACCAGTCTGGAGCGCGTACTGAAACCGCAGAGTTGCAGTGTGGCTGACGGTATCGCGCGCTGAACCAAGACATGGCGGTTGAGGTGTCACTGATTGGATCGGTTCTGACAGTGCAGCCCAGACCATCGGAGGGGGTTTATGTTATCTATTTTCAAGCCAGCGGCGCACATTTCTCGTTTACCACTGGATCGGGTCGATCCGCTTTATCGCCAGCTACGTTGGCAGATTTTTATCGGAATTTTCTTCGGCTATGCCGCTTATTATCTGGTGCGTAAAAATTTTGCGCTGGCGATCCCGTCGCTGATCGAACAGGGGTTCAGTCGCGGTGATTTAGGCTTTGCGCTCTCAGGCATTTCGATCGCTTACGGGTTTTCCAAATTTATTATGGGATCGGTTTCTGATCGCTCCAATCCGCGCTTTTTCTTGCCAGCAGGTTTGATCCTGGCCTCATTGGTGATGCTGTTGATGGGTTTTGTGCCTTGGGCAACCTCCAGTATCTCAATAATGTTTGTGCTGCTATTTGTCTGTGGTTGGTTTCAGGGTATGGGCTGGCCACCCTGTGGCAGAACAATGGTGCATTGGTGGTCGCAGAAGGAGCGCGGTGCGATTGTTTCAGTGTGGAATTGTGCTCACAACGTCGGTGGCGGGTTGCCGCCGCTGCTGTTCCTGCTGGGTATGGCTTGGTTTAACGATTGGCACGCAGCGTTCTATATGCCGGCATTTGCTGCCATTTTAGTTGCGTTATTTGCCTTTTTGCTGATGCGTGATACGCCGCAATCGTGTGGGTTACCGCCGATCGAAGAGTATAAAAATGATTATCCGGATGATTACAGCGCCAAGGCAGAGCAGGAACTGACGGCCAAACAGATCTTCATGCAGTATGTGTTACCGAATAAACTGCTGTGGTACATCGCATTTGCCAACGTGTTCGTCTATCTGCTGCGTTATGGCATTCTCGACTGGTCACCGACCTATCTGAAAGAGGTGAAACACTTCACGCTGGATAAATCCTCTTGGGCTTACTTCCTCTATGAGTATGCCGGCATTCCCGGCACCTTAATCTGTGGCTGGATGTCGGACAAAGTGTTCAAAGGCAACCGGGGAGCAACAGGGGTGTTTTTTATGCTGTTGGTGACTATTGCCACCACGGTTTACTGGCTAAACCCGGCAGGCAATCCCGGTATTGATATGGCTTGTATGATCGTCATCGGTTTTCTGATTTATGGCCCAGTGATGCTGATTGGGCTGCACGCACTGGAATTGGTCTCGAAAAAAGCGGCTGGCACTGCGGCAGGTTTTACCGGTTTATTCGGTTATCTGGGCGGTTCCGTGGCTGCCAGTGCGATAGTGGGTTATACCGTGGATCACTTTGGTTGGGATGGCGGTTTTATCATGATGATTGGCGGCGGTATTGCAGCGGTGATACTGCTGCTGCTGACAATGATCAGTGAACGTAAGCATCATGCTGACCGTGCTCAGGTGTCGTGATCCACATACGGTTTTTTAACGTATCAATGGAGAACAGTAGAATGCAGACACAACGTAACATCCTGTTAGCAGGGATTGTTGTTGCCACTTCGTTATTCAGTGCCGCTCAGGCGGCAGACAAGTTGGTGATCGCGCATCGCGGCGCCAGCGGTTATCTCCCGGAGCATACGTTGCCGGCTAAAGCGATGGCGTTTGCTATGGGGGCTGACTATCTGGAACAGGATGTGGTGATGACCAAGGACGATAAATTGATCGTATTGCACGATCACTACCTTGACCGGGTTACTGATGTGGCACAGAAATTCCCACATCGTCACCGTCGGGATGGTCGTTACTATGCACTCGATTTTACTCTGGACGAGATCAAGACACTTCGTTTTACTGAGGAGTTTCGGATTGAAAATGGTCGGCAGCAGCAGAAGTTTGCCAACCGCTTCCCAATGTGGAAATCCGAATTTCGGATCCACACCTTACAGGATGAAATCGAGATGATTCAGGGAATGAATCACTCTACGGGTCGAGATGTGGGTATCTATGTCGAGACAAAAGCACCGTGGCTGCATAAATTGGAAGGTAAGGATATCTCCAAGGCCGTGCTGGAGGTGCTCAGAGATTACGGTTACACCAAAAAGACCGACAAAGTCTATTTTCAGAGTTTTGATGCGCCCGATCTGGAGCGGGTCAAGAAAGAACTGCTGCCAGCAATGAACATGAACATTAAGCTGATCCAGCTCATCACCAATAGTGACGATCAGAAAGTGATTGAAACTATGGTGATCCATCCTGATGGCAGTCTGACACCTTACAGCTACAGTTGGATGTTGCAGCCGGGAGCTGCGGCCAAGTTAAGCGAATATGTTGATGGCATTGGTCCGTGGTATCCAATGGTGGTGCAGAGCAGTTCTCCGTCTGGGCGAGTTGAACTCACCACACTGGCGAAAGAGGCGAAACGGCAGGGTTTGCAGATCCACCCTTATACCTTCCGTGCTGATCCGGGGCAGTTGCCTAGCTATGCGCGAGACTTCGATGAGATGTTGCGGATCTTCTATATTGAAGCGGATGTTGATGGCCTGTTCACCGATTTTCCAGACAAGAGCGTACAGTTCCTGCAAAAAAACAGACTGCATCGCTAATGTTTGCCAAGCTAGCCTGATGGCTGATTGCATCAGTAGCGAAGAGTAGCCAATCACTTCATTGACACATGAGTGCCGGTTGAACACCGGTGCTCATCTCTGTCCGCCAGAGGCATCCGCATGCTATCAACCCGTCGACACGATCACGCGACCAACAGTGTAACTGGCCAATCGCATCATGGTTTACTGATCCATGCTGAGTGGGATTTGCAGTAACTGTGCAATCAACAGTTGCTGTTCACTGTGCTGCCGCCAGACGGCATACAGCGGCCGGACGATGGGTGGGGTATTGTTCACCATGATCAGTGTTGGGTAGCTTGCCTGCCACTGTGCGGGCAAAAAGGCACATCCTGGTGTTGTCTCCAATAGTTGGCAGGTCAAATGGGCGGAAGTTGTGGTGAGTATCGGTTGAGTGTCGCGTGCCAGCCTTTCTCGTTCCTGTTGATGGAAGTCCGCTCCCCACTCCAGCTTGATGTAAGGCAGCAATAGCTGCGAGTTAGCGTGTGGAGAGGCAAACAGACGCAGCGTGAAATCGCCGAGTCGCTGGCTCTCCAACTCATCCATTTTGGGCGGCTCGGTGGTGATCAGCAGATCCAGCTCTCTTTCGTGCAACTGTTTTACCAGCGCATGACGCGGCGCAATGCGCGCCTCAAGTTGCAAACCGGGCTGATGCTGATAAAGTTTTGTTAACCAAGGTGTTAAATAGGCCTCCCATAGCGAGGCCGCAGCACCAATCATCAGTTGATTACGTTGTGCCGATCGCACGACTTCTTTTTTTGCCTGCTGCCAAATATTGATCAGATCCTCTGCATAGGGCAGCAGTTTTTCGCCGGCAGCGGTCAGGCGAATATTGTTGCGATGACGGGTAAATAAATTGGCATTAAGTTGATTTTCAAGCTGGCGGATACGAAAGCTAACGGCTGATTGTGTTAAGTAAAGGGATTCTGCAGCACGGCCAAAATGGCGGGTTTTACTGACTTCCAGGAAGGTTTTCAGCAATTCAGTGTCCACTTTGATCTCCAAAAAATTTTATTGATAGGATTTAAATGTTTTGTTTTACACAATCGCAAGCCTGTCTAATACTCCGCGCCATAGACTGCATCACCATAAAAAGAATTAGGAGCTTGTCAGATGGCAGATAGCTTCAGCACAAACCATCGTTTTTTCGATAACAAACACTATCCGCGCGGGTTCTCCCGGCACGGTGATTTCACCATTAAAGAAGCGCAATTGCTAGAGCGCTTTGGCTATGCTTTCAATGAACTGGATTCAGGCAAACGCCAGCCAGCTACCGAAGAGGAACTGCTGTTCCTGGCGGTGTGCCGTGGCGAGCGTGAAGCAGTGACTGAACAGGAGAAAGTATGGTCGAAATATCTGCAGCGCACTCGCAAGCCAAAGAAATTCCACACCCTGTCGGGTGGTAAACCACAGGCTGATGCGGTAGAAGACTACACAGAAAGCGACGATTAGGCCATTACTAGCAAACTTGGTTTGCCGTAGTGGTGTTACTTCGCCGTTGTCCGCAGGGGCTTAACGCGGTGCTGGTTATTTGCACGGCAAATTGTCCCTGCCGTTTTTTCTGCCTTGTTTGTATACCGTTATCTTCACTGCGTTGTTTATAAATATGTTTTATCGCAACGCGTTTGCGCACTCCTGTTACAGCGTTACAGCGGTGCGCTGTGCCGTTTGTGTTGCTAGGCATAGCGGCAATAGATTGACTGCGTGAATTACTGTAGGTTTCTATGCAGTTGCAGTAGTAGCCGATCCATACTGCGATAGCCAAGCGCTTCGCTCAGGTGCTGTTTGTCGATTGTCGCTTCGCCGTTCAGATCGGCCAGTGTTCGTGCGACTTTCAGAATGCGGTGCCAGGCACGCACCGATAACCCCAGTTTATTCAGCGTTTTTTCCAGAAATTCAGCCTGATCCGATGGCAGATGACAGTCGCGATCAACCTCGCGTTTGTTCAGCACGGCATTCAATTTACCGGCGCGGCTGAGTTGCCGATCTCGTGCCAGCAGCACACGCTGGCGCACTTGCTGGCTACTTTCGCCATTGCTGGTTTGCTGGCTTAGCATGCCCAGTGGCAGTAGCGGCACTTCGATTGACAGATCAAACCGATCGAGAAATGGCCCAGACAGCCGGCTCAGATAACGTAAAATCTGCTGTGGTGGGGTGCGATTGTGTACCCCCTGATAGTGTCCGGTCGGGCTAGGATTCATCGCGGCAATCAATTGCACTCGGGCGGGAAAGCGCACTTTGGCGCTGGCACGTGAGATGATGATCTCGCCAGATTCCAGTGGTTCACGCAGGGCATCCAGCACGCGGCGCTCAAACTCCGGCAACTCGTCGAGAAACAGCACTCCATTATGTGCCAGTGAAATTTCGCCAGGGCGTGGTAATGAACCGCCACCGACCAGTGCCGCCATTGAGGCACTATGGTGCGGAGCACGAAACGGGCGCTGTCGCCACGGCAGTGTCTCATCCGGGTGGTGCAACAGACTGGCTACGGCGACGCTCTCTAGTGCTTCGGCATCACTGAGTGGCGGCAACAGGCTGTTTAGCCTGCTGGCCAGCATTGTTTTGCCGGTGCCGGGTGGGCCAAGTAGCAGCAAGTTGTGGCCGCCTGCTGCGGCGATCTCCAGCGCGCGTTTCGCCTGTTGCTGGCCAATCACATCCTGTAGATCACCACTATCAGTGTTGTGATCGGTTGCCGGCGGCATCACAGCTTGCGGCAGTTCACCCTGCCCCTGCAAGAAGTGACAGACATCAAGCAGATGTTCTGCGGTGCGCGCGCTGCTGTTTGGCAGTAATCCTGCCTCTTGACCATTGGCTGCGGGCAGGATCAGTTGGCGTTCTGCCTGATGGGCAGCAATAGCGGCCGGAATGGCGCCATAAACCGCTCTTACTGCACCGGAGAGCGCCAGCTCTCCGAGAAATTCGTACTTAACCAATTGCTCGGCCGGTAACTGCTCTGAGGCAGCCAGGATCGCAATCGCGATCGGTAGATCATAGCGGCCACCCTCTTTGGGCAGATCTGCCGGTGCCAGATTAACGGTGATGCGTTTGGCGGGGAAAGTGAAGCCATTATTGATCAATGCACTGCGTACCCGATCGCGCGCTTCTTTAACGGTCGCTTCAGGCAAGCCAACCAGTGTCAGGCCGGGTAAGCCATTGCTGATATGTACCTCTACCATAACTGAAGGGGCCTGAACACCGATCAGTGCTCGGGTGTAGATAACCGCCAGTGACATAATATTCTCCTTGCTGAGGTCACTATTGTGCGTGATAAAGCACCTGATGGCGGCGAAACAATTGGCAGTTTGCGAAGTGCTCGCCAGTAAAAGTGCGCTTGTTGCAGTGGTTACTTGCTGGATTGCGAAGTCGTGAGGGATCGGCGGCACAATCCGTTGTGAGCCGGATGAGATAAGTGTTGGCCGGCGGTGGTGCTCAATCGCACTGCGGCTAGCATTTGTGGATGCCGATTGCCAGCCGCCCATCACGTGCAGTCAGTTGCCTGCATAATCGCAGGCGGGTTTAATCGCGTTTTAGCGGCTGAGGTGCCTTGTTCAGTTTCTCAGTTTCAGGTTAGATTAACCGCCGCTAGGCTGTTGAGTGGCGCAGGTTGCCGGATAGCAACAGCGATGTTTATTGGCAGGGTGTCTATTTAATACTAGGTTTCTATTTAACGGTCAGATCGCCGTGTGGTTATTGAGCAGAAAGTTTTGACCGATGGCTTATCAGTCAGCCGGGCAGTAACAGACTGATTTGAGGATAAGATATGTTATTTTTGCGCAACAAAACGCTGTTCTCGGTGCTTAACCCCAGTGTCAGCTTTGGGCGATTGTTGTTTCAGCGTATTGATCAGAATGGCTTAACCAAATTGGCAGGTCACTTGGCTTATGTCTCTCTGCTTTCGCTGGTGCCGTTGGTGACGGTGGTATTTGCGCTGTTCTCTGCGTTCCCGATGTTTACTGACATCAGTATCCAGCTAAAGAACTTTGTGTTTGCCAATTTGATCCCGGCAGCAGGCAATGTGATCCAGCAGCATTTGGAGGAGTTTGTCGCCAATTCGAATAAAATGACTGCGTTGGGGATCTGTGGCTTGATTGTCACTGCGCTGCTGTTGATGTCTTCGGTTGATAGCGTGCTGAATACCATTTGGCGCAGTAAAAACAAGCGCTCGCTGGTGTTTTCGTTTGCCGTTTACTGGATGGTGTTGACGTTAGGGCCGCTGCTGGTGGGTGCCAGTATGGCGATCAGTTCTTATCTGTTGTCATTGAACTGGTTGACTGAGAGCGGTGTCAGTGGCTTTTTTGATGAGGTCTTGCGCTTCTTCCCGCTGATTTTATCCTGTTTTTCGTTCTGGTTGCTTTACAGTGTGGTGCCCACGGTGAGTGTGCCGACCAGGGATGCGCTAGTGGGGGCATTGGTGGCTGGGGTACTGTTTGAACTGGGTAAGAAGGGATTTGCACTCTACGTCACTATGTTCCCTTCTTATCAGTTGATTTACGGGGTATTAGCGGTGATCCCGATGCTGTTTATCTGGGTTTACTGGAGCTGGTGTATTGTGTTGCTTGGCGCAGAGATCACCGCCACTTTAGGTGATTACCGGCTACAGCGGCGGCAAATACAGCACCAGGAGGCGCCATGATTGCGCTGATCCAGCGTGTCAGTTGTGCCAGCGTTACCGTCGACGGTGACTTGGTGGGGCAGATTGCTAGCGGGTTGCTGGTGCTGTTGGGGGTTGAGCAGCAGGATAATGCCCAGAAAGCGCAGCGCTTGGCACAACGGGTGCTTGGTTATCGGGTGTTTAGCGATCAGGATGGCAAAATGAACCTGAACTTACAGCAAAGTGGCGGCAGTCTGCTGGTTGTTTCGCAATTCACCTTGGTAGCGGATACCCAAAAGGGGATGCGTCCCAGTTTTTCGCGTGGGGCGGCACCTGCTGAGGCTCAGCAGTGGTATCACTGCTTTGTTGAGCAGTGCCGTCAGCAGGGCGTTCATACTGAAACCGGCAAATTTGCCGCCGATATGCAGGTGGCGTTGGTTAACGATGGGCCGGTGACTTTCTGGTTACAGGTGTGATCACAAACCGCCGCTGAGATTGTGGCTTCTGGGCTTAAGTGATGTCGTCGCTTTTCGCCGCCAGCAACCATGGCAAATGGTCGTGGTTGCGATATTTGTTGTCGGATCTTGGCTGTATATCTGGCGTCCAACGGGTATACTGCCCTACTCTATTTCATCCACTTGTACCGTGTGCGAACTCAACATGCAAAAGTTTGATACCAAGACCTTTCAGGGGCTGATCCTGACACTGCAAGATTATTGGGCACGCCAGGGTTGCACCATTGTGCAGCCGCTGGATATGGAAGTTGGTGCGGGAACCTCTCACCCAATGACCTGCCTACGTGCGCTAGGCCCAGAGCCAATGGCCGCTGCTTATGTGCAACCTTCGCGCCGCCCAACCGATGGCCGTTACGGCGAAAACCCTAACCGGTTGCAACATTATTATCAGTTTCAGGTGGTGATCAAACCTTCACCAGCAAACATGCAGGAGCTCTATCTTGGCTCGCTGAAGGAGCTGGGGTTAGATCCGGCGATCCACGATATCCGGTTTGTTGAAGACAACTGGGAGAACCCGACACTGGGTGCCTGGGGGCTGGGTTGGGAAGTGTGGTTAAACGGCATGGAAGTGACACAGTTTACCTATTTCCAACAGGTGGGTGGTTTGGAGTGTAAGCCGGTAACCGGCGAGATCACCTACGGGTTAGAGCGTCTGGCAATGTACATTCAGGGCGTTGATAGCGTTTATGATCTGGTGTGGAGCAATGGGCCGCTGGGTATCACGACCTATGGTGATGTGTTCCATCAAAATGAGGTTGAGCAATCAACCTACAATTTTGAATATGCTGATGTTGATTTCCTGTTCACCTGTTTTGAACAGTATGAGAAAGAGGCGCAAACCTTACTGGCACTGGAGAAGCCGCTGCCGTTACCGGCCTATGAGCGCATTTTAAAAGCGGCTCATAGCTTTAATTTGCTCGATGCGCGTAAAGCGATCTCCATCACCGAGCGGCAGCGTTATATTCTGCGCATTCGCACACTGACCAAAGCGGTTGCTGAAGCTTACTATGCTTCGCGTGAAGCGCTCGGTTTTCCAATGTGTAATAACAAGTAAGGGGCAGCGATGACTGAACAAACTTTTCTGGTGGAGATTGGCACAGAAGAGCTGCCACCAAAGGCACTGCGTTCACTGGCCGAGGCATTTGCTGCCAATTTGACGCTTGAGCTTGATAACGCTGAACTGGCACATGGAGAGGTGAGCTGGTTTGCTGCACCACGTCGCCTGGCAGTAAAAGTGGCACAGTTAAGTGCCGCGCAGCCGGATCGCGAGGTTGAAAAGCGCGGCCCAGCAATCGCACAGGCGTTTGATGCCAATGGCCAGCCGAGTAAGGCGGCGGAAGGTTGGGCACGCGGTTGCGGTATCACCGTTGCACAGGCTGAGCGGTTAAAGACCGATAAAGGCGAGTGGTTGCTTTATCGCGCTCAAGTACAGGGGCAGACGGTACAGCAGTTGCTGGCACCGATGGTTAGTGCAGCACTGGCGAAGTTACCGATCCCTAAATTGATGCGCTGGAGCGATAAAGAGACACAATTTGTACGCCCGGTACATACCGTGACTATGCTGTTCGGTGATCAATTGATCCCTGGCACGGTGCTGGGTGTTGACGCTGCACGCACCGTGCGTGGGCACCGTTTTATCGGTGAGTCGCAGTTGCAGTTGGATCATGCTGATCACTATCCGCAACTGCTGCTGGAGCGTGGCAAGGTGGTGGCCGATTATGAAATGCGTAAAGCGTTAATCAAACGTGATGCCGAGCTGGCGGCACAGCGCATCGGCGGCCAGGCTGATCTCAGTGACAGTCTGCTGGAAGAGGTGACGTCACTGGTTGAGTGGCCGGTGGTGTTAACGGCGAAATTTGAAGAGAAATTCCTGGCCGTACCTGCGGAAGCGCTGGTACATACCATGAAGGGTGATCAGAAATATTTCCCAGTTTACGATGCGGCAGGCAACTTATTGCCACATTTTATTTTTGTCGCCAATATTGAGTCGCAAGATCCTCAGCAGATTATCTCTGGCAACGAGAAGGTTGTCCGTCCACGTCTGGCCGATGCAGAGTTTTTCTTCAATACCGATCGCAAACAGCGGCTGGAAGATCACTTACCGCGTCTCGAGACAGTGCTGTTCCAGCAACAGTTGGGAACACTGCGTGATAAGACTGACCGTATCCAAGCGATGGCCGGTTGGATTGCCGGGCAGATTGGCGCGGATGTTAACCATGCCTCCCGCGCCGGGCTGCTCTCTAAGTGTGATCTGATGACCAACATGGTGTTCGAATTCACCGAAACCCAAGGGGTGATGGGGATGCACTACGCGCGCCATGACGGTGAAGCGGAAGAGGTGGCACTGGCGCTTAATCAGCAATATCAACCGCGCTTTGCCGGTGATCAGTTGCCGCAATCGCCAGTAGCCTGTTCACTGGCAATTGCCGACAAGATGGACACCCTGGCGGGTATCTTCGGTATTGGTCAGCATCCGAAAGGGGATAAAGATCCGTTTGCGCTACGCCGTGCCGCACTGGGTGTGTTGCGTATTATCGTAGAGAAAGGTTTGCCGCTTGATCTGCAAACCCTAACCGAACAGGCCGTACGCCTTTACGGGCATAAACTGACCAACAATGAGGTCGTGACCGATGTGGTCGACTTTATGCTTGGTCGCTTCCGTGCCTGGTATCAAGAGCAGGGTCACGCAGTTGATACCATTCAGGCGGTATTGGCACGCAGGCCAACTAAACCTGCTGATTTCAATGCCCGGGTGCAGGCGGTCAGTCATTTCCGTGGCTTGGAGCAGGCAGCAGCGCTCGCCGCAGCCAATAAGCGCGTCTCTAATATTTTGGCCAAGGCGAATGACACACTGCTGGATCAGGTCAACAGTGCAGCATTGATCGAAGCCAGCGAGCGTAGTCTGGCTGAGCAGTTAGCGACATTGCAGCAGACGTTGGCTCCGTTATTTGCTGCTGGGCACTATCAGCAGGCGCTGGTTGAACTGGCGGCGTTGCGCGAGGGGGTGGATGCCTTCTTTGATAGCGTGATGGTGATGGCGGAAGATCCGGCGCTGCGGGTAAACCGCTTGACGTTGCTGAGTAAGTTGCGTGAGCTGTTCTTGCAGGTAGCGGATATTTCGCTGCTACAGATCGCGAGTCACTAGTCAGGTTGGTTACGCCAGCCGGCGGAATAGTGGCTGGCGTGAGTTAGACAATGGTTGCGTGTTGGATCCGCCGTGCGATACGGCACGCAACCACAGTAGCGGCTACACCGCCAAATCAGCGGTGTCGCCCTTCTCCTGCAACCAGTTACGGCGATCTTCAGAGCGCTTTTTCGCCAGTAACATATCCATCATCGCCAGAGTTTGCTCACTATTGCTGTCGTCAATGGTCAACTGCACCAAACGGCGCGTGTTCGGATCTAGCGTGGTTTCGCGCAACTGCAAGGGGTTCATCTCACCCAATCCCTTAAAGCGCTGCACATTCGGTTTGCCCTTCTTGCGCTTTAACTGATCCAGCACGCCAGCTTTCTCCTCTTCATCCAGTGCGTAATAGACCTCTTTACCCAGATCGATACGGTAGAGCGGTGGCATCGCCACATAAACATGGCCGCCCTTAACCAGCGCACGGAAATGGCGCACAAACAGCGCACAGAGCAGTGTGGCGATGTGCAGGCCGTCGGAGTCGGCATCGGCCAGAATACAGATTTTGCCGTAACGCAGTTGGCTGAGATCGTCACTGTCGGGATCGATGCCGATAGCAACTGAAATATCGTGTACTTCTTGTGAGGCCAGCACTTCATCAGACGAGACTTCCCAGGTATTCAGGATCTTGCCCTTCAGTGGCATGATCGCCTGATATTCACGATCACGCGCTTGTTTGGCGGAGCCACCGGCAGAGTCACCTTCAACCAGGAACAGCTCGGTCATGCTCAGATCCTGTGAGGTGCAGTCAGCCAGTTTACCCGGCAGCGCCGGGCCGCTGGTCAGCTTTTTACGCACCACTTTTTTGGCAGCACGCAAACGGCGCTGGGCACTGGCGATCGCCAGTTCAGCCAGTTGTTCAGCCAATGACAAATTCTGATTGAGCCACAGGCTGAAGGCATCTTTGACTACACCAGAGACGAAGGCGGCACACTGGCGTGACGACAGGCGCTCTTTGGTCTGACCGGCAAATTGCGGATCCTGCATCTTTACTGACAATACATAAGCACAGCGATCCCAAATATCTTCCGCCGATAATTTGACGCCACGCGGCAGGATATTGCGGTATTCACAAAATTCACGCATCGCATCCAGCAACCCTTGGCGCAGGCCGTTGACATGGGTGCCGCCCTGCATGGTTGGGATCAGGTTGACGTAGCTCTCGGCGAGCAGTTCTCCACCTTCCGGCAGCCATAATAGCGCCCAGTCAACCGCTTCACTGTCGCTGGAAAAACCACCCACAAACGGCTTTTCCGGCAGGCAGGGCAGGCCGTTTACCGCTTCCATTAAGTAGTCGGTTAATCCATCCTGATAGCACCAGCGCTGTTCAGTCTGATTGACGTTATCGATGAAGAAGATCTCGACCCCGGGGCAGAGCACCGCTTTGGCTTTCAATAAATGGCTGAGGCGAGAGACTGAGAAGCGTGGACTGTCGAAGAACTGTTCATCAGGCCAGAAGTGGACGCTGGTGCCGGTGTTGCGCCGGCCACAACTGCCAGTGATTGCCAGATCTTCTACCTTGTCACCGTGTTCAAACGCGATGCTGTAGATGTTGCCATCACGGCGTACATTCACTTCAAC
The DNA here is from genome assembly GCF_004011885.1 of Serratia microhaemolytica. Lineage (GTDB taxonomy): Bacteria > Pseudomonadota > Gammaproteobacteria > Enterobacterales > Enterobacteriaceae > Serratia_G > Serratia_G microhaemolytica. The sequence goes on along the minus strand of NZ_SBEF01000002.1, from coordinate 172,468 downwards.
ACGTTTTGACAGTGCATTCACCACCGAGATACCGACGCCATGTAAGCCACCGGAGAACTGATAGTTTTTATTTGAGAATTTGCCACCGGCGTGTAGGCGGCACAGGATCAGTTCAACGGCGGGCACTCCCTCTTCAGGGTGGATATCGACTGGCATACCACGCCCATCATCAATCACTTCAAGTGATTGATCCGCGTGTAGGATCACATCGATACGTTTGGCATGGCCGGCTAATGCTTCATCGACACTGTTATCGATCACCTCTTGGCCAAGGTGGTTTGGGCGCGCGGTGTCGGTATACATACCGGGACGGCGGCGCACCGGTTCTAGACCGCTGAGCACTTCAATGGCGTCGGCGTTATAGCTGGATTGAGTCATTGTTGGTTATGTTTTGGTTATTAATATCAGGGAATTGTCCTAATCGCCCATTGGGTTGCTGGCGTCATAGCCCTAAAAAATCGACAACTTGGGCGAAGTAACGCTCAAAACCGACGAAGGCGTGATTACCACCGGCCTCTACTGTCTGTCGACATGCGGCATAATAGGCCACCGCTTGTCCGTAATCGAGCAGTTCGTCGCCGGTTTGCTGCAATAGCCAGATCAGATCGGGGGCTTCCAGCGGATCGATCTGCATCACCTTCAGGTGGTGAATGTGGCGTGACTGTAACACATATTGCTGCCCGGTGTAGGGATTCTGATTCACCCCTAGGTAGTCGATCAGTAATTCGAACGGCTTCACCGCTGGGTTGATCACGACCGCCGGCAGCAGAAAACATTGTGACAGCCAAGTCGCATAGTAGCCCCCCAGTGAGGAGCCGACCAGGCCAATAGTTTGCCCGGAGCGGGTCATCACCAGATCTTCCAGTAGCTGTGCCGCCTCTTCCGGGTAGGGCGGCAGTTGTGGTACCAGCATTTCGATGCTCGGGTGGTGCTCAGCCAGCCACTGTTTGAATGCGCTTGCTTTGGCAGAGTGGGGTGAACTGTTAAAACCGTGTAAATAAAGCAGTGTTGTGGGCATCAGTAGCCGTCCGAGTTGATATCTGGGCGGAAATGGTGCTGCTCCAGTCGGCACAGTTGGCTTGCCACACCACCATCAGGCAGTAGCTCCAAATAGCGCCAGCCAGGAGCAGTGTCGTCAACAGTAAAATTAGTACAATGTGGTTTGAATTGCACACAGGTTGAAGGCGAAGCCAGTACGCGCCGACCGTGCCAGTCAACATCCAGTGCTTGATGAATATGACCACACAGCAGCGTGTTCGCCTGTGGGTAGTTGACTAACACCGCCAGCAATTGCTGTGCGTTACGCAACCGGTGCTGATCGAGCCAGTCACAACCTGAAGCTAACGGGTGATGGTGCAGCAGCAGCAGCGTGTAGCGTGTGGGATGTGCCTGTAGACACTGCCGTAGCCACGCTAGTTGTTGCACGCTGAGTTCACCGTGGGCAACGCCGCACACCTGGCTATCGAGCAGTAGGATCTGCCAGTCTTCACCCAGTAGAACCTGCTTGGCACAGGAGACGCCAGCTTGGGCCAATGCTGCTATCATCGCCGGTTGAAAATCGTGGTTACCGGGCAACCAGACGCAGGGTGCCGAGAGGCGTGCGATGCCGGCAGCAAAATGGTGGTAGGCTTGTAGGGTGTGGTCTTGTGCCAGATCGCCAGTTGCTACAATCAGATCATAATGTTGCTGTTGCGCGATGACGGCATCAAGCACTGCGTGATAACTGGCATAGGTCGGTATACCAAGCAGAGTCTGCTCTGTGCTGGCAAAAAGATGGGTGTCGGTTATCTGCAGGATCTTGGCTGCAGATTTACCAGCCACCGAGAGTGTCAACTGGCTTTCCAAATAGTGTCCTTGATTATTTCAGTGTCTGACAGCTCGTCAGCGCGATTGCTCAACCGATAATACTCAATCCTTCCTACACTGCATGATAACTTGCTTTAAATAGAAAGATCTGCAAACTGGCACACACTTCCGCAACGCCGACACTATTTATGGCACAGCACGCTGATTGCACCTGGCATGATGGGATGGAGCCAGCCTAGAGTTGGAACGCACCTCCGCAGCAGCGTATATGCCGCCGGAGAGGTTTTGTGCCATTTTCTGAATCTAAAACAGCCACTAAACTGGTGCTGATGGGATGGAAGCGTCGCTGTTGTTAGCGCTGGCTACGCCAGTACCCAGTGGCTTGCTGAGCGTTGCACTGGGTATCTTTGCCTCGGTTTGCGTTTGGCCGTGAACAGTGAACGCCCTGCTCGGCATTCAGTGATTCGCTATTCAACGGTTAGTGTTTGTCCATTCAGCCCGTAACGATGCATGGTGCAGTTCCAGCCACTGTAGTGCAATCACCGAGGCTGCATTATCAATCACACCCTGCTCGACCCAGCGGTAAGCCTGCTCACGGCTGACAACGTGTACGCGAATATCTTCATGCTCTTCCGGCAAGCCGTGGATCCCTTCTGCGCGGGTAGCATCGACTTCACCGACCATAATCGATAGACGTTCGCTGGTGCCACCCGGGCTAGCCAGGTAACTGAGCACCGGTTTGCAGCGGCCAACAGTGATGCCAGCTTCTTCCACGGCTTCACGGCGACAGACTTGTTCGACACTCTCACCGGTTTCGATCATGCCGGCAATCATCTCCAGCAACCAGGGCGAATCACTGGTATCAATTGCCGCGATGCGCAACTGTTCAATCAATACCACTTGATCAGTGAGCGGATCATACGGCAGTAGTACCGCAGCGTGACCACGCTCAAAAATTTCCCGCGATACCTCGGCGCTCATCTCACCATTGAATAGCCGGTGGCGAAATCGGTAGAGGTTGAGGGCAAAAAAGCCACGATACTGTGTCTCGCGTGCAATAATTTTGACATCACTCTTGTTAAGTATCACTGGAGAGGGCTGTGAATGGTTCATTTATTGATTCTCTTGTGTAATTATCCTAACTTGTTCGACGGTTCTCAGGTGGTCGCTCATAGCACAGCCTGAAAGATAATTAAGGTTCTATTCCGATAGGCGTAATCAACGCCACCAGCCTAGGCACGGGCAACGGGAGCGCACTCGCGATTCGGGTACACTCCAACGATAACATGGACGTAAAATCGCCCTAACCGGATTGGCCCTAAGCATGACACTATTGCTGCACAGATAATGTTGCTGCATAAATAAGGAACGCACATCACATGAAGAAACTGCTCCCTTTTCTTGTTAGCCTGAGCATCGCCGGTTTCAGCACCGGTAGTTGGGCGGAAGATCTGTTACAAGTTTACCAAAAGGCAAAAGAAAGTAACCCAGATCTGCGCAAAAGTGCAGCAGACCGCGATGCAGCGTATGAACAGATTAGTGCTGCACGCAGCCCGCTGTTGCCACAGCTTGGCCTCTCTGCCGGTTATACCTACAGCAGCGGCTTTCGTGATGCCGCCGATACACATAGCGATGTCACCAGCGGTTCATTGGGGTTAACACAAACGCTGTTTGATATGTCCAAGTGGCGCTCGCTAACCATGCAGGAGAAGAGCGCCGGCATTGCCGATGTCACTTTCCAGAGTGCGTCACAGAAGCTGATCCTAGATACCGCTACCGCTTACTTTAATGTGCTACAGGCGCTCGATTCACTCTCTTATGTTCAGGCGAACAAAAAAGCCGTCTATCGCACTCTGGATCAGACCACGCAGCGTTTTAATGTTGGCCTGGTCGCGATCACTGATGTACAGAACGCCCGCGCCAATTACGATAACGTATTAGCCAATGAGGTGGCTGCACGTAATAATCTCGATAATGCGATTGAGTCACTGCGTCAGGTGACGGGCATTTTCTATCCGCAATTAGCTTCGCTCGATACTGGTAAATTCACCACCAGGCAGCCCGATGCGGTGGCTAATCTGTTAAAACAGGCGGAAAGCCGTAACTTAAATCTGCTTGCAGCCCGTTTGGCACAAGATCTGGCTCGCGAGCAGATCAAATCTGCACAGTCTGGTCATATGCCGACGCTCAATCTTAATGCCTCCAGTAGCATCAGCAACACCAAAAATGGCGGCGCTGCCAATCAAAGCCCAGATCGTGATGTCGGGCAGAATCAAATTGGTGTCAGCCTCAATCTGCCACTTTATAGCGGCGGTGGCACGCGTTCGCGTGTCAAACAAGCGGAGTACAACTTTATCGGTGCCAGTGAGCAGTTGGAGAGTGTACATCGTAGCGTAGAGCAGACGGTACGCTCTTCATTTAACAATATTTCCGCCTCTATCAGCAGTATCAATGCCTATCAGCAGGCGGTTGTTTCGGCACAAAGCTCACTGGATGCCACAGAGGCCGGTTATGAGGTAGGTACCCGTACTATTGTTGATGTACTTAATGCCACCACGACGCTGTATAATGCCAAACAGCAGTTGTCGAATGCTCGTTATGCTTATTTTATCAATCAATTAAATATTCAGGCTGCACTTGGTACCCTGAATGAAAGCGATTTAGTTGCATTGAATGGCATGTTGGGACAGTCGATCTCCACGACACCGGAGACCGGAGCGTTACCCCCGGCCAGACCACTCAAGCCAGCCAGCGGTGTGAAACGTGCTGCGCCGGTGCGCAAAAGTGGTTCCGGGCAGTAATTATTGAATATTTTGGTTTTTTAAGTATATTTACCCCAGCCAGTTGGCTGTGCCGATGCTCTGCGGTACAGCCAACTGGTCGTCAGGCGATGGTGACAGGCACTGAGGGTGTTTGCCACCAGACGGATTGCCCTCATCGGTTTTTGCATCGTATTTTTCAGCCGTGCTTTTTAGCCGCGCTATCAACGAGCTGTAATCAACCAACTGTGACCTTCATTGAGTGAGTGCCAAGCATCTGGATAGGTAACATTTATAATGTTATTGCACTAACGCGAGTGATCACCTTGCTGCAGGACCTCTTCAGAGTGGGTAAGTCTGGGAGGCTATTATTTTAATATGTTGTTTTAACACACCAGTGTCAGCACACGGTGTTTATTTGGAGTGACTGATTGTGACCAGTATTATTCGTCAATTTCTACGCCAGGAAGCTGCAGGAGGCATCATTCTGATCATCGCCGCTACGGTTGCTTTGATCATGGCTAACAGCCCACTACAGGGGCTATATCACGCTTTTCTCAATATCCCGGTTATGGTGAAGGTGGCAGCTCTGGAGATTGGTAAGCCGCTACTGCTGTGGATTAACGATTTCCTGATGGCGATTTTCTTCTTGGTGGTGGGGCTGGAAGTCAAGCGCGAACTGATGCAAGGCTCACTCGCCGGACGCGACAAGGCGGTATTCCCAGCGATTGCGGCAGTAGGCGGAATGCTGGTTCCAGCACTGATCTATCTGTTTTTCAATGCGGCTGATGAGATCACCCGCCAGGGTTGGGCGACACCTGCTGCCACTGATATCGCTTTCGCACTTGGCGTGATGGCGCTACTGGGTAAGCGAGTTCCCACTAGCCTGAAGGTGTTTCTGCTGGCGTTAGCGATCATCGATGATCTTGGCGTGATTGTGATTATTGCGCTGTTTTACACCCAACAAGTCAACATGATGGCGCTGGCCGCAGCCGCAGTGGCGATCTTGGTATTGGCACTGATGAATTGGCGCGGTGTTGGACAAACCTCGCTCTATATGGTGGTAGGATTAGCGCTGTGGATCGCGCTGCTAAAATCGGGTGTACATGCCACGTTAGCAGGGGTGATTATCGGTTTTATGATGCCGCTGATGGCAAAAAATGAACCTTCACCGTCAGAGACGCTGGAGCATGAACTGCATCCGTGGGTCGCCTTCCTGATCTTGCCGCTATTTGCTTTTGCCAATGCGGGTATCCCATTGCAAGGTATCTCATTAGCAGGATTGACCTCATGGTTGCCGGTTGGTATTGCGGCCGGGCTATTTATTGGCAAGCCACTGGGCATTTTTAGCTTTAGCTGGTTAGCGGTGAAACTCGGCATTGCTCGCTTGCCGGACGGAATTAGCTTTAAGCAGGTATTTTCTGTTTCGGTGCTGTGCGGTATCGGCTTTACCATGTCGATCTTTATCGCTTCACTGGCATTTGGTGAAAGTAACCCTGAGTTGATCACCTATGCCAAATTGGGCATCTTGCTCGGTTCAATTGCCGCCGCAGTGGTCGGTTATCTACTACTACGCGCCACACTGCCGGTCAAACCGCTGCAACAGAACAGGTCATTGTAGTTCACCACATTTAACCACACGGCACATCTACCAATAGGAGTATGTGCCGTGTCAGGCTGGCGATTGGGTTGTCAATACCAATAATATAACGCCATGCTGAAGGATCGGTTTTGCTAAATTCTGGCAGATTATTTATCCAGTTGCGTGCTGACTGACAAATTGCCCAGTCTGAATAATACCCCCCAAATAAAAATCAACCACATTCACAGCCAGTGCGGTAATCAAGTTAGCTAATCATGCGATTTTGAGAGGTGGCTCGTTTCATGTGCTATGCTCTGTCTGGTGGCTTCATCATTTAACAGGGAAGAGGTTGTAGAAGAAAACAGATTTAAGCAACAGCAGGGCGAGGCAACAGGCAACAAAATATCTGCGTTATTTAGTGCCGTTTCTGTGACTCATTCAGCGCAGGGAGGAGTAGCAGGCAGTCAGCAGTGGTAGATAATACAGATAGATAATAGAGTGAGGCCATTCGGAGAGCCGACAACCAGCTCTTTGCATTATTGAAGGTCAATAGGTAGATATCCTGACTACTTGCTGTTGTCGGTTGGCAACGTAGCCAGCACTCAGCAGCGTCGGTAATAGGTAGACATTGAGGAGGTTAAAGAATGACGTTACCTAGTGGGCACTCTAAGAACCGTTTAATGAAACGTTTTGCTAGCCTAGGGCCTTATCTGCGTGAAGGCCAATGCGAGAATGATTGCTTTTTTTTCGATTGTTTGGCGGTGTGTGTGAATGTGAAACCCGCACCGGAAAAACGTGAGTTTTGGGGGTGGTGGCTGGAATTACAAGCTGAGGGATCGAGCTTTCTCTATCGTTATCATTTTGGCCTATTCGACAAAGAGGGGTGTTGGTGTGCCAAAACAATCAAGGATGCCCAAGTACAAGCGGAGCTTGAAAATACGCTGAGCAATTTCCAGCGTCGTTTGGGCGAATTACTGGAAAGTATGGAGCTGATGCTGATGCCGGCAGATGATGAACAGGCACTGCGGCTCTCTGCTTAACTCACCTTTTATAGCATATCCCGTTTGCTGCTGTTTTTGGCGGTATGGCTGTTTAGCTAATCTCCAGTAACTTCAGATAATAATCGGATATCTGCATTAAAATCGCGTTATGCCTGTTGGCATAACGCTTCTCTCCTGCTACAACGTCCTTCACACTTGTTTGTTATTCAAATGGCAGGGATATCATGAACGGCAGCCAGACTTTGGTTGTGAAGTTGGGCACCAGCGTGTTGACCGGCGGTTCGCTGCGTCTTAACCGCGCCCATATTGTTGAGCTAGTGCGCCAATGTGCGCAGCAACATGCCGCAGGGCATCGGATTGTTATTGTCACGTCAGGAGCGATTGCCGCAGGCCGTGAACATCTGGGTTATCCGGAATTACCGGCAACGATTGCCTCGAAACAGCTACTGGCTGCGGTTGGTCAGAGCCGTTTGATCCAACTCTGGGAACAACTGTTCTCGATCTACGGTATTCATATTGGCCAAATGCTGCTTACCCGAGCCGATCTGGAAGATCGTGAGCGTTTTATCAATGCACGCGATACGCTGACCGCATTATTGGATAACCAGATTATTCCGGTCATCAACGAAAATGACGCGGTAGCAACGGCAGAGATTAAAGTGGGTGATAACGATAACCTGTCGGCGTTAGCGGCCATTTTGGCCGATGCCGACAAACTGCTGTTATTGACCGATCAGCAGGGGTTATATACCGCCGATCCTCGTAGCAACCCGGATGCTGAATTGATCCGTGAAGTACATGGCATCGATGATGCGCTACGGGCGATTGCCGGTAACAGTGTTTCGGGTCTCGGCACCGGTGGTATGGGCACCAAGTTGCAGGCGGCAGATGTCGCTTGTCGTGCCGGGATTTCGGTGATTATTGCCGCTGGTAGCAGGCCGGGCGTGATCGCTGATGTGATTGCCGATCACTCTGTCGGCACACGTTTTCACCCTCAGCAGACCCCACTTGAAAACCGCAAACGCTGGATCTTTGGCGCGCCACCGGCGGGAGAGATCACCATTGATGATGGTGCCGCTGAAGCCGTGCTGGTGCGCGGCAGCTCATTGCTGCCGAAAGGCATCTGTGCAGTGAAGGGAGAATTTTCGCGTGGCGAGGTGATCCGTATTCGCAATCTGGCTGGGCGTGATCTGGCACACGGTGTTAGCCGCTACAGTAGCGATGCGATGCGCATGATTGCAGGACATCACTCGCAGCAAATTAGCGAAATTCTCGGTTATGAATATGGTGCGGTTGCCGTCCATCGTGACGATATGATTATCAGTTAAGAGGTGAACATGCTGGAGCAAATGGGTAAGGCCGCGAAACAGGCTTGCTGGCAGTTGGCGCAACTGGGCAGTGCCGAGAAGGATCGGGTTTTAATGCTGATGGCAGAGATGCTCACTGCTAATAGCGCTGAGATCCTGGCGGCCAATCAGCAGGATATGGCACAGGCGCAGGCGGCTGGGATGAGCGCAGCATTGCAGGATCGTCTGCTACTGACACCCGCGCGTTTAGCCGCGATCGCCAATGATGTGCGTCAGGTCTGTCAGTTAACTGATCCGGTTGGGCAGGTGATCGACGGCCGTCTGCTGGACAGTGGATTGCGTCTGGAGCGACGTCGTGTGCCGTTGGGGGTGGTGGCGGTAATTTATGAAGCACGCCCGAACGTCACCATCGATGTGGCGAGTTTGTGTTTGAAAACCGGCAACGCGGTGATCCTGCGTGGTGGTAAAGAGACACATCATACCAATCAGGCGATGGTAAAAGTGATCCAGCAGGCACTGCAACAATCGGGTTTACCTGCCGCTGCGGTACAGGCGATTGAACGGCCCGATCGTGAGCTGGTTAATCAGCTACTTCGGCTCGATCGTTATGTCGATATGCTGATCCCGCGTGGTGGTGCTGGCCTGCATAAACTGTGTCGAGAAAACTCTACCATTCCCGTGATCACCGGTGGGATAGGTGTTTGCCACATCTACGTTGATGCGGATGCTGACCAGCACAGTGCGCTGAAAATTATCGAAAATGCGAAAATTCAGCGTCCGAGTGCCTGTAATTCACTGGAAACCCTGCTGGTTAACCGTGCTATCGCTGAACAGTTCCTGCCGTTATTAAGTGCTCATATGGCGAGTGTGGATGTCACTCTACATGCTAGCGAAAGTGCGATGCCACTACTGCAGCAGGGACCAGCACGTGTTGTCGCGCTGGCAGAAGGTGATTACGACGACGAGTGGCTATCGCGTGATCTGAATGTCACCTTGGTAGAAGATATCGACCAAGCGATTGAGCATATTCGTATTCACGGCACCAGCCATTCAGATGCCATCTTAACCCGCAGCATTCAGCAAGCCGATTACTTCGTTCATGCGGTCGACTCCGCTGCTGTCTATGTCAACGCGACTACTCGTTTTACTGATGGAGGTCAGTTTGGGCTAGGGGCAGAAGTGGCAGTCAGCACGCAGAAACTTCATGCTCGCGGCCCAATGGGGTTGGATGCACTCACCACCTACAAATGGATCGGCTACGGCGACAATCTACTGCGTGCTGATTAACAGACTATATTTTGCATCTGTGCGCCGTAGATGAAGTTACTGACGCACAGCTCTGCTGTTTGTCGCACTAAATTCAAACCATCCCATGACAAAGAGTGTCGGCAGCGGTTTGCCGCATTGCGATCTTGCTGCCGATTGACTCCTGCACCGCGTATATAAAAAATCCCCATAACTTTATATGTTTATGTTATTGGAATGCTATAAGGCATTTGGTTATAACAAGCGGGTGGCATTGGTGGCTGGCACTTATAATCCCTTTAATTAACATAATATTAATTGGTTTTCCCGGGCTTGCTTGGGGTGTGCGTAACCACATTTCATTCAACACAAGGAGATCACTTGACTATCGTCTCAGTTCCGGAGTTTTCACAACTCCCCCCCGCAGCGCAAGCGCGTTACCAGGATCAGGTTGAAAAGCATGGTCGAATAACCAACATGAAACGCACGCTGCTGCATTCTCCCGTGGCATTTGATGCGCTGATGCACTGGTATCCACTGTTTGATGATGTGAAAGCGCTGGTTGGTGAACGCGCGGCACTGTTTTATGCTTACGCGATATCGAGCCAGAACGACTGCCTAATATGCAGCACTTTCTTCGTCAAAATCCTTAAAGATAAAGACATTCCATTTGATCAGTTTACTTTCACTAGTACCGAACAACTGCTGATCGATTATGGTCGCGCTATTGTTCATGATCAGCACCAGATCGATGACCGCATACTCTCTGCACTGCAACAGCAGTTTGACGAGCCAGCCATTGTTTTGCTCACCGCGTTTGCCGGTTTAATGATTGCCACCAACCTAATCAATACCGCGTTAAAAGTACCGCTAGATGAATATCTGTTTGAGTATCTAGCGCCTAATTAATACAGCATCGCTAGTTAACATTAACCCGAATCCTACCTCCTGCCTGAGCCTGACAATACATCGGCTAGCTGGCAGGTCGGTCACACTTTGTCTGGAGAAGTTGTTATGACTGCACAGTTTGCCAATAAAACCGTTTTTATTACCGGAGCAGCGAAAGGACAAGGGCGAGCTGTCGCGCTCGCCTTTGCTAAAGAAGGAGCTAATATCATTGCCTTTGACCTAGGCAAAAAGATCACCTATCCAGAATATAATGATTCATCGGTGGATGACTTAGCAAATTTGCAATTTGACGTAGAGAAGATGGGCGCGAAGATCGCCACCTTTGCCGGCGATGTGCGCAATGCCCAGGATGTCAGCGCGGCGGTGCAGCAGGGTGTCGAGCGTTTTGGCACCATCGATATCCTGTTCAATAATGCCGGCATTTGTGCTTATGGGCTATCTCATGAATTAACCGAACAAGAGTGGGATGCAATGCTGGATATCAACTTAAAAGGCGCTTGGTTGGTATCGAAATATGTTATTCCTCATTTGATCCGCCAGAAAAGCGGGGTGATTATTACCAACTCCTCGATTGGCGGCCTGCGTGGCATGAATCGTCTATCACACTATGCCGCATCTAAATTTGCTTTGATTGGTTTAACCAAATCTCAGGCGATTGAGTTGGCACCGTACAATATTCGCGTTGTCAGCATTCATCCGACCGGTGTCAATACAGCAATGAATGATGGATTAGCGGCAATGGAAGGGGCAACACCACAGGAGATTGCTGAGCGTTCGGCCGGTAACTTGCTGCCGGTACCGTGGATTGAGCCAGAAGATGTTGCCGATTCGGTGCTGTTCCTGGCTAGCGATAAAGCCCGCTTTATCACCGGTAGCCAGTTTGTGCTGGATGCTGGGCTGTTGACCCGATAATTATCTCGCTAGCGCGGTAAGGCGGTTTTTGGCTGGCAGCGGATCGCGGTATGGGGCGTTGCGAGCCGTGTTTAACGCAGTACCAACATCAACGAATCCCGGCACTGCGTTACTTATCTTGCTGGCGACAACGGCTGTTGTCGCCGATCAGTTCAAATCACAAATACCATTTGCACTGTTTAGCGTATGGCGATGCGCGATTAACCGGCAACAGCAATACGCTTCATATCTGTCATGTAGCCACGCAGTTTGCGCCCAACCGTTTCGATCGGATGGTTGCGGATCGCCTCGTTGACGTCACGCAGTTGCGCGTTGTCGACATCACGGCAAACAACCGGTTTACCCAAATCACCCGCTTGCAGCGTGGTCATGAACTGTTGCAGTAGTGGTACCGCTGCATTAGAGAACAGGTAGTTACCATATTCTGCTGTGTCAGAGATCACCACGTTCATTTCATACAGACGCTTACGTGCGATGGTGTTGGCAATCAGTGGCAGTTCATGCAGCGATTCATAGTAAGCAGACTCTTCAATGATGCCGGAATCAACCATGGTCTCAAATGCCAGCTCAACACCCGCCTTCACCATGGCTACCATCAGCACACCGTGATCAAAGTACTCTTGCTCACTGATTTTACCGGCAAACTGTGGTGCATTTTCAAATGCGGTTTTGCCAGTCTGCTCGCGCCATGTCAGCAAGTTGATATCATCCGCCGCCCAGTCAGCCATCATGCCACTGGAGAACTCACCCGAGATGATGTCATCCATATGCTTCTGGAATAACGGAGCCATAATGCCTTTCAACTGCTCAGAAAGGGCATAAGCACGCAGTTTGGCTGGATTAGAGAGGCGATCCATCATTAAGGTGATGCCACCCTGCTTCAGTGCTTCGGTAATGGTCTCCCAACCAAACTGGATCAGTTTTTCTGCATAAGCAGCATCGCTACCTTCCGCGACCAGCTTATCGAAGCAGAGCAGAGAACCCGCCTGCAACATACCACACAGAATGGTTTGTTCACCCATCAGGTCTGATTTTACTTCGGCAACAAAAGAGGATTCCAACACACCGGCGCGGTGGCCACCGGTTGCGGCTGCCCATGCTTTAGCGATCGCCATGCCTTCGCCTTTAGGATCATTCTCTGGGTGAACGGCAATCAGGGTTGGAACACCGAAACCACGCTTATACTCTTCACGGACTTCAGTGCCTGGGCATTTCGGTGCGACCATCACCACCGTGATATCTTTACGGATCTGCTCACCCACTTCGACGATGTTAAAACCGTGCGAATAACCCAGTGCAGCGCCATTTTTCATCAGTGGCTGCACCGCGCGCACGACGTCGGAGTGCTGTTTGTCTGGTGTCAGGTTGATCACTAAATCGGCTTGTGGGATCAACTCTTCGTAGCTACCAACATTGAAACCGTTTTCGGTCGCTTTACGCCATGAAGCGCGTTTCTCGGCGATCGCTTCTTTACGTAGTGTATAGGAGATGTCCAGACCAGAGTCACGCATGTTCAGCCCCTGGTTCAGACCTTGAGCACCACAACCGACGATCACCACCTTTTTGCCTTTCAGATAATTTGCTTCATCAGCAAACTCATCACGAGCCATAAAACGGCATTTGCCTAATTGTGCCAACTGCTGGCGCAGATTTAATGTGTTGAAATAGTTAGCCATGGTGCAACTCCAGTTAGAGGGATTGTGCTGACTCAGCGTGTTATAGCAATACGTTGCGTCAAGGATTGTTCTCGCATCATCGTGCTGCGAGTGATTGAAGTCACTCTATACCAGGAATTGTGTTGCTCAAATTGATATATTAACAATAACACGTTGCACTTTACGCAACACAACCCGGAGCGTACCAATATGGATTTGCGAGATCTAAAGCTGTTTCTGCACTTGGCACAGAGCTGCCACTTTAGCCGTAGCGCACAGGCGATGCATGTTAGCCCTTCAACGCTCTCACGCCAGATCCAGCGCTTGGAACAGAGCATTGGCCAACCGCTCTTTCTGCGTGATAACCGCACAGTGCAACTGACCCCAGCCGGTGAACAGTTGAAAGTGTTTGCGCAACAGACACTGTTACAGTATCAGCAGTTGAAACAGACGCTGGATCAAAAGGGGCCATCGCTCAGCGGTGAGCTGCATCTGTTCTGTTCGGTGACTGCCGCCTACAGCCACCTGCCGCCGATTCTCGATCGCTTTCGTGTACTGCATCCACTGGTCGAGATTAAGTTGACTACCGGTGATGCGGCTGATGCGGTGGTTAAGGTGCAGGCAAATGAAGCAGATCTTGCTATTGCTGGTCGTCCTGAACAGTTGCCGGCCAGTTTGGCTTTCAGCCAGATTGGAGAGATCCCGCTGGTGCTGATTGCGCCAGCGCTGGCGTGCCCGATACGCAGCCAAGCATTTGCCGGGCAGCCGGACTGGGCGACAATCCCTTTTATCCTGCCGGAACATGGCCCATCACGAAAGCGGATCGAACTGTGGTTTCGCCGCCAACACATCACAAACCCATTGATTTACGCCACAGTGAGCGGCCATGAAGCGATCGTCTCAATGGTCGCGCTGGGCTGTGGCATTGCGTTGATCCCAACCGTGGTGGTGGAAAATAGCCCAGAGCCGGTACGTAGCCGGATTGCGACATTAGAGAATGTCGCGATGGTGGAGCCTTTCGCGCTCGGAGTTTGTGTACAAAAAAAGCGGCTGGACGAACCACTCATTAGCGCATTTTGGCAACTGTTATAGCCGGATCATGCGCACTGGTCTGCCAAGAGCCGGTGCGTATGATTTGTCAGGTCGAGTTACTGGTCTGTTAGATTAATTGTCTGTTAGTCAACTGGCTGGTCAGTCAGCCTTTGTGTAAGTGACTTTTTTTACCAGTGTCAGTTCACCGGGGTTACGCATCGGCACTAACACTGTCTCCTGCTTTTCATTGATCGTTCCCTCTTCACTGACGATGGTGATTTGTGCGGTGGTGAGGACCTCCCGTCCTTGACCATTATAATAGTTGAGATAGACCAGGTATTGGCCGTTGAGTGGTGCTGGTGTTGCGAAGATCTCTGGCCCATAACCCGTGGTGACATCGATATCAAGTGCGCCGCCATTGGCTGCTTGACGGTGACCATAAAAAACATGTTGACCATCTGGGCTGATCACATGCAGATCGAGATCGGTGTAGTTGCTATCCCAGGAGAGCACGATACGTAAACGTGGCGCCAATGCACCGGCACCGGTGTTGGCGTAAAACTGAGTGCGCTGACGCGCAGAGCGATCAGGGCTGCGTACTTCGACATTGTTGCTGCCTTGGGCAAACATGTAAGGGCGCTGAAAGTGGCCGTCGGTGTCGATCGCCAGTGGCATGGCAACACCATTAGCGATCAACAGACCGGGTTGCTGTAGTTCGGCATAGCTTTGTTTCGGGCGGTTTTTAATCTGACCGCTGATCAGCGCTTGCCGGCTCTGATTGGCAGGGGTATTTACCGAAGATGCTGGGTAGTTAACCTGCTGGGAGAACTGCGCATTGACGCCGGAGCGGCTATACCAACCGGAACGCGGAGCATCAAGTACCACCTGCTGTTCAGCGATCGCGGCATGACTGTAGGCAATAAGCCAAAGGGAGAAACAACAGTAACGAACCATCATCATTAAATTATCCTGAAAAATATTTTGCCCTATCCCGAGTTGCTGCTTAGCTGCATAAACATGCTGTTAGTCGCCGACAAAAACCAACCAGCGGCATCACTCCAGCAGTAGGGAGCGGGCAAGTTGCTCAATAAACTGTTCATCCTGGCTAGCAGGATGACCGGCAAACGCCAAGTGCAGATACTCGTGGGTTAAGTCGAGTCGATCCTGTAGCGAGGTGAGGCCTCGCACGTAAATGCGCTGTGTATCCAGTTCCGCATAAGGATTTCCGGCTGTTAGATGACAGACGGTAAACGCAGAGACAGCGGTATAACCTGGCAGCGGATAAAGTTTTTCTCGCCACCGTGGTTGCTGTTTCAGTAACCAGGCGTGCGCTGCCGGTATCTGCTGACACTGTACCGCCTGCTCTGCTTGCTGTTGGGCTGAGTTAACACCGCCCGCAGCTAACAGCGAGCCGCTAGCGGCCAGCAGCAGAATTGCGGCTAAATAGTTCGCCAAACGCATCCTGTTCTCACCCTATTTTTACTCACGCAATGTAACGGCATCTTTTTTAGGCTGTTGCGTTGTTAATCCTATCCCACATCATCTTGGTGACCGGTCTCTGATGGTTATCTATTTCACTACCACGTAGTGGTTATCTGATCTTTCTTCAGTTACTTGCTGTTGTGGTGAGTAGAATGACCAGTAACGCACTGGCGGTAGCATCAATGTTCCCTTTTGTGAGAAGCGGACCAGGTGGCGGTAACTCTTTTTCCCCTGTTGCTGGGCAACGGGTATTTGATAACTGAGTGGCCCACTTTGATTGCTCGCCTGCTCCAATGGCACCGCCTGTTGTTCATGTAAACCAAACAGTTGGATCCCCCAGGTGGTACGCTCCACTTCGGCGCCAGCAGGCAGAGGCACATCCAGTAACATCTTGTAGTGTGGCGTATCATCTAGGTTAGTCAGTGTCACCTCATCGAGATAAAGCACATCGCTGTGAAGTTCCTCATCGGCGGCAACCGGCAACACGGTAAACTCAAATGCAGCCTCACCAGGGATCAGTTTCATTAGCCGACGTTCCACGCTGACCGCTAACGGTTGCTGCTCGGTATTAACAGCAGCTGATGTCGCAGGTAGACTGAAATTAACCGACATTGCTAGTGGTTTTTGCTGTGAGTTGGCCACCACCAGTGAAGGGGCCCAGGGTTTGCCTGTCCATTGCCAGTAGCGATCGCCTAACTCGCCCTGTTTTGCTTGCCAACCTTGACCGGGCTGGAATGGTATTGGTTTTTTACTAACGATTACAGTGTCATATAGCCAAGTCAGCGCTAACGCACGCTCAATACCTTGTGGTGATGCCATGAGTCCTGAGAGTAGCTCGGCAGCGGCTGAACCCTTGCGACCCAAATGGTGCATCAAGGCGACCTGAGCGAAGGGTTGATTGCTCTCTACAATCAAATTGCGGCTCTGTTGCAATATCCGTTGTCTCTGTGTTGAAAGAGGCTGGGTAGAGACTTTTTGCAATAATGAGTAGGTGATCACACGCGCTATTGCCAGACCAATCTCGCTGTTCGGTGCTGTCATCACCAGGCTGGCATCAGATTGCAACGTTTGCCTGACAGGGCTGTTTTTCTCCAGATCCCGTGCCAATCCGTCCAATAGCGTAGTGACGGGTAAGTTGGCGGGTAAGTGCATCTCTTCTGCAAACGATAAAATCAGTGCTCGGTGCAGAGGTGGTAACTGATCAGCCTGGTCGGCATAGCGATACAGTATGCTCTGCCAATGCTTAATTGGTAATGGTGTACCTAACACTTGGCTGGCATACCAATCGGCATAATAGGCATATGCAGCCAGTAGCGCATCGGGTCTCTGCTCGCCCCACCAGGAGTATTGCGCCGATGAGCCAGCCATCTGCATCAGATGTTGGCGATCATTCTGCAGCGTTTGCCGTAGCTGTTGACCACGCTGCTTGTCCTCACGCGCCAGCATCTGATAAGCAATACTCAGTGGTAACATGCGGCTAGCGCTGCGTTCAATATTGCCATAAGGCTGATCGAGCAGTTGGCTCAGGTTGGCACGAAACAACGAATGGAGATCGTCGGTCAGCCGCAACTGAACATCATCAGCGTCAGCAGGCAGGATCAGTGAGTGCTCGCCAGCGGCTAGCTGAAGTTGATATTGCTGACGTATTGTCTTCTCCACAGCCAAAGCTTGCAGATCGACCTGCAAACTGTCGACTACCTGACCCTGTTGCACCAATTGGCCGATCCAGCTTCCTGAGTGATCGATATGCAGTGATTGGTTGATGTAATTGATCCCTGGTTGCAACGTGACCGATTGCTGGTACTGCTGATCACCATAGCGCGATCGTAGCTCAACCGTTATGGGTTCGCTCTGTGAGCTAAATACCGACACGCCGACTGTTGGTTTATCACCATGACGGAACTGGGTGGCTGCACTCCATTTAAGATAGAGTGGTTTTTCAGAACGGATGCTGTGCTGCTTCTGCCCTACCTGACCCTGTGCGGTGTGCGCGCGTGCGGTGATGCGCCAGCGGGTTAACGACTCAGGCATTCGGAAACTGAACGTTGCTTTACCATCAGCATTCGTCACCAGATCGGGCTGCCAGGTAGCGGTATCATTCAGTTCTCTACGTGGCAGATCGAGCATTTTGACGCTGCGTTCACTACGGTTGGCGCGCATTTGCGCATTGAGCCTGCCGGGTAACGCCACATCATAGGAGATAAACGACAGGCTGCTGCTGGTGCGCACATTGTTGCGCCGTGGATGGTAGAAAAATTGGCTGATAGTTGGCGCGATCTCCGGTTGTAACGCATAAATCATTTCATTGACTACGCTGACGGTCAGACGGCTTGCGATCGGTTTACCCTCAAAGCGGGTATCCAGTATCACCGTTACTTTTTCACCGGGTTGGTAACTCGGTTTATCCGTGGTGATGTCAATATCTATCTCCGGTATCAACACCTTAATGCCGGCATTCTGGAAACTGTATTGCCCACCTTTGCTATACAGCACCGAGAAGGTGATGTTGGGGGAAAAATTGCGCTGTACGGGAATGCGCGCAATGTACTGGTTGTCACTAATGCGTTTTAACTTCAGCCAATCTGCCTCAGTGCCGAGTAGCGCTACCTGTTGAACTTTATCGCGCTCTAGGGTGAGTAGTGCATGATCGACCGCTTCCGGGAAGGTAATTAATGCCTGCGCCACCTCGCCAATCCGGTACGCTGCTTTATCTAACACGATCTCAACACTGCCTGGTATCGCCAGTTCATCCGGGCCACCGACAGCATGACTGGTCGTGGCGAGGATCATCTGTTGATCATTCTTTATGCTTACACTGTAACTGCCCGGTTGGGTAAAGCGGATACTGAACGATGTATCACCTGCAGGCAGTGGCGCAGAAAAAAGCTGACGATCTTCCAGCCGCAGCCACTCATAACGCATCGTGCCCGGATCAGCCTGCTTGGCTCGAGAGCTATGACGTTGCAGGTTGAATTTCACCTCCTCATTCGCTTGGCTAAAACGTTTTGCTGCTGTCAGCAGGTAGTAGTCGAGGTTGCCGCCAATCAATATCTCACGTGTCATTTTGGTCCGGTAAGCGGCACCGTCGTTGGCGAAAAGCGTAAGCAGATAACGGCTGGGTTTATCGGCTTGCGGGAGCGTCAATTGAGCACGGCCATGCTGGTCGGTAACCAGTTTGCTGGTCTCTAGCGTGACCGGGAATTTGCCACGGTATTGCAGATCATTACCTACCATCGACAATGGCTGCTGGTAGAGACTCAACTCGAGGTGTGCATTGACCACCGGTTTACCGTTTGGATAGAGCAGAACAATTTCGCCATTAATTGGCTGATGTACCGCAAAATCGCGCTGCGCCATTGACAAGGTAATTTCAAAGTGTGGCGTCAAATAATTGGCGACACGAAAGGCACTGCTGTAGATCTGATTATCGTAGCTGGTACGCAATTCATAGCCACCGGCGACGGCATTATCAGGTAACTGGAAGCGGCCATTAGCCCCTGATTTGCCATCGATCGGCAGTGTGATTTTTTCCAGAAAGTTACCGTTAGCATCAATCACATCAACGTGCACTGGTGCCGATTTAATCGCGCTGGAATCGACGGCATTGCTGAACTGACGACCAATCAGTTTGAACTCTACCCAGTCACCGGCACTGTAGAGTGGTCGATCGGTAAACGCGTACAGTTTGGTACTGTAAATTTCGCTGTCGTAATAGAAATTCTCTGAGACAAACACGCCGCCCTGACTATCTTCACCGAGCAGGTATGAGCGCTCGGGTGCTACGTGGCTGAGCGTTAAAACACCTCGGCTATCGGTTTGCCCACTGTGCAGGATGCCGAGGCCATCACTCCATAAAATCTTGCTACCTGCGACAGCCTGCCCGGTGTGGCGATCGGCGGTCCACACCAGCAGTTCGTCGGCGGAAACTTTACTTAATGCGACGGTATTGCTCACAAAAACTACCGTGGTAGCACGATAACTGCCGATCAGCGCCTCGACCAGATATAACCCTGGTTGCAATTGACCAAGCGGGATGTAGACATTACCTTTTCGGGGCTGAAAAAAGTGATTGGAGGAACCTGGCAAATGGGTTGCTTCCGGTGGCTGTATCGGCTTTGCCTGCCAGAGTGGATAGCGAAATTGCTGTATCAACGGCAAGTTTTTTAGCGGTGCAAATTGGGGTTGAACCGTGAAACTGGAGGGCTGGAATATCGTCGGGCTGGTACTCAATTCTGGCAGCGCAGCGACCACCCGTTGACGCGCATTGGAAGAGAATGCGCGCTGCATCACATGACGTGATTTAGCGTACCAGCTGTCCCATAGGTAGGTCAGCGTATTCGATAGCCCTTCTCCCAGATACTGCCCTTCCAGTTTAATACGATGCAGGTTTTTCTGTTTCTTCAAAAATTCGATTGGCCGCTCAATACGATATAGCCGGATGTCGACACCATCATATAGATCATCACTGAACAGATACTGCTGAGCTTCTAGGCGTACTTTGGCAATCTCTTCACTACTGAAGCTGTTATCTGCGAGCAGAAAGAAAAAATTGTTAGGTACTGTATAGTAACTTTCAGGTAGTTTGGCGTCGGCACTGGCAAAACCGAGAGGCAGCAGTAGCAGTAACGGTGATAGAGACAGTGACCGCTTGTTACGCCAAGCTGGCGTGGTGGATATCCGCTGCGTGGCAGTGTCACGAGGGGTGCGATGGCACCGTTTATAGCCAAAAAACTGACCGACAATGCTAAAAATAGTTTTCATATTCATTGTGATAAGAAATCCAGGCGATAAATGCCGATGAAATTGGGGTTCGATGGGTCGGGTAACCAACGGGTATCGCGCCAGCGCATTAACTGCTGTGCACTAACCGCACGCATCCCGTTATCTGTGCTGCTACTGCTTCCGGTGTGGTAGGCGATATAGCGCCCCATCCAGATCATCAGGTGCTGATCATCCCCCTGGTCAAAAAACAGTAAGTCACCCGGTTGTGCCTGATTCAGATCACGGCTCTGTAACTGGCTGTTCAGCAAGATCAGTTTGATCGCATCAACATAGGCACCCTGTTTACCGTCGCCCTGTTGCCAACGTTGCGCAAACAGACGCTGCTCAGCGCTGATCTCCAGCTCTGGTGGCAACGGGCTACCGATCAAGCCATTGGCTTGTAACCATTTGCTGTCGTGGATTTTGAGTGCTTCATTGGCAGCAAAACGTACCAGCCCGGCACAATCCTGCTGATACCAGCGCGGGTTGGGGCCACGCTTGATCTGCTGCTCGACAATCTGCACAAACCAAGCACGAAACAGCCGTGACTGCTGTTGATCCAGCACGTTGGACTGCGCTAACGCCAGTTGGCAGTTGAACAGCAGCAACAGCAACAGCATCGGTCGCAGCGTGGTCATCCGTTTCATAATTGCTGCCATTTCAGTGGTAACCACTGCCAGTGGGTTTGCGGTTGGCTATCAGCCGGTAGCAGCAAGCTATAGGCGGGTTGCTCGGCCAGTGCGTTCAATTTGGGACGCAGTAGTGTCTGTGCGGCATTATAAAAAATGGGCTCCAACTCTTCGGGCAGGCTTGAGAAAACTTCCTGTTCAAGCAGTTGTGATAGTGCTTGTGGCGCGACATAGAGCGGCACGATCCCGGTTGTTTTGTCAGGTAACAGATCGGCCAGTGGCGGGAAATTCTGATCCAGGGTTTTCAACGCCTTTTGTACCAAGCGATCATCCAGTGAGAACAGCAGCATCTGGTGATGGCGTGCCAACGTAACACGCAAGAAGCGCTGCTCGATCAGGCTCTGTGCTGAAGTTGCATCGTTGCGATGATATTGACCATAACGTGAACTCACCTCACGCTGCCAGATTGGCATGTCTTTGTGCTTGCTATGGGTGACTGGCACCTTGCCATATTCATAACTGCCAATCATCTGCTCAAACAGTGTCGCCAGTTGCTGATCATTACGCCGGTGATCGGTACTACTGAGCTGAGTGACCAGTAACGGGCTGTGCAGACGTGAATCGGGATACCAGCAGATACCACTGCGGCCATTGATGGGTAGCACTGCATCGCGTGGCTGTAGCATCGGTACAGTTTCTGCTTGTTTAGCATAGAGCCGCTGTAGCAGGTAGGCTGGCAGGTTTTGTGATACCGGCAGCGCTAGGCAGAAGCTGGCACCGGTTGGCATTGCCTGCCAGATCGGTGCCAGATCAAACGGATCTTTTTTGTCTGTGCTATCAGCGGAGCCAGACAGCGCCAAATAACTGTGCCAGCCTTCTGGCTGCATCTCAAAACGCAGCGCCGCCAGCGCCGGAATAAAACGCTGATAACCAAAACCGAGGTAATGGCTGCTGAGTGAGATGCGATGAGCACTCTCTGATTTAGCCGCTGGTGGTTGCTCAGCGCTTGCCGATGCGGTGTGGTGTCGTGGCGTTAGCTCAAAACTCTGTTGCCACGGGGTGTTACCACTGAGCAGTGCTTGGAACAGTTGTTGTGAATCTTTTGACGGTTTCTTGGCATTATTGAGCATTGAAAAATCAGAGAACACCAACAGCCGGTCGGCATAGCTGGCAAACAGCACCTGCTTATTGTAAGCGTAAGACAGCGCATAGACCGCCACTGGCTGGTTATCGATGGTCAACGCGGAAAATCGGGGGTCTATCAACTCTAATTGTAGGTCTAACTTATTGGCAGCGACTTTGGCGAAGGGTTCTAATAAGCGTGATAACCCGCGCAGTTTAATTATCCCAACGAAGTGCGATAGCCTGCCACGCCGATCACGCCAGAGCGCAATATCCGCTGGTTGATTAAGGAATATCTCCAGCAGATTATCTCGTAGTGTTAGCTCATGCTCGAATATAATACGACGAAGACTGCCAGTAATCCCCAAACGATCAGCATTATTTTGATAATAAAAAACCAAATCTTCTGTCAGAGTTTCACGTAAAAAAGGGATAGTGAGGAGGTCTTTGGGTAACCGGCTTAACGAATCACTTTCGATTAAAACATCAGGGTGCTGTAAATCGATACGTAAGTCATTGTGCCGCAGCAGCGCTGCTGGGGGCGTGACAGGAATGTTTGGCTGCAACAGGTATTGATAACCCCACACAGCGGCAACAGCCAAGAATATAATTGCCAGCGCCAACAGTGAGTATCTGCCTTTGCGTCGCTTCGGTGACGTCGAGCTGGCGTTACTGCTATCTGCACTCATATTGCTTTTCCACTCCCAGGATAAGAACCAAGTCAATTTTGCCGGATCGGAATAAAATAGCGACACAATGATCACAAGAGTGTGCATTCTATCACTGTATTTATTTTCAATGGAACATCCAGCGCGCTTAAAAATGTCTTTGATTTTGCAGGGTTATGCTCAGCAGCTTATTCTACTTGATAACAGCTTGATTGGTAAAATTATGTTCTGTTATTTATTGGATACTCCATGCCTAATTTGTTTTTTTAGTGCTTTACAGTGGTGGGCTTACAACCAGAACTCAGAACTCAGAACTCAGAACTCAGAACTCAGGCATGAAAGTATACTTTTTAATTAATAACACGCATTTTTGCCACTAAAAGCGGCTATTCAGCCGCTATCTATTCGTCTAATCAGTTGGCTTGGGTTGATTGACAACAAAGTCAGGAGCAAAAATGATCATACACTAGTCGGCTCAGATGCCCTGTCACAGTGATTGCGCGCTGGTGACCAACCGTCAACAACATATTCAATAGATTGAAATCAAAGTAATGATTGATGGATTAGCCCGATAAACGGCGCGGGATCGGCTGTTGTTGTACTAGCGTAGCCCTATTCTGCGATTGTTAATTCTGTTTGTAGTGCTAGCGATTGACGGGTTTGGCTGGGTTGACTACGATTTGGTGAAATATCACAACTATTTTCACTGAGTTGAGATAACAATTCTGAGAATGTTGCTCAAGATGGATAACTCAAAACGGATAACTAATGAATAAATTAACCCCACTTAAACCTCTACCTTCCTTTTTTGCGGTCGCTATCACTTTGCTGATCTGGTTTGTGATCCCGGTTCCGGTTGGCGTTTCCGTTCATGCCTGGCATCTGTTGGCACTATTTATTGGCACTATTGTGGCGATTATTGGTAAAGCATTGCCGATCGGGGCAGTGTCGATTATCGCGATTGCCCTCGTGGCATTAACCGGTGTCACCAACCCGGGCAACTCCAGGGCTGCACTGAATGATGCACTGAGTGGTTTTTCCAATCCACTAATTTGGTTGATTGGTTTTGCGATGATGATCTCATTTAGCCTGAATAAAACCGGATTGGGGGCGCGTATTGGTTACTACTTTATTTCGTTATTCGGCAAAAAAACGTTAGGCATTGCCTACGCGATCACACTGGCGGAAACTGTGCTAGCACCGATCACCCCCAGCAATACCGCGCGCGGTGGTGGCATTATTCACCCTATCATGCGCTCAATTGCCGATAGTTTTGGCTCCAAGCCAGAGTTAAACAGCAGCGGTAAAATTGGCCGTTATCTCGCGCTGGTCAATTACAACACCAACCCGATTACCTCAGCGATGTTTATTACCGCCACAGCACCTAATCCACTGGTGGTTAACTTAATTGCTAAAGGCACTGGTTCACAGTTTGAACTGACATGGTCAATGTGGGCACTGGCGGCATTGATACCCGCGATTTTCTCATTGTTGGTTATGCCGCTGGTGATCTACCTGCTCTACCCACCACAGATCACCAATACACCAGATGCCCCCAGTTTTGCCCGTAATCAGCTACAGCAACTGGGCCCAATCACGTTGGCGGAGAAGATCACGCTGCTGGTTTTTACGTTGTTACTGTTGTTGTGGGCCGGTGTTCCCGCGATGATTTTTGGTTCGGCATTCGCAGTGAACCCAACGACAGCTGCATTGCTGGGGTTGGCGATCCTGCTCGCCAGTGGGGTATTGAGCTGGGAAGATGTGCTGAAGAATAAAGGGGCTTGGGATACCGTAGTCTGGTTTGCTGCGTTGGTGATGATGGCTACCTACCTCGGCAAACTGGGGCTGATTGACTGGTTATCACAGACTGTAGGCGCAGGGATCGCACAAATGGGTATGGGCTGGGTGGGGGGTACATTGCTATTAACGGCGATCTATTTCTATTCACACTATTTCTTTGCCAGCACTACCGCGCATATCACCGCGATGTTCGCCGCCTTTTTTGCTGCTGGCCTAGCGATTGGAGCACCGCCGGCACTGCTGGCACTGGTGCTTGGTTTCTCCTCGTCACTGATGATGTCATTAACCCACTACGCGACCGGTACTGCACCGATCATCTTTGCTTCAGGTTATACCAGCTTGAAAGAGTGGTGGAAAACGGGTTTGATTATGAGCGTAGTCAACTTGTCAATTTGGATTGTGATTGGCGGATTGTGGTGGAAGTGGCTCGGCCACTGGTGATCACCGCAAGCAGCGGGCTAACGCTAACCAGTGCGGTTGCCGGTTGGCGTTAGCGAATGCCCGTTAACATTAGCGGTGCTCAGCGTTTAATCACGCGCGTGTTGCGCAATGCGCCATAGTGCGGCGATATTGCGCGCAGTGACTCGCAAGTTCTCCTCGGCGTCTGCCAACGCCTCTGGCAAGGTAACAATCCGGTTAACAATCGCGAACACAGCATCGAGGCCATGCTGATGCACTAACGCATGATCTCTTGCTACTCCTCCAGCCAACGCGATGGTTGGCACAGCAAACTGTTTGGCGATTTTGGCAACGCCGATAGGTGTTTTACCGCGCACGGTTTGGCTATCGATACGTCCCTCACCCGTGATCACCAAATCGGCGCCTTGCACCACAGTTGCTAACTGTAATGCATCAGTGACGATCGCAATGCCGGGTTCTAACTGGGCATTTAACAGCCCGGCCAGTGCTGCGCCCAGGCCACCAGCAGCGCCTGCACCAGGCAGTTCCAGGACTGAGTAACCGCTGATTTGCTCAATTTGTCTCCCCCAACGCAGCAGTGCATTATCCAGCACAACCACTTGCTCTGGGCTGGCACCTTTCTGTGGCCCAAACACCGCCGAAGCCCCTTTGGGACCGCAAAGGGGGTTATCAACATCACAGGCCACGCGTAATGTGATCTCTGCCAAGCGCTGATCCAGGTTGCTCAAATCGATGGTTGTCAGATCTGCCAATGCGGCACCGCCAGGTGGCAACGGCTCACCGTGTCGATCAAGCAGGCGAGCGCCAAGTGCCTGCATCATGCCAGCACCGCCATCATTGGTTGCACTGCCGCCAATCCCCAGAATGATCTGTTGTGCTCCCTGCTCAAGTGCTGCCAGTATCAACTCACCAGTGCCGACACTGGAGGTGAGGAATGGATCACGCAGCTCAGGTGGCACCAGATGCAAACCGGATGCAGCCGCCATTTCGATCACAGCCGTTCTGCTCTCACTCAGCCAGCCATAAAAGGCATTGACCGTTTCACCAAGTGGGCCTGTCACCGGCAGCTCAACACGTTTGCCACCCGTTGCTGCCACCATTGCCTCTACCGTGCCTTCGCCGCCATCCGCCATCGGCAACTTGATATATTGTGCTTGTGGGTATATTTCGCGAAAACCTTGCTCAATGGCACAGGCGACATCAAATGCACTCAAACTTTCTTTAAATGAATCAGGGGCAATCACAATCTTCATGTTTCGCTCCATTCTGGTTGGCGGCGGAAAGTTACCGTTGGCAACTTCACGCCTCGAAGCGTCTATTATTGGCCAAGCACCATAAAAATCTTGAGCTAATAGACCAAAAACAGCGGGTTATTCGTGGGGAAAATTGTCGCCAACAACAAAAAGGCTCGCTGTTGCCAGTTGGCACTGAAGGGACAGCGAGCACTATGTTAGTGCGGTCTGCTATAGCAAATAGTGCTATAGCACGGCATAAAAGCGCAGTGTAGTGGCATAATAAGCCGCTGATTAGCGCAATACTCACTCAGGTTGAGTGGCTACCTAGTTAAGGTGATTTTTAGTGCTATGTTGTCCCTGCGTAGTGCTCGAAATTCTCAGAGACTGCGTGTACGCTGCGGTTGCTGCGTACTGTCGCTGTACACACTGACAGCATCAATCACGTCTGCAGGGATCAACTCTGGGTGAGTTGAGTAAGCTGAATTTTACAAATGATTGTTTAAGTTATCATTTTATCCGGTGAAATAAGATATGTCTGCAATTGACCAATCCCGTGGCGAGAGTGAAAACTGTTCAACCAGTGAACGGATACTGCAATTGTTGAAAATGCATGGTTCACTGCAAGCAACTGAAGTGGGAAAAATACTCGGGATCACCAGTGAAGCAGCGCGACAACAGTTCATTAAACTGTCGCAACGTGGGCTGGTCGTTGCCAACGCAGAAGCTCGAGGTGTTGGCCGCCCAGCGCTCTGTTGGCAGCTCACTTTAGCCGGTCACGGCTGTTTCCCAAATGCACACGCGGAACTCACCGCACAACTGCTACGCACGGTACGTGACAAACTGGGTGAGCCAGCATTAGATACCTTGATCAATAGCCGCGCTGAAGAGAGCGGTGCAAATTACCGACAAGCTATGGTTGGTATCACCGCATTGCGTGATCGTGTTGCCTGTCTCGCAGCAATACGCAATCGTGAAGGCTACATGGCTGAGTGGCAGCAACTGGATGAAGGTGAGTTTTTGTTGGCGGAAAATCACTGTCCGATTGGTGTGGCAGCCAAAGTTTGTCAGGGGTTCTGCCAAGCGGAACTGCGGCTATTTAGTGAATTGCTACAGGCGAAAGTGGAGCGCAGAGAGCACATTGTCGGCGGTGCCCGGCGCTGTGCTTATCGTATTTCGGCAAGCTAACGGCAGCAGGGATTGGTGTTACAGTGCAGTAAGTAAACATCAAATATCGCGATTGAAAATAGACTGCTCCAGCGGCTACGCCAATAATACAGCTCGGCACTCTATGTCCAATATAGCTTCTTATGTCCAATATCGCCTCTCATGCCTAGCATAGCGTTTAAAGCACCACCACAGTATGGGCAAACATACGGTGGTGGCTGACCACCATCAACCAAGAGTTGAGGATTGATGGTAGATAAACGCGATTATAAGCCAGATTAATCAATTTCAAAAGCAGAGCACACTTGGTAGGCTCGAATTCGGTTATTACCGTATGCCCAATGGGTAGCATTCAACCAGTCTGATGATGGCATGGGCGGTCTGATTGTTCGGCCTGCTCTCTTTAACGCCACACAAACGGAATGACCGCCAGTGTGACTGCGATCTACTACGCAAAATATATGATTACCTGGTTGTGGCGATAAAAATTTTGCTTATTCAATTCCAATTCGCGTTTATTACTGCGGTGAACACCATTGTGCCAAGTTAAAATCGTGAAATGAATATTTCGCTAAACACTCAATTATCCAGTCTATCCAGTCTATCCAGTCGGCAAACTGGCTTAACACTCCTTGAGTTGCTGGTCGTCATGTTGCTGGTGGCGATGTTAACTGGTTGGGGCCTCTATCAGTGGCGTGATTATCAACAGGCACTCAGGCTGGAACAGAGCGCACTACAGTTACAAGCATTTCTTACCCGCCTGCAAACGGATGCCAATTGGCGGAACCGTGCTGCACTGTTATGGCTACAGCCAGGGGCGCATTGGTGTGTCGGCAGTGGCACACCAGTCAGTTGCCAAACACAAACTGAACGCTGGTTATTTGCTGCTGACCAACCGGGGATCACTTTGCATTCTGGTCAGCAGAAAGAGATCGGGTTTTACGGTATGCGCAATAATGCACAAGCCGGCCATATGGTGCTGGCAAACAGCGCGGGTCGCATTCGGCTGGTGTTATCTGCCAGAGGGCGGCTACGTTTGTGCAGCGAAGGCAGCTTGGTGCGGAGCATCCCATTATGTCAGCCCTAGAGCGCGGTTTTACCCTACCGGAAATGATGTTGGCGATCACTTTTGGCACCGTAATCACCCTGGCTGCGGCGAAAACCTTACCGATACTGCGCCAGCAAGCACTGGAGAGCAGTCGCCACCATCGGTTGGTGCTGGCACTACAGCAGGCGGCATTTGCTATCAGCAAAGATCTACAGCGCAGTGGTTTTTGCGCCGGTCACTGCCAAGGGCGAGCTCTACTGATCAGCCAACTGGCGGGTGAAGCGACCAACAGTTGTGTCATCATCGCTTACGATCTCAATCGTAATGGCCAATGGGAACCGAGTGGTGAAGCAGACTATTTTGGTTATCGCCTGCGTGCTGGTGCATTAGAGACCCAACGCGGTGTTAGCCACTGCCAGGGGAGCGGCTGGGAGCGACTCCTCGATCAGGAAGAGGTGACGCTGAGCACGTTTACGCTGCAAATGCTGAATAGTGATCAGAGCCAGCGCGTGCTACAGCTTGATTTGGCAGGTCATGCTACCACGCAACAGAAAATCAGCCACCGGTTACGCTGGCTAGTGCGGGTAGGAGCAACATGAACCGAGCGCAACAGAACGGAAGCATACTGGCTGCGGTAATGCTGCTACTGCTGCTTGGTTTAATGGTATTGAATGGATTGCAGCGCCAGTTGGAGAGTGCGCTGTTATTGAGCGTTGAACAGCAACGCTACCTGCGCGCCCACAATCAGGCTGCTTCGGCACTCAGTTGGGGTTTAGCACAACGTTGGCCGACCAACGAGCTATCGGTCAGCGATTGGTTCTGCCTGCCAGAGCACCAGGATGCACTGCAAGCCTGCTTACGCTACTCAACTTCTGCTGCACAACCGGCAATATTGCGCGGGCGTGGCATTATTGACGGTCAGACGCCACTTTGGCTCTACCAGTTAGTGACCACACATCCCGAGGATAACCGCGTTATGCTACGGGCTCAGCCGAACGGTTGGCTCGATTTTTGCCCGGCAAAAGACGGGGTTGATTGTGCAAAGTAACCGCCACCAGCAGCGCGGCGTGAGCCTAGCAGAGCTGTTAATTGCGGCATTGTTATTCTCCCTATCGCTGATCGGCCTGTTAAACTATCAGCAGGTTTTGCTACAAGGTTTCCAGCGACAGTGGCAATATCAGCAAGCCTGGTGGTTGGCACATCAGCAATTAGCGTTGTTTG
Organism: Serratia microhaemolytica; assembly: GCF_004011885.1. Taxonomy (GTDB): domain Bacteria; phylum Pseudomonadota; class Gammaproteobacteria; order Enterobacterales; family Enterobacteriaceae; genus Serratia_G; species Serratia_G microhaemolytica. The sequence continues at coordinate 142,710 of NZ_SBEF01000002.1, read as the reverse complement.
ATGCCAGTGATAAACCGCCCAGCCTGTTGGTAACGCTACCAGAGCGCTGGCAACGCAGCATTGAAACTGAACAGCACCCAAACCAGTGTTGGCGCCACACGGTAACCATCACCAGCCACCGGCAGCAGATTGCATTGAGCCGATGGTACTGCCGTGCTGGCTTGCCGGCGGCAGCTGTTGATAAAGTGTTTTAACCTGTCTGGGCAGAACCCCGGTTTTTGGCTGACAAGGAGCCGCATGTTTACCGTTTACCACTCCAATCAGTTGGATTTGCTAACAACCGTGATCAGCACGCTGATCGGCAATGCGCCATTGGCCGATCCCTTTCAGTCGGAAGTGGTGCTGGTGCAAAGCCCAGGCATGGCGCAGTGGTTACAAATGCAGTTGGCAGACAAGATCGGTATTGCGGCCAATATCACTTTTCCGCTACCGGCCACTTTTATCTGGCAGATGTTTACCAAAGTGTTGCCGGGTATTCCGCAAGAGAGTGCATTTAGTAAAGATGCGATGTGCTGGAAATTGATGCAATTACTGCCAGCATTGCTCATCCAGCCTGAATTTGCCGCATTGCAGTACTACTTAAGTGATGATGATCAACAGCGCAAGATCCACCAGCTTGCCAGTCGGATTGCCGACCTATTCGACCAATATCTGGTGTTCCGCCCGCACTGGCTGGAGCGCTGGCAGCAAGGGGAAACGGTGGCAGGTCTGGCGGATGCCCAGCAGTGGCAGGCAGCGTTATGGCGTGCGTTGGTTGCGCACACCGAACAGCTACAGCAACCACAATGGCAACGAGCAAACCTCTACCGCGAATTTATCAACCAATTAAACCGCGCCACGGACTGCCCGCCCGGCTTACCCAGCCGTGTGTTTATCTGCGGCATTTCGGCGTTACCGCCGATCTACCTTGATGCACTGCAAGCACTGGGAAAACATATTGATATCCACCTGCTGTTTACCAACCCCTGCCGCTATTACTGGGGTGATATTCAGGATTATGCCTTCCTGGCTCGGCTACAGAGCCGCACACGTCGCCGCTACCAGCAACTGGGCGAGCAGCCACTATTCCGCCAGCCACAACAGGCCAGCCAACTGTTTAATGCCGAGGGTGAGCAGCAGTTGAGCAACCCGCTACTGGCCTCTTGGGGCAAGCTGGGGCGTGACCATCTCTACCTACTGACACAAATGGAGCAGCTACAAGAATTCAACTTTTTTGTTGATATTCCAGCAGATAATCTATTACACACCCTCCAGCACGACATGCTGGAACTGGAAGATCACGCCCTGGTTGCCAGCAGTGCTGTGGACTTTGAGCACAGTGGTGGCAAACGTCTGCTCGATCGACAAGATCGTTCAGTGAGCCTGCACCTTTGTCACAGCGCACTGCGTGAAGTGGAAGTGCTGCAAGATCAACTGTTGGCGATGTTAGCTGAAGACCCACAACTTACCATCCGCGACATTATCGTTATGGTGGCAGATATCGACAGCTACGCACCGTACATTCAAGCGGTGTTCGGTCATGCTACGGCGGAGCGCTACCTGCCGTTTGCTATTTCTGATCGTAAAGCACGCCATGCTCACCCAGTTTTACAAGGCTTCCTCTCACTGCTGGAGCTACCACAAAGTCGCTTTAGCGCGGAACAGGTACTGGCACTGCTTGATGTGCCTGCTTTAGCAGCGCGTTTCGCTATTGATCAGCAAGGGGTACAACTGCTGCGCCAGTGGGTGGCTGAAGCGGGTGTTCGCTGGGGGTTGGATGATGACAGCGTGCGAGACCTCTCCTTGCCTAGCACCGGCCAGCACACCTGGCGTTTTGGCATGGTGCGCATGTTGCTCGGCTATGCGATGACCAGCGAAGTTGGTGATTGGCAAGGCGTGCTGCCGTATGACGAATCGAACGGGTTACGTGCGGAACTGGTTGGCCAACTGGCGGCGCTATTAACCGAGCTTAGCCACTGGCGCCAAGTGCTGAGCCAGTCACAGCCATTAGCGCAGTGGCAGCCACTGTGCCAACAGCTATTAGCCAGCTTTTTTATCGCCGACAGTGAAACCCAAGAGGCGCTAGCACTGATCAACGAGCAGTGGCAAAAGGTAATCAATTTTGGTTTGGCTGCCGGTTATCACGACAGCGTACCACTAACCATTTTGCGTGATGAGTTGACCGGACGACTCGATCAACAGCGCATTAGCCAACGCTTTCTTGCTGGCCAACTCAACTTCTGCACCTTAATGCCAATGCGCTCGATCCCATTCAAAGTGGTTTGCCTGTTGGGCATGAACGACGGCATTTACCCACGCAGCTTACCGCCATTGGGGTTTGACCTGATGGCACAGCAGAGCCAGCGCGGTGATCGTAGCCGACGCGACGATGACCGCTACCTGTTTTTGGAGGCGCTACTCTCGGCACAACAGCGGCTCTATATCAGTTTTATCGGTCGGGCGATTGAGGATAACAGCGAGCGCTTCCCCTCGGTGTTGGTGACAGAACTGCTTGAATATCTTGAGCAGAGCCACTATTTAGCAGGAGACGAAGCCTGTGATCTCGATAGCAGCGCAGCCAACGTGCGTGCGCACCTGCTCACCCAGCACAGCCGAATGCCGTTTGCCGCAGAAAATTTTCAGCCCGGCAGTGCCATCCAGAGCTATGCCGCCCAGTGGCTGCCGGCTGCCGCTGGGCAAGGCACACAACCTGGTGGTTTTAGCTGCCCATTGCAGCCGTTAGAGCGGAACGAAATTTCGTTGGAACAGCTACTGCGCTTTTATCGTCACCCGGTTAAAGCTTTTTTCCAACAGCGCCTTGGGGTCTATTTTGAGTTGGAAAACACTGAGCTTGAACAGGAGGAACCGTTTGAACTTGATCCACTCAAACGCTACCAGTGGAATAGTCAGCTACTTAACAGCCTGATCACCGGTGCTGAGCCGCAGCAGCTCTACCAGCGTATGCGCAGTTCCGGCAGTTTGCCCTACGGCGCGTTTGGTGAAATTTACTGGCAGAGCCAACTGGCAGAAATGAGCCAACTGGCGGAACGGATACGGCCACACTACCAACAGAGTGAGACACTGGAACTGGCACTGGATGTGGGCACAATGCGCATCACCGGTTGGCTATACCATGTGCAACCGAGTGGTTTACTGCGCTGGCGCGCCGGCCAACTGAGGGTCGTCGATGCGATCACACTCTGGCTGGAACACTTGATCTACTGTGGTGTCGGTGGGCAAGGAGAGAGCCGCAGCTATGGCAGTGATAGTCAGTTCTACCACTTTCCAGCCTTGACAGCGCAACAGGCAAAAGCGTTATTACAGCCCTGGATCAGCGGTTACCAGCATGGTATGACGCAACCGCTGCTACTATTAGCGCGTAGTGGTTGGGCTTGGCTTGAAAAGTGCTACCAGCCACAAACGCAACAGATCGACTGGAGCGAACAGACACAGAGCAAAGCGCGAAGTGCACTACAGCAGACCTGGCGTGAACAGGAGAGCCAAGATCCCTATCTGCAACGGATCATGCGCCAACTATTACCCGAGCAGATAGATGAAATCACTGCAACGGCAGAGTGCTACCTATTAGCGATCCGTTGCCATAACATTAACAGCCGTGCCTAAGAGCGGCTTTGCTGCAGCGACTAACGGCGACTGGCGGTATGTGCTAACACTGCTCGTTAACATTTTCAGTGCTCGAAATCCTCAGGCACTGCGTGTACGCTGCGGTTGCTGTACCGTGTTGATCTGTAACCGAGTGATCGCGCTGAGACAGTTTGTTAGCTACCGCCACAACCAGCAGTGCTTGGTTTGATACCGACCGGTACAACTGGCTTGGCTAAAAATTGCATTGGCCGTGTCAGCTACCGCAGCGGTTATTTTCAGTATTTGGTAAACACTAAAAAAGATAAGAGGGTATGGGTTATGGGTAAACCGTGGTTCCGAATGTTTGGTGTGATGCTGATGCTGTTGCTGGTGATCGCACCATTGAGTTGGGCGGCGCAAGGGTGGCAGCCGCGAGCGGAAACCATCGAAAAAAGCGAGCATGATCCGCGCCAGTATCAAGCGATCCAGCTCGCCAACGGCATGACAGTGCTACTGGTTTCTGATCCGCAGGCTCCTAAATCACTGGCCGCACTGGCGCTACCGATTGGCTCGCTCGATGATCCCGACAGCCAGCAGGGGCTGGCTCACTACCTGGAACATATGGTGTTGATGGGCTCACAACGCTACCCGGAAGCGGAGAACTTCGCTGAATTCTTGAAAAAACATGCAGGTCGTCACAATGCCAGCACGGCAGCCTATCGCACTGCGTACTATCTCGAAGTAGAGAATAGCGCACTGGAAGGGGCGGTCGATCGGCTGGCAGACGCTATTGCGGCACCGAACCTCGATCCGGTTCATGCTGATCGTGAACGTAACGCGGTCAACGCCGAGTTAACCATGGCACGCACCCGTGATGCCATGCGCATGGCACAAGTTGGCGCAGAGACCCGCAACCCAGCCCACCCCAGCGCGCGCTTCTTTGGTGGCAATCTGGAAACACTACGCGATAAACCGGACAGCAATCTGCAACAGGAGTTGATCAACTTCTACCAGCGCTACTACTCCGCTAACCTGATGGTCGCGGTGCTCTATAGCAACCGCCCGTTGCCAGAGCTGGCAAAACTGGCGCAGCAGACATTCGGCCGCATCCCCAATCGTGACGCCAGCGTGCCAGTGATCAGCGTGCCAGTGACCACCGCGCAACAGCAGGGGGTGATCATCCACTACCTACCGGCTCAACCGCGCAAGCAGCTCAAATTTGAGTTTCGCATCGACAACAACATTGACCAATTTCGCAGTAAAACTGACACCTACATCAGTTACCTGATTGGTAACCGCAGCCAGAACACCCTAGCAGACTGGTTACAGCGCCAAGGTTTGGCAGATGCAGTAAATGCTGGTGCAGATCCGATGGTTTACCGCAACGACGGAGTATTTGCGATAACGGTGTCGCTAACCGACAAAGGCCTACAGCAGCGTGATCAGGTGATTGCAGCAGTGTTTAGCTACCTCACACTGCTGCGAGAACGCGGCATCAGCCAAAGCTATTTTGATGAGATTGCTAACGTGTTAGCGATCGATTTTCGCTACCCGGATATCACCCGCGACATGGAGTATGTCGAATGGCTGGCAGACAGCATGTTGCGTGTCCCGGTTGAACATACGCTCAACGCCCCCTATTTGGCCGATCGCTACCAGCCACAGGCGATTGCTGAACGGCTGGCAGAGCTAACACCGGAGAATGCACGCATCTGGTTTATCAGCCCGAATGAACCGCACGACAAGGTGGCTTACTTTGTTGAAGCACCTTACCAAGTGGTAAAAATTGGCCCAGACCGCTTTAAACAGTGGCGGCAACTGGCGGCAGAGATCAGCCTATCACTACCGGAACTGAACCCCTACATCCCGGATGATTTCACCCTCCAGCCTGTTGAACGGGCGGGTGCTGCGGTAGCGAACCGCATCCCCCAACTGGTTCTCGAACAGCCTGGGTTGCGGGTATTGCATATGCCAAGCCACTACTTTACCGACCAGCCCAAAGCGGAGGTAAAAGTGGCGTTACGTAGCGCCCAAGCAGGCGATACGGCACGCAATCAGGTACTGTTCTCGCTAATGGACTATCTGGCATCCCGCTCACTGGATCAACTCAGTTACCAGGCGTCAGTCGGCGGCATTGGCTTCTCCTCGCGCGTCAATAACGGCCTGACATTCAGCGCCAGCGGCTTCACCCAGCGCTTGCCACAACTGCTGACCACACTGGTGAAACAGTATGCCAGCTTTAGCCCAACCGAAGCGCAGCTAACAGAGGCGAAATCGTGGTATCTGGAGCAACTGGCGGTGGCAGACAATGTCAAAGCATTTGAGCTAGCGTTACAACCGGTGCAAGTGCTATCACGGGTACCCTACGCTGAGCGCAGTGAACGGCGCGAGATCACTGCCGGCATCACACTGGCGGAACTGCTGGCCTATCGCGATCAACTGCTGACTGAATCGGCACTAGAACTCCTGGTGATCGGCAACCTCAGCCAGCAGCAGAGCAAGTTATTGGCTACCCGCCTGCAACAGCAACTGGCTACACGTGGCCGCGACTGGTGGCGTGGCGAACAGGTGATGATCGAACAGCCTCAGCTTGCACTACTACAACGCGCCGGTAACAGCAGTGACTCGGCACTGGCTGCTGTCTATATTCCTCATGGTTATGATGAGATCCGTTCACTGGCATATAGCTCACTACTGGGGCAGATCGTTCAGCCTTGGTTCTATGCACAGTTACGTACCGAAGAGCAACTCGGCTACGCGGTGTTCGCCTTCCCGATGCCGGTCGGACGTCAATGGGGGTTGAGCTTCCTGTTGCAGAGCAACAGCCAGCAACCCGCTTACCTCTACCAGCGTTACCAGCAGTTTTATCACAGTGCGCAACAGCGGTTACGTGCCATCAGCCAAGCCGATTTTGCCCAGTATCAACAGGCGATGATCAGCGAACTGCAACAGCGACCACAGACGCTGGAAGAGGAAGCGAACCGCTTTAACAGTGACTTTGATCGCGGCAATCTGGCTTTTGACAGCCGAGAGAAACTGATCGCGCAAGTGAAAAAATTGACCGCGCGTGAACTGGCCGATTACTTCCAGCAAGCCGTGATCGACCTACACGGGTTGGCGATCTTGTCACAGGTCAGCGGTAGTGGCCAACCGGCGCAATTTGCTGCCCCAGGCGAGCAGTGGCAGCAACACGCCAATGCTTCAGCGTTACAACAGACTTTACCGCGCCAAGTGGTGAAACCATGAGTGACCGGCTTCCGCTGCCGCTTGATGCACTGACGTTACCGCTCCTTGGCGAACGATTGATTGAAGCGTCAGCGGGAACCGGCAAAACTTTCACTATTGGCTTGCTCTATCTGCGGTTGCTGCTCGGCTTGGGGCATTCAGCGGCCTTCTCACGCCCACTCAATGTTGAACAGATCCTGGTCGTGACTTTTACCGAAGCGGCCACCGAAGAACTGCGTGGCCGGATCCGCAGCAACATCCACCAATTACGCATCGCTTGCCTGCGAGGCAGTAGCAACAACCCGCAGTTCAATGCGTTAATGGCACAGATCGAGCACCTGCCGAGTGCAGCCGCACTACTGCTGGCGGCGGAACGGCAAATGGATGAAGCAGCGATCTACACCATCCACGGCTTCTGTCAGCGCATGTTGGCGCATAATGCCTTTGAGTCGGGCATCCTGTTTGAACAGACCCTGCTACAGGATGAACAGCCGCTACGTCGTCAAGCCTGTGCTGACTTTTGGCGGCGCTACTGCTACCCACTACCCTTGCCGCTAGCGCGCGTGGTCAGTCGCGAGTGGAGTGGGCCCAAAGCGTTACTAGCCACCTTAAACGGCTACCTGCACGGCGAAGCGCCAGTACTGCACCCTGCGCCAGCGCCAGACGAAACGCTGGAGATGCGTCACCAGCAACTGGTGGCACGGATTGACAAAGTAAAAACTGAATGGCTGGCGGTGGCTGGCGAACTGGAACAGTTGATCAGCCAATCAGCGGTCGACAAACGTAGCTACAGCAGCAAACACCTGCCTAACTGGTTGGCTAAAATTAGCCAATGGGCAGCACAACCAACCGAAGATTACACACTGCCAGACGAACTGAAACGCTTTGGCCAAACGGTGTTGCTGGAAAAAACCAAAAAAGGAACCGCACCACAGCACAGCCTGTTTCACTCAATAGATCAACTTTATGCCAGCCCATTAAGCGTGCGGGATCTGGTACTAACGCACGCCTTGCAGCAAGTGCGTAGCAATATTACACACGAGAAGCGCCAACGTGGAGAGTTGGGCTTTGATGATCTGCTCAGCCGGCTGGATCAAGCACTACACAGCGCCGGTGGTGAGCAACTCGCCAGCACCATTCGCCAGCGCTACCCGGTGGCAATGATCGACGAATTCCAGGATACCGATCCACAGCAGTACCGCATTTTCCGCCGACTCTATCTTGGCCAGCCTGATTGTGGCTTATTGCTGATTGGTGACCCGAAGCAGGCGATTTACGCCTTCCGTGGTGCCGATATCTTCACCTACATGCAAGCGCGCGCCGAAGTTAGCGCCCACTACAGCATGGATACTAACTGGCGCTCAGCACCCAGCATGGTCAACAGCGTGAACAGTTTATTCCAGCAGGTCGCCTCGCCATTCCTGTTCGAACAGATCCCGTTTATTGCGGTGGCAGCGGCGGAGAAAAACCATCAGCTATCGCTGGAGATCAACGGCAATCCGCAACCAGCACTGCAATTCTGGCTACAACCGGGCGAAGGGGTAAGCAACAGCGACTACCAACAACTGATGGCACGGCTATGCGCGGCACAGATCCGTGACTGGCTCAGTGCAGGGCAGTGTGGTGAAGCTTGGCTGAACGACGGCCAACAGCAGCGCACACTACAAGCTGCTGATATTACTGTACTGGTACGTAGCCGCAACGAAGCTGCCTTGATGCGTGATGCGCTTACCGCGTTAGCGATCCCCTCGGTTTATCTCTCTAACCGAGATAGCGTTTTTAGCACCGCAGAAGCCAAAGATCTGTTCTGGTTGCTGCAAGCGATCTTGGCGCCAGAACAGGAGCGCAAACTGCGCACCGCGATTGCAACGGCGCTGTTTGGCCTGGATGCGGCGACACTGGAGGCGCTGAACCAGCAAGAGCCAGCTTGGGAAGCGTTAGTGAATGAATTTGCCCAATATCGCTCATACTGGCTACGGCGTGGCGTATTGGCGATGCTGCATCAACTGATGGCACAGCGCAACGTGGCGGAAAATTTGCTCGCTACCGCTGGAGGCGAACGCCGTTTGACAGATCTACTGCATCTGGGTGAGCTGTTACAACAGGCAGCAGGGCAACTCGAGGGCGAAGAGGCGCTGCTACGCTGGCTTGGCCAACAGATTGCCGAACCGAACCCGCACGCCGACAACCAGCAACTGCGGCTAGAGAGTGATCGCCACCTAGTGACAGTGATGACCATCCACAAATCGAAAGGGCTGGAATTTAATCTGGTGTGGCTGCCGTTTATTGCCAGTTTCCGCGCCACCAAGCAAGCACTTTATCATGATCGAGAAACCTTCCAGCTCAACCTGGATATCAGCGCCGATCCGGCTAATCTTGAACTGGCAGAACAGGAGCGGCTGGCAGAGGATTTGCGCCTACTCTATGTCGCATTAACACGCTCGGTCTACCACTGTAGCATTGGTGTTGCGCCACTGTTTGTCGGCCAAGGCAAAAAGCAGGGCAACACCCATCTACATCACGGAGCTTTAGGTTATCTGTTGCAAGCAGGGCAAGCTGGCGATGCCAGTTACCTCGCTGATTGTCTGCAACGTCTGGCGGCAAGCAGTCGCAGCCACTCAGCCCAAGCGAACAGTGCGATTGCTGTTCGCGTCTGTGAAACGTTTGCTGAACACCCGTGGCAGCCACCGGCACCCGCCGCTAGCCTACTGGCAGCCCGACTATTCGCTCGCCAACGCGAACAGAGTTGGCGAGTCACCAGCTACAGCGGCTTACAGCAGCAGAGCGGGCATCGCACACAGGGGCTACTGCCTCGGCTCGATGCTGAAGTACTGGATGATCAGCTACCGAGCGAAGCGGAACAACTGACAGTACACACCTTCCCGCGTGGTGCCGCACCCGGCACCTTCCTGCACGGTCTGTTCGAGATCATCGAATTTACCGAGCCACTCGATCAGAACGTACTGCTGGAGCAGCTACAACAGCACGGCTTTGATCAAGCCTGGCTGCCAGTACTGCAACAGTGGATGCAGACACTACTGCACACGCCACTGAATACTGAGGGTATGCGACTGGCCGAGATTGCGCCACAAGCACGCCAAGCCGAGTTGCAGTTTTACCTGCCAATCAACCAGCCACTGGATGTTACGGTCTGGAATCAGTTAGTCAAACAGCATGATCCACTGTCGGCACGCAGCCCAGATCTCAGATTCCAGCCGGTAGAAGGAATGCTACAAGGGTTTATTGATCTGGTCTTCTGCTGGCAGGGAAAATATTACCTACTCGATTACAAATCGAATTGGTTGGGTGAAGAGAGCAGCGCGTATAACCGCGAAGCGTTGGAACAGGCCATGATCGAACATCGCTATGACCTGCAATACCAGTTGTACACTCTGGCACTGCACCGCTACCTACGCCATCGGCTCGCGGATTACCACTACGAACGTCATTTTGGCGGTGTGATCTACTTATTTCTACGTGGTGTCACGGCGCAGCAGCCGGGCAACGGCATCTTTAGCTGTCGACCACCGCTGGCGCTGATTGAAGCTATCGACAAGCTATTTGAGGCTACCGCCGGAGCGACTCATGATTAACCTCCTCAACCAGGCGCTACAGCTTGGTCTGTTGCGCCAGCTTGATCTGCAATTTGCCCAACTGGTTGCCGGTGAACAACAACCAGAATTGCTACTGGCGGCAGCGATACTCAGCGCACAAACCGGTGCCGGACATGTTTGCCTACCACTGGAACAACTGTTACCCGCCAACCTGTTTGCCGGTCGCCAGCCAGAGTTGGCTTGGGCTGCCTGGCAAGCGTGTGGGCAACCTGAGATTGCCGACTGGCAGCAGCGCTTGCTTGCCAGCTCTGCGGTGAGTGATGGCAGTAGCGCGACACCAATAGTGCTGCAACAGCAGCGTCTCTATCTACAACGCATGTGGCAGAGTGAAGGGCAAGTGGCTGATTTTATTGCCTCTAATCAGCCGTTAACCATTGCTGACGAACAGCGGGTACGCAGCCTTTTGGATCAACTGTTTGGCTGTGCTGACGCGGATACTGAGATCAATTGGCAAAAAGTGGCGGCAGCAGTGGCTGTCACCCGACGCATTGCGGTGATCTCAGGTGGGCCAGGCACCGGCAAAACGACCACGGTGGCGAAGCTGTTGGCACTGCTGGTGCAGCTAACCGCACCGGGTGAACGGCTACGTATTCAACTGGCGGCTCCGACTGGCAAAGCGGCTGCACGCCTGACTGAATCGTTGGGTAACGCCAGTAGCCAGCTAGCGCTAACTGACCAACAGCGTGCGCTGTTCCCGCGTGATGCCGCAACCCTGCACCGTCTACTGGGTATTCAGGCACATAGCCAGCGGCCACGTTACCATCAACACAATCCACTGCATCTTGATCTGCTGGTGGTCGATGAAGCCTCAATGGTCGATCTGCCAATGATGGCCAACGTGATCGCGGCATTACCCGCTACCGCACGGCTGATCTTGCTGGGTGATCGTGATCAGTTGGCCTCAGTTGAAGCAGGGGCGGTATTGGGCGACATCTGTCGCTTTGCCGAGTTGGGTTACAGTGAGGCACGAGCAGCACAACTGGCACGCTTAACCGGCTTTGCGCTTCAGGGGCAGACAGATGATAGCCAACTGGCAGTGCGTGACAGCCTCTGCCTACTGCGCAAAAGTTATCGCTTTGATGCCAGATCGGGCATCGGCCAGTTGGCGCGGGCAGTCAATGCCGGCAGAGGCAAACAGGCGCTGAGGGTATTCGAACAGCAATATGATGATATTGCGCTCTATCCACTGATGCAGAGTGAAGATTATCAGCAGTTATTAGTCACCTGTGTCGAGGGTTACCGCCATTACCTGCAACAGGTCGCAGCGACGGCAACACCGGCAGAGATCCTGGCGGCATTTGGGCGCTTTCAACTGCTCTGTGCGCTGCGCGATGGGCCATTTGGGGTTAGCGGATTGAACCAGCATATTGAAGCTGGTTTGCAGCGTGCTGGATTGATCAATCGTGCAGCCGGGCAAGTTAGCCGCTGGTACGTTGGCAGGCCGATCATGATTGGCCGCAATGACAGCACACTCGGGCTATTTAACGGCGATATTGGTATCGCGCTGTCGGATCCGCAGGGTGATTTGCGTGTCTACTTCCAACTTCCTGATGGTAATATCAAATCGGTTCCACCGAGCCGTTTGCCTGCCCATGAAACCACCTATGCCATGACGGTACACAAATCGCAAGGCTCGGAGTTTGATCACACGCTGTTAGTGCTACCAGACCATTTTGTACCGCTACTAACACGCGAACTGCTCTACACCGCCATCACACGTGCGCGTAAACAACTGTCCGTTTATGCCAATCCGCAGTTGTTACACATAGCGATTCGTACCCCAACAGAGCGCCGCAGCGGATTAGCCGCACGCTTGCAGAGCCGTGGTTAATTTGGTCACTCATCATACCAAACAGTAGGATGAATCTTGGTGGGATTTTTACTAGGCGGTGTCCCGTAATTATTTTTTGTACAATCGAACACCTATTTTAACCAGAAGAAGTCTTTTGCGTGGCTCGTTACGATTTTCCCGATGATGCTTGGACGTTGATTTTCCCCTTGTTACCGCCTGAGAGAAGCCTTTCTAAGGCCGGTCGTCCTTATCTTGAGCATAGAAAAGTGATGAATGGCCTATTTTGGGTACTGTATTCAGGTGCTCCCTGGCGCAGGGCAAGATCACGAATGTTTTTTGAACAAAGAGGATCGATGTGACGATCAGTTCTCGTTGTGATCTTATACTCTCCTTTTAGGAGATTTAATCATGCCATTCGCATCATTTCAGCGCCATTTCAGTTCACTCCATGACAAAAGACAAAGTGCAAAAATCACTTACCCAGCCCTGTTGAGCCTACTTGACCTCCGAGGGACGCTGGTCACGATTGATGCGGTGGCGTGCCAAACCCAGATAGCCAGTGCCATTGTTGACCAAGGTACAAACTACCTACTGGCGGTCAAAAACAATCGGAGCAAACTGGCAAAAGCCATTCGTAATGCTTTTGCAGAACAGCGTTTGGCAATGATAGATAAAGAAAAATTCAAGCCAGAACGTGGGCATGGGCACGTAGAATCAAGACAATGCCATGTGCTATCGGCAGAGGTTCTGGATGGCGATTTCAGCAGATGGAAAGACTTAACGAGCCTCGTGAGGGTCGAAAATTTACGTCTGGTTAAAGGCAAAGAACTCATTTTAGAGTACCGTTATTACATTAGCGCTAAGGCGTTATCCGCCGAACAGGCCGCCAACGCAGTGAGAGAGCACAGGGGGATCGAGTCCATGCACTGGGTTCTGGATGTCAGCATGAATGAGGATGCCTGCCAGATTTATAAAAATAATGGTGCTGAAAACCTCTCCTGCTTACGCCATATCGGATTGAACATGCTGCGTAAAGAGCCAACGAAGCTCAGTATTGTTGGCAAACGAAAACGGTGCCTCATGAATACTGCTCATCTGGAGGCCGTCTTGCGTGCGGGATTAACTGATGAGGATAAAAAATGAACACTCATGCGGTTGCCCTGAATGATACACTCCGCTAAATTAAAGGGCATGGGAGCACTAATTGCTCTTCATGGAGGAAACAATCTTTGGGAGGCAACTGCACCACTTTTAATTGAAAATCAGCATATTGGCCCAATAAGATCTATATATCATTGTTTTCTCAATATTTTGGTGAACTGAACGACTCTCTGGGGTACACCGTGGTGTACCCCAGTTATTGAGTTAGCTTACCGTTCTGGTGCTCGTTCTCTGTTTGATGGGAGTAATTAAGCCGCTTCTTTTGACTCTTGCAGACTACCCAGTTCTGGCTGGTTGAGTTGCTGTTTAAGCGTATTCTCATCCAGTTGGTTACACCACTTGGCGACAACAACTGTGGCGACACCGTTACCGATCAGATTGGTTAGCGCGCGTGCTTCTGACATAAAGCGATCAATACCGAGGATCAACGCGAGTCCAGCCAGTGGCAGGTGACCAACGGCAGAGATTGTTGCTGCCAGCACAATAAAACCACTGCCGGTAACCCCCGCAGCCCCTTTGGAGGAGAGCAGTAGCACGACGAGCAGAGTGACTTGGTGCATCACATCCATCTGTGTGTTGGTCGCTTGGGCGATAAAGACTGCGGCCATGGTGAGGTAAATCGAGGTGCCATCCAGGTTGAATGAGTAACCGGTTGGGATCACCAAGCCGACCACTGATTTTTGACAACCCAATTTCTCCATTTTGGCCAGCATACGCGGCAGTACCGATTCAGAAGAGGAAGTGCCGAGCACAATCAATAACTCTTCACGGATGTAACGGATGAATTTGAGGATGTTAAACCCGGTATAACGTGCGATCGAGCCGAGTACCATCAACACAAACAGTACACACGTGAGGTAGAAGCAGGCGATCAACTGGCCGAGTTGCAGCAGGGTGCCAACGCCATATTTACCGATGGTGAATGCCATGGCGCCAAAAGCACCGATTGGTGCCAAGCGCATGATCATGTTGATGATGCCAAAGATGACACGCGAGAAGCTTTCGATCACATTAAAAATGACCTGCCCTTTCTCACCTAGGCGATGCAACGCAAAGCCAAATAGCACGGCAAATAGCAGTACTTGCAGAATGTTACCGCTGGCAAAGGCACCGACTACACTGCCAGGAATAACATCAAGCAGGAATGGAATAATGCCCTGCTGTTCAGCTTTACTGGCGTAGACCGCCACGGCTGCAGTATCCAGTGTGCCAGGGTCGATATTCATGCCGACACCAGGTTGCACCACGTTGACAATCACCAGGCCGATCAGCAGTGCCAGTGTGCTGACAATCTCAAAATAGAGCAGTGCCAGTGCGCCAGTACGACCGACCGCTTTCATACTTTCCATACCGGCAATGCCAGTAACCACAGTACAAAAAATTACCGGTGCGATGACCATTTTTATCAGTTTAACGAAACCGTCACCCAGTGGTTTCATTTGAGCACCAAGTTCAGGATAAAAATGCCCCAGCAGAATGCCTATGGTAATGGCAGTTAATACCTGAAAATAGAGGCTACTAAAGAGATTTTTTTTCATATTCAACGTCCTTTATTCGGGCAGAAAGTGAGCAGCCATCTACTCATCTAGCCAACCTCTCTGCATGTGGAAAAGTAACACCATAGCAACAATATAGAAACGATTTATTAGGTTGCTCTAGTGAGATGATCTGAATTTAAGAGGTGAAACGTGTCAGCTTGGTGATTGAATGTGAAGTGAACCGTTTGAGGCGCAAGCTGATCAAACGCCGTATCGTTGAGAGAGTTGTCACAGCGGTGTTGTGCGATATTAAAGAGGTGTTGTGCTGCGCGACAGACGCAGCACAACGGTTAGTGCAGTGATTTCAGTACGATCCTGGGGCTGTCTATCATGCTGTGGGCTGCTCAGTTGCTAGCGTCACTTCGACTAAGCAGCTCATGGCGTTTGGCCCCTGTGTTAGTGGTGAGGTGCCAATATCGAGTGTTAACACATTCGGGTTGCCGGCCTGCTCGGTTTGTTGCCACTGTGCACCAAAACCGGGGTTAAACCAGGCCCCCGTCGCCATCAACACGACGCCCGGCATAATACCGCTGTTTAGTACTACGCCAGCCAGGCAACTGCCACGATCATTGCTGACTGTCACCAGTGCGCCGTCACTGATGGCGCGCTTGTGGGCATCTTCTGGGTGCATGTAGAGTTTCTCTTTTCCCTGAACTTTGTTCGCTTGCACCTGTGGTGCCGGGTCAAGTTGGCTGTGCAGGCGATCTTCCGGCTGGATTGAGATCAGGTGCAATGGCCAGCGTTCGGCCTGCGGCGCCCCGAGCCACTCGACCGGTGGGCGCCACTCAGGATGGCCAGCAAAATCGTCATAGTGATAACTGGCGATAGTTTCACTGAACAGCTCGATCTTGCCACTGGGTGTCTGCAATCGGTGCTGTTCAGGATCAGCACGAAATTCGGAGAAGAAGACAAACTCTTTTTCTGGCTTTGGCAATTCAACGTAGCCCTGTTGCCAGAAGGTATCAAAATCTGGCCAAGGGATGCCGGCTGCTTGCTGTGACTCACCACAGCGCTGATACAGCGCTCTCAGCCATCCCTGTTCATCGCGCCCCTCCGTGAAGGCTTGGCGATAACCGAGCCGATCGGCCAGTTCGGCAAAAATATCAAAATCATTGCGCGCCTGATGCAGTGGTTTGATGGCTTGATGCATCGCCAGCACATAGCGATCACGCGACGAGCCACCGATGTCATTGCGTTCTAAGGCACTGGTTACCGGCAGCACAATGTCCGCCATTTGTGCTGCCGCTGTCCACCAGATGTCTTGCACGATCACGGTGTCTGGTTTCTGCCACCCTTGCACCAGGCGGTTTAATTGCTGGTGGTGGTGGAATGGATTACCGCCTGCCCAGTGGATCAGGTGGATGTCTGGGTAGTGGTGCGTTTCACCTTGGAATGAATAGGGCTGACCAGGTTGCAGTAGCATATCGCAAATGCGCGCGACCGGGATCGATAAGCCTGCAGGGTTGTTGCCAATCGGCATCATTGGCCCAGCGGTATCTACACGTGGATTACCGACACTGTTCATTGAGCCGTGGCCGAAAGAGAAGCCGGCACCGGGTAGACCCACTTGCCCGAGCATTGATGCCAGTGCGATCAACATCCAGTAGGGCTGCTCGCCACGGTGTGCACGCTGTATCGAATAGGAGCAGGTGAGGAAGCTGCGCACGCCAATCAACTGCTCAGCCAGCCGGACGATACGCGCAGCGGGAATACCGGTGATGGCACTGGCCCACTGTGGCGTTTTCACCACGCCATCACTGCTGCCATTAAGGTAGGCTGCTAATTGTTGATAGCCGACGCAGTGACGGGTTAAAAATGCCTGATCTTCGGCACCACGTCGCTGAATTTCATACGCCAGTGCCAGCATCAGTGCAACATCGGTATTGGGGCGGATTGGGATCCACTCGGCATTAACAAACGCTGGGCAGTCATCGCGCATCGGGCTGATGTTGATAATCGGCATTCCCTTTGCCGCCAGTTTTTCCAACCAAGGCTTCAGTGTGTGCTCCATACCACCGCCAGAAGAGACTTGGGCATTTTTTAATGCCAGCCCACCAAAGGCGACCAGCAGTTGGCAATGTTCTGCCACGCTGGATAGCGTTGTTACTCGCCCAGTCAGTGGGCTGTAGGTGCCAATGATATAGGGCAGAAAAAACTGTGCCGCACCCCAACTGTAGTTCCCTTGCTGATCGACAGCACCACCGCCAGCAAAATGAAAACGGCGTACCTGTGAGCGTGCATGATGGAAACGCCCGGCAGAAGACCAGCCATAGGAGCCGGTAAATAGGCCAGAAGCACCATAGCGTTCACGCACACGTTGGTTCTCCTGTGCGATCAGATCGAGTGCGACATCCCATTCAACCTCAACAAACGGTTCTTTACCGCGTAGTGTTCGGTCGCTGTTTTCACGCCGTTGCAGCCATGAACGCCGCACCGCTGGTTTACGAATACGTCGGTCGGAATAGACCATCGGTGCGATTGAATCGAGCATGGGTGATGGATCAGTATCTTCGGCGTAGGGTTCACAACGGATCAGACGACCGTCTTCAACCACAGCGTGGTAGGCTCCCCAGTGAGCCAGTTGCGGGTAGCGAATAATTGACATAATTCCTCGTGGTGGGTGAAAGATGATTGACTACCGAGTTAGATAACATATTCCGCTTCAAGAAATTTGCTGATAAATGTCGCGGTTCGCTGCTCTTTCGGGCGCTGAAACAGTTCTGATGGCGGTGCAAATTCAACAATTTTGCCGCCGTCGATAAACATCACCCGATCAGCCACTTCTTGCGCGAAGCGCAGCTCATGGGTGACCAGTACTGTGGTGATCGCCTCTTCGGCAATCGCACGGATCACTTGTAACACTTCGTGTACCAGTTCCGGATCCAGCGCTGATGTTGGTTCGTCCATCAGAACCACTTTCGGCTGCATTGCGAGTGTACGGGCAATCGCGACCCGTTGCTGTTGCCCACCAGAGAGCTGGGCGGGGTAGCTTTGCGCTTTTGCGGCCATGCCGACTTTAGTCAGAAAGTGCATCGCTTCCTTCTGTGCTTGGTCGCGCGGCTTGCGCTGTACGGTGATCAACCCTTGCGTGACATTCTGCAATACCGTGAGGTGCGGAAATAAGTTAAATGATTGAAATACCATGCCGGTATACTGGCGCAGGCGGTAGGTGGCTGTTTTACTGATTGCACCGGCGCTAATCTGCTGATCGGCAATACGGATGCTGCCGGCGCAGGGTTTTTCCAGTAGATTCAAACAGCGGATCAGGGTCGATTTACCGGAGCCTGAAGGGCCGATGATCGCTACCGTTTCTGCCTGCTGGATGTGGAAGTCGATCCCCTTCAGCACTGGGTTGCCTGCGTAAGATTTTTCCAGTCCGTTTACTTCGATCATATCAGGCTCCTTTAGCGGTATGTTTTCTGGATCGGCGCTCCAGCAGGCTGAGGATTAACTCGCAGATCAGGCAAATCGACCAGTAGATCAGTGCGGCAACGACATAGACTTCAAAGAATTGTGAGGTGCGCCCAGCAATGATCTTGGCTTGCCCCATAATTTCCGGTACGGCGGCGATAAAGGCCAGTGAGGTATCTTTAAGCAGCATAATAAATTGATTGCCAATATTAGGCAGTGCCACCGTTGCCGCTTGCGGTAATACGATTTTGCAGAGTGCCTGACGAGTGGTCATGCCGATTGAGTAAGCGGCTTCAAACTGCCCTGGCGCTACAGAGAGGATCGCTGAACGGATAGTTTCAGAGAGATAAGCGCCAACATTGAGCGAAAATGCGACATAGACAAAGTAGATGGCAGGGATCTGACCGATATTGCTGTCAATTTGCAATGCGCGTAACAGCAACGGGATGCCATAGTAAGAGAGAAAAATCTGTACTACCAATGGGGTGCCGCGCATAAACGACACATAGAGGATCACCAGTTGTGTCAGACCGACGACCCGATAAATACGCAGCAGTGCCACTGCCAAACCGATAGCAGCACCAAAAATAAAGGCAACGAGGGTAATTGAAAGCGAGACCGGAATTCCGCGCGCAATTGCCGGAATTGATTCGAGCATATACTGAATATCAAACAGCTCAACCATAGTGTTATTTTCCATTTCCATTTAGTGCAATTTACATCCTGGCACGTATTCCAGCAGGCGTTATTGGCACTGTCTATTTGCACACCGACAGGTAGTCTATTGACGGATCAGGTACCGCACACTACTTGCTTGTTGCTTGCAAATCAGGCTGTCGTTATCGGGTATAGTCGGTAGCGAAATATTTAACAGAGAGGCGCGATAGTGTGCCATCATCGTGCATTGCTTGCAGCGCGCTATCAATACGCTGTTTCAGTGCGTTACCGGCAGCATCTTTCTTCATTACAAAAAATGTTGGATCGGCAGCCAGCGGTTCACCGACAACACGAATATTCAGGTTCTGTTTGGCAGCTTTGCTTTTTGCCATGATCGGATCATTCACTGTGGCATCAATGCGCCCAGTCGCGATATCTTGCAGAATGGTCGGAATATCCTGCTCGTAGTAGACAATAGTCAGGATATTACCGTGCTCGTTATTCCAATCCTCAACCAAGCGAGTAAACGAGTCTCCGACGGTCATACCAATCTTCTTGCCCTTCAGATCTGCCAGCGAGTGAATGTCGTTGCGGCCTGCTTTGACAATAAGTTGCGAAACACAGGTGAAATAACGGTTATCGGTCAGGTAGTAGCGCCGAACACGATCACGATTGGAAGTGAGCTGTTGTGCTAATAGCTGGAAGCGGTTGGCATCTAAGCCAGGAAATAGCGTGTCCCAAGGGGAGGCAATAAATTCGAATTGCAAACTGGCATCACGCTTGGCGACTTCACGCAACACTTCAATATCGTAGCCTACCAGTTCACCGTTCTCGTTATGGTAACTGAATGGCTCATAAGTGCCCATGGTACCGACTTTAATTGTTTGTGCGTTAGCCAATGCTGCGTTAACTGTAGATAAAAATAGCGCTGCTATTAGTAGCGATTTTTTAATAATACCTTTCATGATGCCTCCTGACTGGTGAAAGTGGTCGCGTTGCTATTGCATCGTCGGTGTGCCAACCGGCAGCGATAATAATGCCTGCCGGAATAGACTGTGAATGGTCATATTGCTGATCAATCCTATTTGGGCATGACCGAAGGCAGCCCGAATAGAGAGTAATCACCATCAGTTGCAGCAACGCTTATGGGGGTTACTGCATGATTTGTCGATTTTTTGTTGGGCTTTCAACGGCAAATCCAGCAATCGGTCTATTATGCAAAGCCAGGTAATTCATTCAAATAATATTAACCAATAATGTTATTCGATATTTGTATATCGACGTTGGTGTCGTTTTCACTGTTGAGCCTCTCTACTGGGCTATGCTAACCGCAACGGTGCGGTACTGACTCATGCTGATGAGCGACTTGGCGCTAACCACAACGCAAGCAGCCACTAGTTGACATTTCTGTTGTGATCAAGTATCACTTTAGCCATCCGAACATCTTTTAGAGAAGCTAACGTCTAATGTCTTATCACAGCCTGCTACTTAACCTACTCCTTCTCGCATCTTTTTTGCGCGGAATGCTGGTGGTTAACGTTCAGAACTGAGTTAGCTTACAGATAGCAGAAACCCGCGCTAATGCGCGGGTTTTTTTTACCCCGCTTAGCGTGAAACCAACACGATAAGGAATAAGCAAATGAGTCAGCAAGTCATTATTTTTGATACCACATTGCGTGATGGTGAACAGGCATTGCAAGCGAGCCTGAGCGTTAAGGAGAAGCTCCAGATCGCTCTGGCACTGGAGCGCATGGGGGTGGATGTGATGGAGGTTGGTTTTCCGGTTTCTTCCCCCGGTGATTTTGAGTCGGTACAGACTATCGCCAGGCAGATCAAGAATAGCCGTGTTTGTGGCTTGGCTCGCTGTGTCGATAAAGATATTGATGTTGCAGCCGAAGCCTTGCGCGTCGCCGAAGCGTTCCGTATCCATGTCTTTTTAGCCACGTCTACCTTGCATATTGAATCAAAACTGAGGCGCTCTTTTGATGATGTGTTAGCGATGGCTGTACATGCAGTCAAACGGGCGCGTAACTACACCGACGATGTTGAGTTCTCTTGTGAAGATGCTGGCCGCACGCCAATTGATAACTTGTGTCGAGTGGTAGAGACAGCGATTAACGCGGGAGCCACCACCATCAATATTCCAGATACCGTCGGCTATACCACACCGAACCAGTTTGGCAGCATCATTACGACGCTGTATAACCGAGTGCCTAATATCGACAAGGCGATTATTTCGGTTCACTGCCATGACGATTTGGGTATGGCAGTGGGTAACTCGATTGCAGCAGTGCAGGCTGGAGCACGTCAGGTTGAAGGCACACTGAACGGTATTGGTGAGCGTGCGGGTAACTGTTCACTGGAAGAGGTGATCATGGCAATCAAGGTGCGTGCGGATATTATGAAAGTACACACCAACATCAATCACCAGGAAATTTATCGTACTAGTCAATTGGTTAGTCAGTTGTGTAATATGCCAATCCCAGCCAATAAAGCGATTGTTGGCTCCAATGCGTTCGCCCACTCTTCCGGTATTCACCAGGATGGCGTGCTGAAAAATCGTGAAAACTACGAGATTATGACGCCACAAACCATCGGGCTGAAAGATGTTCAGTTAAATTTGACCTCACGCTCAGGCCGTGCAGCGGTTAAGCACCGGATGGAGGAGATGGGCTATCAGCAGCATGATTACAATCTGGATGATCTCTACACTGCGTTCTTGAAACTGGCAGACAAGAAAGGGCAAGTGTTTGATTATGATCTGGAAGCATTGGCGTTTATCAATAAACAGCAGGAGGAGCCAGAGCATTTCGCACTCTCCTACTTCAGCGTGCAATCGGGTACCAGTATTTTAGCTACCGCATCGGTAAAACTGATGTGTGGTGATGAAGAAAAGTCAGAAGCGGCGACCGGTAATGGCCCGGTGGATGCGGTCTATCAGGCAATCAACCGCATTACCGCTTACCCTATCGAGTTGGTGAAGTATCAATTGACCGCAAAAGGCCAGGGACGTGACGCGTTAGGCCAAGTGGATATTGTTGTTTCTTATCAGGGGCGACGTTTTCACGGTGTTGGCCTGGCGACGGATATTGTCGAGTCTTCAGCCAAGGCGATGATCCACGCATTAAACAACATTTGGCGCTCACAACAGGTAGCGAAAGAGAAGCAGCGCTTGCAACAAACTAAACAGCAAAACGATCAGGAAACGGTGTGAACATGAGCAAGAGTTATCATATTGCTGTCTTACCCGGAGACGGCATTGGGCCAGAGGTGATGGCACAGGCACAAAAAGTGTTGGCGGCAGTGAGCCAGCGTTTTGGGTTGCAGATTAGCCAGACTGAATATGATGTTGGTGGTATTGCTATCGATCGCCACGGCACACCGCTACCGGCTGCAACCGTGCAGGGCTGCGAACAGGCGGATGCGATCCTGTTTGGTTCGGTCGGCGGGCCAAAGTGGGAGCATCTGCCACCGGCAGAGCAACCAGAGCGTGGTGCCCTGTTGCCACTGCGTAAGCACTTTAAATTGTTCAGTAACCTGCGTCCGGCGCGTTTGTACCAAGGGTTGGAAGATTTTTGCCCTCTGCGCGCTGATATCGCTGCTCGTGGTTTTGATATTCTCTGTGTGCGTGAGTTAACCGGTGGTATCTACTTTGGTCAACCGAAAGGGCGCGAAGGTGAAGGTGCCAGTGAGCGTGCGTTTGATACCGAGGTTTATCACCGTTTTGAGATTGAACGTATCGCACATATTGCGTTTCAGTCTGCGGCCAAGCGCGCCGGTAAAGTGACCTCAATCGATAAGGCGAATGTGCTGCAAAGCTCGATCCTGTGGCGTGAAGTAGTCAGCCAGGTCGCTAACAGCTACCCGAATGTTGCGCTGTCGCATATGTACATTGACAACGCGACCATGCAGTTGATTAAAGACCCTTCCCAGTTTGATGTGTTGCTCTGTTCCAACCTGTTTGGCGACATTTTGTCTGATGAGTGTGCGATGATCACTGGTTCGATGGGTATGTTGCCCTCAGCCAGCCTGAATGAGCAGGGTTTTGGTCTCTATGAACCGGCTGGCGGTTCAGCGCCGGATATTGCCGGGAAAAATATTGCCAACCCGATCGCCCAGATCCTCTCTGCAGCACTGTTACTGCGTTACAGCCTCGGTGCAGATGCAGCAGCGGATGCGATCGAACAGGCAATCAATCAGGCATTAGAACAGGGTTACCGCACAGCCGATCTGGCGGGTGCCGGCAAAGCAATCAGCACCGATGAAATGGGGGATATTATTGCCCGTTTCATTGCCGAAGGAGCATAAATCATGGCTAAGACGTTATATCAAAAACTGTACGATGCCCATGTGGTGTACGAAGCAGAGAACGAGACACCGTTACTTTATATTGATCGCCATTTAGTGCATGAAGTCACTTCGCCACAAGCGTTCGATGGTTTGCGTGCGATGGGGCGCAAAGTGCGTCAGCCAAGTAAGACTTTTGCCACCATGGATCACAATGTGTCGACGCAAACTAAAGACATTAATGCCAGTGGTGAAATGGCACGCATTCAGATGCAGGAGTTGATGAAAAACTGCGCTGAGTTTGGTGTCTCGCTCTATGATTTAAATCACCCGCTACAGGGCATTGTGCATGTGATTGGCCCGGAACAAGGTTTAACGCTACCGGGAATGACGATTGTCTGTGGTGATTCACACACCGCGACACACGGCGCTTTTGGTGCTTTAGCGTTCGGTATTGGTACTTCTGAAGTCGAACATGTGCTGGCAACGCAGACCCTGAAGCAGGGGCGCGCCAAAACAATGAAAATAGAAGTCACCGGTCGGACAACTGCTGGTATTACTGCGAAAGATATTGTCCTGGCGATTATTGGTCACACTGGTAGTGCCGGCGGTACTGGTTACGTGGTTGAATTCTGTGGTGAGGCGATTGAAGCGTTAAGCATGGAAGGGCGCATGACGCTGTGTAATATGGCAATTGAGATGGGGGCGAAAGCGGGTTTGGTGGCACCAGACGAGACAACCTTTGCCTACCTGAAGGACCGCCAATTTGCACCAACCGGTGAAAGCTGGCAGCAGGCGCTGGCTTACTGGCGCACGCTGAAATCGGATGCTGATGCCCATTTTGATCAAGTGATCAGTTTACGTGCTGAGGAGATCGCGCCACAGGTGACCTGGGGTACTAATCCTGGACAGGTGATCGCTATCGACCAAGTGATCCCAGAGCCAGCCGGTTTCAGTGATCCAGTTGAACGAGCATCAGCAGAAAAAGCGCTTGCTTATATGGGATTACAAGCAGGCATCAAGTTAACCGAAGTGGCTATCGATAAAGTATTTATTGGCTCTTGCACCAATTCACGTATTGAAGATTTGCGTGCAGCAGCAGCAGTAGCGAAAGGGCGGCAGGTTGCCGCTGGTGTACAGGCGATTGTGGTGCCTGGTTCTGGCCCAGTGAAGGCGCAGGCTGAAGCGGAAGGACTGGATAAGATTTTTATTGCGGCTGGCTTTGAGTGGCGCTTGCCTGGGTGTTCAATGTGCTTGGCAATGAACAATGATCGCTTGGAACCGGGTGAACGTTGTGCCTCTACCAGTAACCGCAATTTTGAAGGACGTCAGGGGCGTGGTGGACGCACCCATTTGCTTAGCCCGGCTATGGCTGCCGCTGCAGCTGTGACGGGTCATTTTGCTGATATCCGCCAATTGAATTAAGGAGTCTGACTGTGGCTAAATTTACTCAACATACTGGCTTAGTAGTGCCGCTGGATGCAGCGAATGTCGATACTGATGCCATTATTCCAAAGCAATTTCTACAGAAAGTGACACGAACCGGTTTTGGCAAACACTTATTTCATGACTGGCGTTATCTGGACGATGCCGGGCGCCAGCCTAACCCGGATTTTGTACTCAACCAACCACGCTACCAAGGTGCTACGATCTTGCTGGCTCGTGAAAACTTTGGCTGTGGCTCCTCACGTGAACATGCGCCTTGGGCGTTGACTGACTATGGTTTTAGCGTGGTGATCGCCCCCAGTTTTGCGGATATTTTTTACGGTAATGCACTGAATAACCAACTGTTACCGGTAAAATTAACCGAACAGCAGATCGACCAGTTATTTAATCTGGTGGCTGCACAGGAAGGGATCGAATTTGTGGTTGATCTGAAAAACCAGACTGTCACAGCCGGTGCCACTTGCTACCCGTTCGAGATCGACAGTTTCCGCCGTCACTGTATGCTGAATGGGCTGGATAGTATCGGCTTGACGCTGCAATGCGAGGCAGATATTGCACGTTTTGAAGCACAACAAGCAGATTTTCTGAAATAACACCGCGTCAAACATCGGCGTGGCAGGTGTTTGGAACCGCCATATCAAAGCTTGATAGCTCCCCATTACTGGGGAGATTATGGTGCTTCCCTCACTGCCTGCGCCATGGCTTTTAGCGGCGGTCAGTGTTGAAACTGGTTAGGTTAATAGTGCTGGCAGACATAGGCGGTGAGTGATCTCAGCAGCCGCAATCCATAGGTGTTCCCTCGCTACCCTCGCTGCCTTCGGTTGCATAACCGTCACGTTTCCACCAATCGAGTCCACCAATAAGTTCCTTGACCTGAAAACCCAGTGTTAACAACTTCATCGCTGTTTTTGTTGAGGCGTTACAGCCAATGCCATCGCAATAGCAGATATAGATTTTTGATTTATCTAATTCTGCACTGTTATTAGCACAAAGTGCTTTGTGAGGAAGATTAATTGCCCCCGGAATATGTTCGCGTAGATAAGCTTCTCTGCTGCGCCCATCAACAACGACAAGATTGTCGCCCTGCTGGATCGCTGAATACAGGTCCGATGAATCAGTCTCAAAAGCCAGTTTCTTTTGATAATAAGCCAATTGTTCAATTGCTGACATATATAACCTCATTGTTGTTTAAGTATTCAAGAAATGGATTGCAAAAAGATCATCATCAACCTTTAACAAGTTATCCAACCCGTATTCCAGCGTGTCTTTGCTCCAACTGATAACATGCTGCAAGCATAAACAATCCACCTCCTTGAGTGCGGATGTATTTGTGAATATGGTTCAGTGAAAGTTGCCGCAGCGTGATCCGCTCAGGTTCAGACAGTATCAGAGCCATCCGTAAAATCGACACTCAAATTATATTGCACAGTATGCCACAGTTGCAGATGATATAAATGTGCTACTAATCAGAAAAAATATACCCAGCGGATAGAGCAGCATAATCTAAACTTACGGACTCATCTTAAGCGGGCTACTCGCAAGACTCTTTGCTTCCCAATGTCAGAAGCAGTGCACGATAAGATCATCGGCTAATCTCTGACAGTCAATCATGACCACTAAATCTGCGTCACGATCCATACAATGTCGTTACTACTGATTAAGATCCCTCCAGTCAGGGCTGTTACTCACAATTCGCATTATTTAACGTATCAGAAACGATGTGTTGTTAATTAAAAAATATAAAAATTAGCATGTTTACTACGGCTATGAAATTTTGAT
This sequence comes from Serratia microhaemolytica, assembly GCF_004011885.1. Taxonomy (GTDB): domain Bacteria; phylum Pseudomonadota; class Gammaproteobacteria; order Enterobacterales; family Enterobacteriaceae; genus Serratia_G; species Serratia_G microhaemolytica. The sequence goes on along the minus strand of NZ_SBEF01000002.1, from coordinate 116,236 downwards.
ACTCTCATGAAATCATAAATTATTACATATTTACAGGGTGTTCTCGTGTCTTATAACTCAACATTAAAAAAAATTCTCCTCTCTGTTGTTGGCTTACCCGTGCTGTTTATGTTGCTAGCAAGCTGGCAAATACAGCGTTCTTATCCTTTAGACCAGATACGTAGCGAAATACAAGAATTACAGAATGCCATTACAGAGCTACAAGCGGTACAACAAGAACATGGAGACTCTGCTCAAATTAAGCTCAGTTCCGGAAAAATTACACCCGTCGGTACGCTCATCTACAGGGTAAAAGATGAGCATGGACGGTTACAATCCGCTTTGTTGATTGCTTTAGTTTGCAATGCATTTGCGTTCGGCACCCTAACTATCTCTTTGATAACACTTATTATCGGTGGCTCTGGGATCCTCTATATCCGCAGGTTGGGGATCAAGGCAATATCTTCACGAGAAGCGTTACTGCAACAGTTTTTAAAGGGGAAAAAAATATTACCCTGGTTCTTATGTGGCACTGGCGTTTTCTTTGTGTTTAGCATGATCTCTGCAATTTCATATGAACTGATAATGTTCCTGACTTATGGCATTGTCAGTGCTGGTATAGTAAAGCTATATTTCTTTGTCGTGATATTTGTCATTGGGCTGTTATGGTATAGCCTGAAAATGGTGTGGAATATTTTCAAATCGAGCAAGGCAACCTTTGAACTTGGTGAAATGACGGTGATAGGTCATGAGCTAACCAGACAGAATGCCCCCATACTGTGGGAATTGGTGGAGAAAGTTTCACAAACTACCCAAACGGTCATGCCAGATTCGTTAGTAATAGGACTAAACGAAGGTTTTTTTGTTACTGAAAACCCGGTACAACTCTACAATAGTGATAAAATTTCAAATGGGCGTACGCTCTATCTGCCATTACCTTATATGGCCTTTATGAACAGAGCGGAGATTTCCACCATTATTGCCCATGAGTTGGGGCACTTCACCGGATCGGATACCGAATATAGTCTGCGCTTTGCACCTATATACCGTGCTACGATCAATAATATTTCTGCTGTATATGCCAGTACACAAGATAGTAATGTGGGCAGTGACTGGATAGCTAAACCTGCGCTCATCCTTGGCCACTATTTTCTGGATTCTTTCCACGAAGCGGTGCAATTCTGGAGCAGAGAACGAGAGCTAGCAGCTGATGCTGTCGGAGTGCGTGCTGCCGATGCTACCACTTTTGCCAATGCGTTAATGCGCGTAGTCAGCCTCAGTTCCCACGTAAATAGAGCGCTGGATGTTTTCTGGATTCAGGCAGAGGAGGGGAAGGCAGACATTATCACCTTGGTGCAGAACTCCATAGAAGAGCATGGGTTTACCGATCTTAATGAATATCTGAATGAACAGTTCCCACACCCCACAGATAGTCACCCTACGCTGATCCAACGGCTGGAAGCACAGAATATAGCCATTGATGAGCAACTGTTACAAAATGCCACTAGCACACAGCAAACGACTTTGTTAGTAGAATTGGGGTTAGCAGAGCCGCAACCAACAAATGGTACAGAGCATAGTAATACACCAAATGAAAATACAGCAAATTCAATGTCAGGCTCTATTGCCTTCCAGTTGCAACACGATATAGCTGATCACGCAGCGCGATCAACCAAGGAAATAAAAGAAGCACTTTTGCCCATCGCACAAGAAGGCATAGAGACAGTAGTGGCATGTGAAACTGCTGCTCTTTACAAATGTTTGCTGATATTTTTCATATCCATGATATTGGTGTCATCCTTATTTATTCCTGACACCCGACTACCACTGACTTTTGCATTCCCCTTGATTGCGATTATGGTTATATTTCTGATCAAGACACATAAGAATGCGAAACTTCCTGTTATCACCATGACGGAAAAAGAGTTCTCCATACGGGGGCTGAAGGATCCCATTTTATGGCAGCATGTCAGTGATATCAGCATGACTCACAGCAATTATGGCTGTCATCTAAAGATCATTATGCAACCAGATGCTCCAAGGCCAACTACTCTAAGACGCAAGGTCAAATACAATCGTACACGTAATGAGTTGACATGGGCTTTTTTGGGTATCAAAAAAATGAGCGATGAGGAGTTTTTTGAAAACCTGCTGGCTCATTGGCGCGGTGGTAATGCACGTTTCCAACTGGCGTGTTTAGAGGGCAATCAAAGTAATAAGCCTGAGCAATTACCATAGCGCATCGATATCCAACTAATGCGCCAAGCCACTAGTTGTAGTTCCATCGTTGGTAACTAGTCGATTTTTTTCAACCAGGGTGCTCAGAATAGTAACAAAACCGACTATCTGAGCACCATCCCTGTTTCCTTTTAACTGATATGCCACACCTAATTTTTTCAGCATTTGAGTACTGCCACTGCCTAGCAATACCAATATTTGCTGTAGTGGCCTGTTGAGTTTCATAGCGAATAGATGTTTGGTTTAATTATATACAAAGTAGAATCCCGCCATGGGTGAAAGGGGCTCTTCGGGCGTGTGATATTTGTGCCGCCAGTAGATAAACTGGCAATAAGTGATTGTATATTAATGGAAAAAATCTTTACGGGAAGGCTTGGTGCCTGCCAGAGAGTTATTTGTTCACGCCAAAAATCGGCACGTTGTTGTGATGTCATCCCATCATCTCTGTATTCAATGAATGCAGAGACAGTGTTGCGCAGTCAAGTGCTAAAAAGCAGATACTGATTTAAGTGCACTTACAAAAAACCCGGCATCATGGCCGGGAGAAACTCAGTGACAAGTTTTTAGATGTTAACACCATGCTGTGCAGCAAGAGCAGAAAGACCACCGGCAAAACCTTGGCCAACAGCTTTGAATTTCCACTCGGCGCCATGGCGATATAGTTCGCCGAAGATCATTGCCGTTTCAGTGGAAGCATCTTCTGAAAGATCGAAACGGGCAATTTCCGCACCGTTATCGTTGTTATAAACGCGCATGAAGCTATTACTCACCATACCGAAGTTTTGTTTACGTGCTTCTGCCTCATAGATGGTTACGGCAAACACTAGCTTTTTGACGTCAGTAGAGACTTTAATCAGATCAATTTTGATTTGCTCATCGTCTCCGTCACCTTCACCAGTACGGTTATCACCTTGGTGCTCTACCGCACCATCAGGGCTAGTTTTGTTATTGAAGAAGATGAAATGGGAGTCTGACAGCACCTTGCCATCTTCGCCCACTGCAAATACTGAAGCGTCCAGGTCAAAATCCTGGCCATCGGTTACACGGGCATCCCAGCCTAGGCCAACCATAGCAATATTCATGGTTGGTGCTTCTTTGGTCAGAGATACGTTGCCGCCTTTTACGAGAGAAACTGCCATTTTTAGCTCCTGCAATTAGTTGAGTGAGGGCTGAATTAACAACCCCAGAGATGAAGAATTACTTTTACGTCAGGACGCATTGATACCGTATTGAGCACAAACGGATGCCAGCCCACCCGCATACCCCTGACCGATAGCGCGGAATTTCCATTCACCATTATGACGATACAGTTCACCAAATAGCATGGCAGTTTCAGTGGATGCATCCTCTGTTAGGTCATAACGAGCAACTTCTGTCTGGTTATCGTCATTCACAAGGCGAATAAACGCACCGGATACCTGTCCAAAGTTTTGGCGCCGGGTTGTAGCGTCATGGATTGTCACAACGAAGATAATCTTGTCTACACTAGGTGGGATGGAGTCCAGTTTGATCTTCAGGGATTCATCATCACCTTCACCTTCACCGGTGCGGTTATCACCGGTATGAGTTACAGAACCATCAGGGGACGTCAGGTTGTTGTAGAAAATAAAATCAGCGTCGCCACGCACTTTGCCGTTATCAGCCAGCAAAAATGCGGATGCATCCAAGTCAAAGTTCTGTCCGTCGGTTGACCGAACATCCCAGCCGAGGCCCACCAAGACATTTTTCATTGATGGAGCTGTTTTACTTAAGGAAACGTTCCCGCCTTTAGAAAGAGAAACACTCATAAATAACCTCTTATTTTTCTGATTTTCATGATATTTAATCGATTAGCTTCCCTTTTCCGCTGTATCAGGTCTGCTAGGGAAGGTAATACTCGCGATGATACCCAGCACCAGAACAACCAGTACGACATACAAGCTAGTTGTTGCTGCAATGCTGTAACCATGGTGCCAGATGTGATCGGTGGCATTGAGGCCTAGTTTTGCCGCGATGAAGAACAGCAGAATGATGACGGCCTTTTCCAGATGAACTAGGTACTGTTTTAGGGCCTCAAGAACAAAGTAGAGAGTGCGCAGACCCAAGATAGCAAACATCATGGCACTGTAGACGATGAGTGGCTCTCTGCTGACGGCAATGATTGCTGGCACTGAGTCAAACGCAAACATAACATCTGAAAGTTCAACCACAGCTAGGCACAGGAAGAGAGGAGTAGCGTACAGGGTACTTTTCTTGCCACGGCCAATGGTCATCTCTTTGTTATCTGGTTGTGCTAGTTCGCTATCAACCTCTTTCTGGGTCAGCAGGAAGGCATGACCTTTCAGTTTCGGCCAGATGGGGAAAAAACGTTTGACCATACGGTAAGCTAGGTGCTGAGAGTAATCTTCAATCTCATCATCACTATCACCGCTTTTGAGCATCATTACTGCTGTCCAGGCAACGATGATAGCGAAAACCACTTCAACGTATGGGCCGAGGCTAAGCAAGCTGGTGCCGATGGCGACGAAGATACCCCTGAAAACGATAGCACCAATTACCCCCCAATATAGAATGCGATGGCGATACTGATCCGGTACTGAGAACCAAGAGAAAATAGCCATCATGACAAACAAATTGTCAACCGAGAGCACTTTCTCCAATGCATAGCCAGTGACGAAAAGGCTAGCGGCTTCTTCACCGTGATGGATGTAGAGGAAACCGGCAAATATCATGGCAACTGCAACCCAAAATACGGACCAAAGTGCAGCACTTTTTAAAGAGATTGGCTTATCATCTCGGTGCATAAACAGGTCAATAAAGATTGCGCCGATTGAAAGGACAACAAAAACAATGACTGTTTCAGTTGGGAAACCGATGTGTGTGGAAACCATAATTCATCCTTAGGAATGCAAATCAGAGTCCAAATTCAGTTGGATCGAAACCCAATCCGATAGCAATCTCGCGGGAGGCAAGTTTCTCATCCTGATCAAAATTACCGTCACTCTTCGCAACAGCAATTCCAACACGTAAGGCGAGTTGAGCAGCCTCAGGCTGATCTTTCAACGCCAAGATGTACTTCATGGTTTCACCTTTACCGATTTCCATATCGAAATCGAAACTTGAAACCAGTTTGTTGAAGAACTCGATAACCTCATTGGTATCGAATACATTCAGTTCATCTGAGGAGCGTAGAAAACCCATCATTTTTTGCTTTTCTTCCGCGCTTACGCCGTCACTGGAGGCGGCAATACGGGCACAGACAGCCACAGTTCCCTGCATGAATTTTTTGTTTTTAAAACGGCCAACTTGGCGGGTCAGTTCGTCCCGTCCAGAGTTAATTGCATCTTTTACTTTGTCTAATAAGCTCATATCTGTTTCCTTTATCACTGTATTATTTAGAGCCGGTACTCCATTGGAATCCCCAGTTAAAAGCACGATCCATGTCGCGCTGATCGTTAAAATACTGGTTGATGCGCTCGACCGTAATCGCGCCATTTCTGTTGACAAGTCTGACAATCGCACATAATGTGCGTCTGTTCTCTCCCTCTGTCAGACGTGTCTCAATAGGGGGTTGACCCGGAACATGAACGGTAACAATCCCATCTGTCTTATCCCAACTAGGCACCCCTGAGTAAATAAAGGCATAAATCAACACTTCACGAATATTCTTCCATTCACGGCCATTAATGTGCAGCCATTCACCATCTGCTACATCTCCGGTCCGGTCATCGCCCTTAAGCTGAACGTAAGGCTCATTGTGATAATCACCAAAGGCATTACCCAAAGCCTGAATGACCGACTTATAACCGCTCTGAAGCTCAACGAAGGCCCCCAGATCTAGGTCGATACCTTTGGAGCTGAAAATGCTAGCAAACCCAGATTTGGTGTTACCCCGATGCCAGTTCAGGTTAATTCGGATTTCACCAAAATCATCCTGTTTGGTCAGGCTTATTGCTGGCTTCTCTTTGGTGAGAGATACTTTACTCAGGCTGATTTTACTCTTGGTTGTCGGCGCGGTAATTGGTGGGGTAATAATTGGGGGGACAGTAGGCGCTGCTTCATCGGCAATATTTACACCAAAATGTTCTGCTAGTGGTTTGAGCCCACCGTTAAATCCCTGCGCAATGAAGCGAAATTTCCAGTCATTATTACGACGATAAAACTCACCCAGAATTAAGGCGGCTTCTTGGCGACCAGTCAGTTCGACAATACAGTCTATCAAGCTGGTTGCCCCCTGCTCCACCCGGAGTGAAAGACTGTGAAGACCTGATATTGTCTGCCCACTGTCACAGGTAACAGTAAAAGCTATTTTCTGAACATCAGGTTTCAGTCGGTTCAGCGCGACAGTAAACGTTGAGTACTGGCCTTCACTGGCCAGAGTCACAGAACCATCATCGTTGATCGGCTGACCGTAGAAGACCATATCCGTATCACTCTGAACCTTACCGTCTGTGTACAGACGAAACGCTGAAGCATCGACTAAGCCTCCTGAGGAGATGCGTATGCTAAGCTCTTGTGCTGGAACAGGGGCATTGCCGCCCGGAGTCAGGTTCATGAGCGTACAACCGTTGAAACGATATCTGAGATCATATCGTCAATTGTACGGCCACGACAGGCATGCCCATGGGCGGTAAAGTCCCAGTTGCCATTATTACGGCGTAGTGACGAAATAATGATTCCGGTGTGAGAACCCTGTTCAGTTAGTTTATAGTGCGCCAGTTCTTTTCCGGTTTGATCGACTACGCGACAGAAAGCATTTTCGACATCATTGAATGTCTGACCACGGAAGCTGTTTACTGTAAATGCGAGGTATTCGACGTCGGCAGGCAGTTTGTGCAGGTTGACCTCGATAACTTCATCATCGCCGTCACCTTCACCAGTCAAGTTATCGCCAGTGTGAACGACTGAACCGCAACTGGATTTCAGTTTGCAAAACCAAACAGTGTCAATTTTTTTTCCGGATCTGCCGATTAATACACAGCCAGCATCAAGATCGATCGAGTCGTTGCCACCAAATAATCCGCCAAGGAATCCTTTTTTCTTGATCGGGTCCCAACCGAGACCAAATTGAAGTTTGCTTAATGCTGAAGATTCTTTGCTGAGTGATACAGTCTGGTTCTTACTTAACGAAACCATATTTTATTCCTTGAGGTAGTAATGATCAAGGCAGGGTAAGGGAATGAGCATGTTATCCCCGATCATTGACTAAAAATATCTCTATTATTGGTTAAGTGTAATAGTGAAATTTTATTATAATATACCCTGCAGTGATTAAAAATCGCACAATCACAATAAAGCGCTCGCCCTGAGTGAGCGATGCAATTAAACTGATTTCTATTAAATCACGAAAAAATCATATCATGATGAAGTTATCTGGCAAGTGAAATTTTTCTAAAAAACACAGCCATGCACGCATTCATCAACGGTTGCTATAAACAAATACATAAGTTTTAATTATGTATTTCTGTGGTGAATTTTATTAACATACCCTATTTTACAGCTAGAGTAATCAATCATACCAAGATTGACAAGTGACAATAACACTCATAGACTCGCTCCTCAATCGTAATTTGCATGCTGCCATGAGTGAAGATAAGAGAATGAATAAAAAAATTTGGCTTATGGAAGGTTTTTCCTCGCAAAGAAACATTATTCAGGGGATTAAATTATTCGCTAAGGAAAATAAGTTTGATATTACTGTTTTTGCTTCCCATAGCAGCGAGAGAAATGAAATTCTTTCCGTCGCAGATTATTCTCTGACCGAACCTAAAGAGGCTGAGGAACGTCTTTCGTTTATTAAAAAAATTGTTCGGTCACACGGTATTCACCATATTCATACTGGGCGTCACAGCCATTGGTTTGAGGAAAACCGCATAGCCATTGAGTCATCGGGAGTTACTTTGACTACAGGTGCAACAGGGGCAGAATGGCTGACATTGGCAGACGAAAAGGTTACTTTTGCGCAGTTTATGGAGCAAAACGGCCTGCCAGTCGTCCCTTCATGGCGAGTGAATACGCTTGCTGAATTGAAGACGTACCTTACGTCACCACCGTTCTTTGATAGCCCTGTGTGCGTAAAGCCGGTGACGGGTATCTATGGCATGGGATTTTGGCGTTTTGATAACAACGCATCTCCGATGGCTGTTTTTAACTCTCCCGAGAATCGCCTTGTTAATCCGCAACAGTATATTGCAGCAGCTTCAGTAACTGAGTCGTTTAAGCCGCTTGTTTTGATGCCATACCTACCTGGCCCGGAATTTTCTGTCGATATTCTGGCGGACAAAGGAAAAATACTTGCAGCGGTGGGGCGTCGTAAAGAGGGCGCTATTCAGTATCTAGTCAACGAAGGACCTGCCTTTGAGCTTGCGTGTGCCTGTGCCCAGACTATGAATTCGGATGGATTGGTCAATGTTCAGACACGCAACGATGTGCATGGTAACCCAGTACTACTTGAAACAAATATGCGTCCTTCCGGGGGGATCGGTTATACCCTGCACGGTGGAGTCAACCTTCCCGGATTATTTGCCGCTTATAAACTCGGCTTGATGTCCGTAGGTAGCGTCATCCAGAGCGCTAACACTTCCTTTTCTCCGGTTGCTGTGAGAGCCATGACAGAGGTGATCGTCTATCCGGAGACTGTCTCTAATATTCTAAATTAAAGTGAGTTTGTGCCTGTAATGATCGAAGATATGATTTATCGCCGTACACTCTCATGCGGCACTGTCCAAATCACTTATAATCGGGAAGATGTTCTGCTCGATGATTTGTTTGACATTGCCGAAAGACGCAACCCTAAACGTGCTTTTCTTTTTGTTAGTAAGGTACTTGGCAGACATATTCCTATATCGCCGACAGTTATGCGTCAGTCTTATAAGCAGCTTGCTAGCCAGTTTCCATCAACGTTGTCAGAGCCTGTTGTTTTCATCGGTATGGCTGAAACTGCCGTTGGCCTTGGTGCAGGTGTATTTGATGAGCTACGCCACCGCTATAGTGAATCTGTCTATCTGACGTCAACCCGTCATCCGGTTGATGGTTCGTTGCTTTGTGAATTCAAGGAAGAACACAGTCATGCCACTGATCATCTGATTTATCTACCGGATGATGGAGAGAAAAGACGTCGTGTTACCAGCGCGCGTACTCTAGTTTTAATTGATGATGAAGCAACAACCGGTAATACCTTTATTAATCTGCTCTCTGCCCTTCGGAATACTGGTAAGTTGCCACATATAGAACAGGTTATCGCTGTAACGCTTACAGACTGGAGTAGTAATGCGTTGTCAGAGCACAGCATCCTGCCCGTTAAGTCTGTTTCGCTTGTCAACGGCCAGTGGGAATGGATCCCTTTATCTGATGCGCCTGTACCGGTCATGCCCACTGTCAACGTGACGTCAAGAGGCTTGTGGGATATTAACGGCAAACAATCCTGGGGGCGTCTGGGGATGATCGCACCTGCGGCCGATCTCGGTCACGAGGTTTCCGTTCGCCAGAGGGAACGTATTCTGGTTCTCGGCACCGGAGAATTTGTCTGGGAGCCGTTTCTGCTCGCTGAACGTCTCGAAGCTGCTGGAGCAGAAGTATTTTACGGTTCGACCACTCGTTCCCCCATCGCAATTGGTTTTGCGATTGAATCTGCAATTTCGTTCACGGATAACTATGGGTTGGGCATTCCCAATTTTGTTTATAACGTAGCCCACCAACAGTTTGATCGTATCCTCGTTTGTGCTGAGACAGCTGCGGAGAGTATTGATGTTCAGTTGCTTAATGCACTGGCTAACGTTGCGCCTGTAGTAGAGATTGTTACTTATGAATAAACCTGTTGTTCTGAGCGATCTCGACGACACGCTGTTTCAGACCCGTCGAAAAATGGTGAATGAGTTGGCGCTGGAGCCATTCCGTATCGGTGCCGTTGATCGCACTTTGAAGCCACGCAGCTTTATGACGGAGGAACAATCTATGCTGGTTGACTGGCTGCTGGAACAGGCAGAACTCATTCCAGTCACGGCGAGGGGTACTGAAGAAATTGGTCGAGTTCAAATCCCTTTCCGCTCCTGGGCTATTACGACTCATGGTGCCGTTATTTTGACGCCAGATGGTAAACCCGAAGAAGAATGGAAATCCCATATGCTTGACCAGTTAGCCCCCTACCTAGAAAGACTAACTTCAATGCAGCGTCTCATTACTGACATGCTGAATAAAAAAGGGATCAATGTTTGGGCGAGGCTTAACTTTGAATATGGTGAAACGCCGGTCTACATGGTGATGAAACATCGTGACAGCACTCGCCTTGATGAACTCAATATGATTGCTGATGAAATTGAACACATCTTCCCGACAGAGGGTTTTTATATTCATCGCAATAATAATAACGTCGCCTGGCTTCCTACGCCGGTAGAGAAAGGCTTAGCTGTTAGTTGGCTGCTCGAAAAGCTTCGTGCTGAACGAGGGATTTTCCCTGTGATTGGTTTGGGTGACAGTCTAACTGATCATCGTTTTATGAAACTGTGCAGTTGGTTTGGCATTCCGCGACAGAGTCAGTTTGCAGATGCTATCTCACAGCAAATTCTAGGAGAAAAATAAGATGCAGTTACGTGAAACATTCTCTGGTTCTTACCTTCCGGATGATGTGGATTTTCTGCTGAAACCTATCGAAATTGCAATGACCCCGGTAGATCAAAAGGAAGAGCTGATTCAGTCTGGGAAAAAACATTACTCGGATATGCTGAGCCAAGAGCCGGCACCCACTCAATGGCATCTTGATTTATTTCATCGGGCACTGGAACAGGGAGCGGAACGACTTGCCAAAGAGGTCACGCAACTCGCTGTGGCTCTGGCCGAACGCGTCGGGAATGAGCCTGTAGTACTGGTCAGCCTTGTCAGGGCTGGCGTACCGTTAGGTGTTATGTTGCATCAGGCTCTGCGCGATATGGGAAGAACCTCCTTCCACTATGGTATCAGTATCATCCGTGATCGCGGAATTGATGGTGTCGCTCTCAATATTATTGAAAAACAACATGGTACCAGCGGAATTGTATTTGTCGATGGTTGGACGGGTAAAGGAGCGATTACTGAGGAACTGATACGTACGCTGAAAGGTCGCCAAGGCTATCCGGAGCAGCCACACCTAGTTGTACTGGCTGACCCCTGTGGTTCTTCCTGGCTTGCTGCCGGTGCTGACGATTGGTTGATTCCGTTTGGCATCATGGGAGCACCGGTATCCGGCCTAATTTCCCGGTCGGTTTGGTCGACGGAAGGGTTACATGGTTGCATGGTTTGTGAGCATCTCAGTGACTACGAATGTAGCAGGATGCTGGTAGATACGGTGTCTCGTTTTCGTAGAAAGTTATCACTGTTATCACTGGAACCACTGAATTGGAACACAGAATCTGCCAAAGCGTTGTGGCAGATAAGCCGTGATGTGATCGCGTACTTGGTTAATCAATTTAAAGTGGACAACGTTAATCGCATTAAGCCAGGCATTGCTGAGGCAACTCGCGCATTGTTGCGTCGGGTGCCACAGCATGTTCTTGTGCGTTCGATTCATGATCCAGATGTGGCATTACTGGTAGGGCTTGCTCGTGAAAAGGGAATTATTGTTACAGAAATGGGGGAAACCCTCGGCCAGTATCGGGCTGTAACTATTATAAAGAAGGTACTCTGATGAAAAATCGTCTTTCCCATTGGAATCTGGGGGCTACACTTTACATGCCGGCTACTCGGATAGACATTGCTGATACAGTAATGCACCGAAAGATCCCTGGTTTACGTTCACTGGTGATTTGTCTTGAGGATGCCATCAGTGAGGCAGACGTCCCGGTTGCTGTTAAAAATCTTGAGCAACTGCTGCATGAACTTAGTGATCACCTTCGTAAATGGGGCAATAATGACTGGCCATTGGTGTTCATTCGTCCTCGTAATACAGAAATGGGCGCATGGTTAAAAGAGAACGTTGATCTTTCTGCTGTTGACGGATTTGTGTTGCCGAAATTTACCCTCAGTTCATTACCTGAGTGGTGGCAAATCATGGCTGAAACCCAGTTGTGTATGATGCCGACACTGGAAACAGAAGACGTCTTTGACGTGGTTCAGATGCGCGAGTTAGCTGCCCACCTAGTTAATCATCCTTGTCACCAACGTATTATTGCTCTTCGTATCGGCGGCAATGATCTTATGAACGTTGTGTCACTTCGCCGGCCCCGTGACTTGACGCTATATGATAGCCCAATGGGTTACGTCATCAAAATGCTGGTATCAGTTTTTGGGGCACGTGATTTCGCGCTAACCGCCCCCGTGTGTGAGCATATTGACGACCATCAAGTGATGGAAAGAGAGTTGGCTCTTGATATAGCGCATGGGCTTGTAGGTAAGACCGCCATTCACCCAGGCCAAATAGAGGCCATTCAAAGTGCGCTAATGGTTAGCCAAGGAGAGCACTCTGACGCTCTCAGGATCCTTAATTCGACCCACGCGGTATTCAAGTCGCAGGGAACGATGTGCGAGCCTGCAACGCATCGCCGTTGGGCGACCAGAATTCTGGACAGAGCCCGATTCTACGGCTTACAGAATGAACAGAGTGCTGATGGAATCAGATTGATAAGAGGAAAAATACCCCAACATTGACACACCAACAACGACATAGAATTATCGATGGCGGTGTTTATCAACACAAGCTACCTTGCCTCCAGGCACTTGACCTGCTGCCAGGCTTGTTCCATCTGCTCCAGTGTGGCGGCTTCCAGTGGCAGGCCCTGTTGCTGCATCAATTGCTCAACTTGGCGAAAGCGGCGATCAAATTTGCGGTTGGCGACTTGTAGTGCTTGTTCTGCTTTATGACCCAGGTGACGGGCAAGGTTGACTACCGCAAACAGCAAGTCACCGATCTCCTCTTCCAGTTTTTGCTGGTCTACTGTTGGCTGGCGTGTTTCATCGATCACTTCATCCAGTTCTTCGTAGACTTTAGCCAGCACCGGTTCGACAGTTTGCCAATCGAAGCCGACCGCAGCACAACGCTTCTGTATTTTGTATGCTTTCATCAATGCCGGTAAGCTGGCGGGGATATCATCCAAGTTGGAGTGCAATGCTTTGCCTGCCCGCTCATCTGCTTTCAGTTGCTCCCAGCGTGCTGACACTTGCGCCACTTGCTGTTGCTGTTTATGGGCAAACACGTGCGGGTGGCGACGTTCGAGTTTATCGCTGATGGCATGGCAGATCTGATCAAAATCAAACAGCCCCTGTTCTTGCCCTAACTGAGCATAGAACACCACCTGGAACAGCAGGTCACCTAATTCATCACGTAGATCAGCATGATCTTGGCGCTGGATAGCATCAAGCACCTCGTAGCTCTCTTCCAATGTATAGGGCGCTAGCGAGCTGAAGGTTTGTTGGCGATCCCATGGGCAACCAGTGTGCGGGTCACGCAATTTTTTCATCAAATTGAGCAGGTGTTGCAGTGGTGTTATGTCAGTCATGTTGAGATCCCTGGTAAAAATCGCGCTTAGTTTGCGTGTAGCCGTTTGGCCTCAATCACATCAGGCAATTGATTGAGCTTGGCCAGAACCCGCACCAGCACCTGCTGATTGTAAATTTCAATCTCCATATCAATGCTGGCGAGCTGTTTTTTCGTGTCGCTACGGCTTGCGACACTGAGCACATTCACTTTTTCATTGGCGAGAATGGTGGTGATGTCGCGCAGTAACCCACTACGATCATTGGCGATCACCCGCACCACCAGGGCGTAGCCACTGGAGTAGCTTTCGCTCCAGGCAGCTTCAACAATGCGTTCTGGTGCATGTGTCTGCAGATCCAGCAGTTGATCACAATCAGAACGGTGGATCGAGATGCCGCGCCCTTGAGTGATAAAACCGACAATGTCATCGCCAGGAATTGGCTGGCAGCAGCGTGCGATGTGGTGCAGCAGGTTGCCGACCCCCTCGATCACCACCCGTCCACCGGACTTGCCCTGAGGTGCCACACCGGCACCTTTGTGTTGGGTCAGTTGTCGCAGTGCAGCGCGATCTTGCTCTTCTGCACTCGGTTTATGCAACTTGCTCTGCAGAAAATTGATCATCTGATTGAGGCGGATATCACCGACACCAATCCCAGCCAGAACTTCATCGAGTGAATGGACGTTGTAGCGTGGCAACAGCAGTTTTTCGGCTTCTCGTAGGCTGATCCCAAGATGCTCCAACTCGCTATCCAGCATCTGCCGACCGGCAATAATATTCTTATCGCGATCCTGTTTACGGAACCAGTTATGGATTTTGGAGCGCCCACGGCTACTGGTGATATAGCCCAAATTGGGGTTGAGCCAATCGCGGCTGGGGTTTGGTTGTTTCTGCGTGATGATCTCGACTTGATCACCCATCTGTAGCTGGTAGGTAAAAGGCACAATTCGACCCGCGATTTTGGCACCAATGCAGCGGTGACCAACATCGCTATGGATGTGATAGGCAAAATCGAGCGGGGTTGAGCCAGCAGGCAGGTCGATCACATCGCCTTTGGGGGTAAACACATAGACGCGATCGTCAAACACTTGGCTACGCACTTCATCAAGCACTTCACCGGAATCGGCCATTTCTTCCTGCCAGGCGATCAGTTTACGTAACCAAGCGATGCGCTGTTCATAACCAGAGCGCGCCGTAGCCACTGCCCCCTCTTTATATTTCCAGTGGGCAGCGACGCCTAACTCAGCATCTTCATGCATTTGCCGGGTGCGGATCTGCACTTCTAGTGTTTTACCATGTGGGCCGAAAACCACGGTGTGGATCGACTGGTAACCGTTCGGTTTGGGGTTGGCGACGTAGTCGTCAAACTCATCAGGCAGGTGACGGAATTGGGTATGTACAATGCCCAACGCGGCGTAGCAGTCTTGCAAGCGTTCTACCACCACACGCACGGCGCGCACATCAAACAGCTCATCAAACGCCAGTGATTTTTTCTGCATCTTGCGCCAAATGCTGTAGATATGCTTGGGGCGACCGTAGATTTCAGCCTTGATGCCTTCCTGCGCCATTGCCTGACGCAGCAAAGCGACGAAATCATCAATAAACTGTTCGCGATCAATACGTCGCTCATGCAGCAATTCGGCAATACGCCGATACTCTTCTGGATGCAGATAACGAAAACAGAAGTCTTCCAGTTCCCATTTAAGTTGGCCGATGCCTAAACGGTTTGCCAGTGGCGCATAGATGTTAAAGCACTCTTTGGCGGTTAATACCCGTTCATCTTCGGTAGCATCTTTCACTTCGCGCAGGTGTGCGACGCGTTCCGCCAGTTTGATCACCACACAACGGAAATCTTCCACCATCGCCAGTAGCATCCGGCGCACATTGTCTACCTGTTCAGAGCTATTGGAGCCGTGATGGGTTGCGTTGAGCTGGCGAATGCCGGCCATATCGCGCACACCATGAACCAGCGCTGTAATCGCGGCACCAAACTGCTCAGTCAGTGTCTGTTCGGCGACAATCTCCGCATCGACCAGTGGGAATAGCATTGCTGCCAACATACTGTCGCTGTCCATGCTGAGCGTTGACAGAATTTCCACCATCTCCAGGCCTCGCCACAATAGCTGAGCGCTATCAGGTAGCCCGGCTGTCTGCTGCTCACAATAGTGCCAGGCTGCGGTTAGCCGCTCACAGGATTGCGCATTGGGGAGATTGAGTGTGGCAATCCAGTGATCAAGCGCAAATTCGCCAGCTGTATTTAGATGTGAACTTCTTACCGCAACCATAAGATTTTCCTATTTCGCGTGAGTAAACAGAGCCATTGATTCCAGGTGCCCAGTGTGCGGGAACATATCCAGCATCCGCACGCCCGCCAGGCGATAACCCGCCGCCAATAATACGCTGCTGTCGCGAGCTAATGTTGCAGGGTGACAGGAAACATACACCACCCGCTGAGGTGCCAGCTTGACAATGTGTGGCATCACTCCGGCGGCACCGGCACGCGCAGGATCGAGCAGTACCTTGTCAAAACCTTGCGTTGCCCACGGCTGCTGAGAGAGATCCTCTTCCAGATTGGCATGGAAGAATGACAGATTGCTCAGTGAATGGTATTGCGCGTTATATTGCCCCTTTGCCACCAGTGTGGCAACACCCTCGACAGCGACCACCTCTTTTGCCCGTTTTGCCAGAGGTAGCGAGAAGTTACCCATACCACAAAACAGATCAAGTACACGATCGCTGGCTGTAATTGCCAGCCATTCCAGTGCTTGCGCCACCATCTGCTGATTGACCGTGCTATTGACCTGAATGAAGTCACGTGGACCAAACGCCAGCCGCATGCCGTCTAACAGGTAGTAGGGTGGCTCACCATGTAGCAACTCCAACTGTTCACTGTCACCGGCCAGGTAGAGAGTCAATGCGTGTTGTGCTGCAAAGCGTAGCAGGGTTTGCCGATCAACTGATTGCAGTGCATCAAGGTGACGCAGAACCAGCATGGTACCATTGTCCGCCTGTACCAATTCGACATGGCCGAGACGTTTGGCTGCGGTTAGGCTTGCTAGGCATTGTTGTAGTGGCACCAGTAGCTGTGTTAATTCTGGTACCAGCACTGGGCACTGCTGCAACGGCACTAATTGTGCAGACTCTGCCTGACGAAATCCGATCAGTAACCGCTGCTGTTTATTTTGCCACTGTAATGCCAGCCGCGCCCGTCGACGATAACCGTAAGCGGGGCCACTGATCACTGCCTCGGTGGGAGGAAGTTGCGCTGTTTGATTTAGTAACAATCGGTTAAGTGCAGCTAGTTTGCTTTGCTGTTGTAGCTCGATACTGGCATGTTGCTGCTGGCAGCCTCCGCAGGTGGCAAAATGTGGGCAGCGTGGCTGACGACGCTGTGGGCTATGGTTGATGAGCCGAACCCGTTTTGCTTTGGCAAATTGCCGTCTGTTTTCGGTGAGTTGAACTTCTGCCTGTTCCCCTGGTAATACACCGCTGACAAACAGCGTTTTGCCTTGGTGATGTGCCACGCCATGACCGAATGGATCCAGATCAGTGACGGTGACGGTGACAATTTGTGCTGCTGATTGGGTCGTCACACGACGTTTTGCAGAGTAGAATTGGGCCATATCTGTGCTTTGTGCTCTGATTCATTGCCTGAATGAGTTAGATTCTCCCATATTGGAACCTTATGACCAAATATAGCTTGCGGGCACGTATGATGCTGCTGATTTTGATACCGACGCTGTTGATCGGTCTGCTGCTCAGCACTTTTTTTATTGTGCATCGTTACAATGAACTGAAAGAGCAATTTATTGAGGCAGGCGTCAGTATTATTGAACCGCTGGCTGCCGCCAGTGAATATGGCATGACCTTTAGTAACCGTGAATCAGTCAAGCAGTTGGTTAATCTGCTGCATCGCCGTCACTCGGATATTTTGCGTGCGATCACTGTTTTTGACGTTAACAATAATCTGTTTGTTACCTCGAATTACCACTACAACTACCAGCAGTTACAGCTACCGAAAGGGCTGCCAATGCCAACGGAACTGATGTTGACTTGGCGTGGCGAGTCACTGATCCTGCGTACACCGATCCTGTCTGAAAGCCGCCCACTCAACGAGAGCAGCACAGCCAGTGGCAGAGAGCAGTTTAGCCAGAATATTGGTTATGTGGCGATTGAACTCGATTTGAAATCGATGCGTCTGCAGCAGTACCAAGAGGTATTTGTTGCTGCGCTACTGCTGCTGTTTTGCATGATCATTGCGGTACTGTTTGCCTATCGCCTGATCCGCGATGTGGTACTGCCGTTGGGCAATATGGTTGATACCGTGGATCGCATTCGTCGCGGTCAGCTCGACAGTCGGGTTGAAGGGCAGATGCTGGGTGAACTGCATATGCTGAAGAATGGCATTAACTCAATGGCAATGTCACTCACTGCCTACCATGAGGAGTTACAGCAGAATATCGACCAGGCAACGTCAGATTTGCGTGAAACCCTGGAGCAGATGGAGATCCAGAACGTTGAGCTAGATCTGGCAAAAAAGCGCGCTCAGGAAGCGGCGCGCATCAAATCAGAATTTTTGGCCAATATGTCGCACGAGCTGCGCACCCCCCTGAATGGCGTGATCGGTTTCACCCGCCAAATGTTAAAAACCGAGCTGAACGCTACGCAAGCTGATTATCTGCAAACCATTGAGCGATCGGCTAATAATCTACTTGCCATCATTAACGATGTGCTTGATTTCTCGAAACTGGAAGCAGGTAAGTTGCTACTGGAGCACATACCATTCTCGCTGCGTGAGACGGTGGATGAAGTCGTGGTGCTGCTGGCGCCAAGTGCGCATGAGAAAGGGCTGGAGTTAACGCTGGCAGTGCAGAATGATGTACCGGAACAGGTGATTGGTGATCCGTTACGTTTGCAGCAGGTGATCACCAACCTGTTGGGTAATGCGGTTAAATTCACCGAAAGTGGCAATATCGATATCCGGATTGAACTGGCCAGCCAACTGGAACATCAAGTCGAATTGGAGATCCAGATCCACGATACGGGTATTGGCATTTCAGAACGCCAGCAGTCACAGTTGTTCCAAGCATTCCGGCAGGCGGATGCCAGCATCTCTCGCCGTCATGGTGGTACTGGGCTGGGGTTAGTGATCACACAGAAACTGATTAAAGAGATGGGCGGCGATATCTCGTTCCACAGCCAGTTAAATCGTGGTTCGACATTCTGGTTCCAAATTACGCTCGATCTGAATGAAGGCCTGCAAGCACCACCACAATTACCTGCCGAGTTGCGTGGTAAAACACTGGGCTATATTGAATCCAATCCGACAGCCGCCCAGGCAACACTGGATATGCTGAGTAACAGCCATCTGCAAGTGACTCATGCGGCAACCTTTGAACAGTTACCGGCTAATGGCTACGACTTCTTGTTGGTTGGTGTCCCCACCTGTTATCAGGCGAACCTGACACAGCAGCAGATGCTGGCGAAATACCTTACCAGTGCTGAGCAAGTGCTGCTGGCGCTGCCGAGTCAATCCTCGATCGATGCTGAAAAGATGAAAAAACTGGGGGTAGTCGGTTGCCTGGCGAAGCCGATCAGCAGCCATCGCCTCTACCCGTTGCTGGCGCTGGACAGCCGACAGCGGCAAGCCGAGCAGAAAGTGGCGGCACGCTTACCGCTCACGGTGATGGCGGTTGATGATAATCCCGCCAACCTAAAACTGATCGCTGCGCTGTTAGAAGAGCAGGTAGAACAGACACTGCTGTGTAAAAGTGGTGAAGAGGCGATTGCACTGGCACGCGATCATCAAGTGGATATGATCTTGATGGATATTCAGATGCCGAATATCGACGGTATTCAAGCCAGTGAATTGATCCATCAGATCCCTCATCACCGTTCAACACCGATTGTTGCTGTGACGGCCCATGCGATGATTGGTGAACGCGAGCAGTTACTGAGCTTGGGTATGGCCGACTATTTGGCAAAGCCGATTGATGAAGTGATGTTAGCGCGTTTGCTGGCACGCTTTCATGCCAGCGAAGTTGAACCGCTGAAAGCAGTTCATGCCAGTGAACCTTCACTATCACTTGACTGGGCGCTGGCATTGCGTCAGGCGGCTAATAAGGAAGACTTGGCACGTGAACTGTTGCAGATGCTATTGGATTTCCTGCCCGAAGTTAACCAGCGTGTCAGTGCGCTACTGGAGGGCGGCACTGATCAAGGTATGCTGGCCTTGATCCACAAGTTACACGGCAGTTGCAGCTATAGCGGCGTGCCACGGTTACGCCAGCTCTGTTTTTACCTTGAGCAGCAGCTACGCCAGGGTGTCAACGCGCACGAATTGGAGCCGGAATGGCTGGAGTTGCTGGATGAGATCGAACTGTTAAACACCGAGGCCAAATTTCGGCTATCTGAGGTGCGCTGACTGGCCATCGATATGACAGTAGTGCGATCGGCTGGTAACAGGTTCTCCAAGCAACAAATGGTCTCGTTTGTTCTGCCTGATGGTGACTGGGTAGGTGAATGTTGCAGTTGTCAGTGTTGTCGGTGATGCTTTTGCCACCGGCAACGCCAGCGCGTCTTTTTTCCTTCTTCAAAGCGTCATAGAAATGTCATTAAAAACTGATAATTAATCTGGCAAGCAACTTTTTGCCACCATCAGGATTAATTATTATGTTAAACAGAATCACCGTGTCGGCACTGGTCAGTGCACTCTGTTTTGCTGCGACAGGCGCAGGCGCGGCAGAAAGCAACACTGTCGCAGCAAGAAGCATCACCGCGACCGAGTTACTGGCTGGCTTCAGCCAATTGAATAACAGCGCGGCCGGACGCGCAGTATTAGAGCAAAATCTCAATACCTCAATTGCTATCAACAATAATGCATCGGCAGCACAGCGCGCTAGGGCGATCGCTGACAATACCATCCTGGCGCTGGTGGGTTCGATGGACAATGGGCTGTTGGTAGCGAATGCCTTGGGTGAGCGGATGTACGACATTTTTGCCGCCAACAACCGTATTAACGCCAGCAATGGCGCGGCAACTACCTTCTCGAAAAATTTTCAGCGTCTGTTATCGCAAGTGAATGCGTTAACCATGGCTGACTCCAGCTTTGCCAAAAACTTCTACGCCAATGGCAGTATCAATGGTGATCCCGCCAATCCGGCACAGGGGATCAGTTTGCCTGAGGGTGGCAGTTATAACGTCTATGATCAGGCTTATGCGCCGAAAGAAGAAGATCGTAACAGTGTCGGCAATTCTCGTCCGGTGCAGGTGGCTCCCGATCGTATTACACATACTTATGGCGCTGATTTTTTTGGTCGACCAACAGATTCAGCCAGTGAGATTGTCGCCACGGTAAAGAGCAATGCCGCGTTCCCCAGTGGCCACTCAACATTCGGTTTTACCAACACGTTGCTGTTTGCCCAGATGGTGCCGGAGCTGTTTCAAGAATTCCTGCTACGTGGTTCAGAATATGGCAATAGCCGTATCACGCTTGGTATGCATTATGCGCTGGATGTGATCGGTGCGCGCATTATGGCGACTTACGCATTGGCTCAGATCCTGAATAATCAAGCGGATTATATTGATCAAAATATCTCAAGCCTGTTTGGCGAACCGATGACCACCAGTAGTGATTTTAATCGCTTGCTCACCGATGCAGGCAGTGATCTGCGCGCGCTGTTGCAGCAAGGGTGCCAAACTTCGATTGCGCAGTGTGTCGCAGCAGAGCGCCAAGCGCGTGCCAGTGAAGCCGCAAAAAATAAGGCTGACTATCTCTATCGGCTAACTTATGGCCTCTCTCCGGTCGGGCCAACCGATTTGGCTCCCGTAGTTCCTGAAGGGGCGGAAGTGTTGATTGCTAGTCGTTTCCCTTATCTGAGTGCCGAGCAGCGGCGAGAGGTGTTAGCGACCACAGAAATTGAATCAGGCCATGCGCTGGATGATGGATCTGGCTGGGCGCGGCTCAATCTCTATGCCGCCGCAGATGGGTATGGTGCATTCAACCGGCGGGTGGCGGTCAATATGGATGCCAGCCAAGGCGGTTTTAGTGCTTACGATAGCTGGGGCAACGATATCTCCGGCAGTGGTGAGTTTATCAAGCAGGGCAGTGGCGTGCTTGAGTTGACTGGCAATAACAGCTTCTCGGGTTCAACCACAGTCGAAGCGGGGGCCTTGTTGGTCAATGGTTATCATGGCAATTCCAATGTCAGCGTACAAAATGGTGCTACGCTCGGCGGCAGTGGCACGGTGGGCGCGTTAACGGTGCAGAACGGTGGCACGGTAATGCCAGGTATTCCCGGCGCTGCACTACAGGTCAAAGGCACGCTCTCTTTTGCCGATGGCGCGCGCTATCAGGTTGCGATAGGTGCCGATGGCAGTAGTGATCAGATCAGTAGCAAGCGTGCGCTGTTAAATGGCGGTGATGTGGTGCTTACGTTAGCGGATCGTGGCAATTTGCTGGCGCAGCCGGAAAGTAGCACTCTGTTAGGGCAGCACCGGATCCTCAGTGCTGAGCAGGGGGTCAGTGGCCAGTTTGCAGCACTACAGAGTGACTACCTGTTTTTGACGGGCCAGTTAATCTACCAGCCTGATCAGGTGTTGTTGCAGTTGCAGCGCAGTAACACTCAGTTTACCGATGTTGCACAGGGGCGTAATCAGCGCGCTGTGGCGGACGCGATTGCACAACTGGCAGCCGGAGATCCGGTCTATGAAAGTCTGCTCTCCAGTGCCACTGAACAGCAGGCACAAGAAGCCTACCGTCAGTTATCTGGCCAGATCCATGCCGATATCGCGTCAGCGCAGCTCAATAGCGCACAGTACCTGCGTGAAAACTTCACTGCCCGCTTGCGTCAGCGCCCTGATGCCACGCGTCAGCACAACTCACAGCCTGCTTGGGCACAGCTATTAACCGCCAGGGATCGCGCGCTAGGTAACAGTGATGCCGGTGGTTATCAGGCTTCGCATGATGGTGTGCTGGTCGGTATCGAGCCGCTTGAGGGAGACGATTGGCAGTCGGGTATCAGCTTCGGTTACACGCGCACGGCGTTAAATGGTGCTAACTCGGCACACGCTGACAGTGATAACTATCACCTTGGCTTGTACGGCGCTAAATGGTTTGGTGATTGGGTACTACGTGGTGGTAGTAGTTACAGTTGGCAACGTATTGATAGCGAAAGGCAACTGCATTACGGTTCGCAGGCAGCCAGCCTGAATGCCAAATATAACGCGACCATGCAGCAACTTTTTGCCGAGTTCGGTTACCGTATTGATGGCGCGTTAACGCTAGAGCCATTTTTCAATCTGGCTTATAGCAATGTCAGCACCAATCCGATCGCTGAGCAAAGCGTGATTGCAGCACAGGGCAATGCTGCTGCGCTGCATAGCAGCAAGCAGCATATGCAGGCAACCAGTTCTACGTTGGGTGTGCGCGGTAGTGCGCAGCTAGCGGCGTTGTCACTGCACGCCGAGTTGGCTTGGCGCTATCAGTACCATCCACTTGATCGTGCCAGCGGGTTAATGTTCCAAGATAGCGCGGCTGAGCTGGTGGTGAACAGTGTCGCTGCCTCACGACATGCGGCGCTGGTGAAACTGGCTGGCGAATGGGCGTTGAGTGATCGCAGTGCGTTTTCGTTGGATTACGCGGGATCGCTGTCGAAAAATCATCAGGACAATCGTATTCAGGCTGGCTTTAACTGGCGCTTTTAGTGGCAGAGGGATTGCAGCGTCGGCGTTGAGCGAAAGCGGTTAGCTTGAACAGAACAGGCTATCCGTCGGTGGTTGGCCGAGCGTTGCTCCCCGATTTTAAGGTCGCGAACATAGCGATAACCTTGCTCTGCTGCTGTTGCCGAGTGATACTGGCGGGCAGAGCAACCCCTGATTGACCTAGCGATGAGAACAGATCCCTTTTTGATACAGCTTGCCGAACAACTGGGCGAACAACGCCAACTGCTGGTCGGTTTTAGTGGCGGGCTGGATTCCACCGTATTGTTGGATGCGCTGTGGCGTTTACGCCAGCAGCAGCCGGATATTCAGTTACGTGCGGTGCATGTGCATCATGGTTTAAGTCGCTTTGCCGATCAGTGGGTAGCACACTGCCAGCAGCAGTGTGACCACTGGCAGATCCCGCTACGGGTACACTATGTTCAGTTGGACAGTACCCAGGCTGGGATCGAGGCAGCAGCCCGTCAGGCGCGTTATCGCGCCTTCCGCCAGACACTGCAAGTGCATGAAGCACTGTTAACCGCACATCATCTCGATGATCAATGTGAAACTCTGTTGCTGGCTCTGAAGCGCGGTAGTGGGCCTGCCGGATTAGGTGCGATGTTGGCACAAGGTCAATCGGGTCAGCATCGTTTATTGCGCCCACTGTTGGCTATTTCGCGCCAGCAGCTTGAACGCTATGCTCAGCAGCACGCGCTGCGCTGGATCGAGGATGAGAGTAACCAGGATACCCGTTTTGATCGTAATTTCCTGCGACGTGATGTAGTGCCGTTGCTGAGTCAGCGTTGGCCTCATTTCGCACAGGCTGTGGCACGCAGTGCCAGCTTGTGCGCAGAGCAAGAGCAGTTGCTTGATGAACTGCTGGCTGAGCCGTTGGCTGAGTTAACTGATCACAATAATGCGATCTCGATTGAAGGATTGAGTTGCTGTTCTGCGGCCAAGCGCGCTGCGCTGTTGCGTCGCTGGATTGCCAGTAGTGCGCTGCCATTGCCTAGTCGGGACGGGTTGCATCAGTTATGGCAACAGGTAGCGCTCAGTAAACCGGATGCGGAACCGGTGTTACAGTTGTCAGGTTATCAGGTGCGCCGTTTTCAGCAACGCCTGTATCTGTTGCCACCGATGGCTGATTTAAGTCAACACTGCCTGCTTTGGCACGGTGAGACTCGGTTGTTACTGCCGGACGGTTTAGGCAGTTTGCAAACGGGGGAAGGGCCGTGTGTACTGCGTGCGCCGCACGCAGATGAGCAGGTAACAGTCCGCTTTAGCGCGGCAGGGCGGGTGCGTGTTGTTGGCCGTGCGGGTTCACGACCAATAAAGAAGCTGTGGCAGGAGTTGGCCGTTGCTCCTTGGTTGCGCAAGCGCATCCCGTTGATCTATTACAACCAGCAGTTAATCGCTGCGGTTGATCACTTTATTACTGAGGCGGGACAACCGCAGCTTGGACAACCGAGTTTGTGTTTGCAGTGGTGTAGAGAAGCACCGACACAATCCAGCCCTGTTCCGGTATTCACCGGCTAACAATCTGTTCGCTGTTGTATGCTAGCAAGTGGTACGCCAGCGCGCAGCGCCAATCATGCTGAGTGCAATCGGTGATCAACCAGTCCACGCTATTGCCGTGGTCAGATTTCCGCTTTCGATCGCCAGGCTGAGGTAGTAACGAACACCTGCAATCAGCGCCTGCTCATTGGGCGAAAAACAGGCGCTATGTAGCGCATGATTTTCCGCGTGCGGGTGTGCTGCGCCTAGCCAAGCAAAACAGACTGGCGCGATATGCTGATATTCAGAAAAATCCTCACCAACAGACATTGGTTGCGTTGCGACTCGAAAGGCGTGATCACCCAGTGCGTTACGAGCAGCACGCGCTGCCAACTGGCAAAGTTGCTGATCATTGTCGATTGCACTGTAATCCCATGGTTCAAAATGAATTTCCGCTCGACATCGGTGTGCTTCAGCGGTGGCACAGCAGACGCGTTGCATAGCAGCACGTATCTGCTGGCGTACTTGTGGTGTGAAGCTGCGTGTGGTGCCACACAGTTGCGCACTGTCGGGTAGACGGGCTGTGCTGCCGTCACCGCACTGTAGACTACAGAGCGAAATAACAGCGCTGTCGCGTGGATCAATTTCACGTGCCACGATGCATTGCAGTGCGCTGACGACAGCCGCCGAGGTGACTAGCGGGTCGATAGCCAGATGTGGCATCGAGCTGTGCCCGCCTTGGCCACTAATCTTAATATGAAATGTGTCACGATTGGCGGTAGCGATGCCAGGTTTAACTTCGATCACCCCACAGGGTAAGTTGGGTTGTAGATGTAAGGCAAAAAACATTTGCGCGCGCTCTAGGCAACCAGAATCTACTAACTCTTTTGCACCACCTGGCGAGAGCTCTTCACCACGCTGGAAGATAAAAATCACTTCACCATGAAGATGTTGGCGGTATTGCGAGAGTAGCGCTGCTGCTGCCAGCAGCATGGCGCTGTGTGCATCATGCCCACAGGCGTGCATCAAACCAGGCTGCTGTGAGCTGAAATCACAACGGTTCTGTTCGGTTACTGGCACGGCATCAATATCGGCGCGAAATACAATTGTTGGCCCAGGCTGTATACCACGTAGGTAAGCAACCACGCCTGTTGCTGCCGGTGTGGTGATCTCAATACCTGTCAATGTTGCCAACTGTTCAGCCAGGTAGCGGGTAGTCCAATGCTCTTGGTGTGAGGCTTCTGGGTGACGATGCAGATCTCGTCGCCAGCCAATCAGCCTTTTCTCGATGTTGTTCCAATCTGGTGTTTTCATCATGCGATCTGGGTAGTCGGTGTGGTATTGGTGGAAAATACATCAAAACAATTTATGTAGATGTTTGCAACCAGTTTAGATCCGTCGAATAAAGTTAAGTGTTGATAATCATATTCCTTAATCAATTCGATAGCGTGACAACTGACTCAATGCGGATTAAAGCGCACTTAAAGGCCGATTCGGCGGTTTCTCGCGGTTTTGCTTATCATCCTTATAAAACTTTATAGTTTTATTCACTATTTCTAAATAAAAAAGTGATAAGAAAGTCTTACGCTTTTGTTCATTGCGACGTACATATAATGTAACATATTTAATGAAATGGAGTGCCCGGTTACTTTTGGTAACCCGGTGGGTTTTCATAATGGTTGAGGTGAATGTTGATGTTAAAGTTGAATACAAGAAAAAAATGTAATTATTTCAAAGGGAAGCTGCTACATCGTAGCCTGCTGAGTAGTGTGGTTTTAAGTTGCTTGAGTGGCATGGCTCATGCGGGGAGTTGTGCCAAGGTACCGTCGCTCAAACTTGACTATGATTGTTCAGGTGCAGCCAACGGGATGACCGATAAATCGCAGATCTTCAACGATGAGTTGTTATATATTAATACCAAGAATGGATTTGGTATTGAAACATGGTCCGGTAATGCTTTCACATTTAATATGAAAAATACCTTTTTCAGGTTTTCGGACAGGATGGGATCCTATATCAAAGGAGATATGCATGGTATTTATTCCAAGCATGAAGGTTATAGCGCTGGCTCGCATATTTTAAGCAATGGTACAATAATTGGCCATAGAGGAGATGGTATTCACTTCGACAGCAAAGCCACAATGTATTCCGGTACGTCGCGGATAGATGTGAATGATGTTTTTGGTCAACATCGAGGTATCTACCTTGATCAGCTTCAAGGTAAAGCCGTTATCAATAGTTCTGGTCGCGTCGAAGGTGTAACAGGTGCGGGTATTGAAGCTAATAATAAGGGCTTATCATTAAGTATTAATGCTAATAATGTTGGTGGTCGGCACGGGATTCTTGCTCAAAATAGTGGTAAAGAATCTTTATCCATCACAGCTGAAGGAGAGGTTGTCGGTACTCATTATGAAGGAATTAATGCTAAAAATAGCGGAACGGATTTGATTATCAATGGCTTAGAAGTACGTGGGCATACCGATGGTATCTTTGCGGAAAATAATGGTACTGGTAAATTAAGTATTAGCTCTAACGGCGAGATATCTGGTGAATCTGGCTATGGTGTTTATGCCAAAAATAATGGTACATCGTTGGATATCAATGTTGAGTCGGTTGCTGGGGCGCTCGATGGTATTTTTGCTGAACAGAGTAATAGTGGCGCTTTGACGATTAACAACGCCAATACTTTTGGTGAGCGAGGTGCTGGAATTAGAGCTGTTAATCGGCTCTATTCAAAAGCCACCGACATTACGATCAATACAAAGTATGTTCACGGTTACGTCCATGGGATACATGTGACAAATGGTGGTATTGGCAACACGCGTATTTACAATTCGGGACTTGTTTTAGCCGATTCCCATACTGGTATTTATGCGAGCCAACGGGCTGGAGATGAGTTAACGATAGATGTCAATAATGTTTATGGTTATAAAGTTGGGATCCAGGCGATCAAACAAGGGCGGGGTGATGTGAACATTGATACCCGAGGTACAGTCACCGGCCAGTCAGGTGTAGGTATTATTGTTCACTACCCCTCAGCAGGAAGTAATGTGCGTGTCCGTGTTCACTCCGGCAGTGTGGTTGAAGGCAAAGAGGCCGCAATGCAACTCAGGGGCGTAGGAGGCGTAGGTCCGCAGCTTGACATCATCAATGATGGAGTCATACAGAACATAACACGTAACTCGGCAGACACCGCAATCGATTCTCGTGGTAACACCTTTGTTAACAATAGCGGATATTTGTTGGGAACGCTTTCACTGGGTGGCGGTAAACAGAATGTTAACAATAATCTGGGTGCGGTTTGGGATACCAGTGGCGGTACTAACAACTTCAACGTTGATTCATCAATTACCTGTAATTGTGGCCTAGTGACGAACAGCGGCACGATAATAACCGCCAACCGCGCGGTAAGTTCAGCGCAGACTACCACATTCAACAATGTCGGCACCTTTATTAACGGTGGCACCCTCACTATGGCGAATGGCAGAGCCGGTGATACTACCATCATCAATGGCAATTACATTGGTGTGAACGGGTTTTTGATCTTTGATACCGCATTGGCGGATGACCGTTCACGCACAGATAAGCTGCTGATTAACGGCGATATCAGTGGTAACTCAACCGTGGTGGTTAATAATGCTGGCGGCAGTGGTGCACAAACGCTGAATGGTATTGAGTTGATCCGTGTTTCTGGTCGATCCAATGCCCAGTTGATCTCAGGGCGTATTGCCGGTGGTGCTTATGATTACTTCCTGGTATCGGGTGATGGTAGAAATGGCAGAAGGGTAGGAAGTTGGTATTTGACGAGCAGTAGAATACGCACCGCGTTTAGAAACCTCAGTGCGCCAGTACCTGATGACGCTGGATATCCTGGTGCGCCAGCACCTGATAGTGCTGGAGCGGGTTATCCTTACGCCCCTGATGCCCCTGCTCAGGATGGGACTGGATATGTGAATACTCTGGAACATGATGATCCTAATGCAGTACAGACCCAGCGTCCTGAAGCGACGGTTTACGCCAGCAACTTGGCTGCCGCCAATAGCCTGTTAACTAGCCGGGTCGGTGATCGCTTGGGGGATACCGCTTATCTCAATCCGCTGAGTGCTGAGGGCAGTGTCAGCAGCATGTGGCTGCGTACTGAAGCGGGTCAGAATCGTTCACGCGATCAGAGTGGTCAGATAAACAGTGAAGCTGACCGTTATCTGTTGCAGTTGGGGGGCAATCTTGTCCAGTGGCAGCAACAGGGTGTGGGGCAGTTTAACTTGGGTGTAATGGCCGGCTATGCCCACAGCAAGAGCCGTAGTGATTCAGATATCAGTGGCTACCGTGCTGACGGCAAAGTAGAAGGTTACGGTGTTGGTCTCTATGCCACTTGGTACGCACAGCACAGTGACCATTTGGGCTGGTATCTGGATAGCTGGGCGCAATATAACCGTTTTGATAACACGGTAAGTGGTCAAGGCTTGGCTGAAGAGAAATACAAATCGAAGGGGGTAACTGCGGCGCTAGAAGGGGGTTATACCTTTAAAGTCGCAGAGAATGGAGCCAAGAGTGTGGTGGGTTTTGTTCAGCCTCAGGCACAGTTGACCTGGCAGGCAGTGCGCGCTGATCAGCATATTGAAGCCAATGGCACCCTAGTCAGCGGTGATGGTGACGGTAATTTGCAAAGCCGACTGGGCGTGAAAGCCTTCTTACAACTGCATACCGGTGTCGAGAAGGAGAAGGCGCGCGCATTCCGTCCATTTGTTGAAGCGAACTGGCTGCATAACAGCAAGTCTTTCGGCAGCGTGATGAACAGTGTCCGAGTAACTCAGGATGGGGCTGACAACATTGCTGAGTTGAAATTGGGTGTTGATGGTCAGCTCAATCGTCAGTGGGATCTCTCTGGTCATCTGACCCAACAGGTGGGGCAGGCACGTTACAGCGACACATCTGCACAAATATCCCTTAAGTATCACTTTTAAAACTGATTATTAATATAGATGCGTTGTCGGGCTATAGTTCATATAGCCCGATTTTATATCTATTTATAATTTTTTTATGGTTGTTTGATTTTTTTAAAAACAAAAAGTGATAAATAATCCTTCTGTTTCTATTCATTAGACATCATTAACAATGTAACATATTTAAACATATGGTGCGCTCTGTTGCCGTTGGTGACGGCGGTGGTTTTCTTATACCGATAGGGGTAAATTTTGATGTCCAAACGGAATTTAGATCAAAAGTACAAAAGAAACAGTAGCAAATTACTCACACGTACTCTGTTGAGCAGTGTGATCTTAAGTTGTTTGAGTGGTATGGCTCATGCAGGAAGTTGTACTGTTCAGTCAGCAACTAGTCGTGTTTATCACTGTACCGGCGCTGCTGATAGTGCAACAGATACACAACCTACTTTCCCCGAGGGGGCTTACTTGGCGCTCGTAACCGAGGAAGGCTTTGGTCTTGAAGTGCTTAGGGGGGATGCATTTCGCTTGATCTTTTCTGATCTGGCCTATTTTGTTGACTCATACCACTCGCAGATCACGGGGGGTGATTACGGTTTCTATCTAGAAGCTAGTGACTATGGTGTTATCGTCAGCAATGGCACGATCACCGGGATTAGGCAGGATGGGATCTATTTGCACAACCCAAAAACGCGGCTCAAGATATCGGTCAATGATGTGTTTGGTGGTGTCAATGGTATCAATGCCAGCAATCTTGGTGGTGAGTTTTCGATTACCAGCAGCGGTACAGTGAGTGGGCATAGTGGTGATGGCATTATCGCCACTAACCGTGGTGTCGATCTGAATATTGACGTCAATAAGGTTTCTGGCCGTAGTGCGATTGTTGCCAATAATTACGGTTCGGGAAAGTTATCCATTATTGCCAGGGGTGATCTCACTGCCACCCAGAATTATGGTATTGATGCTACCAATAATAACGGTACTGATTTAACCATCAGTACTGCTAACGTTAATGCTGATTATTATGGTATTCGGGCACACAACAGTGGTTCGGGTGAGTTAAGTATTAGCAGCAGTGGCAAGATTGTCGGCAGTAAAGGGTATGGTGTTAATGCCATAAACTCTGCGGCAGGAACCCGCCTCAATATCGCAGTGAATGATGTCTTGGGCTACAGCCAAGGAATTTATGCGCAAAACAGCGGTAGTGCTGGGTTGAATGTGACTGCTGCGAACGTCACGGCGAGAGCGGGCGATGCGATTGAGTTGCTTAACAGTAGTGGCGCGCTGTCACTAACAGCGGGCAATGTTTCCGCTTATCGTCACGGTATCTATGCCAAAAATAACGGTTCGGGCGCACTGAATGTCACTGCCGCTAATGTCAGAGCCAGTAAAGGGAACGGCATTGTTTTGGATAATAAGGGTGAAAGCAGCAGCTTGAATGTACGCGATGTGACTAGTCTGCTGACCGCAATTTCAATCATCAATGCTGGCGAGAAAGGGCTAACACTGACAACGAACGGCACTGTTTCCAGTGCCAGCGAAGATGCAATCAATCTGCTGCACAATAATGCCGTTGGTAATGTTGTTGTTGATGTTGCAAATGTGACCGGTTATCGCAACGCTATTAAAGTTAATAACTCCGGTTCAGGCAACACATCGATCACCACTCGCGGAATGGTCACAGCCTCACAGGGCAATGGCATTGAAGCTGATGCTGGCAACAGTAAATTAAAGGTCACTATCTCTTCCGGTAGCATGGTGGAAGGCGCCAATACAGCACTTAATCTTACTGCGCAAAAAGGCATTGAATTAACTAATAATGGTGTGATTCGAACCAGTTCTAGAGACAGCTCAAAAATAGCTGTGCGGGCAAAAGGAGAAGTAGGATTTATTAATCAGGGCCTTATGCAAGGCGGTGTTTCATTCAGCGATGGCCCGAGCACCTTTATTAACAATGTGGGGGCGACTTGGGATCTCAGTGGCAGTACCAGTGATTTCGGTAGCGATCATCCCACCACTGTAAACAATGCTGGCACGATGCTTATGGCCAATAAATCGGTGAACACTGCACAGACGACGACCTTGAACTTGAAAGGGGCTGTGTCTAACAGTGGCATCATTAGTATGGCGAATGGCCGCGCCGGCGATACCACGGTGATCAATGGTGATTACATTGGTTCTAATGGCACACTGCTGTTTGATGTTCAATTGGATGGTGATGACTCTTTGTCAGATCAGCTAGTTATTAACGGAAATCTCTATGGTTCGTCTTCGGTTTCCGTTTCCAACATTGGTGGTGTTGGCGCAGAGGTGCTGAATGGCATTGAGTTGATCCGTGTGACCGGCACTCTTCTTGGTTCATTCTCCGCAGGGCGTATTGCTGCTGGTGCCTATGATTACACACTGACGGCTGGGGATGGCAGTAATGGACGCCAGGTCGGCAGTTGGTATCTGACCAGCAAGCGGATACGTACTGCCTTCGATAACCTGAGTGCAGCAATGCCTTCGCCAGATGGTATCAATTATGCCAGTACACCGGTGTTTGATGATCCGAATGCAGTTCATACTCATCGTCCTGAAGCAACCGCTTATGCCAGTAACTTGGCTGCCGCCAACAGTTTGCTGAATAGTCGACTACAAGATCGTTTAGGTGAAACCGTCTATTTTGATCCCGTCAGTGGAGAGACCGGTGTCAGCAGTATGTGGTTGCGCACTGCCGCAGGCCATAACCGTTCACGTGACAAGAGTGGCCAGGTGAATACGGAGGCCGATCGTTATCTGGTGCAATTGGGCGGCAATATTGCGCAGTGGCAGCAACCGGAGCTTGGTCAAGTTAACCTTGGCCTGATGGCTGGGTATGCCAATAGCAAAAGTCGCAGTTTCTCCGATCTGAGCGGTTATCGTGCAGATGGTAAGGTCGATGGTTATGGTTTTGGTATCTATCTCACCTGGTATGCACAGCAACACGATCAGTTGGGGTGGTACCTGGATAGCTGGATGCAATATAACCGCTTCGATAACACCGTCAGTGGTGAAGGGCTTGCTGAAGAGAACTACAAGTCGAAAGGGGTCACCACCGCTGTTGAAGCGGGGTATTCCTTTAAAGTTAACCAGAATGAAACGAAGAGTGTCGCTGCCTTTATCCAGCCACAAGCACAGCTAACTTGGCAGGCAGTACGTGCCGATCAGCATGTTGAGGCGAATGGTACCCGTGTCAGCGCTGATGGCGATGGTAATTTACAAAGTCGTCTTGGGGTCAAAGCCTTCCTACAACTGAATGGTAGCAGTGAGCAGCAGCCGGCACGTGTTTTCCAGCCCTTCGTGCAGGCAAACTGGTTGCATAACAGTAAATCGTTTAGCAGCGTGATGGATGGCATCACGGTTAGCCAGGATGGTGCGGATAATATTGCTGAGTTGAAGTTGGGTGTTGATGGTCAATTAGGTCGTCAGTGGGATCTCTCAGGTCACATTACTCAACAACTTGGTCAGTCTCGTTATAGCGATACCGCAGCACAGTTGTCTGTCAAGTACCATTTTTAATCACAGATAGTCGTTATTCGGCATTCAGGCAGGGGGCTGTTTGACTTATTTAGCCCCCTGATTCCGATGATCGATGCGGTAGGTGTGTTGATTAAGTGATCTAAAAAATCATGTCGTCAGTGACGGCAGTGGCTAATACTTCATATTTTTAGGAGTGCTTCTCGATGTCAAAACGGAATTCATACTGGGCTTACAAGAAAAACAGTAAATACGCATTATTAAGTAGTCTGATATTGAGCTGCTTTAGTGGCGCAGCTCAAGCCGGTAGTTGTGCTCTAATACATGAAGGAGCATTGACTTTTAATTGCTCTGGTGCGTCAGATGAAGTTTTTGATGAAACGCAATCGTTGAAAAATACATCAATAAATGTGACGACAGAACGTGGTTTTGGAATTGAAACGCTGTTTGGTGATGCTCTTCGCTTGGATGCGATTTATTCTGCTTATTTTGATGATAATTATAGTTCGAAAATTATCGGGGCTAATAACGGTATCTCGGTAAAGATAACACCGAAATCGAATTTGTTTGGTCGAGTAAAAATCGGCACGAATGGTCGAGTGGTTGGGTTGATGAATGATGGTATCCATGTTGATGCTGCTTCGCGTATGGTCGAGATAGTGGCCAACCATGTCCAGGGCCAAGAACATGGTATTTATGCCAAAAACAGTGGCACTGGCGACATGTTTATTGACACCTACGGCATGGTTGAAGGTGTCCGACAGCACGGTATTTATGCTGAAAATGCGGGCAATAATTTGAAAGTAAACAGCATGGAAGTGTCTGGTAATAGTGGTGTCTCTGCTGTAAATACCGGCACAGGCGCTTTGTCTATCCTGAGCAAAATTAAGGCGATTGGTACACATCAATATGGCATTCATGCTAAAAACAGCGGTACTGACCTGAACATCACTGCCAATGAGGTCTATGGTGATTACTCAGGTATTCAATCACAAAATCAAGGCAGTGGTTCACTCTCTATTGATGCCAAAAATGTGGTCGGTAACAAAGAGTTCGGTATTTATGCCTTGAATAATAGAGGCACTAACCTAACCATCAAAGCAGCCAATGTTTCTGGTTACAACTCCGGTATTTATGCCTATAACGCCGGTACGGGTTCAGTCAATATCACCACTACCCAAAAGGTGGTCGGAAGAAGTCAGTCTGGTGTTTTTGCCTATAACAGTGTTAACGGTTCCGATTTAATCATCAACGTAGCTGATGCCGAAGGCTACGATGAGGGGATTTTAGCCCAGAATGCGGGCAAGGGATTACTCGCGATCACCACCACCGGTAATGTCGTCGGTGTGAACGGGTATGGTATTGAAGCCTGGCACTCTGGGGTTGGTGATCTGTTACTGAATATTGACCGTGACAGCAGGGTTGAAGGCAAACAAGGGGCGTTAATGCTCAGAGGTAGCAACAATGTCAACGTTATCAATTCAGGCATTGTCCGCTCCTCTTCCAACCTATCATCACAACAGGTGGTGCATACCACAAGTGGTGTAACGACGTTCAGTAACTACGGTCAGTTGGTGGGTAGCGTCTCCTTTGCCGGTTCGGGTAACACCTTTCACAATGGTGCCGATGGCACTTGGGACAGCTCGGGTGGTACTAACGACTTGGGTAGTGCGACGGGCAATTTTATCTCTAATGCTGGTCTGTTGATTACGGCAAATCGCAGTGATCCGTCTGTACGGCAGACAACCACCTTTAACAACGTCAATAATTTCGTCAATAGCGGCACCATCTCAATGGCGAATGGTCGTGCTGGCGATAAGACGGTGATTAACGGTAACTATCTTGGTGAAAATGGACAGGTATTATTTGATGGCGTGCTAAATGGTGATGATGACTCGGTTGTTGATACGCTGGTTATCAATGGTAATGTGCAGGGCACGACCCGAGTGAGTGTCAATAACGTAGGTGGTCGAGGTGCTTTGGCGCTGCGAGGTATTGAGCTGATTAAGGTCAGCGGCAGATCAATCGGTAAGTTTGTGCAGGAAGGGCGCATTGTTGCCGGTGCACACGACTACTTTTTACAGCAGGGTAGGGGCGCTAATCCATCCAGTTGGTATCTGCACAGTTCGTTGCAGGGAGCCAAATCTGCGCAACGCGTTGAGACTTCAGCCGATGCCACCCCTGCTCCTGATGCCGCATCAGCGCCGGCTCCCGACGCTCCATCAGTCCCTGCGCCAGATGCTCCATCAGCCCCTGCACCAGACGTTGCCGCTGAACCGGAGGTTCGTCGTCCAGAAGCGGCCGCCTATGCGGGTAACCTGGCAGCAGCCAATAATCTGTTAACCTTCCGTTTGCAGGATCGTTTAGGTCAGATGCCGCATCTGCTGGCCAAGAAGAGTGATTCAAGCATTGCCAGTATGTGGCTACGGACTAAAACTGGTCAGACCCGTTCGCACGATGATAGCGGTCAGGTGAAGATGCGTACTGATCGTTATTTAGTACAGCTCGGTGGCAACATATTCCAGTGGGTACCGTCTAACGCGGGTAAATTGAATCTTGGGGTGATGGCTGGATACGGTAGCAGTAAGAGCAGCAATACCGCCAATCTGACTGGTTACAAAGCCGATGGTAAAGTGGATGGTTATAGCGTTGGCCTGTATGCCACTTGGTATGCACGCGGGATCAACCAGTCTGGTTGGTATGCGGATACTTCACTGCAATACAGTTGGTTCGACAACAAGGTCAGCGGCCAGGGTTTAGCGGAAGAGAGCTATAAATCGAAGGGCTTTACTGCTGCGATTGAAGGCGGATACGCATTCAAGCTGCTGGAGAGTGGGGCAAGAAACTTCTCCTGGTTTGTACAACCACAGGCGCAACTGGTTTGGCAAGGGGTGAAGGCTGATGACCACGTTGAAGCGAATGGCACTCGGGTTAGTGGTGATGGTGATGGCAACCTGCAAGCGCGTCTGGGTGTGAAGACCTTCTTGCTGACACGTACCGGAACCAAGGGAAATATGCGTACCTTCCAACCGTTTGTTGAAGCAAACTGGCTGTACAACAGCAACAAGTTTGCCAGTGTCATGGATGGCT
Organism: Serratia microhaemolytica; assembly: GCF_004011885.1. Taxonomy (GTDB): domain Bacteria; phylum Pseudomonadota; class Gammaproteobacteria; order Enterobacterales; family Enterobacteriaceae; genus Serratia_G; species Serratia_G microhaemolytica. The sequence continues at coordinate 79,872 of NZ_SBEF01000002.1, read as the reverse complement.
ACAAACTGGAACAGGATGGCACCAGTAATATTGCCGAGCTGAAATTGGGTGTTGATGGTCAATTGACCAATCAGTGGGATATTTCTGGTTACATCACTTATCAAATGGGCAGTTCCAGCTACAGCGATACAGCAGCACAGTTGGCGATTAAGTATCACTTCTAGTGGGGTTTAAACGTGTTGGGTTGAAACCCCAGCGGCTCGGTGCAGCCTCTCCCTTTATCGGGAGAGGCATACACGTTCACTTAGCAACCAAACAGATGCCAGGCAGTGATTAGCCTGGTTTAGCCAGTGTTATTAGCCAGTGTTAACTGGCGGTATCTTTCTGTCCGTAATAGGCATTGGGGCCATGTTTACGGCTGAAGTGTTTCTCCAGTAAATGGGCATCAATCTGGCGTAAGGCTGGGTTGATACTGCAACTAATCCAGGCCATTTTTGCCACTTCTTCCAGTACCACAGCATTATGTACTGCTTCGTCAGGAGAGCGCCCCCAACTGAACGGGCCATGTTGATAAACCACAATCCCTGGCGTATGCAGTGGATCCTCTGCGGCTAACGTCTCAATGATTACTCGCCCGGTTTCGCGTTCGTATTCACCGGCTACCTCTGCGGCGGTTAGCCCTCGGGTACAGGGAATATCGGCGGCAAAATAGTCAGCATGTGTGGTACCCAGAGCCGGAATTGCGCGCCCAGCCTGCGCCCAGGCCGTGGCATGGGTGGAGTGGGTGTGTACAATTCCGCCCAGTTGAGGATAGCGGCGGTACAGCTCTAAGTGGGTGGCAGTATCTGATGATGGGCGAAAACGCCCCTGAAGAACATTGCCCATGAGATCGAGCACCACCATGTCGCTGGCCTGCATCTGCTGATAAGGAACACCACTTGGCTTGATGACTACCAGACCCTGTTGGCGATCAATACCGCTGACATTGCCCCAAGTGTAGGTCACCAAGCCATGCGCTGGCAGTGCCATATTGGCTTCATAGACTTGCTGTATTAGCTGTTGCAACATGATCCTACTCCTATGCTCAGCCCGGCTTTCGCCATCTTTTCGATCACCCAGGCACGTGCGGCGCGCACTTCGCTAATCGGATCTGCGGATTTTTCGCTCCACATCTCAATCAGATAGGGGCCACGATAACCACTCTGCAATAGCAAGCTGAAACAGTGCTCGAAATCAACCACACCGTCACCGAACGGAACATTCTTAAACACGCCGGGTCGAGTATCTTTGACGTGCACCGCAACGATATGACCACGACCTGCCAGCAGTTCCAGCGTCACGTCGTTATCCCAGGCTGAAAGATTGCCGATATCTGGGTAGAGCTGAAACCAAGGGTTATTCAGATAACGGCTATAGCCGAGTGCTTTGCTGATTGAGTTCATTAACGGATAGTCCATGATCTCCATCGCCAGCGTGACTTGTGCTCGGCTAGCCCACTCTACAGCTTGCTGAAGTCCGGCGCGAAAGCGGGCGCGGGTATTGTCGTTGCTCTGTTGGTAGTAGACATCGTAACCCGCCAACTGGATCACACGGATGCCGACATCCTGCGCTAGCAGGATGGCTTGCTGCATAATTTTCAGCCCCTGCTGGCGTATGGCGTCATCTTCGCTACCCAAAGGAAAGCGGCGATGAGCACTGAGACACATTGAGGGCACGCGCACACCACTGCAGGTCACGGCTTTTACCAGTGCCAGCCGCTGCTCACCGCTCCACGCTAAGCGTGCCAGTCGCTCATCACTTTCGTCGATCGACATCTCAACAAAATCGAACCCTAACTCGCGTGCTAACTCCAGGCGAGCCAGCCAATCTTCACCGGCAGGCAGCGCCTTTTCATAAATGCCCAAAGGAACGGTTTGTTGCAACATGCTGGCTCCTCAACCCCACAATTGGGCAATGGTACGTTTGAATTCCCTGGCGGCGGCCACTGGATCGGCAGCATCGCGGATGCTGCGACCAGCAATAAAGACATGAATAGGGATCTCTTTGAACAACGGCAGATCTTCCAATGCCAATCCGCCGGTTACCGTGACCTTGAACCCCATTTCGGACAAGCGTTTAATGGCACTGATGTCTTGTTCACTCCAGGCTACCCCCGCTGCCTGTGCATCACGGCTGCGGTGGTAAACTACCTGTGTGATCCCGGCATCACGCCACTGTTGCGCTTGTTCCCAAGTCCAAAATCCGGTCAGTTCAATTTGCACATCACCGCTGAACTCTTTGGCAACGCCTAACGCGCCCTTGGCGGTATTGATGTCAGCACAGCAGATCACGGTGATCCAGTCTGCGTTGGCTTCAAAACACATCCGTGCGAGGATCTTACCGGCATCAGCAATTTTGGCATCGGCCAGCACAATGCGATCTGGGTAGAGCGCTTTGAGATCGCGCACTGCCCGAACCCCTTCTGCGACACACAAAATAGTACCCACTTCGATAATGTCGACCTCATTGGCGATCAGTCGAGTGGTCTGGTAAGCCTCTTCCATAGATTGGTTGTCTAGTGCAACCTGTAGCATCGGTAATGTTTTTTGCATCATGAACCCCTTAATTGAATCACTACAAACAAGCCGCTGTAGCGGCAGAAGTTTGATTAATTAAATCCAACACCTGAGCCGGTGTTCGGCATGCACGTAAACGATCAAAATTGGCTTCATCTTCGAACAGATTGACCACTTGTAAAATGCCAACTTCTTGGTGAGTTTTGGCATCGACAGCAGCCATAGTGATCAAGATATCAATCGGATCGTTATCATCGTCGCCAAAGCAGACCGCCTGCTTTAGCGTGACCAGCGCAAAACCGGTTTTTAATACTCCCTCTTCCGGCCTGCCGTGAGGCATGGCTAACCCTGGTGCTAGCACAAAGTAAGGGCCGAACCGCTCGACCCCCGCCAAAATGGCGTCAAAATAGCGCGGTTCGACGACACCTGCGTTAACCAGCAGATCGACGCCGAGTTTCACCGCTTGTTGCCAGTCCTGAGCTTCGGCCTGCAACAAAATGGCATTGTTATCACGTAATGAGTCACTCAGTTTCATCACGATATTCCTATTTGATGTCCTGTGGAAAATGGGCACTAATCACTTCCATCAACTTGGGACCAAAGTCGGCGGCTGACAGCATATTGCGCACCCCGACCACATATTTGTTACCACTGACTGTGATCTCATCCGCGACGTGAGTGGAAGCGATGATGATGTCAGCACCGCTCAACTCAGCTTTGTATTCACCGACCGCACAGCTATGCACGGTATGATCAACACCCTGTTGGGTAAGAAATTGTCCTACTTTCATTTTCATGATCATCGAACTGCCTTGACCACAGCCGCATACTGCAAGAATTCGTACTGTCATGATGTGCTCTCCAGGTTAGTTTGATGCTGTTTCAGCGAGCTGTTTTTCTGCGTCTTCTTCTGCGCGTAAGGTGCGTCCAGCGAAGAACATGTATGCCAAGGCAATCACCAGTACCACTGCCATAAACCACAGTCCGGTACTTAAACCCTGCATCAATGGTGGTGCCAGAATTGACCAGTCTGCCATTCCCATCCAAGCGCTCAGTCCGGTGAGTTTGACTGCCCAGACGCAACCGAAGATTTCGATCATCCCCATTACCAGACAGATTTTCAGTGCTGCACGCCAGCCGCCAAAGTGGTTGGCGAACACACCGATAGTGGCGTTGGAGAAGAAGAGCGGAATGAAGCCAGGAATGATCATGATGGGTGAGCCAATCAGTAGCAGAATGCCTACTGCAATCAACTGGCCGATGGTGCCCCACATAAAGCCCCATACCACAGCATTGGGGGCAAAGCTGTAGATGGCTGCACAGTCGATTGCCAGCACCGCACCAGGGATCAGCCGTTGTGAAATGCCGTTAAACGCTTCGGTCAGTTCGGCAACGAACATCCGCACACCCTGAACGATGATGAAAATGGCGACGGCAAACATCAGCCCAGTTTGCAGAATATAGATGCTCCAGTGTGTCTTTCCTGCCATTTGTTGCAGGGTTTCCAGGCCAAAGGAGCCGAGAATGATGCCAAAGAACAGCGTCATCACAATCGCGGTCGAAACGATGTTGTCATGGAAAATGTTCAGCCAACCGGGCAACTTGAGATCTTCGACGCTCTCCTCCTTCTTGCCGACATACGGGGCGAGTTTATAGGCCAGCCAAGAGGCAAACTGCTGTTGGTGACCAATCGAGAAGCCGCTATTTTCGGTCACTGACTGGGTTGGTTTGAACATCATGTTCGAAGTGATGCCCCAATACAGCGATGCCAGGATCGCACTGCAAAGCACCGTGACCCACATGCTATAACCGCTGATGTAGAAAAAGACGGCAATCAGACCCACTTGCTGGAACATGATATGACCTGTCAGCATGATGGTGCGAATGCCGGTGATGCGCCGTAACAGCACATAAACAATATTGAGTGCCAAGGCCAACAGCACCGCGTAGCCGACCCAGCTATAGGCATCCCCCATGCGTTCAATAGTGGCCATCATTGAAGCGTAAGTGTCAGAGATAGCACCATTAATACCGTGTACCGCAGAAAGTTTAGCCACGATCGGCTTGAATGTGCCGGTCAGAATACCGGAACCCGCCTGTAGCAGCATAAAACCAATGATGGTTTTGATAGTTCCCTTAATAATGACTGCGGCACTCTTACGCAGCAACAGGTAACCCAGCAGAGTCACTAGGCCAAGCAGCAGTGGCGCATTGGTCATTACTTGATTGAAAAAGACGGTGAATATGGCGTAAAGGGTTTGCATACAGCTCTCCAAATAGCGTTTGGCAATACCTGGTCAGATACGCTGGTTCAGTTGCTGTTTGCGGCAATCTCTGGCAGTGACAACGCAAAGCAGATGCCTACAAAGCCAACGTACATTCAGGATGTGCTCAAGCTAGCAATCAAAACAAATCATGAAAAGAAGATTTATGATTATTTGTGAACAACCTCTCAAGTTATGTGGATATTTACTGTAACCACTTAATTGTTCGAATAACACGTTCTGTTAGTGATCAATTGCGCTAAAAATAACCAATTAACCGATCGGTAACATCACAAAAATCGCATTGGCGCTATCAGCGGTGAGTGAATACCCCTTGCAGTGATTACTGAATGGTGTTAGCTTTAATCAATATTAATCATAATAAATCACAATATGATTGTTTTTGATTAAACCACTGATGCCATTTATGTTGATGAGGATCGAACAATGAGTAAAGTCAGCACCATTACACGTGAATCTTGGATATTGAACACCTTTCCTGAGTGGGGCTCCTGGCTGAATGAAGAGATTGAGCAAGAGCAGGTGGCACCAGGAACCTTTGCCATGTGGTGGCTGGGCTGTACCGGTATTTGGTTAAAATCAGAGGGTAGCGCCAATCTTTGTGTCGACTTTTGGTGTGGCACTGGCAAACAGAGCCACGGCAATCCACTGATGAAAACCGGTCACCAGATGCAGCGTATGGCGGGGGTGAAAAAGTTACAGCCCAATCTGCGTACCACACCGTTTGTGCTTGATCCCTTTGCCATCAGAAATATTGATGCCGTGTTATCGACTCATGATCACAACGACCACATTGATGTCAACGTAGCCGCAGCAGTGATGCAAAACTGTGATCCGTCGGTGCCTTTCATCGGGCCACAAAGTTGTGTTGATCTCTGGTTAAGCTGGGGAGTACCGGCAGAGCGCTGTATAGTGGTTAAACCAGGTGATGTGATTAAAATCAAAGATGTAGAGATTCATGCGCTGGATGCTTTTGACCGTACTGCATTGATTACACTGCCAGTGGAGCAGAAAGCCGCCGGTGTGTTACCGGATGGCATGGATCAGCGTGCGGTCAACTATCTGTTCAAAACGCCAGGCGGTTCGCTTTATCACAGCGGTGATTCTCACTACTCCAACTACTACGCCAAACATGGTAATGATCACCAGATCGACGTTGCGCTAGGCTCTTACGGCGAGAACCCGCGCGGTATTACCGATAAAATGACCAGCTCGGATATTCTGCGCATGGCTGAATCACTGAATGCCAAGGTGGTGATCCCGTTCCATCACGATATCTGGTCGAATTTCCAGGCTGATCCGCAAGAGATCCGCGTATTGTGGCAGATGAAGAAAGATCGCCTGAAGTATGGCTTCAAGCCATTTATCTGGCAGGTTGGGGGTAAATTTACCTGGCCATTGGACAAGGATAATTTTGAATATCACTATCCACGCGGTTTTGATGATTGCTTCACTATTGAGCCTGATCTGCCGTTTACGTCATTCCTGTAAGTGTCGCCGGCAAAGTGTGTAGAATACCCACATTAACCGGCATGACTTAGCCAATAGGCGTCGGCGCGCTATGCACGTTTCCCTGCTCTTCTGCTTATTTCTCATGTCAGAAGGCCGGGAAACGGCGATGGCTGTCGATGTCGTCAATGAATGGGGTTAACCGCAGTAATCGGTTGGCCGATAGAGCAAAAAACATTCATAATCGTGCCCTGTCATTTTGCCGTTAGCTTTGTTAACGGTGTAATTTGCAATTATTGCCATTTCTTGTGGAGTCCGCATGACCGAATCTCAACGCCATAATGCCATCCTGGATCTATTACAGCACAAGGGGCAACTTTCCGTGGCCGATGTGATTGCTGCTTTCGATGTTTCACCAGCAACGGCAAGGCGCGATATTAATAAACTCAATCAGAGCGGCAAATTACGTAAAGTGCGTAATGGTGCAGAAGCTAACCATTCGTCACGTCCATTCTGGACACCGATGAACATTCATCAAACCCAACACCTGGATGAGAAGATGCGGATCGCTAAAGCCGCAGCGCAACTTTGCCAAGAAGGCGAGAGCGTGGTGATCAACTGTGGTTCCACGGCATTTCTGTTGGGGCGTGAAATGTGTGGTAAAGGGGTGCAAGTGATCACCAACTACCTGCCACTGGCCAATTATCTGATTGAGTCTGAACATGAGAGTGTGGTGATTATTGGCGGTCAATATCACAAAGGGCAATCAATTACCTTGGCACCACAAGATAGCGATGCCAGCCTGTATGCCGGACACTGGATGTTTACCAGTGGTATTGGCCTGACTATCGATGGTCTGTATAAAACCGATATGCTTACTGCAATGGCAGAACAGAAGATGCTGAGCTATGTTGGTAAATTAGTGGTGCTGGTAAACAGCAGTAAAGTGGGGCAACGCGCTGGAATGCTGTTTAGCCGCACTGAACAGATCAGCATTGTTATTACTGGCCGTGATGCCGATCCGGTGATTGTGGCACAATTGCGTCAGCAGGGTGTGGAGGTAATGCTGGTGTGAACCGTTCACTACGACACGATATTTTGGCTCGTTGGAAAATTAGCGCACAGTCGTTAAGTTGCTCGTCAGTTTAATATACGTCAAGTTATTAGCTTGAGATGAGCAGCTAATTACGGCATAAAGAGTGCATCTTTTCTACACGCTGTGAATTTTCATGATGAAATTGATCGGAAAACTGTTACTGACATTACTGCTACTGATGTTGTTGGCAGTGGTGCTGTGTTACTTCCTGGCGCAGACATATTGGGCAGCGCCCTGGTTGAGCCGCTGGATTAGTCAGCACTCACCTTACCAGTTAACAGTAGAAAAATTCTCTCACTCCTGGCAGCAGCCAGATCAAATTACGCTATTGGGGGTACAACTGGTGAGCGATAATCAGTTGCCAATGGTCACCGCCGCTCAGATTGATCTGGTTGTCAGCCCACGACAACTGAAGCAACCGCTCTCTTTTAGCAAAATCACACTGCATAACGGCAGTGTGGCCTGGGATAACGTAACCGCCAATGCGGCATCACTGCGCGCCGATCTACTGCAACTGAATCATATGACGCTACAGGCCAGCGGCGATCACGGACAACTTTTGGCTCAGGATGTTGATGCAGGTATTCACCCGTGGCAGCCAGCACAGAATTTAGCCAGCAATAGCCAGTTTCAGTTTAGCGCCGCATCGCTACAGTTGAATGGTGTCAGCCTTGGTCAGGTATTGGTGCAGGGCGAGATGCAGCCGGATCAACAACTGCTGCTGCATAACTTTGGTGCCAATATTGCGCGGGGGGAATTAACCGGGGTAGCTAAACGTAATGCGGATGGTCACTGGCAGGTAGAACGTTTACGGTTGAGTCATGTGCGTTGGCAGACACCGAGTAGCCTGAACGCGCTTCGACAGCAATTGGCAGCACTTCCGCCGATCACCTTAAAACGTTTTGATCTGATCGAGGCCCAACTGCAAGGCGACGGGTGGGCGGCCAATAATTTTGATCTGACGCTAAAAAATATCACCTTGCAGCAGGGTGATTGGCTGAGTAGCGAGGGCGCAGTCAGCTTCAGCGCTGGCGATATGGTCAGTGGTGATATCCACCTGGTCGATCCGATTGCCACTTTGCAACTTACTGGGCAGGCGATCACCATCAAGCAGTTCACCACGCGCTGGGCGGGCGGGTTGCTGCGTGCTTCCGGTGCTTGGTCGCCTACTGATCGTCGTTTACAGCTTGATGAGCTCGTGCTAGCGGGGGTGGAGTACCGCTTACCGACGAACTGGCGTGCGCTTTGGCTACAGCCACTGCCAGATTGGTTGGCAGAGGTTCAGATTGGTAAACTGAATGCCAGCAATAATTTGCTGATGGATACCGATCCGACATTTCCATTCCAGTTGACTGCGTTAGAAGGCGATGCTGATGATCTGCTGCTAGTGCGTGATCATCGTTGGGGTATCTGGTCTGGTGCATTGCGGCTAAACGCCAGTGATGCCACGCTTAATAAAGTGGAGTTACGCCGTCCGTCGCTGGCACTAACCGCCGATGCAGAGAAGATCCAAGTGACGGAATGGAGTGCTTTTACCCCCAATGGCCGGCAATCAGATGCGGAAAACAGCGCTCACCAGCCTTATGGCATGCTGGATGCGACAGCGCAGGTCGGGCAGGGGATCGGCAAACCGTTTACGCTTGCTTTGGCTGGTAGGGCGGTGGGGTTGCAACTGCTGGAACAGTGGGGGTGGCAGTCGATCCCGTTGAGCGGTACCGGCAGCTTACAATTGAAACTCAGTGGTGAACTCAATGGTGAGCGTGGCTTCAAAGCTGCGCTACAAGGGCAGTTACAGGCGGTTAATCAGCAGGGGCAAAAACTGGAGCAGCGGCTACCTTAGTGCTGGGTTCGCTGTTGTTGAGTCACAGTGTTAATCCGCTCCAGCGGGGGAATAAAGCCGCTGGAGCTTGGCAAGAGCCGTAACCTGTTGGTGTTTATGACGGTAAGTGACTATTTTTTCGGGCAGCTACGGTTGCGATCGAACCTGAATTTGCCGTTTCGCTCCGGTACTAGCACGGTTTGCACTCTACCGGCTTCCATCGAAGGGCGTACCTGGAAAAAACCGTTAATCGTTAGAAAAACGGCATCACCTGGCTCGCGGCGCGCGGCCAGATAAGCCTGTTCTAATTCAGCAGTATTGGCAACTGGGAATATTTTACCGGTGGCACAATCCTCAAAAATGGCGGCATCCGCCATGTAGGTGTAGAGGCCAGTTAATGGGACCAGTGCGGTAGGTAAAGCAGCACTGACGGGTAGCAGCAGATAGTTCAACTCAGAGCGAATCGCTTCTCCGTTGCGATCGAGCATCCGCAGCCCGTTGCCTTCTGAACGAAAATGGCGTTTATCGCCACTGTTGGTCGTCAGTGTAATTTTGTCCGCACTGCGTAGCCACTGACCGTAGCTGGTGAACACCTGATCACCATCACGGGTTGCTAGGTAAGTCTCTTGTAGCACAAAGGTGCCATCCTGGTTTAAAAATAGCGAAGTTTGCAATCCATTACAGTCGGCACAGGGGAGCACCCCCTGGTAACTCTGCTGCTGTGTTGCCGGTTGCACCTGAGATGAGGATTGATGTTGGCACCCCTGTAACGAAAACAGGCCAGCGGCCATCAGCAGTGGTAGCGCAATTCTAAGGCTCTTCACAATCATTCTCCAACTGTGTGTTATTGACACCCACAGTATATACCCAAACCGCGACACATACCGGCAAGCGGTGAAAAGCAAATTCAGGCCACCAATAAGCTATGCTATAGTCGTCTGGATAGGGTATAACTCCTAACGCCAGTACCTCATCACAACCTGCATAAAGACACACTGCATGAGAGATGTGCAGTGTTCGCTAAGGAGGAAGAGGAGGATAATGTGCAACAATATTGTGAGTTAGTGCGTCGTTTCTATGCCGAGATTGGCAGTGGCACGCTCGGGTACGTGCCGGATGCGATAGCATGTGCGTTAACGGCGCTGGATGCAGTGGCAGCAAATAGCCAACTCAGCAGCAGCGTGAGGGAACAGGCGGCATTTGCCGCCGCTAATCTATTGGTGAGCGACTATGTTGATGAATGATGAGTACCAACCCATCAATTGCGATGATTACGATAATTTAGAACTCGCCTGTCAGCATAAATGGATTCTGAAGTTAGAATTGCGCGACGGAGAGGTGATAGAGTCCAGGGCTATCGATCTGCTACAGAAAAAGCGCGTTGAGTATTTGGTTATTGAACAAAACAATAGCCAGCGCGAACTGCGCTTGGATCATATAAAGAGCTTTAGTCATCCGAAGATCGGCACGGTGGTGGTCAGCTTGTCTGATTGATAGCGGTAGCGTCAGGCATTGTCAGAACTAGGTATTGCAAGGCAGCGTAATCGCTGCCTTTTTTATGTGTTTTGATCAGATGATCGTCATTAACTCTTGAGTGCTGCTGAGCACAGCAGCATCAACAGCATACTGAGTGACATTAAGCCACTTCTGGTGTCGCAACAGCACGACTCTTTTCTGCACTGCCGGCACTGCGTTTCAGCAGGTAGCCAATCAGTAATACTGAACCTGCACAGATGGCAAACAGCACGCGCCCCCAGAGTGGATTGGGCAGTAGCACCATCAACATCAGACCGGTTCCCATCATCAGGGTAATGTGGCCCAGTTTGTTACGCTGCATCCGATCAAAGCTATCCTGTTGGTCATCAGCGATGACTGGGGTTTCGACATCCACAAAAAAGTCGTCGGCACGTTGTCTTTCTTGCTGGCTAAACTGCTGTGGCCGGTAAAATAGCGTGGTCGCACAGAAGAATCCACCGGTCAAGAACAGGTGTGCGGCAACGGTAATGGTGGTGGTCAGTTCAGACAGTTCACGTTTAGTCAGCGTGACATTGAACAGGCTTGCCCACCATTGAGCAGTAAAAACGCTCATGATTAACCAAGAGACCAGCATACCAAAGCAGACGGTGCTCCAGGCTGCCCATTTTGGCGTTTTACGCACAAACATGCCGAAGAATAGCGGCACCAGGATCGGTGACTGCAACAACGTAGCAACGCGCATCATCAGTTCAAACAGACTCAACCCTTTTAGTTGAGCAAACAGTTGAGCAATCAATATCACCAGAATGCCATTCACCAGGGTGACAAATTGGCTGACGCGCAAGGTCTTCGCTTCGCTCATGGGTTTATTGCGACAGGCAATCGGTGCCCAGAAACTGCGCACAAAGATACCAGCATTACGGCAGAGCGCGGAATCCATCGAAGACATGGTGGCAGCAAACAACCCTGCCACTAGCAGCCCCACAGTGCCTAACGGCATGTAGCGTTCAGCAAACACCAGGTAGACAGCATCGTTGGCTTTGTTACCCAGTTCAGCATGTGCGGCGGCGGCATCCGGCGCCATGATCGCCATTGCCCAAGGCGGCACAAACCAGATCAGTGCGCCAAACACCATCAGCGTCATTGCCAGTAAGGCGGCTTTACGTGCATTGTTGGAATCTTTAGCATTAAGAAAGCGGTAGGATTCCTGCATATTGTTGATGCTTTGCAACTGTTTAACCAGAAAGAACAGAAATGAACCAACCAGCAACACGCCGTAGTTCATATCAGGCCCCATGATAAAGTCTGAGGGAAACTGCTCAATGATCTGGCTTGGCCCACCGACGGCTACCAGCGCCACAATGGCACAGGCGACAGAGATAACAGCGACCACCAATGTCTGCACAAAGTCACTGGCTACCACTCCCCAAGCGCCACTGATCATTGAGATCAGCAGTACCGAAATGCCGGTCACCCAGATGGTTGTCGTCATGTCGTAACCAAACACGGCACCAACGAAGATCGCCAGCCCATTCAGCCAAACGCCGCCATTGAGCACACTGAGTGGGATAATCGCCCAAGTGAAGAACTGCTCATTGGTTTTGCCGAAACGGCGTTCAACCGCTTCGGTTGGGGTATCAACGCGCATTTGGCGAAAACGGTAGCTAAACCACCAGTAAGACGCGATATAGGCGAAAATATTGCCCAAAAACACGAAGGTGACGGCAAAGCCATCGCTAAAGGCTTTACCGGCTGCACCGGTGAAAGTCCAAGCGGAAAACTGCGTCATAAACACGGTTGCACCAACCATCCACCACAGCATCCGACCGCCACCACGGAAGTAGTCACTGGCGGACTTACTCGCCATTTTTTTAAAGGCAACGCTGATAAAGATCATCAGGGTAAAGTAGCCTGCAACCACGAGGATATCAGTATTCATAAGGCGTTAAGGCTCCATGTCGATGCAAATCACCTCATTGGCTATTGGTTAACGCATAATACTGACGAGGTGTTTTACAAAAAAAATTAAATACGAAACTAATTTTAGAAACATTGTTTTATTTTTTACGTGATCGAGATTGCAAAAGAGAGCAGCAGCGAGGCAAATTTTCACTTATTGAGATGTTGATCTCATTTTTATGAAACATTGTTTTAATCAATGCTAACTGTTGCAACAGTAGTGGGTTTATTGTGAAGGAATGAGGGCGTAGCCGTGAAACCGCAAAAAAGCAAGTAATGGTTCGGATAATCGACACCACTCACCCCGCAATTCTAACCGTTCATCCGCGTATGTAGCCGCTAACCCAAAATCAGGTGTATTCCTTTCCCCATACTAGCGATGATGAGCTGTTCCTAAACCTGTCCCTAACCAGGGGTTCAGAGTGTGCTACCCAACGGGCTTCGATTGCCGAGCGGCGGCAGTATCAAGTCCGTTAGGTAGATTAAAATGTCCGACAGCAGGCCAGTATCGGCCTAGATCTTCTAACTAATTGGATTGCAATTTTAATTAGATTGTTACTTTCGGATTGTTACTTAAATTTTTGCAGACTGGAATTAAGGAAACCTCATGAAACGCGAGGGTATTTTGAAACATTTACCGTGGATGCTGCTTGGCATCGTTGGGGCTGCCTGCCTCGGCGTGGTCGCGCTGCGCCGTGGTGAAACCATTAGTGCGTTATGGATTATTGTTGCTTCGGTAGCGGTATATATGGTGGCTTATCGCTACTATAGCCTTTATATCGCAACCAAAGTGATGCGGCTGGATGCCACCCGTGCAACGCCGGCAGTGATTAATAATGACGGCCTTAACTATGTGCCAACTAACAAGAATGTGCTGTTTGGTCACCACTTTGCCGCAATCGCTGGTGCTGGGCCATTGGTTGGGCCAGTGTTGGCAGCGCAAGTGGGTTACCTGCCAGGCACCTTGTGGCTGTTAGCCGGTGTGGTATTGGCGGGAGCCGTGCAGGACTTCATGGTGCTGTTTATCTCCTCACGCCGTAACGGTGCTTCTCTGGGTGAAATCGTCAAGAAAGAGTTGGGGCCAATCCCTGGTACCATCGCGTTGTTCGGCTGCTTCCTGATTATGATCATCATCCTGGCGGTGCTGGCGTTGATCGTGGTGAAAGCACTGGCCGAAAGCCCGTGGGGGGTGTTCACCGTCTGCTCCACTGTGCCAATCGCGCTGTTTATGGGTATCTACATGCGCTTCCTGCGCCCTGGCCGGGTAGGTGAAGTGTCGGTAATTGGTATCCTGCTGCTGATCGCTTCGATCTGGTTTGGTGGCGTAGTGGCTCATGATCCATACTGGGGCCCAGCACTGACCTTTAAAGCGACCACCATCACCTTTACTCTGGTCGGTTATGCCTTTATTTCCGCACTGCTGCCGGTTTGGTTAATCCTGGCACCACGTGACTATCTGGCAACCTTCCTGAAGATTGGTGTTATTGTTGGTTTGGCCATCGGGATTGTGATCCTCAATCCTGAGCTGAAGATGCCTGCGGTCACTCAGTTTGTTGATGGTACTGGCCCAGTGTGGAAAGGTGCGCTGTTCCCATTCCTGTTCATTACCATTGCCTGTGGTGCTGTTTCTGGCTTCCACGCGCTGATCTCTTCTGGTACTACCCCTAAACTGCTGGCTAACGAAACCGATTCACGTTTCATCGGTTACGGTGCGATGCTGATGGAGTCTTTTGTTGCCATCATGGCACTGGTAGCGGCTTCGATCATCGAACCAGGCCTCTACTTCGCGATGAATACCCCACCGTCAGCACTCGGCATCACCATGCCTGATCTGCATCGTCTGGGTAGTGAAGATGGCGCAATGATCATGGCAGCGCTGCGTGATGTTACCACTCATGCGGCGGCAACAGTCAGCTCTTGGGGCTTCGTTATCTCACCAGAGCAGATCCTGCAAACGGCAAAAGATATCGGTGAACCTTCAGTACTGAACCGTGCTGGTGGTGCCCCAACCTTGGCGGTTGGTATTGCCCACGTGTTCCACCAGATCATCCCAGCCGCTAATATGGGCTTCTGGTATCACTTCGGCATCCTGTTTGAAGCCTTGTTTATCTTAACGGCGCTCGATGCAGGTACACGTGCTGGTCGCTTCATGCTACAGGATCTACTGGGTAACTTTGTCCCGTTCCTGAAGAAGACCGACTCATTGGTGGCCGGTATTATTGGTACTGCTGGTTGTGTTGGCTTGTGGGGCTACCTGCTGTATCAAGGGGTGGTTGATCCGCTTGGCGGCGTTAAGAGCCTGTGGCCGTTGTTTGGTATCTCTAACCAGATGCTGGCAGCCGTGGCGCTGATACTGTCAACTGTCGTGTTGATTAAGATGAAACGTAGCCAGTACATCTGGGTGACCATGCTGCCAGCGATCTGGTTGCTGATCTGTACCACCTATGCACTGGGGCTGAAATTGTTCAGCAACAATCCGCAACTGGAAGGTTTCCTCTACCTGGCGCGCGAATACAACCGCAGAATTGCTGAAGGTGGTGCTAACCTGACTGAACAGCAGATTGCCAACATGAGCCACATCGTGGTGAATAACTACACCAACGCCGGTTTGAGTGTGTTGTTCCTGCTGGTGGTTTACAGCATCATCTGCTTCGGTATTAAGACCGCAATGGCTGCACGGAAAAATCCAAAACGTACTGATCAGGAAACGCCATATGTGGCAATTCCTGAAGGTGGCGTGAAGATCTCTTCTCACCATTAAAGGTGATTTGAACGCCACCTGATATGATGCACATTATGTTGGGTGGTGCTTGGGGTAATGCTCGAACGTCGACATTACCCCTTCCAGTCTCGCTCAGCGGGCGAGACTGGAAGGG
This sequence comes from Serratia microhaemolytica, assembly GCF_004011885.1. Taxonomy (GTDB): domain Bacteria; phylum Pseudomonadota; class Gammaproteobacteria; order Enterobacterales; family Enterobacteriaceae; genus Serratia_G; species Serratia_G microhaemolytica. The sequence continues at coordinate 64,417 of NZ_SBEF01000002.1, read as the reverse complement.
GAATCGAGAGTCTATGGTCAACCTCTGTTGATCTGTTCATGCCGATAACCGTAGGCTAATTTCCTTATTGGAGAGTGATGATGTTTGGCAACCTTGGCCAGGCAGGTAAATATTTGGGTCAGGCGGCACGCATGTTGGTTGGCATACCTGATTACGATAATTATCTGCAACATATGAAAGAAAACCACCCCGATAAACCGGCAATGACCTATCAGGAGTTTTTCCGTGAGCGTCAGGATGCGCGTTACGGTGCTGATGGAAAAGGCGGTGTCCGCTGCTGCTAATCATGTGAGTGAGATCTATGAAACCGATTGCTGTCACCATCCTGACCGGTTTTCTCGGTGCAGGCAAAACCACGCTATTACGCCATATTCTGAATGAAAACCACGGTTATAAGATTGCCGTTATTGAGAATGAGTTTGGTGAAGTGCCGATCGACCAGGCGTTGATTGGCGATCGCGCCAGTCGTATTACCACATTGAGCAACGGTTGCATCTGCTGTAGCCGTTCTAATGAGTTAGCGGATGCGCTGCTCGATCTGATCGATGGTGTCGATCAGGGCCAGTTGGTATTTGATCGACTGATCATTGAGTGTACAGGTATGGCCGATCCTGGCCCGATCACCCAGACGTTTTTCTCGCATGAGGTGATCTGCCAGCGTTTCCTGCTGGATGGCATCATCACCCTGGTCGATGCAGTTCATGCCGATCAACAACTCAACCAGTTCACTATCTCACAGGCTCAAGTCGGCTATGCGGATCGCATTTTGTTGACCAAAACTGATATCGCCACCGATAACCAAGCACTGATCGAACGTTTGCAACGCATGAACGCACGCGCGCCGATTTATCCGGTCACACATGGGGAGATCGATTTAAGTTTACTGTTCGATATCGAAGGCTTTGTGCTGAACGACCGGTTACAGGTGACCGCTGCACCCGCGCTATTTCGGCGTATCGCCACCCCACAGAACAACATTCAGTCGATTGTGGTCTATCACGCCCAGCCGCTTGATTTACTGCAAATCTCAGCAGTGATGGAGTCACTGCTGGTCAAGTTTGCTGATAATTTACTGCGTTACAAAGGCATTTTGTCGATCAAACAGGAGCCTCGGCGCTTACTGTTCCAAGGGGTACAGCGGCTCTATAACGCCGACTGGGATCGGCCGTGGTTAGCGGAGGAGGAGCGGCTAAGCACTATGGTGTTTATTGGTATCGATCTGCCTGAAGAGGAGATCCGCGCCCAGTTTGCGGCACTGGATTGATCGGGCAAAAACCGCAACCCGCTATCATTTTCATCCCCGCTTGTTGAACCACGGATACTTGCTGCTGAGATAGCAAAACCGGCAGTTGCTCTGGCTGCCGGTTTTGTTTGCCGCTTCGGCTTGTTTGCAACAGCAAAATAGCCGAGAGCGGCTAGAACAGGCCGCGTGGCTGTTCGGAGTAGCTGACTAACAGGCACTTGGTCTGCTGGTAATGCTCCAACATCATTTTGTGGGTCTCGCGACCAATACCGGAGAGTTTGTAACCGCCAAAAGCAGCGTGTGCTGGATAGAGGTGATAACAGTTAGTCCAGACACGGCCGGCCTGAATACTGCGCCCGACCTGATAAGCGATGTTGCCATTGCGGCTCCAGACACCGGCACCGAGGCCATATTCGGTATCATTGGCAATCTCGATCGCCTCGTTGATATCTTTAAACGTGGTGACGGCCAATACTGGCCCGAAGATCTCCTCTTGGAATACCCGCATCGAGTTGTTACCAAACAGTACCGTCGGTTGCAGGTAATAGCCTTGTGCTAGCCTGCCTGTTTCTGCACGACATTCGCCGCCAGTGAGTAGTTTTGCCCCCTCTTTTTTACCGATCTCAATATAGTTGAGGATAGTCTTCATCTGCTCTTCTGAAACCTGAGCCCCCATCTGAGTATTGAAATCGAGCGGATTGCCGCCACGAATACTCTCTACCCGTTTAATTGCACGCTCAATAAAGCGCTCGTAGATTGACTCCTGGATCAGCGCACGGCTCGGGCAGGTACACACTTCACCTTGATTAAAGGCAAACAGCGCAAAGCCTTCGAGTGCCTTATCGAGAAAGGCATCCTCTTTGTCCATCACATCGGCAAAGAAAATGTTGGGTGACTTGCCGCCCAACTCAAGCGTAACCGGAATGATATTCTTGGTGGCATAGTTCATGATCTGCCGCCCCACCTCGGTTGAACCGGTAAAGGCAACCTTGGCTACCCGCTTCGAGGTGGTGAGGTATTCACCAATCTTGCCACCGGCACCATTGACCAGGTTGAGCACGCCTGGTGGCAGAAGATCTTGGATCAGTTCGATTAATACCAGCACCGACAGCGGAGTCAGTTTAGCGGGTTTCAGCACAATACAGTTACCTGCTGCCAGCGCCGGTGCCAGCTTCCAGCAAGCCATCAGCAGCGGGAAGTTCCACGGAATGATCTGCGCCACCACCCCCAGAGGTTCATGAAAGTGATAGGCAACGGTTTCTGCGTCGATCTCACTGATCCCACCCTCTTGGGCACGAATACAGGCAGCAAAGTAGCGGAAGTGATCAAGCGCCAGCGGCACATCGGCGTAAGTTGTTTCACGGATCGGTTTGCCATTATCCCAGCTTTCGGCGGCTGCCAGCAGATCAATATTCTGCTCCATGCGATCAGCAATCTGATTGAGCAGACTGGCACGTGCCGGGATCGACATTTTTGCCCAAGCGGCTTTGGCATCATGAGCCGCATCGAGGGCTAATTCAACATCCTCAACGGAAGAGTTGGCGACTTGACACAGCGCTTCTCCAGTGACGGGAGTGAGATTGGTAAAATAGTCGCCCTGTGTGGGTGGCAACCATTTGCCACCGATGAAATTGTCATAACGAGGTTTTAACTGTAGGGAAAATGTCTTGCCTTGCGGGGTGATATGGGTGGTATTCGCCATGTGTATCTCCTTATTTACCAACATCAGCCTGCTACCTTATGGCAGCGGGCAATTCAGCGGCGAGCCTGTGTACTGTGAGGTGTGCAGGCAAAAAGGTCGGAGCGGGCAACATCTTGATACCCAAACTGATCATGTTCATTGCGCGAGTATTCAGGCGGTTATGCTAAATAGCACCATGACTGACGGATAAACCATGCGCTATACAGCGATCCCAACCGATCCGGTTGCTAAACTGCCTGATGCCGCCGCCACTGGATACGGCTGTTATCTACCGCGCGGCACGGTGTGAACACACAAAGAAGATAACTGAATAATGGCAATAACAAAACGTCAATCGTTCAGCCTGAGAGCAGAGTCACATTATTTAAATCAAATACCTAGCCTATGGGTTATTCGGCATGTTGTTCGCTAAACAGAGCGCTGTCACGTAGCAGATGCTGGTTGCCCTTGCGGCGTGTAAAACCACTACGATCAAAAAACTCCAGGATCTGGATAGCCAGTTTGCGACCAATACCGAGTTGATCACGAAAATCACTGGCACTGGTGCTACCTTGGCTAACATGTCGTTCACGGATCAGCGCAGCAAACTGTTCAATCTGCGACTGAAGATAGTAGCGATCGGTAACGATAGCACTGACATAACCGAGCTGTGCCGCCTTACGCAGTAACGCTCTGATCTGTTGCTCCGGCTCACCCAGCGTCAATGCCAGATCGCGCACCCAACACGCTTGCTGATCAAACAGTGGCGCCATCCGTTCCCATAGCGCTTGTTGCTGTGGCGTAAAGGCCAAGCCATGTTCTGGCAGATGTAACCAGCCACGTGTATTACGCAACTTACCGGCCGCCAGTAATTGGTCAATCATTAGTGACACCAGCGCTTCCGCTTCCGTTGGCAGCGCCATACGTCGCAACCGAGCAGGTCCTAGCCCAAGCTGATCGCCGTGTTGCTGATGGTAGTCCGCCAGCACTTGCAGCAACTTCTGCTGCTGTTGCTGAGCATTATCGGGCGCTAAGGCCCACCCGCCAGCGATCAGTAGTGAGTGCTGACTGAGCAGTTGCTGTAGCCCAGTAGAGGTTAACTGCCGTGCCCAAGCAAAGCTGGCCAGATCGAACGCACCGTTGGGTAGCCGTAGCGCCAGTGCTTGTTGATCATTTTCAGCATTAGCCAGTGCTGTCAGCCAAGCAAGATAAGCGGGTTGCCGTTTACCCCGTTTCGGTGCGCTGAGTTGCAGCACGCGCGCAGCGGCCAGCGTTTGTCGTGCGCTGATATCACGCAGCACCAGACGATCGTTCTCTGCCAGCCAGAGCGGACGATCAAGCATCAGTTCGGCCAAATGATCGGTCAGTAGTGAAATGCGGCCAGTGATATGGCTGGCTGCATGATGAATATGCAGTGGCTGCCAGTGTTGCAGTGGGCTATCGGCCTCAATCGCGACCAGAACACGCTCGGTTGCCAATGCCGGTTGCTGCGCTAATAACCAGTCACCGCGCGCCACCTGTGGTTTCTGCACATCACCACTGATATTGAGCGCAATGCGTTGACCCGCGACCGCCTGCTCAACCGCCTGGTTCTGTGCATGTAGCCCGCGCACACGCACCGGCAGATTAGCTCCCGTCAGCCACAAATTATCGCCGACCGTGACACAACCTCCCAATGCGGTACCGGTCAGCACCAGGCCTGCGCCTTTGACGCTAAATGCGCGGTCAACCGCCAGCCGAAAACGCTGCGTCTGACGCTGATTGCTGGCGGGTAGCGACAACAGATGCTGGCACAGTGCATCAATGCCGCGTTGCTGACTGGCGGCAGTAACAAACAGCGGCACATCATGCCAGCCTTGCCGCGCCAGCTCGGCGTACAACTGCTGGCTCACTTCAGTAATGCGCTGTTGATCGACCCGATCCGCCTTAGTCAGTACCAGCGTTAGCGGTATTCGACCACTGAGCCGTAAAATCGCCAGATGCTCGCGGGTTTGTGCCATCAGGCCATCATCACACGCGACCACCAGCAACGCATGATCGATACCGCCAATCCCTGCCAGCATATTGGGCAGAAATTTCTCATGCCCGGGAACATCAATAAAACCCAGCACCCGGCCATCAGGCTGCTGCCAGTAGGCATAACCCAGATCGATGGTCATACCACGGCGTTTCTCTTCGGGTAGACGATCGGCATTAACACCGGTGATCGCTTGCAGCAGCGTCGTTTTACCGTGATCCACATGACCGGCAGTTGCAATAATCATCCCTTCAGTGCCTCCAACAGTTGCTCTGCACTCTCCAGGCAGCGCAGATCCAGCCACAATTTACCGTCAGCGATGCGTCCAATCACCGGTCGTGCTAACTGGTGCCACTGCTGTGTTAACGCCATCAGCGTAGCGCCCCGACCGTCGCGTGGCGTAAAGGTGAGCGCATGACTTGGCAGGCGGTCAGCCGGTAACGACCCACTGCCAATCTGCGACCAGCAAGCTTCACCGGCGAGCACAAAACGATCGCCAAACTGTGGCTCAAGCTGCTGCTGTAGTTGTTGTGCCAACTGCTGCATCTGTTCGGGCGCACGGGTGAGCTGGCGCAAAGTTGGCAACTGTTGTTGCAGTAATTCCGGTTGCTGATACAGGCGCAGTGTCGCCTCCAGTGCCGCCAAGGTGATCTTGCCAACGCGCAGTGCTCGTTTTAACGGATGTTGCTGTAACCGGGCAATCAGCGCTTTTTTACCGACAATAATCCCAACCTGTGGCCCACCAAGCAACTTGTCCCCCGAGAACGTTACCAGATCGATACCGGCGGCGATCAGACGTTGCGGCATCGGCTCAGCCGGCAAGCCATACTGCGTCATATCGATCAGTGAGCCACTGCCAAGATCGGTGGCGGTGATCACACCCAGTTCACGTCCCAGCGCGGCCAACTCGGTCTCATCAACCGCAGCGGTAAACCCTTCAATGCGATAGTTACTGGTGTGTACCTTCATCAACAGTGCTGTCTGCTCAGCAACAGCAGTACGATAATCGGCTAAGTGCGTGCGGTTGGTGGTACCGACCTCGATCAACTGGCAACCTGCCTGGCGCATCACATCTGGAATACGAAATGCACCGCCAATCTCAACCAGTTCACCGCGTGAAACCACCACCTGTTGCCCTGCAGCGACCGCAGCCAGCATCAACAGCACCGCAGCGGCATTATTGTTGACGATACAAGCATCCTCTGCACCCGTCAGTTGGCAGAGCAGATCAGCAACCGCTCGATCGCGGTGCCCACGCCCAGCCCCTTGCAAGTCATACTCCAGCGTCACATTGCACTGCATTGCTTGCACCACCGCATCAACGGCAGGCTGTGCCAGCAGTGCGCGCCCCAAGTTGGTGTGCAGCACGGTACCGGTGAGATTCAACACCGGGCGTAGTGCTGATTGTTGCTGTTTGTCGAGACGGTGTTGCAGCTCTTTGGGCCAATCCTGGCTCCAGGCAGGCAACTGCTCCTGGTGTTTTATCGCATCGCGCGCTTCTGCCTGCATTTGACGCAGCAGATCACTGATCAGTGTCTGCCCATACTGCGTGACATACGGCGTGATAGCATCATGGCGTAACAGGCGATCAATCGCCGGTAGCTGACTGTAAAGTTGTTGAGATTGACTACTCATGAGCGTGTTGTATTCACTGTCGGGTTAGCGGCAAATTGAGCCGAACAGAACGGAATGGCTGAGCGGCTGGCACTTTTTAGCGACATCTTACGCCACAACGGCAGTGAGCTGAATAGCAGTGCGGTTTAACCAGCTTATCAGCGCTATTTCACCGTCCTGTTTTTAGCTGTAACGCTTACGCGCAGATTAATCAACCGTGTCGCATTACTCGTCCGTTTTGCGCGCAGTTGTGATGCCGCACGCAGACTCTGCTGTGAATTGGCAACGGGTGTAAGTTGTGCGGGAGGCGCTACGCAGTTTGTTGATCTTACACTCGCCGGGGCGTTGTGCCGGTTTTAATCTGCTCTCTCTAAAGTCACAGGAGAGAGCAGATGACAACACAACGTGGTTTTACCCTGATCGAACTGATGGTAGTGATCGCGATTATTGCCATGCTGAGCGCGATCGGCATTCCAGCCTATCAACGCTACCTGCAAAAGGCAGCATTGACCGATATGTTGCAGGCGATGGTGCCCTACAAAATGGCCGTAGCGCTTTGTGCGTTGGAAAGTGGTGCTGTAACAGGTTGCGATGCCGGCAGTAACGGGATCCCTGCCGGAGCAGCATCACGCTATACCGGCAGTACCGAGGTGAAACAGGGGGTGATCCGCCTGCTTGGGGCGCAAAACCTGCAAGGGTTAACGGTGACCGTGACGCCAACAGTCGATGCGAACGGCTATCTACGCTGGCACCGTGAGTGCAGCAGCAGTAACAGCCAGCAGCAGGAAGCCTGCCAAGAAGTGTTTCGCTTTGATGAAGCCGGGAAGTGAGCGTAGCGATGCAGGAAATTAACAGCGAAATTCATATGCTATGTCAACGCTATCAAGCATTGGCGATTAGCCAGGATGAACAACAGTTGACCATCGCGTTACAAGGAGAGGTGCCAACCAGTCTACTCAATGCGCTACGTTTCGCGACCGGAAAAAATATTGTGGTGCAGCAGTGGTCGCAGGCACGTCTGGAGCAACAACTGAGTCGTCACAGTGAATTGAGGCGCAATCCAGAGCACACAGGGGGTATGCCGGCAGCGGAGCCGGTGATCAGCGAGAGTTACAGTGATCGCGAGGCATCATTGAATGATCAGAGTGACACACCGGTAGTACAGTTTATTAATCAGACGTTGCGCAGCGCAATCCAGCGGCGGGCTTCCGATGTACATTTCGAGCCTTACCCGCAGACATTGCGGGTTAGGTTGCGCATTGATGGTGTGCTACAAACCATCAGTTCCCCAAGTTTATCGTTGGCGGCACCGATCACCGCTCGGCTGAAAATCATGGCACAACTTGATATTGCGGAGCGCCGCTTGCCGCAAGATGGTCAATTGAGCGTACAACTTGATAACACCCATTTTTCGATGCGTATCTCTACGCTGCCAACACTGCATGGTGAGAAAGTGGTATTGCGTATTTTGCAAACCAGCAATCAGGAATTACCGCTGGAGCAACTGGGCATGCGCGAAGCAGAACTGGCCTGTTTTACCCGCATCCTGGCCAGCCCACAGGGGATGATCTTGGTGACTGGTCCAACCGGTAGTGGCAAGACGGTAACGCTCTACAGTGGACTACGCCAATTAAATAATGCGCAGCGTAATTTGTGCAGTGTTGAAGATCCGATCGAGATCCCCGTATTTGGTATCAATCAGACTCAGATCAACAGCAAAACCGATCTTGATTTCGCCCGAGTACTGCGTGCGCTGCTGCGTCAGGATCCCGATGTGATTATGATCGGCGAAATCCGTGATACAGAAACGGCGGAAATCGCCGTTAAAGCGGCACAGACTGGGCACCTGGTGCTATCAACGCTGCATACCAACTCCAGTTGTGAAACATTGACCCGCCTAACCCAGATGGGGATTCCAGGCTATCAGTTGGCAGCTTGCCTGAAACTGGTTATCGCCCAGCGATTGGTACGGCGTCTGTGCCCTCACTGCCGACGTCAACACCCGCAGGCGAACCATTTTCCCGCAGCGATTTGGCCAACCCCGTTACTGGCCTGGCAAGCGGTCGGCTGTGAACAGTGCTTTGCTGGCTACTATGGACGCACAGGGATCTATGAATTTCTTACCATCACGCCCACGGTGCAAACTGCACTGATCGAGAATGCCACGCTGTTAACGCTAGCGGAAGTGGCACAGCAGCAAGGGCAAGTGAGCTTGTTGCAGTCGGGGTTGGCATTGGCCGCTCAGGGGATCACCTCACTGGAAGAGGTATACCGAGTGGTGGGTAGCCATGCTGAAGCGGGGCTAGCAACGTGAAGCCTCAACGCCTCTATAGCTGGCAGGCTATCGATAGTCAGGGCGCTTTGCAGCAGGGTGAGTTGATGGCGACAGAGAAACATCAACTCTATCAGCAGTTACTTCAGCAGGGGTTGCAGCCCTATCAGGTCAGCGCCGGTAAGCGGATTAGCAGTCGTCAGTGGCGTGGTGATGCGATGATCCAGTTTAGCCGCCAGTTAGCGACCCTATTGCAGGCTGGACTGCCGCTGGTCAATGGGTTGCAACTGTTGGCACAACAGCATCAATCAGCGGCCTGGCGCTGTTTGTTGCGCGAAGTGAGTCAGCGTGTTGCCACTGGGCAACCTTTTTCAACCGTGATCGCTGAGTATCCCCGGGTCTTTCCACTGATTTATCGCCAGTTGATCGCTGTCGGTGAGTTGACCGGTAACTTGGATCGCTGTTGCCTACAGTTGGCACAACAGCAGGAAGCACAGCACAAGTTGCATAAAAAAGTGGTGAAAGCGCTGCGCTATCCGCTATTTATCTGCCTGGTTGCCCTGGTAGTCACCATTCTGATGCTGGTAATGGTGTTACCGGAATTTGCCAAGGTGTACCAGTCGTTCTCTGCACCGTTACCGTGGTTTACCCAAGCACTACTGTCACTCTCGGAGACATTGATAACATTTGGCCCCTATTTGCTGCTGCTGTCAGTTGGCTTGGCTCTGCTCTATCTACGACGTTTACATCCGATTAGCGCCTGGCAGCAGCGTGAGCAGGCGTTACTGTTGCGCTTGCCGCTGTTGTCCTCACTGATAAAAGGCAATTGCTTGAGCCAGATATTTGGCATTCTTGCGATGACGCAACAAGCCGGCTTAACCCTGGTGGCCGGTCTTACCGCAGCACAACTCTCGGTCAGCCACCTATTTTACCGACAAGCGCTGGCGACGATTGAACAGCAACTGCGCCAGGGGCAGCCGTTTCACCATGCGCTGGCACAGCAGAAGCTGTTTCCGCCATTGTGTCAGCAATTGGTGCGTGTTGGTGAAGAGTCGGGAAGCCTGGATAGCTTATTAGCTAAACTGGCAGCGTGGCATCAGCAACAGACACAAGAGTTAGCCGATACATTGGCACAAACGTTAGAACCGGTGTTAATGGTGGTGATTGGCACAATTGTCGGTGCGTTGGTGATTGCCATGTATCTGCCGATATTTCAGTTGGGTAATGTATTGAATTAAAAGTTTGCAGCCTAATCGTCTGCGTTATTTAAAATATCGAAATACTCCTTAGCTTGCACTTTTTCAGCGACGTCTTATGATCTTCATATGTTAAATAATTCGAGTGGTCCGTAAGCGGTAACCCTGGAAGTTGTTGGCAGTATAACCACGCTGTCACTCCAGTCATCATGATTGCCACTGTGTGGCGACGGTGCATTGATGCCGCTAACATTCAGACAACTTGAAGTATGACGTGTGGATATGCTTTTTTCTGAATATCGGGTGTGCTCCTATTATGGTCTATATTGTTGCGCTGACAGGCGGGATCGGTAGTGGTAAATCGACTGTCGCCGAGGCGTTTGCGCATTTGGGTGTCACTGTAGTTGATGCTGATGTGATTGCCCGTGAATTAGTTGCACCGGGCACACCTGCATTAGCTGCTATTGCCGCACATTTTGGCGAGCAAATATTATTGAACGATGGTTCTCTAAATCGACTAGAATTACGACAACGTATTTTTAGTGCACCGGCACAGCGAGTGTGGCTGGAACAACTGCTGCATCCGTTGATTGCACAACAGACAGAGAGCCAGTTGCAAGCAGCCAGTAGCGCTTATGCACTATGGGTAGTGCCGTTGCTGGTGGAAAATAGATTACAAACCAAGGCCGACCGCGTGTTGCTGGTGGATGTCGACCAGCAGACACAATTAGCACGAACGATGGCGCGGGATGGCATTAGTCAGCAACAGGCGATGGCGATTTTGTCTGCTCAGGCAACACGTGAACAACGCCTCGCTGTTGCGGATGATATTATCCAGAATAGCAGTACCGTGCAGGCGCTCAATAGTTCGGTGGCGGCATTGCACCGTCGCTATTGTGATTTGGCCGCATTGCAGCACGACAAGGAGAAAATTTAATGAGTGATACATCACCAACCGTTCTCTTTGAACATCCGCTTAATGAAAAAATGCGCACTTGGCTGCGGCTTGAGTTTTTACTGAAGCAGCTTTATGGCCAAAAATGCCTAAATGAAACCACCGTAGTATTGTCATTCTTCCGTACCATTGCAGATTTATTGGATGTGTTGGAACGTGGAGATGTGCGCACCGAGCTATTAAAAGAACTCGAACGTCAGCAACAGAAGTTGCAGCAGTGGTCGCAGGTGCCGGGTGTGGATATGCAATTGCTGGATCAATTACGTCAACAATTGAAGGACAGCGCAACCTCATTAATGTCAGCGCCGCGAATGGGGCAAGCGTTACGTGAAGATCGCCTGATCAGTCTGGTGCGCCAGCGGCTCAGTATTCCTGGTGGTTGTTGCTGTTTTGATCTTCCGGCGTTACATATCTGGATGCACGTTGCCCAGCATGAACGTGATGCTGAAGTGGTAGGCTGGCTGCGTACTTTGGAACCGCTGAATAGGGCGTTGACACTGGTATTAAGTTTAGTGCGTCAGGCGGGAGCTTTTCGTAATCAAACCAGTATGAACGGATTCTTCCAGGATAATGCAGAGGGGGCGGATCTGTTGCGGCTGCGTATTAGCCTTGTCCATCAGCTCTATCCACAGATTTCCGGTCATAAGACACGTTATGCCATTCGTTTTCTGCCGCTGGATAATGAGAATGGTCTGGTACCTGAACGGCTGGATTTGGAGTTAGCCTGTTGTTAGCCTAGCGAAGTTGTGAATGACAGAGTGGATCTCGCCTAGCTTTGGTTCAGTAATCAATGTGATTGCCGCCAGGTGGACAAGGCTGTTGCCCGAGGCGGCAGGATTATTACAGCAAATAGATTTGTGACAGAACCGGCGCATTTACCGGAGAAGCGTTATCGCAACAAACTGACCATCGGCGTCACTGCGCTATCATCTTGTTCACCATGAAACCAGTTGAGTTGTTGTCGTAACTGAACCACATTGCCAATAATAATCAAGCTAGGGCTTACTACCTGATTGGCTAATAGAGTCAATTGGTCCAGTCTGCCTACTACCACCCGTTGCTGGCGTGTCGTGCCATTCTCGATCAGCGCGACGGCGGTTGATGCCGGCATGCGGTGATCAAGTAGCTGTTGCTGAATTTCTGCCGCTTGAGCCAACCCCATGTAGAACACCAGTGTCTGCTGTGTGTTGGCCAGTTGTGACCAGTTGAGCTGGCGATCTTGCTTGGTGTGGCCAGTGATCAGGCAGAGGCTCTGCGCGTGGTCACGATGCGTTAAGGGGATACCACTGTAGGCGGAGCAGCCGGATGCGGCAGTAATACCGGGAACAACGCTAAACGGGATACCCGCTTGGGCTAACGCCTGCAACTCTTCACCACCACGACCAAAAATGAATGGGTCTCCGCCTTTCAGACGCACGACGCGTAATCCTTGCTGTGCGAGTGTTAACAGCGTCTGGTTAATTTTCTCTTGGGTGATGCAGTGTTGGCCGGGCTGCTTGCCGACAAAAACACGCGTTGCATCGCGCCGCACCAGCGCCATGACCTCTGCTGAGACTAAGCGATCGTAGACCACTACATCGGCCTGCTGGATCTGTTGCAGTGCTTTCAATGTCAGCAAGCCTGCATCGCCAGGGCCAGCGCCTACCAATGCTACTTCGCCATGATCGACACAATGTTGCGAAAACATTTTTTCAATCTGCTGGTTAGCTTGTTGCTGGTCGCGGTTTGCCAGTGATTGTGCTAGGTGCTGATGGGTGAAGAAGCGTTCCCAGAAACGGCGTCGCGCGGTCAGTTTGCTGAACTGTTGTTTCACTCGTTGGCGCAGTGTGCCGGCCAGTTCTGCCAGTTGCCCAAGGTGTTGTGGCAGTTGTGCTTCCAGTTTTTCACGCAGTTGGCGGATCAATACCGGGGCGCGACCGCCGGAGGAGAGCGCGATCACCAGTGGCGAGCGATCAATCACGGCGGGCATGATAAAGCTGGTGTGTTGCGCATCATCAACCACGTTGCAGAAGATCTGCTGCTGATTGGCGGCATGGTAAACCTGATTGTTGATGCTGCTGCTGTCGGTGCAGGCAATCACTAACCATTTCCCGGCCAGTAGGTTGCTGCTGAATGGTGCTTTGACGAGAGTCAGTTGCTGTTGTTCGGCCCAGTGATGAAATTGCGTACTGAATTCAAGTGCATTGACTGTCAATTGCGCACCGGCTGCCAGTAATAGCCGCGCCTTGCGCTCTGCAACTTCACCACCACCGACCAGTAGACAGGCTTTCTGTTTCAGTTGGCAAAAAATCGGTAAGTAATCCATTCGATCATCCTTAACACCGCTTTGCTGGGTAAGCTTATCAGTTAATGCTTCAGTAACTTGGCCATGATGCCGTAACTTGAGGTAGCAGAGAATACCAAATCGGGCGTTCGATAGGTTGATCATCGCTGCCAGCGAGGTTTTATCCTTGGTGTTGTGCTGAAGAAACCAGCTTCACACTCGGCGAACGCCGTCAACCGTGCTAACATTGCGCTCTTCGTCTATTGGGCACAAAGTGGGTAGTGAGTGTGGAGCGAACAAAACCGGAACAGCTACTCGCGCAGGCTGAACAGCTTTGTCAGCAGCGCAATGTGCGGCTAACCCCGCAACGGCTGCAAGTATTACGTCTCATGATTAACCAGTCTGGGGCGATCAGTGCTTATGATCTGTTGGATCTGCTGCGTGTGTCTGAACCACAGGCAAAGCCACCGACAGTCTACCGTGCGCTTGATTTTCTGCTTGAGCAGGGCTTTATTCATCGTGTCGAATCCACCAACAGCTATGTGCTGTGTCACCATTTTGAGCAGCCATCACATATCTCGGCACTGTTTATCTGTGACCGTTGTGGACAGGTGATGGAGCGAACCAGTGAAGGGATCGCGCACAATTTGCAGCAGTTAGCGCAAGAGGAGGGGTTTGTTCTAACGCAAAGTGTGGTGGAGGCACGTGGTGTCTGTGCAAACTGCAACGCAGTAGCCTCGGCCTGTAGCGACGGTTGTTGAGCGTGTGATAGCGGTTGGCTAGGGGGTGTTTGTTGGCAACATCATTTGCCGTGGGCAGCCTATTGCAGTCGGCTCTGGTTGGCATGTTGTGCCAGTCGCCACAAACGGCTGCTGGCACAATAGGTTGGGTTTTAGTAACTCACTTTCACCGGCATACCTGAGCGCGCGTTGATCGCCGCTTCTACTTCACGCGGATTGACGCTTAAATCGTTGATCACCGCACTTAACCCAGCAGAGAGTTTAATCGGCAGTGGTTTGCTCGATTGCTGTTCTTGCTTGTTGGTTGAAAGTGGTTGGTGTACTTCCAGATAGCGTGCGCCATTCGGTTCAATGGTGACTTTTACCGGCTCGTTGATAAACTGCACCCGAGTGCCAACTGGCACACTGTCGAACAGATATTTAATGTCATCGTCGCGTAGCCGCACACAACCGTGGCTGACGCGCAGGCCGACACCGAAGTTTACGTTGGTGCCGTGGATCGCATACAGTCTGCCAACATAGAGCGCATACAGTCCCATCGGGTTGTCAGGGCCAGCAGGAACCACCGGCGGCAGTATTACGCCATCAGCCGCATACTCTTCACGCATTTTGGCTGTCGGTGTCCAGGTTGGCCCGGCTTTTTTGCGTTGAACCGTGGTGACCCAGTCAGTCGGGGTATCTTTGCCTAGCTGACCAATGCCGATTGGCAGCACAATCACCGACTTGCCGCCTTTCGGGTAGTAGTACAGTCGCATCTCGGCGCTGTTGATGATGATACCTTCACGCGGCGTGTCTGGCAGGATCAACTGGCGCGGGATGGTTAAGGTGCTGCCCGGTTTCGGCAGGAAGGGATCAACCCCCGGATTCGCTTCCATCAGGTTGCTTAGCCCCATTTGGTATTCAGCAGCAAAGCTTTCCAGCGGTAATTTATTGTCTGCAGGAATGGTGATCTGGATGTTTTCACCAATCAGGCGGCTGTTGGCTGCCGGAAGAGGGTAGACAATAGCAAAGGCTGCCTGGCTGAATGTTGCCAGAAGGGTAACAAGTGTCAGTAATGTGCGAGTGCTCATTTTCATTTTTTATCAAAGTAGTAGCCACACTGGCTATGATTAACATTGGTGTTGCCCGGTGTGCTTTGGTGACTTAACGCAATAACCGTCTTAACGCAACGACCGCGTTGGCTACGGCTGACCGGATTGGCATTATAGGGTCTCTAGTCACTAAGATGGAAATGTTACCGTTACCAAGATCACATTTTTTTGTGAGCAGATGTACCTGTGACAAATGAAATTTTGTAAAAAACTGAAATGGAAGGTGATTTTTAGCTGTTGATTATCTGAGTACGCGGCATGATATTGACTGTCTGGTGTAGTTCAGACCACACCAACACCACTTCCCCATTAGCCAACTGTCGGCGTACATCATCAACTTTTTGTTGTAGCGAACACTCATCTTGACCGTAGTCGGTACCTTCCCGTAAGACAAAAGATTCAATCAGGTTGTTGAGAGTTGTGGTTTCAAGTTGCTGCCAGGGAATGATCACAATCGGTTGGCTCCAGACAAAGGCGTATTACTCGGCATTATAACTCAAGTTGCTAGCGTTGCAGGCTAAAGGTATCTTGCTAAGGGGTTACAGGGCTATCAAAGGGCATCCCAGTATGGAACTGAGTTTGTTTATTTCGTTGTTAGGGTTCTTGTGGGTCGCCGCGATTACACCAGGGCCAAATAATATGTTGTTGACCACTTCAGCGGCTCATTTTGGTTTTATCCGCTCTGGTTGGTTGATGATTGGCATTATGTTAGGAATGCAGTCAATTTTGCTGTTGGTGGCGTTGGGGATTGGTGGCTTGTTGTTGCTTTATCCGATGTTGCATCTGTTTTTGAAGATCGCAGGGAGTCTCTATCTGTTGTGGTTAGCGTGGAAGGTGGCGACGGCAAGTTATCAGACCTTGCAGGCGGGCAACACACCACGCCAGCCGATGCGCTGCTATCAAGGTTGGTTACTGCAATTTTTGAACCCTAAAGCGTGGTTAATGGCGTTAGGCGCGGTCAGTAGTTTCACGCTGCCTGGCGAAGCATATCTCTCTTCTATCGTGGCAATTGCTGTTGCCATGCTGTTGGTGAATTTGGTTGCCGGCATGATTTGGCTGGCATTTGGGAGTTTGATTGGTCGTTTATTAGCCAGTCGGCGTGCTTGGCGGGTGTTCAATCTGACTATGGGGCTGTTAACGGCGGTCAGCGTATTACTAATTTGGCACTAAGGAGAATGTAATGGGTGAGAACTATTTTCATGTTGATGCTTTCACTGGCGAGGGTTTACTCGGTAACCCAGCCGGTGTTTGCCTACTGAGTCAGCCATTAAGCAGCACGCGGATGCAGCAGATTGCCAATGAGTTGTCACTGCCAGAGACCAGCTTTGTCTGGCCGGAGCAGGGCAAATACGGTATTCGCTGGTTTACTCCCAATCGTGAGGTCGATTTGTGTGGGCATGCTACGTTGGCAACCGCTCATGTGCTGCTTAATGTGTTGCAGCCAATGCAGTTGCAACAGTGCCATTTTCTCTCAGCCAGCGGTGAGTTACTGGTAACGCGTGATCAGGCGGATGCGCAGCGCTTGCAGCTCGATTTTCCTGCACGTCCTGCCGAGCGCATCAGTGAACCGGCACAACTGAGCGCGTTATTGGGTGCCAAGGTGTTGGAGGTGTGGCAGGCGAAAGCGATGATGGTGGTGTTGGCAACGGAGGCGGAAGTGCGGCAGTTGCAGCCTGATATCCGCCATCTGATTGCACAATTCGGTTGCGGGGTGATAGTGACGGCACCAGGTGAGCAGGTCGACTTTGTTTCGCGCTATTTTTCGCTAGATGGCAGCGAAGATCCGGTGACTGGTTCAGCACACTGTACGTTGTTGCCTTATTGGGCTGAGCGATTGGGGCGTAACACATTACATGCTAAGCAGTTATCCGCACGCGGTGGTGAGCTGTTCTGCCAGTTGTTGCGCGATCGGGTGCTATTGGGCGGGTATGCACAGCTCTTTTTGCGCGGCACGCTGGCACTTTAATACTCCAGCCAGGTCAAGCAGGGGAGTGCATTTCAGTCGTTAAGCGCGGATGCTGTTACGGCAAAACAGAGGGCGGGTATCGATTTGCCGCGCCCCAGTGTTGATCACTGCGGGCGCGGTTGATGCGCTAGCCGGAAGGTTAGCGGGTTAGATCATCAAAAAACTTTTTCACGCCATCGAAGAAGCTTTTTGAGCGAGGGCTGTTTTCATCACCGGAAGAGCCGTTCAGGCTCTCTTCCAGCTCTTTCAACAGTTGCTTCTGTTTGTCATTTAGGTTGACCGGTGTTTCCACCACTACGCGGCATAGTAGATCACCTACACTGCCGCCACGCACCGATTTCACTCCTTTACTGCGCATACGGAACAGTTTGCCGGTTTGCGTTTCAGTAGGAATTTTTAGTTTGACCCGGCCATCTAGGGTCGGTACTTCGATCTCACCGCCTAGTGCAGCCATGGCAAAATTGATCGGTACTTCGCAGTAGAGGTTGTTGCCTTCACGCTCGAAGATCGGGTGCGCTTTCACTTGTACCTGGACATACAGATCACCGGCGGGTGCCCCGCGCTCACCGGCTTCACCTTCACCAGCCAGACGTACACGATCACCGGTGTCTACCCCGGCAGGGATCTTGACGGACAGGGTTTTCGATTTCTCTACCCGACCACTGCCGTGGCATTTGTTGCACGGATCTTTGATGATCTGACCACGGCCATGGCAGTGCGGACAGGTCTGTTGTACCGCGAAGAAACCTTGGCGCATCTGTACTTGGCCGTGACCATTACAGGTCGGGCAAGTGGTGGCAGAGGTGCCGGGTTTGGCGCCACTGCCGTGGCAGCTATCGCACTCTTCCTGAGTCGGAATACGGATCTCTTTGGTGACACCACGGACGGCTTCTTCCAGTGTCAGTTCCATGTTATAGCGCAAGTCGGCACCTCGGCTGGCGCGCTGGCGGCGTCCACCACCAAAGATGTCACCAAACACATCACCGAAAATATCGCTGAAGTCGGCACCTGCACCGCCGCCACCCATGCCGCCTTGTTCAAATGCAGCGTGGCCGTATTGATCGTAGGCGGCTCGCTTTTGATCGTCTGATAAGATCTCGTAGGCTTCTTTGATCTCTTTAAATTTGCTTTCGGCATCCTGCTCCTGATTGCGGTCAGGGTGGTATTTCATCGCCAGACGTTTGTATGCTTTTTTGATCTCACGCTCATCTGCCGTTTTGGCGACGCCGAGAACCTCGTAATAATCTTTTTTCGCCATTATTTCACTAACCCTTAATATACGTGCACGGGCGTAGGGTTACCCCAACGCCCGTGCTGATTGATGAGCAGAGTCTGTTGGCTGTGCTCATGCCCCGCTCAAGGGCGATTATTTTTTGTCCTTGACTTCTTCAAACTCGGCGTCAACAACGTTGTCATCACCTTGTGCAGCCTGAGCCGCACCTGCGTCGGTGGCTTGCGCTTGCGCCGCTTCGAGCAACTTGGCAGACGCTTGCATCAATGCTTGAGTTTTCGCCTCAATTTCTGCTTTGTCTTCGCCTTTCACTGCCTGTTGCAGATCTTTCAGTGCGCTTTCAATGGCGCTCTTGTCTTCCGCTGGCAGTTTCTCACCCACTTCTTGTAGCTGTTTTTCTGTGCTGTGGAGCAGGTGATCAGCTTGGTTACGGGTTTGCACCAACTCTTCAAACTTGCGGTCAGCTTCGGCATTCACTTCAGCATCACGTACCATTTTCTGGATCTCTTCCTCGTTCAGACCTGAAGAGGCTTTGATGGTGATTTGCTGTTCACGACCGGTGTTTTTGTCTTTAGCCGAAACGTGCAGGATACCATCAGCATCGATATCAAAGGTGACTTCGATCTGCGGCATACCGCGTGGTGCAGCTTGAATGCCATCCAGGTTGAACTGACCGAGCGATTTGTTATCGCTGGCGCGTTTACGTTCCCCTTGCAGCACATGGATGGTCACTGCCGATTGGTTATCTTCGGCGGTAGAGAACACCTGGCTGTGTTTGGTTGGGATGGTGGTGTTTTTGCTGATCAGCGGTGTCATCACGCTACCCATTGTTTCAATACCGAGTGACAACGGGGTTACGTCGAGCAGTAAGACATCTTTAACGTCGCCTGCCAGCACGCCACCCTGTACCGCAGCACCTACCGCTACAGCTTCATCCGGGTTAACGTCTTTGCGTGGCTCTTTACCAAAGAAATCAGCAACTTTCTTCTGTACCATTGGCATACGTGTCTGACCACCAACCAGGATCACGTCCTGGATGTCGGAAACTGACAGCCCAGCATCTTTTAGGGCAACTTTCAGCGGCTCGATCGAGCGATTGACCAGATCTTCTACCAAAGACTCGAGTTTGGCTCGTGTGACTTTGATGTTCATATGCTTAGGACCACTCCCATCGGCAGTGATGTAAGGCAGATTAACATCAGTCTGTTGTGCAGAAGAGAGCTCAATTTTCGCTTTCTCTGCCGCTTCTTTCAGACGCTGCATTGCGAGCGGATCGTTACGTAAGTCAATGCCCTGATCTTTTTTGAACTCTTCTACCAGGTAGTTGATCAGACGGCTATCAAAGTCTTCACCACCGAGGTGGGTATCACCGTTGGTTGCCAATACTTCAAACGTTTTTTCACCATCAACATCATCGATTTCAATGATCGAGATATCGAAGGTACCACCGCCAAGGTCGTAAACCGCAATCGTGCGGTTGCCGACTTCTTTGTCCAGACCATAAGCCAGCGCAGCAGCAGTCGGTTCGTTGATGATACGTTTCACTTCCAGCCCAGCAATGCGCCCAGCATCTTTGGTCGCTTGACGCTGTGCGTCGTTAAAGTAGGCAGGCACGGTGATCACTGCTTCAGTCACTGGTTCACCCAAGTAATCTTCGGCAGTTTTTTTCATTTTTTTCAGCACTTCAGCAGAAATCTGTGGTGGTGCCATTTTCTGGCCTTTTACTTCCAGCCAGGCGTCGCCATTGTCGGCAGCAACGATGCTGTAAGGCATGATCGCTTTATCGCGTTGTGCTTCTTCATCATTGAAACGGCGGCCAATCAAACGCTTGATTGCAAAAAGGGTGTTTTTCGGGTTAGTGACTGCCTGACGCTTAGCAGGTTGGCCAACGAGAATTTCACCATCTTGGGTATAGGCGATGATCGAAGGAGTGGTGCGATCGCCTTCTGCGTTCTCCAGCACTCGCGCTTTGCCCCCATCCATAATTGCCACACAAGAGTTGGTTGTCCCCAAGTCGATACCAATAATTTTGCCCATCTAAACATCTCCACTAAATAAATTCATAATCGGTCACGTTGCTTGCTGATATGTGGGCGAGTGTTTTTTATTTCAAGTGCCCTTCATCACAGCGTTTCAGCGTTATCCTGACACCATTGCAATCGCTAGGTCAGGGCGCAGTCGAGCAACTGTAGTTGTTGAGTAACTGTGTGAGTAACTACCTGAGTAACCACATGAGTAACTACGGCTGTTGACTAACATGGGGGCTGTACCATCAGCATCAAGGGGGAAGCGGGAAAAAATTTGTTGTTATCATGCTCAGATTATTGTTTAGTGAAGTTCGGATCTCTATGATCACGCGCGCTGTTCAGGTGGGGATCGTTCATTCATCCAGGTTCAGGCCTGGCATCATTAACTAACACTATTTCAATGTAAATTATGTAGTTTCTGCCAATTCAGTCTACTGCATTGTGCCAAGCTCTGCGCTTTGATCGCGCAATGTAGCGGTAGCGTTTCAACGCTACTGATTCATTTTGTTAACATTTTATGATGACAGAGGATATATGCACACGAATAAGCTGGCGAATCCTGGGCCATTAGGGCTGATGGGCTTTGGTATGACAACCATTTTGTTGAATCTGCACAATGCGGGCTTTTTCCCGGTTAACTCCGCGATTGTCAGTATGGGGATTTTTTTCGGCGGTATCGCACAGATTTTTGCCGGTATTTTGGAATATAAAAAGGGTAATACCTTCGGTTTGACCGCCTTTACCGCATATGGCAGTTTCTGGCTGACTTTAGTTGGCATCTGGTTGCTGCCGCGTATGGAGTTGGCTGAACCGACAGAAGCCAGTGTGTTGGGAATTTATTTAGCACTCTGGGGGGTATTTACCCTGTTTATGTTCTTTGGCACTTTGCCTGGCAACCGTGTATTGCAGTTTGTGTTCGCCAGCTTGACGCTGTTATTTGCGCTGCTAGCAATTGGCAACATCACCGGTAACCACGCGATCTTAACGCTGGCAGGTTATGAAGGGGTGATTTGTGGTGCCAGCGCGATTTATTTGGCGATGGCAGAGGTGTTGAATGAGCAGTTTGGTCGCACTGTGTTACCGATTGGTGCGCGTTCAGCATAAGCACACACAGTAGTGAAGTTTGATTGAGTAGGGCACCGATAAGGTGCCCTACTGTTTTATTGTGCTATCGCATTGTACTAACTTGTATTTTTTTACTGCTTTGAGCTTTGCTTTAGCCTGTTAGCAGTAAGTCGGCACCCCACGTTGTCGCGCGGGTTGGTGGTTTAACCCCAGGAGATGTTAGGTCTGCGTCGCTGCTGATCTTGCTGATAGAGATAGCCACCGAGCATCAGACCGATGATCGCCAGCGCCAAGACATAATAGGCGGGTGCCAGCGGAGTGAGTGGCATGATCAAGGTGACAAAGATCGGTGTTAAACCGCCGAAGATGGCATAGGCCACATTGTACGAGAATGAGATGCCACTAAAGCGCACTTCGGCAGGAAACAGCCGCACCATTACATAGGGCACAGCGCCAACGATACCGACACTGAAACCTGCGAATGCGTAGCTGACAAACAGCAACTCTGGATGTGTTGTCATCGAGTGATAGAACAGCGAACTGCCGATAGCGAGCAGCAGACTACCGGCAATAAAGGTTTTACCCGCCCCGAAGCGATCAATCGCAATACCAAAGGTCATGCAGCCGATGATTAACATTATGGTGGCGAGGCTGTTTGCCTGTAGTGATAGCGCTGGTGCAATCGCAAACTGTTTTTGCAGATAAGCGGGTGTCATCAAGATCACCACTAAAATGCAGGCGGAGAGTAGCCAAGTGAGCAGCATCGAGATCGCGATCCCTTTCTTATGCTTCATCACCACCGATTTCAGCGGTAGCTCTGCTGCCAATGCTTTGCGCTGTTGCATTTCGATGAACACCGGAGTCTCTTGTAGCCAACGGCGCAGGTACATGGCAAATAGCCCAAAAATACCGCCCAGGAAGAATGGGATACGCCAGCCACCGTCGAGAATTTCCTGTTGGCTGAATGAGGTGTTGATCAGCCCGGCGACTAATGAACCGAGCAGAATACCGGCAGTGAGGCCGGCAGTGAGGATGCCACAGGCCAGGCCAATGCGCCGTGTTGGGACGTGCTCAGAGACAAATACCCATGCCCCCGGTACTTCACCACCAATTGCAGCACCTTGCAGGATGCGCATCAGTAGCAGCAGCAGCGGTGCTGCGATGCCGATGCTGGCATAGGTAGGCAACATCCCTATTGCTAGGGTCGGTACAGCCATTAATAAAATGCTAAGTGTAAACATTTTTTTGCGGCCGATAAGGTCACCAAAGTGTGCCATGATGATGCCGCCCAGCGGCCGCACTAGATAACCGGCAGCAAAGATGCCGAAAGTCTGTAGTTGCCGTAGCCATTCCGGAGTGTCGGCAGGGAAGAACAGTTGCCCTATGGTGAGTGTGAAGAAGATAAAAATAATAAAATCATAGAACTCTAGTGCGCCACCGAGGGCAGCCAGCGTGAGCGTTTTGTAGTCCTGCCGGTTCAATCGGCGATTATTATCGTGAGGCATAATGTACCGTTATTGATTCAAGGAAATAGAAAAAGCATACGTTTAATGGGATGTTGTGAGTATTTTTTAACCAAGGCGTTGACTCATTATCAGTGCTAACTGGTAGCACACTGTCTCTCTATAGCCAACCTGGCTAACAACTGACGGCAGGCCCCTGCGCGTGGCAGAGACAACAACGGAAAAGATCACCTTGAGCCATGTTGTGTTGGTTAAAAAATGCTCGCCAATTGAATTGCCCTAGTATGCGGTGCTGTAAAAAGTTCCTTACTATAACGGCAAATTCTTTGCACACCAGTATCACTGAATACTATTTTTTGCGTGATCTCCATTTAGTGATTTATCTCGCGACGTGCATCCTTTGGGCGAAATGCCGCTACTACATTGGCATCTGTTTCGATATATGGTCCTTCAAGTAATTGAATACAATATGGAACACTGGCAAAGATACCATGTACCATCACGTTACCTTGCTGATCTTTGACACCTTCAAGTGTCTCTTTGATTGATTTAGGTTGCCCCGGCAGATTGATAATGAGAGCTTGTTTACGGATCACCGCCACTTGGCGTGACAGGATCGCTGTGGGCACATAATGCAGGCTGACTTGGCGCATCTGTTCACCGAAACCAGGCATCAGTCGATCGGCGATAGCCAAGGTAGCATCTGGGGTAATGTCGCGTCGTGCAGGCCCGGTACCACCTGTAGTCAACACCAGATGACATCCCATCTCATCCACCAGTTCACACAATGTGTGTTCAATGAGTCGTTGTTCATCAGGTATAAGTCTGGTCTCCAGTTTGAAGGGAGTGACCAGTGCGCTGGTGAGCCAGCTCTCTAGTGCCGGGATCCCTTTATCTTGGTATATCCCTTGTGAGGCACGATCAGAGATCGATACCAACCCAATACGTAATGTCTCCATAATTAACCTCTTTTATCACTGCTTTTTAATCTGATGCTGTCGTTGGCTGTCGATCGGCTGACAAACCGCGCAAGTATATAACGTCGGTGCTCGACGTGTCCGCATCAAAAGTATGAGCTAATTTGCTGTGATTGGCCTATTTGTCACAGGCTCGAAGCCAGTACTGGCGCATCAGGAGAGGGGGGAGAGTACACAGATAATTGATGTGAATGAATATTGCGAATACTGACAGGGCATGTTGCAAAGGTCGTGTTTGTATCCAAATGATAAACAAGTTAATTGTTTGTGAATGGCCTGCTGCGTCAGTGAAGTGTGGCTGATAATATAAGAAAAGTTAGCAGGTCGGTCGGTATCGTAATGCGCTGATACAGCCTCAGGAGATGCTGTGTGGTGATCCACCAGCGCTGAGGCAGAGCGAATTAGACGGCTGATTTGGGTATAGCAACCAGATGTGGATCTGTCAAATTGCCTCTCGGGTGAGGCTGTTTGGCAGAGAAGCTGGCAGTGTAGTAGCAAAAAACCAAGTTGTAATTTTTAGTTGTGGTGCGCTTGTTGTCAGTAGGCGCTATCACGCTGTGTAGTTACAACATCATTAACTTTGTTAAACCAGGATGGAGTAAATCAGATGGCAATTCCAGCTTACTTATGGCTGAAAGATGATGGTGGTGTTGATATTTCCGGTTCTGTTGATATTACCGGACGGAAAGGCAGCATTGAAGTTATTGAGTTTGTTCACAACGTCAGTATCCCAACCGACAATAATACCGGCAAATTGACCGGTACTCGTATCCATGCACCGATGGTGATGGTGAAAGAGTTTGATGCCTCTTCACCCTATCTTTACCGTGCAGTTACCACCGGCCAGAAGCTCAAATCTGCAGAGTTGAAGTGGTATCGAATTAATGATGCCGGTACGGAAGAAGAATACTTCAACATGTTGATGGAAAATGTGATTATCGTCGCAGTGTCGCCGGTAATGCATAACATTAAAAATCCGGCGACAGAGAAGTTCAATCATATGGAGAGTATCCAACTCCGTTATGAAAAAGTCACTTGGTGCTACAAAGATGGCAATATTTCACACTCTGACTCTTGGCTTGAGCGTGATAATGCTGCCGGTAGCATGTAACGCTGGTTTAGCGCAATAGTTCCTGGGCCGAATTGCTTCGGCCTTAATCGATAACCGAGTAAAGGAGTAATGGATGCCTGAATCAAATGATCGTGTTGGCATGGCTCGCCGTGATGAACTGGCAGCTATTGTTAGCAATAACTACACGCCAGGATCGGTGTATATTCCTGCTGTTGGCGCGATAAACCAGTTTCTGAAAGCCTCAGGCGTTTCATTAAGTTCGCGCGCGCTAGCAAGTATTTCAGACAATATTCAAAAAGTTAATTCTGGGGAAAGAACTGAAGCTAGCGCCTCGTTACGTGAGAGTGCGGTGTTTACACGCGATACCATCAGTGCGCTGCGTGCAGGGCATTTTGGTGAAGCGGCAGTAACGGCAACTGGGGTGCTGATGAATGCCACCGGCAGCGCGCTCTATTTCGCCAATTATGATCGTGAGCGTTTACCGCCTTCGTTCCAGGCGACATATGATGCGATGCATCCATAAGTTTTGGGTTGTGTGATTGGGTCTGACATTAGGGATAATTAGAGAGTTAGTAACAACTTTAGCCACTGCAACAATTTTTGCGGACACCAGTTGTCCGCTTTTTTTTGTGGTACTAGAACGTGGCTAATAAGATGATGTCAGTGATGATCTCGGCAATAGTATTTGTCGCCGGGTGGTGCTTCGGGTATACTGTTTTCCCGTCTTGGTTTCTCCATCATCTTTAAACCTAAAATCTCGGGTTCAGCATGACAACTAACTACATTTTTGTGACCGGCGGGGTAGTCTCCTCTCTGGGTAAAGGCATTGCAGCTGCTTCTCTGGCAGCGATTCTCGAAGCTCGCGGTCTCAACGTTACCATCATGAAGCTGGATCCGTACATTAATGTTGATCCTGGTACGATGAGCCCGACTCAACACGGTGAAGTGTTTGTGACCGAAGATGGTGCTGAAACCGATCTCGATCTTGGTCACTATGAGCGCTTCATCCGCACCAAAATGACCCGTCGCAATAACTTCACCACTGGCCGTGTCTACTCGGATGTACTGCGTAAAGAGCGTCGGGGCGACTACCTTGGTGCCACCATACAGGTGATCCCGCATATCACTAATGCGATCAAACAGCGGATCATTGATGGTGCAGCAGGTCATGATGTGGTGCTGGTAGAAATCGGTGGTACCGTGGGGGATATCGAATCATTGCCATTCCTGGAAGCGATTCGTCAAATGGCGGTAGAGGTCGGCCGTGAGCATACCCTATTTATGCACCTAACGCTGGTGCCCTATCTTGCTGCTGCCGGTGAAGTTAAAACTAAGCCGACTCAGCACTCAGTCAAAGAGCTTCTTTCTATTGGTATCCAGCCAGATGTATTGATCTGCCGTTCGGAACGGGCAGTTCCGGCCAATGAACGGGCCAAGATCGCGCTGTTCTGTAATGTGCCAGAGAAAGCGGTAATATCTCTAAAAGATGTTGATTCAATATATAAAATACCAGGTTTGCTAAAAGCGCAGGGGCTAGATGACTACATCTGCAAACGTTTCCAGATCAATGCGCCAGAAGCCAATTTGGCTGAATGGGAGCAGGTGATTTATGAAGAGGCCAACCCGAATGGTGAGGTGACCATCGGTATGGTTGGTAAGTATGTTGAACTGCCCGACGCCTATAAATCGGTGATTGAAGCCCTGAAACATGCTGGGCTGAAAAATCGTGTGACCGTCAATATTAAACTGATCGATTCCCAAGACATTGAGACGCGTGGTGTCGAGTTGCTCAAGGGGCTTGATGCGATTTTGATCCCGGGTGGTTTCGGCTATCGTGGTGTCGAAGGGAAAGTGATGACAGCACGTTATGCACGTGAAAATAACATTCCTTATCTCGGGATCTGCCTTGGGATGCAAGTGGCATTGATGGAATTTGCTCGCCATGTAGTTGGCATGGAAGCGGCTAATTCAACCGAGTTTGTCGCTGATTGCAAATATCCGGTCATTGCGTTGATCACCGAGTGGCGTGATGAAGAGGGCAATCTTGAAGTACGTAGCGAAGAGAGCGATCTCGGCGGCACCATGCGGGTTGGCGCTCAGCCTTGTCATCTGGTTGAAAATAGTCTGGTGCGTAAGTTGTATGGCAAAGCAACTATTACTGAGCGTCACCGTCATCGCTACGAAGTGAACAATATGCTGCTAAAACCGATAGAGGCTGCCGGATTACGTATTGCAGGTCGCTCGGCAGATAATAAACTGGTAGAAATTATTGAGCTGCCAGATCACCCTTGGTTTGTCGCTTGTCAGTTCCATCCGGAATTTACGTCAACACCGCGTGATGGCCATCCGCTGTTTGCCGGTTTTGTCCATGCGGCACGTGAGTACCAGAAGCGTCAGGTAGAGTAACTGTTTTCATCCACAGAGCGTGCTAACCGCGAGCCCTGTTTCTTTGCTAGATTAATTTGCCCAGAGTGGCTGGCATTGAGTTGTTGTTGACATCGAATTTTAGTTTAACTTTTGATTTGAGGAAGACCTACTATGTCCAAAATTGTGAAAGTCATTGGCCGTGAAATCATCGACTCACGCGGTAACCCAACCGTTGAAGCAGAAGTTCATCTGGAAGGTGGTTTTGTCGGGCTGGCGGCTGCGCCATCAGGAGCCTCAACCGGTTCTCGTGAAGCGCTGGAACTGCGTGATGGTGACAAAGCGCGTTTTCTCGGCAAAGGCGTACTGAAAGCGGTCGCGGCAGTTAATGGACCAATTGCTCAAGCAGTACAGGGTAAAGATGCACGTGATCAATCGACCATCGACCGGATCATGATTGAGTTAGATGGCACCGAAAACAAGTCGCAGTTTGGCGCTAATGCGATCTTGGCGGTCTCACTGGCTACCGCGAAAGCGGCAGCAGCATCCAAAGGGATGCCACTGTACGAACACATTGCTGAGCTGAACGGTACCCCAGGTAAATTCTCGATGCCATTACCAATGATGAATATCATCAATGGTGGTGAACACGCTGATAACAATGTTGATATTCAAGAGTTCATGATCCAGCCAGTAGGGGCAAAAACCCTGAAAGAAGCGGTACGTATCGGTTCTGAAGTGTTCCATCACTTGGCGAAGGTATTGAAGGCGAAAGGAATGAATACGGCAGTAGGTGATGAGGGTGGGTATGCACCTAACCTCGGTTCTAATGCTGAAGCATTGGCAGTGATCGCCGAAGCGGTAAGTGCCGCAGGTTATGTGTTAGGTAAAGACGTGACCTTAGCGATGGACTGTGCAGCTTCTGAGTTCTACAAAGATGGTAAATATGTGCTGGCAGGCGAAGGTAACAAAGCGTTTACTTCTGAAGAGTTCACCCACTTCCTGGAAGATTTGACTAAACAATATCCAATTGTTTCAATTGAAGATGGTTTGGATGAGTCAGATTGGGCTGGCTTTGCTTACCAGACTAAAGTACTGGGTGACAAGATCCAACTGGTCGGTGATGATCTGTTCGTGACTAACACCAAGATCCTGAAAGAGGGGATTGCCAAGGGTATCGCTAACTCGATCCTGATCAAGTTCAACCAGATCGGTTCACTGACTGAAACGCTGGCAGCGATTAAGATGGCAAAAGATGCGGGTTATACCGCAGTGATTTCGCATCGTTCAGGTGAAACTGAAGATGCAACCATCGCCGATCTGGCTGTCGGTACTGCTGCTGGGCAGATCAAGACTGGCTCAATGAGCCGTTCAGATCGTGTTGCCAAGTACAACCAATTGATCCGTATTGAAGAAGCGCTGGGTGAGCGTGCTCCGTTCAACGGTCTGAAAGAAGTGAAAGGCCAGTAACACCAGAACTTCGGTAACATGCGGTAAAGTCGTCCTCGGTTTGGTACAGCGAACCGAGGGTTAAAAAAACGGAGGGCGTTGTTGCGCACTCCGTTTTTTATTGTCTGTAGTTCGGATTATTGTCTGTAGTTCGGATTATTGTCTGTCGTTGGGATGAGATGCCTAGCGGCGCTGGCGGCTTTGCCGCTTACGCCAAACCATCAGTAGCGAACCGAACAGACCAATCACTAATAGCACCACGGGAAGCAGCATAAGGCAGTACATCAATTGATCTTCATACTTATTGAAGATGGCCGTTTTCCCCAAGAAGAAGCCGATAGAAACCAGGATCAGAACCCACAGCAACCCACTGATCCAGTTAAATAGTTGAAAGCGTGAACTACTTAGCCCAGAGAGGCCTGCAATAGTAGGCAGCAGAGTACGGATAAAGGCCAAAAAACGGGCAATCAGCAGCGCTGATAGTCCGTGGCGATAGAACAGTTGATGAGCACGTTGATGATAGTGAGCGGGCAGATGTGCCAGCCAGCTCTGTACCATGCGTGTATTGCCTAACCATCGTCCCTGCAAATAACTGAGCCAACAACCCAGACTGGCACCGACGGTAAGAATGACGATGGTTAATGGAAAGTTCATGGTACCTTTTGAAATCAACACACCAACCAAAATCAACAGGCTATCGCCAGGTAAAAAAGCTGCGGGTAACAGGCCATTTTCTAGCAGTAGAATGACAAATAACAATCCATACAGCACCCAAACCAGCGAAGAGTTAGCTAAGGTTTCAAAGTCTTGTTGCCATAAGGCATCAAGCAACTGCTTAATGATATCCATCCGGTGTTCCTAAAAACGTCATTGTTTACGTGGCGCCAGGTTTATCTGGATCTCGTGTTTAGCTAGTGATAACCCGCAGAAGGCTAATAACTAACTGGCAACTGATAATCCAATCATTTTGTTTTTACTGCAAAGTGTCATGATATAACAACAGGGGGTAGCAGATAGAGCAGTGAGGCACGGTAAAGCATATTGCTCTCTTTCCAGCCACCTAGCCGGTTATGTTGTGCCGTTGAGTGCAACATCCAACCAATCTGTTGAGGTTCACTGCTACATTTCAACACTGACTGTTTGTCAGTCTCAGAGAGAAAACGGATGCAACAATCTGTGCCATCACTGGATGCAGATTGGAGTGATTTGAGCCGTAGCCGATAGTCAGACTGTTCTCTTGGTAACAACACTAATATATGGGTTAATGGCTTACGACGCAGTTCAGGAGTGGAAACCGGTGTGTCAAGCGGGGAAGTTAAGTTTTCTGCCGCATGGTGCGAGATATTTAGCCAGGGAATGATGGTTGCGTAACACTTCTGACCAGAGAACAGTTCACCCCAGCAAAAAAAAGCGATAAGTGTAGCAAGCAACCAGCGCATATACTTGTGTTCTACTCCTAAAATCAACAAGTAAAAAGTGAACAGATTCTAGCAGGGTAGTGCTATCGTCAACAGAAAAATCTGCATTACGATAAGAAAAATATGATATCGGCAGCAGTTTAACGTGGGTGTTTTCAACCGCAGCTAGATAGCAGAACAGAACAGTGGGGATGGCTCAGTCAATTTGGCTAAAACTCACGGTGTCGGCTTAGATCTTTCATCCGTTGCGAATGTAGTGAAGGCAGAGATCGCACTAGCAGCCCTCTGACATAAGCTGATCCAGCAAGCTATCGAAGCCGTTAAGGGGTTTACACCAATGACACCGTTTGCTCTGACATGGCGGCTATTTTGATTGTGTCAGCTTATCCAGATGGACGACCGGGTTTTCTGCAAATAGATAGCGATCTGCTTTATATTCAAAATCATCACTGGTGGCGTTAAACAGCATCTGTTTGGTATTTTCCAAGTGTTGCCACATCGCCAGTTTAGCCGCATGTGGATCTTTGCAGATCAAAGCATTGAGTATTTCGTCATGATCATCACACCAATTGGCGATTGAGCGTTCATCAATGTGCTCATGCAGTTTAATCCAGTAAGGATTGTTAACACGCTGTACCCACATTTTTTCTACAATGGTTGCCAATGCGCTGTTTTGGGTCGCTTGTGCTACCTGGCAGTGAAACTTCAGGTCCCATTCTGAATCACGAAAGCTCTCCTCTTTGCGAGCCTGCTGCTGGATCTCCATTAACTGGACAATATCCTGTTTGGTCACTTGGGTGGCGGCAAATTCGGCAATGTTGCTCTCAATCAATTGCCGGGCCTGTAATAGTTCAAACGGCCCAGCAGTAGCAAATTCAAAACTGTCTGCTGGCAGCACCAGATTCTTTTGTTGTGTGGCAATGACATGAATGCCTGAACCTTTGCGGACATCAACATAGCCCTCAACTTCCAGCATGATAATCGCCTCACGTACCACTGTGCGGCTGACATCCATCTCCTCAGCGATGCAGCGCTCTGCGGGCAACTTATCACCGATGGTGTAGGTTCCACGCTCAATGCGCTGTTTCAGTTCGGCCGCCAGTTGCTGGTAAAGGCGGCGGGTATCGGTTGATGCCATAAATAAATGCTCTGTGCAGAAGAGGGTGAAAATCAGGAAACTTGTTATACCACTTAACACTGATAGCTACCAGTTTATCACGCCACAAAGGGCGAAACTCGCACTCAAACAGGCTGTCAGCAATACGTTGCTGGGTAGGGTGTTATACCACCTTCAATGCTCTTGTCTGGCAGTATTGCACTTATCTGCACTGTAACTATCCACATTGTAACTGTCCGCATTGCAACTGTCCGCATTGCAACTATCCGCATTGTAATTACCTACATTAGTCACTACCTGCATTAGTAACTGATGGCATTACAGCTAGTGCAGAGGGTACTTCAAGTGGCAGCTCAGAGTTCCTGTTCAAACAACATCAGGATCACATCATAGAGCTGTGCTGCACTGAAGGTGCGCGCCGGCGTAACAAAGATGGTATCGTCACCGGCAATGGTGCCTAAGATGCCTTCCGCTTTGCCGAGTGAGTCAAGCAGGCGTGCGATCAACTGTGCTGCGCCTGGGCTGGTGTGAATGACCACAATTGCGGCGTTATAATCAACATCAAGCACCAGATTTTTCAGTGGGCTGCTGGTAGTAGGCACGCCGAGTTCAGCCGGCAGGCAGTAGACCATCTCCATTTTGGCATTGCGTGTCCGCACTGCGCCAAACTTGGTCAGTAGCCGTGATACTTTGGATTGGTTGACGTTTTCAAAGCCCTCTTCTTGCAATGCGGATACGATCTCGCCTTGAGAACTGAACTTCTCCTCTTTCAGCAATGCTTTAAATGCTTTGATTAAATCTTCTTGCTTGGCAGGGGTACGCATTTCTCACCGTAAAATATCAAGAGTCTGAGGGCTGCTGCCCGATGTGTTGCATCTATTCATGTGCAGGTGAACTACGGGTTGACAGCCTGCGTTATGATTATGCGTACAAATGCATTTTTATGCAATTAATCGCCAATAATCCCCGCTTTGCTGGCAAAAAAGAGAGATGTTTTGGCTGTTAACGAGGTAATAGCCAAGTGATGACAAAGCGCACAAAATGTAACTATTATTTAGCATAATTGTGAACCTCATCGCACTCTTGCTGATTAGTGGAGTTCCGCAGACTAGATTTTAAGAGAAAACTCTATATATTCTGTCAGAAAATTGACTGCCTTAACCGTGAAGGTTCATCGTTGTGAAGGTGTGAGGTACACAGTCCCTTCGCGTTCTCTCGCGCCCAAAGTTTTTTGGGTATATCCGTTAAAAATAATAGAAGGAATATAGGATGAAAGTTGCAGTTCTCGGTGCTGCCGGTGGTATTGGTCAGGCGCTCGCCCTTCTGCTAAAGACTCAGCTTCCCTCAGGTTCTGAACTCTCCCTGTATGACATTGCCCCAGTAACTCCTGGTGTTGCTGTTGATCTCAGCCACATCCCGACTGCCGTTAAAATCAAAGGGTTTACCGGTGAAGATGCCACACCTGCGTTACATGGTGCCGATGTCGTGCTGATCTCTGCCGGGGTGGCACGTAAACCGGGTATGGATCGTTCTGATCTGTTCAATGTGAATGCAGGTATTGTGCGTAATTTGATTCAACAGGTGGCGAAAGCCTGTCCAAAGGCGTGTGTCGGCATCATCACTAACCCCGTCAATACCACCGTAGCGATTGCCGCTGAAGTGCTGAAGAAAGCCGGCGTTTACGACAAGAATAAGCTTTTTGGTATTACGTCGCTCGATATCATCCGTTCGAATACCTTTGTCGCCGAGTTGAAAGGCAAACAGCCTGAAGCGCTCAATGTTCCGGTGATCGGGGGTCACTCTGGTGTCACTATTCTACCGCTGTTATCGCAAATTCCGGGCGTTAGTTTCAGCGATCAGGAAGTTGCTGACTTAACCAAGCGTATCCAGAACGCCGGTACTGAGGTGGTGGAAGCGAAGGCCGGTGGTGGTTCTGCGACGCTGTCGATGGGTGAAGCAGCCGCACGCTTTGGTCTGTCGTTGGTACGAGCGCTGAGCGGTGAGCAAGGGGTGACCGAATGCGCCTATGTTGAAGGCGATGGCAAGTATGCACGCTTCTTTGCACAGCCGGTGTTGCTCGGTAAAAATGGCGTGGAAGAGCGCAAAGATATCGGCACATTAAGCGCATTTGAGCAAAAAGCATTGAATGAGATGTTGACGGTGTTGCGCAGCGATATCGAATTGGGTGAAAAGTTCGTCAATTAACTCAATGCATTGATTAAAAAGATTATCAACGTTTGATGATCAGACAAAAACCGCCGGCAGTGAGCCCGGCGGTTTTTTTTATCGTTTCGTCCTGCTTTTTCTATCTAGTAAGCGTTGTGTTTGTGGATCAAAATAGCGACTGGGCCAGATTTCTGCAGGGTGCATATCCAGCGCATTGGCAATTAACCACTCACCTTTCGGCCACGGACGAGCCAGTGCGTTAGCGAGTGTTGATGAGCTGAGTCCAGCCTCGCGCGAGACTGCCGCCAGTGTTTTTCCTCTTTTCTTTAAAGCCGCGATAACGTCTGCTGGGTGCCAATCAGGATCCCGTGAGTTCATATTTACATTCCTTTATCTATTCGAGAAAGTGCTGTTACTGATTCAACTAACAGCTTAAAATTAAGCGTTTCATCAATAAGAAACGATTTTAGGAAATTATTATACATAGGTTTTTCTAAAAACGGCTTATTGATTTCTTAAAAATAAGCGTTAACACACTAAATCTTGAGATAATGGCTATGAAAAACGAGTGGTTTGCGGCCAAGGAGCTGATTGGTCTTAAAGGAATGCCCTCTTCACCACAAGGCGTCAACCAGATGGCAAGGCGTGAAGGGTGGGTGAGTCGCCGCCGTAAAGGTGTTCAGGGTAGAGGTGTTGAATATCATATTAACAGCTTGCCGAGTGATACTCAGGTTGTGTTGATGTTGCGGGAAAATCCCGATTTTTGCCAACTGGAACGGCAGGAGCCATTAAAAATTTGGGTTGAGTGCTATTACCAGCTCTCATTGAGCGAGCGACGTGAGGTCATGACTTTTCTGATGCGTGAAGGAATTATGAGTTTGTTTGACTGGATTGCAGAGAGAACCAAGTAAATGTGCTTTGGTGAATAAGTGATGGTCAATAATGCATTGATATAAATAACATTTAATCTTGGCAAGGAATGGCTCAAACAAACAATCGTTGATATAAATCATCACCCAAGCAACCAATGGGGCAGTAAAGGCTACCTGCCCTGGTGACTCGCACACCGGATTTTTGGAAAACAAATAATCTATTTTTAGGCAACCAGTATGCATTTTCTGGCAATCAGTTTTTCTTAAAATTGGCGCTGAACTGCTAGGTGTGCTAACCCCTCTAATGCTGCGCGATAGGGTGATGCAGGCAGCACCTGTAGCGCTGCAATTGCTTTATCTGCTTCTAGTTCTGCTCTTTCGCGGGTGTAGTTCAGTGAGCCACACTGCTGCATGGTGGCCAATACCGGTTCCAGCAGATGGCGACCGTTCCCCTGCTCAATTGCTTGTCGGATCATTGCCGCCTGCTCTGTATTTCCATGCCACATAGCATGTAATAGCGGGAGTGTTGGCTTACCTTCGTTAAGGTCATCGCCGATATTTTTACCTAGCGTTTCACCCTTTGAGCTGTAATCCAAAAGATCATCAATCAACTGAAATGCGGTACCCAGATAGCGTCCATAGTCACGTAGTGCGCACTCCTCGGCTTCAGAGGCAGCGGCGAGTATTGCGGAAGATTGTGCAGCAGCTTCAAACAGGCGCGCTGTTTTGCTGTAAATCACGCGCAGGTAGTTCTCTTCGCTAGTGTCAGCATCGTGGATATTCATTAGCTGCAACACTTCACCTTCGGCAATCACATTCACAGCATCTGACATGACCTCCAGGATCCGCAGAGAGGCGAGTTTGGTCATCATCTGAAAAGCGCGGGTA
Organism: Serratia microhaemolytica; assembly: GCF_004011885.1. Taxonomy (GTDB): domain Bacteria; phylum Pseudomonadota; class Gammaproteobacteria; order Enterobacterales; family Enterobacteriaceae; genus Serratia_G; species Serratia_G microhaemolytica. The sequence continues at coordinate 29,270 of NZ_SBEF01000002.1, read as the reverse complement.
TAGATAAAATCACCTACCAGTACGCTGGCTGCATTGCCGAATTCGGCGTTAGCGGTTGCTTTACCACGCCGCATCGATGATTCATCAACCACATCGTCGTGTAGTAGGGTCGCGGTGTGCAGAAATTCGATCAGTGCGGCGACGGTGGTGTGTTGCTCACCTTGGTAATTGAGTGCACGCGCTGCCAGAACAGCAATCATTGGGCGAATGCGTTTACCACCGCCACTGATGATGTAATAGCCCAGTTGCTTGATCAACATCACGTCGGAATCGAGTTGTTGCAGAATCGTTGCATTCACGATCGCCATGTCTTGCGAAGTTAACTCAGTTATTTGCTCTAGGTTCATGGTATTTTCAGCTATGTCTCTTGTGATTGCGATCCGGATCAAACGACGGATGTTGTTTAGGCAGTCGTTCTAACACATTTATTATGTTTGATGCGATTTGTTGATAACTTTGTCCGCTGTGGTTGCATTGCTCAAGTGAAGCCATGCCAAGGCAGGATTTAGACACGGCCTAGACCCAGCATTGTACCGTTGAAAGCTAACGTTTTGCTATTGAAAGCCAATATCGCATTTTTCCACACCAATGTTTTGTTAAACAAAACAAATTCTCGATAACGCCGATGCGTGATGTCACACCGCTCAATCCGGTTGCCGTTCCTGGAGTACGACGATAAAGCTTATCGAGTTTGGCGCACCGTCCGATGGTGAAAGGCCGCTTCATGCAACTTTCGACAGTAGCGGTTGCTCTGATTGTACTAAAAAAATCGTATAGATAAAGGTAAGAAAACGGTTCACGTGCTCGCGCTTTTCTCTCTTTTGCCAGATTATGCGCTTGTCATAAGCAGAATTATTGCGTAGAATTCGCGCCCTATTGTTGAATATTTATAGCGTGCGTCGCCATTGAGCGGTTAGGCACGCGGAAAGCGGAGTTTTATATGTACGCGGTTTTCCAAAGTGGTGGTAAACAACACCGAGTAAGCGAAGGGCAGACCGTTCGCTTGGAAAAGCTGGACATCGCAACTGGTGAAGCAGTTGAGTTTGACCAAGTTTTGATGATCGCCAATGGCGAACAGATCTCTATCGGCGCACCTTTTGTTGCTGGTGGAAAGATCAAGGCTGAAGTAGTTGCTCACGGTCGTGGCGAAAAAATCAAGATTGTTAAGTTTCGTCGCCGTAAGCACTATCGTAAGCAGCAGGGCCACCGCCAGTGGTTCACAGACGTTAAAATCACCGGCATCAGCGCTTAAGTTAGGAGAGCAGATTAATGGCACACAAAAAAGCTGGCGGCTCAACGCGTAATGGTCGCGACTCACAGGCTAAACGTCTCGGCGTGAAGCGTTTTGGTGGCGAAGCAGTGTTGGCAGGTAGCATCATTGTTCGTCAACGCGGTACCAAGTTCCATGCAGGCACTAACGTAGGTTGTGGTAAAGATCACACTCTGTTTGCGCTGAAAGATGGCAAAGTCAAGTTTGAAGTTAAAGGCCCGAACGGTCGTAAGTTTATCAGTATCGAAGCTGAATAACTGTTCGTTGCCAGACCAGTATAAATAAGCCCTGCAACTTGTTGCGGGGCTTTTTTCATCTGTCTGAGGTGGATATTGCTGCTATGCTTGGTGCAGCGTTCTGTTATCGGCAGAGACCCGCCAGTTTGCCAACTAAAAGCAACTGGGTGAATGATTTACGGAGATGGAAAATGAAGTTTGTAGATGAAGCGATGATCCAGGTCGTGGCAGGTGATGGTGGTAATGGCTGCGTCAGTTTCCGCCGTGAAAAATACATCCCAAACGGTGGGCCGGATGGCGGTGACGGTGGTGATGGCGGTGATGTCTATCTACAGGCAGATGAAAATTTAAACACACTGATTGACTACCGTTTTGAAAAATCTTTCCGTGCTGAACGGGGCCAAAATGGCCAGGGGCGCGATTGTACCGGTAAGCGTGGTAAAGATGTGGTGATTAAAGTCCCAGTCGGTACCCGGGTGAAAGATCAGGGTACGGGTGAGATCATCGGTGATATGACGCAGCATCAACAGCGCTTAATGGTGGCTAAAGGCGGTTGGCATGGTCTGGGCAACACCAGGTTTAAATCGTCAGTCAACCGCGCACCACGGCAAAAGACGATGGGCACTAAAGGCGAGATACGCGAGCTGCTGCTAGAGTTGCTGCTGTTGGCTGATGTTGGCATGTTGGGGTTGCCAAATGCGGGTAAATCGACCTTTATCCGAGCAGTTTCAGCAGCCAAACCCAAAGTAGCCGACTATCCATTCACCACACTGGTACCGAGTTTAGGGGTTGTGCGGATGGATAGCGAGCAGAGCTTTGTGGTGGCCGATATTCCAGGTTTGATTGAAGGTGCTCATGAAGGTGCGGGGCTGGGGATCCGTTTTCTTAAGCATCTGGAGCGTTGCCGCGTGTTGCTGCATCTGGTCGATATCGCGCCGATCGATGGTTCCGATCCAACCGAGAATGCCAAGATCATTATCAATGAGTTAAATCAGTACAGCGAAAAACTGGCCCAGAAGCCACGTTGGTTGGTATTTAATAAAATTGATACGCTTGATCAGCAAGAAGCGGTTGAGCGCGCGAAAGTGATCGCCGAAGGGATCGGATGGCATGATAACTACTATTTGATCTCTGCCGCGACCCGCGCCGGTGTGGATTTGTTGTGTTGGGAAGTGATGAATTTCATCAATACACAACCGAAAGCACTCCCAGCAGAGGAGAGCGTAGAAAAAGTCGAATTTATGTGGGATGACTATCACCGTGAGCAACTGGCTGCGGTTGAAGAGGAAGCAGAAGATGATTGGGATGATGATTGGGACGAAGATGATGACGAGGGTGTCGAGATCATCTACCACAAGTAATCTTTGCTAACCTGTATATCTGCAAGGGAAATCCCTTGCAGATAATAACTGGAGCGGTGTTAATCGCAGTTCTGCACACTCAAAGCAGTTGTGCCAAGCGGTTAAGATCAGACTGGATCGCTCCGGCACTGACATCACGCCCGGCACCAGGCCCACGGATCACCAACGGTGTATCACGATACCAGCGGCTTTCAATGGCAAAAACGTTATCGCATGGGTGCAATGATGCCAGTGGATGATTGGCGGGCACGGCCTCTATGCCAACGCGTGCTTTACCGTTCGCATCAAAACGGGCGACGTGGCGCAGTAATAGATCCTCTCGCTTGGCATCCTTCAAACGTTGCAGCATCTGCTGATCGAGCAGTTCGCTATTTTCGAAAAAGTGGTCGATCGAACCGGCTTCAGCGAGGGGTGGCACGAGCGACTCGACGCGCACTTGATCAGGTTCGATGTCATAGCCCGCCTCACGAGCGAGGATCACCAGCTTGCGCATCACATCTTGTCCTGAAAGATCGATACGTGGATCTGGTTCCGTTAGCCCTTGCTGCCAGGCCTGATCAAGCAGCTCACTAAACGGCACCGAACCATCAAACTGCAGAAATAGCCAAGAGAGCGTACCGGAAAAGATACCGCTGATTGCTAAGATAGTGTCGCCACTGTCTCGCAGATCACGCACGGTGTGGTTAACCGGTAAACCGGCACCGACGGTGGCGTTATAGAGCCAGTGTCGTCCGGTTTTAGCGAATGCATCACGGATTTGACGGTAGTGATCGCTGCCTGCCGCACCGGCTAGCTTATTAGCTGTAATGACATGAAAACCGTAGCTGGCAAAATCAAGATAGCGTTGTGCTAACTGCTCGCTGGCGGTGATATCGAGCACCACAAGATCATCAAATGGATGGGCACGCATCCAACTTAGCAGTGATAGTTGATCCAGAGGTTGTGACTGTTTTTCAAAAATATTCACCACTTGGCTAGCATCAAGACCGTGATAGTCGAGCAGACAGCCCTGTTGGCCCACCACACCGGCCAGAATAAATTCAAAACCGCTACGTGCGGAAAGATTTTTCTGTTCACGTGCAAACAACTCTAACCAGCGCGAGCCAATATTTCCTTTGCCAAACAGCACTAAGCCAATACGTTTTTCCGCACGAAACAGAGAATGGTGCAACCCCTGGATCAACGATTCGGTTGGCCCCTGGCGTAATACCGCCACCAGACTGATCCCCTCTTCTGGCTGCCAGATAAACTCGACTGGCTGATCTTTAAGCTGCTGGTAGAAACGGTGACTATGCAGTGGGTTATTACATACGCCAGCCCCGACCAGAGCCACCAGCGCTAGCCCATTGCGTAGCTGTAACTCGCCAGGCAGATTGATTTGTTGCAGGGCCTGATAAGCAAAATCGGCCACCTCGGCGGTGTAGCAGAGTTGCAGCAGGTTACGGTCAGGGTGGGCACCCAGTGCTAACGGTCGCACCTGCATCCGGCTGAGCAGCAGATCCAGCTCTTTTTGCCACTGCTTGATGTCTTGCTCGGCGGGCAGTTGCCATTCGATTAGACAGACATCATCGTGGCTGGTGACAATCTTGGCTCCATTACCGGAGGCCAACACGCGTTCGATACGTGTCGCCCCCTGTTCCGGTTGGTAACTGCACCGTAGCTGAAGATCAACATCGCTGGCGGAAACCGGTTGTAACGTGCGTGTATGCAGCACAGGTGCCGCCAGACGTGCCAGTTCACTGGCTTCATCAAGCCGTAGCAGTGGCAGCAGGCAGGCATCTTTTACTTTGCGAGGATCGGCACTGTAGACGCCAGCCACATCACTCCAGATAGTGACCTGTGCGACACCCGCCAGCGCACCAATCTGTGTTGCTGAGTAGTCGCTGCCATTGCGCCCGAGCAGTACCGTCTCGCCTTGCTGATTGCGTGAAATAAAGCCGGTCACGACGAGTCGCTTGTTGCTGTGTTGTACCAACAGTTGTTGTAACAGCGGGAAAGAGCGTTGTTCATCCACCTTGGGTTGCGCGGCGCGCTCGGCGCACAGAAAATCACGCGCATCCAGCGCTACTGCAGGCATAGCTTGTTGGTTCAGTAATGCTGCCATCAGACGCGCAGACCAGATCTCGCCATGACCGACGACCTCGGCATAGACCGCTTCAGTGGGTTGACGATCCAGCAAGTGGGCTAAACGCTCCAGATCAGCAATAAAACGGCTCACTAACGGCTGTGCGATCTCTGTGGGCAGTAAATGGCTAATCAGATCGCTGTGGTAACGACGCAGAGACTGCTGTTCCTGGTGTGCTGCCAGTCGATCAGTTTGATTAAGTTGCAGCCAGCGAATTAACTGGTTAGTGGTGTTGCCGGCAGCGGAAACGACCATGATATCGTTGGGTTGACTATATTCGGCCATAATGGCAGCAACGCGCAGATAGCACTGAGCATCTGCTAGGCTGCTGCCACCAAATTTGTGCAGTTGACGCCCGTTCACTGAATTTCCTCCCCCTGATTGGCTTAATGAATTAGTTTTTGCCAGCTAACTGGAACGCCTGTTCTAAATCGGCGATTAAATCTTCGCTATCTTCTATGCCGACTGAAATGCGTAACAGATTGTCAGAGATCCCTGCTGCGGCTCGAGCTTCTGCGGACATTCCAGCGTGCGTCATGGTGGCTGCGTGAGAGATCAGGCTCTCAACCCCGCCCAGTGACTCCGCCAGGGTAAACAGCTGCAATCCGGCCAGAAAACGACATAGTAGCGCTTCATCACCTGCTAATTCAAAGCTCAGCATCGCACCAAAGCCGAATTGTTGACGGCAGGCAATCTGATGCCCTGGGTGGGTAGGGAGTGAGGGATAGTAGAGTTTATTGACCAGTGGATGGTGCTGTAAATAATCGACAATCGCAGTGGCATTTTGTTGTGCTGCTTTGATTCGTGGTGACAGGGTACGGATACCACGCAAGAGCAGATAGCTGTCAAAGGCGGCACCCGTTACGCCAATATTATTGGCCCACCAAGCGAGTTGTTCCGCCAACGGCTGATCTTTGGCGATCACTGTGCCAGCAACCACATCTGAGTGGCCATTCAGGTACTTAGTGCAAGAATGCACCACCAGATCAGCACCCAATGCGAGAGGTTGTTGCAGCGCTGGACTGAGGAAGGTGTTATCAACTACCGTCAGGGCGCCTGCCGCATGTGCAGCGTCACAGAGTGCTGCAATATCAACGACTCGCAATAGGGGGTTGCTGGGGCTTTCGATCAACATCAGTTTTGGCTGTTGTGACAGCGCCTGTTGCACCGCCTGTGAGTCACCCTGATCGACAAACAGGACTCGATAGGCTCCACGCTCAGCCAGGCTGTTGAACAGGCGGTAAGTACCACCGTAGCAATCGTGTGGAGCGACCAACAGATCGCCGGGTTTGAGTAATGCAGTGGTCAGCAGATGGATCGCCGCCATACCGCTGTTGGTCATAATCGCATCTGCACCACCTTCCAATTCCGCTAATGTGCGTTGTACCACATCGCGCGACGGATTGCCCCGGCGCGAGTAGTCGTGTGTACGTGGTTGATTAAATCCTTTGAAATTGTAGGTGCTGGAGAGATGAATCGGTGGTACAACACAACCAAATTGCTCATCATTATTCAGGCCGCTGCGCACGGCGATAGTGGCTGGTTTACGTCTCATGGCTGGCTTGGCTCTCAAAATAGCGGGGGAAAGAGGGAGATAAGGTTACACCCGCCATAAATAGACGTCAATACATCTAGACATCCAAATAACTGGTGCGACGATTGAGCAAAAAAGCAATCACCGCTAAAATTGGACGTTGTGTCTCAATCGCTTTGCACTTGGCACGAATTTTTGTCAGTTTTGAGGTGACAGAACGCGCTAGTTTGGGCGATATTCTTTTGCCGTAGCAGGTGAGTGTTGGGGCATAATCGGTATGCCCCGCGCTTGTTTGGCACGATATTTGTCGCACATTTAGTGTGGTATTCAGGCATAATTGGCAGGTTTCTCGGGTTTAAGATTTAATGTTAAGGTGTCCCATGGCGGAGTGGAACGGTGAATATGTCAGCCCTTATGCTGAACACGGTAAAAAAAGTGAACAGGTCAAAAAGATCACGGTATCCATCCCGCTGAAGGTATTAAAAATTTTGACAGATGAGCGCACCCGTCGCCAGGTCAATAATCTGCGTCATGCCACGAATAGCGAACTGCTCTGTGAAGCATTTCTCCATGCGTTTACTGGGCAGCCGCTACCGGATGATGAAGATTTGCGCAAAGAGCGTCATGATGAAATCCCGGAAGTGGCGAAAGCGCTGATGCGTGAGTTGGGCGTGGATCCTGATACCTGGGAGTATTGAACTGAGGCAGTGCGATGGAAAGCCGTGTTACAGGTAAAGCGTGTTTAGCAACAAACACAAGCTTCACCAACAAAAAAGGCACCTGAGGTGCCTTTTTTATCTTGCGCGAGAAAATTACTTCTTGATGCCTGGTACACTGAAACGCTTGTTAAAGCGGTCAACACGGCCGCCAGTTGCCACATCACGTTGTTTGCCAGTGTAGAACGGGTGGCAGGCACCGCAAACGTCAAGGTTCAAGTTGTGACCGACAGTCGAGCGGATTTTCATTACATTACCGCAAGAACAAGTAGCGGTAACTTCTTCATATTTCGGGTGGATATCTTTTTTCATGGAAAACCTCAGTTAAGGCCGTGTCGCTATCCAGCCCTGTTTCGCCAGACACCACACGCAGTTAATAATCGATTTTGATATGGGAACATACCAAAGGCGGCAAATTATACCGAATATAATCGTCGGTGCAATCGGAACCGTACATTTGCCAATTTGCCGTGTAAACTAAGCGACATCTCTTCTGCTTGGAATGCTACATGGCTGTTGTACACGTCGCTTTACCGATCCACCTTGCGCGGACTTTTGATTACCTGTTGCCTGAGGGGGTATCACCGATTATTGGTGCCCGCGTCAGTGTTCCGTGGGGCAAACGGCAGGCGATAGGGATGGTGATTGGCCACAGCCAACAGAGTGAGTTACCGCTTGAAAAGTTAAAACCGATCCACCATTTTATCGACCAAAACTCCCTGTTTTCCGACGCATTGTGGCGTATTCTGCGCTGGGCGAGCGACTATTATCACCATCCCTTGGGCGAAGTGCTATTTCATGCTCTGCCGGTAGTATTGCGGCAGGGCAAATTACCAGAGATCAGCCAGAAGTGGCTGTGGGTAGCGACTGAGCAAGGGCAGGCGACGCAATTGCACGAGCTTAAGCGTGCGCCTAAACAGCAGCAGGCACTTGCGGCACTGCAGCAGCAAACTCTGTCTCGCGAAAAAATGGATTCACTTCAGATATCCGGCCAAGCGCTACAGGCATTACGGGCGAAAGGGCTGGTTGAATTACAGCCACAGACAGTAACGGCTGTCGATTGGCGACCCTGTTTCGCAGTACAGGGCGAGCGTTTGCGCCTCAACAGTGAACAGGCGACAGCCGTAGGAGCGATCCGCAGTGAAGATGATCGTTTTGCTGCCTGGGTATTAGCAGGCATCACCGGTTCTGGCAAAACCGAAGTCTATCTCACAGTATTAGAAAATATTTTATCCTGCGGCAAGCAGGCGCTGGTGTTAGTGCCGGAAATTGGTTTGACACCACAGACGATCGCCCGCTTCCGGCAACGTTTTAGCGCACCGGTTGATGTATTGCACTCGGCACTGAACGATAGCGAGCGCTTGGCAGTCTGGTGCCGAGCGCGTAGTGGTGAAACCGCAATTGTGATTGGTACCCGCTCGGCGCTGTTCACGCCATTTGCGCGCTTGGGGGTGATCATCGTTGATGAGGAGCACGACAGTTCCTATAAACAGCAAGAAGGTTGGCGCTACCACGCGCGTGACTTGGCGGTGATGCGCGCACGTGAAGAGGCGGTTCCAATTGTGCTGGGTTCAGCAACACCAGCGCTGGAGACGCTACACAATGTTGCATTGGGAAAATATCGTCAACTCAACTTAACCCAACGTGCTGGGAATGCTAAACCTCCACAGCAATCACTGATCGATTTAAAAGGCCAGCCGCTGAAAGCGGGGTTATCCGCCGCGTTACTAAGCCGGATGCGACATCATCTCGAACAGGGAAATCAGGTGTTGTTGTTCTTAAACCGTCGTGGTTACGCCCCAGCGCTGTTATGTCATGAGTGTGGCTGGATCGCCGAATGTCGCCATTGCGATCACTACTTTACCCTACATCAGCAGCAGCGACAGCTACGTTGCCACCACTGTGACAATCAACGCCCGGTACCACAGCAGTGCCAGCAGTGTGGTTCCACACATCTGGTCGCCGTGGGTGTTGGCACTGAACAGTTGGCAGATGTGCTACCAGAACAGTTTCCAACGATCGCAATCACTCGTATAGACCGTGATACCACCAGCCGTAAAGGGCAACTAGAGCAGCATTTGGCAGAGATCGGTCGTGATGGCGCCCGAATACTGATTGGTACCCAGATGTTGGCTAAGGGACACCATTTCCCGAATGTCACACTGGTAGCTCTGCTGGATGTAGATGCTGCGCTGTTTTCGGCGGATTTTCGCACGGCGGAACGCTTCGCACAGTTGTACACCCAGGTTTCTGGTCGTGCTGGCCGAGCAGGCAAGCCAGGTGAGGTGTTACTACAAACACACCACCCCGAGCATCCATTGCTACAGATACTATTGCAGCAGGGCTATCATGCTTTTGCACAGCAGGCTCTGCTTGAACGCCGTAGCACCCTGCTACCGCCTTATACCAGCCACATTATTCTGCGCGCCGAAGATCGTGACAATCAGCAGGCAGCAGACTTTTTGCGCCACTGTCGCCAGCAATTGGAGAGCAATCCATTATCGGATCAGGCGCTCTGGTTGATGGGGCCGGTGCCAGCATTACAGTCAAAGCGTAGCGGCCGTTTTCGCTGGCAGTTGGTATTGCAGCACAGCTCGCGCCGACAACTACAGCAATTGTTAAAAACCAGCTTACCTGCGATCGAAGCATTGCCGAAAACACATCAGTTGAAGTGGGCAATCGATGTTGATCCGCTTGAGAATTAGCCTTGTGAGGTTGGCGTGTTTATCGTTGTCCTGTCGGTGGTTGGCTGGCGAATTTGCGATCTGGCACGAGAAAAATGCATAAACTCTGCGCTGTTAGCAAAATTCCCTAACAAAAGTAGCCAATAGTCTGCTTAGATAGCAGCACAATGTCTGCGTAACCCAATGTTATTCAATTCATCTCATATCTAATGACAGGCGCTTGCCGCAGGCGAAAAAGTCTCCCTATTTGACCCAGGTGAAACCGAAGGAGCCGCGTGATGGAACAGAGAAAAGCGTCATTGACCGCCACGATGAAGGACGTTGCAGAAATGGCGGGTGTTTCAACGGCCACTGTCTCACGTGCGTTAATGAAACCTGATAAGGTCTCCAGATTGACACGCCAAAAGGTGGATCGGGCGATGTTGGCGGTTGGTTACTCGCGCAATGCCAGCCTTGGCAACAATAGGCGCTATCACTCACATACCTTGCTGGCGATCGTCTCGGATCTTTGTGATCCAGGCATTGCTGATCTGATAGCGGGTGTCGAGCAGATTGCTAGCCAGCACGGTTATTTGCTATTGGTGAGTCAACTGAGCAAACGGCTGGGGCAACAGAGTTTTATCAATCTGATTATCACTAAACAGATTGATGGCATTCTGCTACTCAGTGGCGGGTTGCCGTTTGCTTTGAGTGAGGAAGAGCGGCGTAGTCTGCCACCTATGGTGCTAGCCAATCAGTTGCTGCCGGAGCTGGAACTTCCTGCGGTGCATATCGATAATCTGACGGCGGCGTTTGAAGCGGTGAGTTACCTTCATTCGCTTGGGCACCGACAGATTGCCTGTCTAACCGGTGATGAACGGCTACTATTGAGTCAATACCGTTTGCAAGGTTATCTGCAGGCATTACGGCGTCATGACATCCACGTCGAAAGCCGATATATTCTGCGCGGCGATTTTAGTTATGAGGCCGGTGCGCGTGCGATTAGCGCGCTGATGACACAAGCTAAACCACCAACTGCGCTATTTTGTCATAGCGACGTGATGGCAATTGGTGCTCTGTCACAAGCGAAAAAGCTCGGTTTGCGCATTCCACAGGATCTCTCGATTGTTGGTTTTGATGATATCGAGCAGGCTAGGCATTGTGATCCTCCGCTGACTACTGTGGCACAGCCGCGTTTTCAGATTGGCCAACAGGCAGTGAAATTGCTGCTAGAGCAGTTAAATGGGTTACCGGTTTATAGTGGTTCACGTTTGTTGGAGAGTGAACTGATTATCAGAGGTAGCACTGCGGTAGCTAAACGCTAGTCAACGATTGGGTGTTTCAGTAGACTGAGCGCTGATCGGCATTGGCGTTAACGTTTAACCGCCTATCCTATTAGAGGAATTTTCGTTGTCGTATTGCTCGTTTGCCATGTTGTTTCTTGGCAGAGCCGAAATCCTCACTGACTGCGCGTACGCTGTGGTTTCTACACGTTCTGCGGGTCTAAACTGGTGGTGCCAATGGTGCTTACTGGGGTAGGTGCCAAGTAAAACAGACTGGAATTAGAGTGGCACAAAAAGATTATATTGGTCGTGGGCAGAACAAAACGACACGGCGTAAGGCGGCTGGCGGCAGTAAACGTTCAGCAAAAGCGAAAAAAGCAAATAAGCTATCCAAAATGACACTGCTGCTGGTGGCTGCTGTGGTGGCTGTTTTCATCCTGGCGCTCTACTTTGTTAAGCAGCATAAACCAGACACACCCGCACAAAAATCAACACAGCCACAACATAGTCAGCCAGCAGGCGGATTGCCGCCTAAGCCGCAAGAGCGCTGGCGTTACATCAAAGAGCTGGAAAATCGGCCGATTGGTGTACGGCAACCGACAGAACCGAAATCGAGTGGTGAAGTGGGGGCAAATACCACGCTCACCGCCGAGCAGCGGCAGTTGCTAGAGCAGATAGAAGCCGATATGCGTCAGCCGCCGACACCGCTACCCGGCGTGAGCGGCAATAACCGTACTCGCTCGCCCTCGCCGCAACCAACAGTGGTCAATCCACCGACACGCGCAGCCTCGGCAAATAGCAACAGTTCGGTCAGCGGCAAAACCCAGGCCAATAGCAAGCCTGAGCAGAAGTCGCAGTGGATCGTGCAGTGTGGATCATTTCGTGTTGCCGATCAGGCGGAGTCAGTGCGTGTTAAATTGGCATTTGCTGGCATTGAAAGCCGAGTCACGGTTTCTGGTGGCTGGAATCGAGTGGTGCTTGGCCCGTACCACAACCGCACCCAAGTTGATCAATCATTGGCACGTTTGAAGGCCGCAGGTATGCCGGAGTGTATCACTGTACCGGTTAGGGGTTGAAAAATAGCAATTCTCCCCCATTTATAACCGGGTGGTTGTTATCACCCACAGACCGCCTGTTGTCACGAGGCTAACGATCACCTCGGCCACTGCCAGCGGTTTGGTTGTATAACGTTTATTGCCTCTATGGCATCTGTTGCTACAGGTTGCTGTGTGGGTTTTTTCTTTTTGCGATAAGGGGCTGCTCGTGACAACAATTGTAAGTGTGCGCCGCAATGGTCAGGTGGTAATTGGTGGTGATGGTCAAGCCACACTAGGTAACACTGTGATGAAGGGCAACGTTAAAAAAGTGCGTCGGCTGTATAACGATAAAGTGATAGCCGGCTTTGCCGGTGGCACAGCGGATGCTTTCACACTGTTTGAATTATTTGAACGTAAACTTGAACTGCATCAAGGGCATCTGGTTAAAGCAGCGGTTGAGTTAGCTAAAGATTGGCGGACTGATCGTATGTTGCGAAAATTAGAAGCATTGCTGGCAGTTGCTGATGAAAATGCCTCACTGATTATCACCGGTAATGGTGATGTGGTGCAGCCAGAAAATGACTTGATTGCCATTGGTTCTGGCGGCCCTTATGCCCAAGCTGCAGCACGTGCATTATTGGAAAACAGCTCGTTAAATGCGCGAGAAATTGTTGAGAAGTCTCTCACTATCGCTGGTGATATCTGTATTTACACCAATAATTTCCATACTATCGAAGAATTACCTTCCAAAGTGTAAGGATCGGATCCCATGTCTGAAATGACCCCGCGCGAGATTGTCAGTGAGCTCGATAACCATATTATTGGTCAGAACAAAGCGAAGCGAGCTGTGGCTATCGCGTTGCGTAACCGTTGGCGTCGAATGCAACTTAACGAAGAGTTGCGTCATGAAGTTACACCGAAAAATATTTTGATGATCGGCCCAACCGGCGTTGGTAAAACTGAAATTGCTCGCCGCTTGGCCAAATTGGCTAACGCGCCTTTCATCAAAGTAGAAGCAACCAAATTTACTGAAGTCGGCTATGTTGGCAAAGAAGTTGATTCGATTATTCGTGATTTGACTGATGTGGCAGTAAAAATGGTGCGCTTGCAGTCGATAGAGAAAAATCGCACCCGAGCAGAAGAGTTGGCGGAAGAGCGCATTCTTGATGTGTTGATTCCACCAGCCAAGAACAATTGGGGGCAGCCAGAAGAACAGCAGGAGCCTTCAACCGCGCGCCAGGTATTCCGCAAGAAACTGCGTGAAGGGCAGTTAGACGATAAAGAGATCGAAATCGATCTGGCGGGTGCTCCTCTGGGTGTTGAGATTATGGCTCCTCCTGGCATGGAAGAAATGACCAGCCAACTGCAATCGATGTTCCAGAATTTGGGTAATCAGAAACAGAAGGCGCGCAAACTCAAGATCAAAGAGGCATTTAAGTTACTGGTGGAAGAGGAAGCGGCTAAGCTGGTTTCTTTTGAAGAGCTAAAAGAGCAGGCGATAGAAGCGGTTGAGCAGCACGGCATCGTATTTATCGATGAAGTGGACAAAATCTGTAAGCGCAGTGGCCAAAGTGCTGGCCCGGATGTTTCGCGTGAAGGCGTGCAGCGCGATCTGCTACCACTGGTTGAAGGATGCACCGTTTCAACCAAACATGGCATGGTGAAGACAGATCACATCCTGTTTATCGCTTCAGGCGCGTTCCAGACTAGCAGCCCGGCAGATTTGATCCCTGAATTGCAAGGGCGTTTGCCTATTCGTGTCGAACTGCAGGCACTGACAACGGAAGATTTTGAACGTATTTTAACTGAACCGAACGCATCACTCACCGAGCAGTACAAAGCGCTGATGGCAACGGAAGGCGTGGAAGTTAACTTCAGTGCCGACGGTATCCGGCGTATTGCTGAAGCGGCTTGGCAGGTGAACGAGAATACCGAAAATATCGGTGCCCGTCGTCTGCATACCGTATTGGAACGTTTGATGGAAGAGATCTCCTATAGCGCCAGTGAAAGTGGCGGTCAGTCGATCACCATTGATGCTGATTATGTCCGTAATCATCTCGATGAGTTGGTGAGCAACGAAGATTTGAGCCGTTTTATTCTCTAATCGACGGCAAAATAACAGTCAGTTAGTGCTGTGCGGCAGAGCGGTGACAACAGGCTAACTGACATCATCAATTTATTTTTTAACACAATGTGTTAGCTAGCATGAGAACGGAAGATTAACATCGGATATGCAATCATCAACTGCCATTACCCCAGCTAAGGCTTGGCTGGAAAGTTTGCGGCCGCGCACCTTACCGTTGGCCTTCTCTTCTATTATCGTCGGTTCTGCGGTTGCTGCTTGGCAGGGGCATTTTCAGCTTGGGGTGATGCTGTTGGCGTTGTTAACTGCCGGTCTGTTGCAGATCCTCTCCAATTTGGCCAATGATTATGGTGATGCGATCAAAGGCAGTGATACGGCCGATCGAATTGGGCCGATGCGCGGGATGCAAAAAGGGCTGATCACTCAGGCGCAGATGAAGAGGGCACTGGTTATCACCGTGGTGCTGATTATGCTCTCCGGTAGTGCTTTAATTGCCATCTCCTGTCAGCAACCTAGCGATGTACTTGGCTTTTTACTGCTCGGCGCAGTGGCAATTATTGCTGCTATCACCTATACCGTTGGCAAAAAACCCTACGGTTATCTGGGATTGGGTGATATTTCGGTATTAATATTCTTTGGTTGGCTCAGTGTCGTGGGGAGTTATTACTTGCAAACTCACCGGTTCGAAATGTCGGTGATACTGCCTGCAACGGCGTGCGGTCTACTGGCCACTGCGGTGCTCAATATTAATAATCTGCGCGATATTGAAACAGACCGCGCCAACCATAAGAACACGCTTGCTGTTCGACTGGGAGCACGTAACGGGCGCTATTATCATCTATTGCTACTGCTCGGAGCGCTGCTCTGCTTTGCGTTATTTGCGTTCTATTATCTCGCCAGCTTATCCGGATGGTTATTTCTGCTGGCTACGCCATTGCTGCTGTTACATGGGCGACGTGTATTGCGTGATCAAACAGCAATCGGTATGCGGCCACTGTTGGAACAGATGGTAAAAAGTGCTTTGGTGATTAATCTGCTATTCTCTATTGGTGTGATGCTAAGCTAAAAGAAGCTTGCTTAGTTTTGCGGCGCGGTGAGTGCGGGTAACAGATATTACAACGGTTAATCGATAGTCTGTGACCGTGAGATAATCACAACGCTTACTCAGATTGGCTGGTTGAAAAATATTCATTGTCTGGGCGATTGGCAACGCTGATCACTTTGCTTATCGGCTAAATAAAGCGATATACTGACTTCTCTCGCGGCAAAAGGACCTAGGATCCTATGAAATACGATACTTCCGAACTTTGTGACATTTATCAGGAAGAGGTTAACGTTGTTGAGCCTCTGTTCTCTAATTTTGGTGGGCGTACTTCATTTGGTGGGCAAATTACTACAGTAAAGTGCTTCGAAGATAACGGCCTGCTGTTTGAATTGTTAGAAGAAAATGGTCGTGGTCGGGTGCTGCTGATCGATGGTGGCGGTTCGGTACGCCGTGCTTTGATCAATGCAGAACTGGCTCGTCTTGCGGTTCAAAATGAATGGGAAGGGATTGTTGTCTATGGTGCAGTACGTCAGGTAGATGTGCTAGAGGAGTTGGATATCGGCATTCAGGCGATGGCAGCGATTCCCGTTGGGGCAACCAGCGAAGGCATTGGCGAAAGCGATGTGCGTATTAACTTCGGTGGCGTTACTTTCTTCTCTGGTGACCATTTATACGCCGATGATACCGGCATCATCTTGTCGGAAATGCCTCTTGATATTGAGTAATCATAGCCTAATAGATTAAAGGGTACCGATGGTACCCTTTTATGGTTGCTGCAATTAGACTTCGTCCATTTTGCCCAGTAAACCGCGCAGACGATCTTGCCATGCGTGCTGCTCTTCTTTCAGTTGCTGATTTTCACGTGCCAGCAATTCACGATGTGCGGCGTTGCTCTGCACTTCTTGCGACAAGGCGCTATTCTGGGCTTTCAGCTCTTCAATTTCCATCTGCAACAGTGTGATGGTATCGATGGCTTGTTGAACTTTTGCTTCAAATTTCTCAAATATTTCGAATGACATTCTTTACTCCCCTTAATGATCGTTGGGCCTGTGCCTATTCCCCTGTTACCTGAGATTGCAGGAATCTGGGCTATTTGTGCCCCTTTTAGCTGATAATTTCAGCTAAAAGGAGCGCCGTAATTACCACGCTGCAACGCCAAGCACCCGGAGCGTGAGTGAAGCCACGATCTTGGTTATAGCAGCGGCGAATCTCGCCAAATGGCAGGCGCAGTGATAACAGTGCGTTTGCCGTGATAAAAACTTTTTTCGATAAAATGATTGTAAGTAGCCGACCTGTCACTGTCTAGCAACTTACCGCCTTAAGACAGACTCTATCGTATTTTAACCACTCAACTGACAACAAAAACACGAAATGCACCAAGCCGCGAGACTTGATGAGGTATAACCTCTGCATAACGCACTACGGGCACAGTTTTATCCGCTCATTACTTAACGTTGCAGGAGTGCTGCCCACCTTACTTGGCTACAGTGCTGTTGGCAAGCGCCATTCAAAAGCTGTTAATGGCTGAATGGTGCCTGTAGCAAGAGGCAATCAATAGTCAACAATGTTAAGTGCGATGAACACAGCAGTGAATCACGACGGAATTAGACTTATGACGACCGAAAAAAAATATATCGTTGCTCTCGATCAAGGAACCACCAGCTCGCGCGCAATTGTCTTCGATCACAACGCCGATATTGTTGCAGTTTCACAGCGAGAATTCACGCAAATCTACCAAAAATCTGGATGGGTTGAGCACGATCCGCTGGAAATTTGGTCTTCGCAAAGCTCCACCTTGGTAGAAGTTCTGGCGAAGGCGGATATTAACACCGACCAGATAGCCGCTATTGGTGTCACTAACCAACGCGAAACAACCATTGTCTGGGAGAAAAAAACCGGTAAACCGATTTATAACGCCATCGTATGGCAATGCCGGCGCACCGCCGAGATCTGCGAGCAGCTTAAGCGAGATGGTCAGGCAGAATACATTCGTCAAACCACTGGGCTGGTGGTTGATCCCTACTTTTCTGGTACTAAGGTAAAATGGATCCTTGATAATGTTGAAGGCGCACGTGAAAGGGCAGAGCGGGGTGAACTGCTGTTTGGTACGGTAGATACCTGGCTAGTTTGGAAAATGACGCAAGGACAAGTACACGTCACCGATTACACCAATGCTTCGCGTACTATGCTGTTCAATATTCATCAATTGCAGTGGGATCAGAAGATGCTGGATCTGCTCAATATCCCGCGTGCGATGCTTCCCTCGGTTTGCTCATCATCACAAGTTTATGGTCAGGTCAACATCGGCGGTAAAGATGGCACACTGATCCCGATTGCCGGTATTGCTGGTGATCAGCAAGCAGCACTCTATGGGCAGCTCTGTGTTCAGCCGGGAATGGCAAAAAATACCTACGGTACAGGTTGCTTCCTGTTAATGAATACTGGCAAGAAAGCAGTGCGTTCTGAACATGGCTTGCTGACCACCATTGCTTGTGGCCCGGGTGGCGAGGTGAATTATGCCTTGGAAGGGGCGATATTTATGGGAGGGGCGTCGGTTCAGTGGCTACGTGATGAGTTGAAGCTGATCAGCGATGCTGCCGATTCTGAATATTTCGCCAGTAAAGTACCGGACAGTAACGGTGTTTATGTGGTGCCTGCCTTTACTGGTTTAGGAGCACCTTATTGGGACCCTTATGCACGCGGAGCGATTTTTGGTCTCACCCGAGGGGTAAACAGCAATCATATTATCCGCGCAACATTGGAGTCGATCACCTATCAAACGCGCGATGTGCTGGATGCCATGCAGGCAGATGCCAACACCCGCCTGCAATCACTACGGGTTGATGGTGGTGCGGTGGCGAACAATTTTCTGATGCAGGCACAAGCGGACATTCTCGGTGCCTGTGTGGAACGGCCCGAGGTACGTGAAGTCACCGCACTCGGCGCGGCGTATCTGGCTGGATTAGCTGTCGGTTATTGGAGCAACCTGGATGAAGTGCAGCGCACGGCAACCATTGAGCGCCAATTTCAGCCCTCGATTGACCAAACTGAGCGTGACAGACGTTATCAGGGCTGGAAAAAAGCGGTGGCACGTGCACAGCATTGGGAGCAGCATGAATAACCGTTTGAAAAATCAGCTAACAACCACAGCGGCTGCGTGACGCACACCGTTTGGCTACCGTGACGTACATCAGTGGTTATCGGCACCCAGCTCGGGTGCCGATGTGATTAAGGTGGTTAAACCCGTGTATGCGGTGACTCTCTGTGATCCATCTGCAAGCTGTCAGCCAGTTACACCGAGTTATCCAGCTACAACTTGGCGAAGCATTTACTGGCTGCCTGAATGGTGCGCTGTATATCCTCATCGCTGTGCGCGACCGACATAAACCCCGCCTCAAACGCCGAAGGTGCCAGATAGACACCCTCGGCCAGCATGAGATGGAAGAAGCGTTTGAAGCGCTCGACATCACACTTCATCACCTCTTGATAGCTGGTCACTGAACGGGCATCGGTAAAGAACAGGCCAAACATACCACCGACATAGTTGACCACCAGTGGAATGTTCTGCTGTTTTGCTGCTTGTAGTAACCCTTCGGAAAGCGTTGCCGTCAGGGCACTGAGTGTCTGATGTACACCGGGTTGTGAAATTTCGTTCAGGCAGGCAAAGCCTGCCGCCATCGCTATCGGATTACCGGATAACGTACCAGCCTGATAGACTGGCCCAGTCGGCGCCAACGCCGCCATCACATCGCGCCGGCCACCAAAAGCGCCAACAGGCATCCCACCGCCAATGATTTTCCCCAAGCAGGTGAGATCTGGCTGCACATCATAGTGGGCTTGAGCACCGCCAAGTGCGACGCGAAAACCGGTCATCACCTCATCGATAATCAGCAATGCACCATACTGATCACACAATGCGCGCAAACCGGGTAAAAACTCAGGTTGTGGTGGAATACAGTTCATATTGCCGGCCACAGGCTCGACAATAATACAGGCGATTTCGCCAGGGTATTGCTCAAATGCACTGCGTACTGAGTCGAGGTCGTTATAACTGCAGGTTAATGTATGTTTGGCAAAATCAGCCGGTACACCGGGCGAGTTTGGTTGACCCAGGGTCAGTGCTCCTGAACCCGCCTTCACCAGCAGACAATCGGCATGACCATGATAGCAGCCTTCAAATTTGATAATTTTGTCGCGCTGCGTATAACCGCGCGCTAGACGAATCGCGCTCATGGTGGCTTCGGTACCGGAATTAACCATACGGACCATATCCATTGATGGCACCAGCGTAGTCACCAATTCGGCCATTTTTACTTCCATTTCGGTTGGTGCACCGAAACTTAGCCCACGCTGCACAGCCTCAATCACCGCATTGCGGATTGCTGGGTGATTATGGCCAAGCACCATAGGCCCCCAAGAACCGACATAATCGATATAACGCTTACCATCGGCATCGAACAGATAGGCCCCATTGGCGCGTTCAATAAACAGCGGTGTGCCACCGACACCGGTAAATGCGCGCACGGGAGAGTTCACGCCACCTGGGATAAACTGTTGTGCTTGGGCGTACAGACTTTCGGACTTACTGTGTAGGCTCATTAACCGGCTCCTGGGTTATAGATAGATTGGCTTGGCTGTTAACTAATCGGACACTGCTATTCTAAAGCAGTGTGTCAACTTAGCAAATCGCTGCTTTGTCAGCATGCTGTTGCATGGTGTGCTGGAGCCAATGCCGGCAACAACAGTTGCTGGCCTGAATTTGTCGATGGATGATAATCGCGCTAATCAGTAGCTTGGCGTGGGCTATGCTGGCTGATTTAGCGTCAAGTGCGTTGAATACTTGAACGCGCTAGTCAGGTATTAGATAATCGGGCGCATTCAGTTGGTGATGAGCATCAACTGTGCCAGAAGATAATTGGGAGTCAATAGGATGAGCGATGAAGTAGCACTGCCTTTGCAATTTACCGAGGCCGCAGCCAACAAAGTAAAACTGTTGATTGCTGATGAAGAAAATCCAAACCTTAAATTAAGGGTTTACATTACCGGCGGCGGTTGCAGTGGATTTCAGTATGGTTTCACTTTTGACGAGCAGGTGAATGAAGGGGACATGACGATTGAAAAACAGGGCGTGGCCTTGGTGGTCGATCCCATGAGTCTGCAATATCTGCTGGGCGGCACGGTCGATTACACCGAAGGGTTAGAAGGTTCACGTTTTGTTGTCACTAACCCGAATGCGAAAACCACCTGTGGTTGTGGTTCCTCATTCAGCATCTAGTGACTGGCGGGTGCGATACCCGCCGGTTAACCAGCGCTTACTCAAGAATAAAAGCGGGCAGTTTAAGACGCCAGCGTATTGCAGCCAGACGGATCGCCAAGGTGATCACCATACCCAGAATCATCGCCTGCGGTAATGGCAGCTTGAATAGCGAAAAGGCAACCGCATGGACGGTAGCACCAACAATACAAGCAGTGGCATAAACCTCGGTACGCAGGATCATCGGGATCTCTCGTGCTAATACATCACGGATAATACCGCCACCTACCCCGGTGATCACTCCCATACAGACCGCGACTAACACCCCGCTACCGGCAGCAAAGGCTTTATTGACACCAATACCGACAAATACCGCCAGCCCGATCGCATCAAGCACCGGTAAGATCCATTTTGGTAACCGACGCGGTTTACGTACCAACAGCAGCGTTAACAGACAAGTGATCATGGCCACTATCAACGCAGTGGGATCTTGCACCCAGAACACCGGGCCATTGTCTAGCGCCATATCACGCATGGTACCGCCACCAACCGCCGTCACCACCCCGAGTACCAGCACACCAAATGGATCCATACGCAACTTCCCCGCCAACAACACCCCGGAGATGGCAAATACCGCTGTACCAAGCACATCTAATAAAAACAATAACATCAATCAATCTCCGCCAATTGACGGCACAGTGATTGTGCCGCCAATATGATGCGCGGCCCTGCGCGGTTAAACCAATCTTCATGCAGCGCGATCACCGGCACCGTCAACTGTGGTGCCCAAAAAGCGCGCACATTGGCAATTTGTTGTTCTCCGCCAGCGATCACAATCGCTTCCGGGTGACGCAGTAGCACCTGCTCACGGCTCACCTGTGGCCACGGCACACGGCTATCGGCAAAAATATTTGCAGCACCGCATAGCGCAAGCACCTGGTTTTGCACACTGCCTGCTGAACTGGTCAACAGCGGCTGGGTGCCAAATTGTAGAAACACACGGCGTAGAGCACTATT
Organism: Serratia microhaemolytica; assembly: GCF_004011885.1. GTDB lineage: Bacteria > Pseudomonadota > Gammaproteobacteria > Enterobacterales > Enterobacteriaceae > Serratia_G > Serratia_G microhaemolytica. Next base: position 7,646 of record NZ_SBEF01000002.1, on the reverse strand, counting down.
GGCATAACGACGGGTTAACTCATCAATTTGCTGGCGAAACTGCTGGGCGGCTTGCTGAGCCTGCTCAGGATGCGGGCTGTATTGTGCCAGCCTGTCGAGGGATTGCGCAATATCGTCAATATTTTTTATATCAAGATAAAAAATGGTTATTCCGAGAGAGGCTAGTTGATCTAATGTTTTCTGAGGGTTTCCACCGCGCCATGCCAGGATTAAATCTGGTTTAAGTGCAACGATGCGTTCCAGTTTTATCCCTTGCCAAGAGGCGACAACCTCCAGTTGTTGCGCCGCTGGCGGATAATCTGAGTGAGCGCTCACCGCAATCAGACGCTCACCGAGACCAGCGGCATAAGCCAGCTCGGTAATGTGTGGCGCTAGGCTAATCACCCGCTGAGCGGCATGGCAGGCTGACAGCGGGATAACCAGCACCGGGTACAATAGGGCAAGCAGTAGCGCAGTAACGCGCATATTACACATTACGCGCGAGTAGCTAGCGTTTGCAGCATCGTAGTGACGATCAGTGAAGATTGCTTAGCAGCAATAGTTAAGAATTCATCGAAACTGATATGTGATTGCTGATCAGCCACATCGGAAATAGCACGCACCACGACAAAGGGCGTATTGAACTGATGGCAAACATGGGCAATCGCTGCTGCTTCCATCTCAACCGCCGCCACCTTTGGAAAGGTGGCACGGATACGTGCCAGTGGCTCAGCACCATTGATGAACGCATCACCGCTACAAATCAGCCCACGTACTGCGTGCAGGTGGTGCTGTGTAACCGCCTGTTCAGCGAGGCTAATCAGGCTATTATCAGCGGCGAATGCAGCAGGGCAACCGGCCATTTGCCCTGGTTGATAACCAAATGCGGTCACATCGACATCATGGTAACGCACCTCTTGTGACAGAACGATATCGCCCACCTTCAGGCTGGCATCTAACCCACCGGCAGAACCGGTATTGATCACCCAATCAGGCTGACACTGCTGTAACAGCAAGGTAGCGCCCAAGGCTGCTGCGACTTTACCAATGCCTGAACGCAATAGCGCAACCTCTACTCCATTGATTTGTCCACTATAAATGGCACAGCCAGCCTGCTGATAGGTTTGGCGGTTGACCATTTGTTCACGTAACAAGGTGACTTCTTCTTCCATTGCACCAATAATGCCTACTTTCATAATTCGCTCACTTACAGATCAGAAAATGATATTTGGCGCTATGATGGCGTTCCCAGAGCGGATCCGCAATAGCACCACAGTAGTGATTGGCATTGTTGATGCTGATATGCAGAAAAATGTTAACGGATATCGAACTCTCTCGGTGAATATGTTAAATCTATTGACCAGCTAATCAACGGGTTGAAAAGCATTCATGATCTTGCCTTAGCCATAAGAGGTACAGCGATGTCCGGGATCGACTTTAAGCAAAAAATCAGTTTTCAGCGGCCATTCAGCAAACGTTTAGAGGCCGAAGATGAGTATGAGATTGTGCGCCAATTTGAAAGCGATCGCGGGCGTATCATCAATTCAGCGGCGATCCGCCGTTTGCAGCAGAAAACACAGGTGTTTCCGTTGGAGCGTAATGCTGCGGTGCGTAGCCGTTTGACCCATTCGATGGAAGTACAGCAGGTTGGACGACATATTGCTAAGGAGATCCTCAATCGCTTGAAACAAAAAGCAGAGATTGAGGCATTAGGCCTGAATAATTTGCTGGTACCGTTTGAGAGCATTGTTGAAATGGCGTGCCTGATGCACGATATCGGCAATCCGCCGTTTGGTCATTTTGGCGAATCGGCGATTAACAACTGGTTTCGCAAACAGTTGACGCCAGAGTGTCGGGAAATTGGCAGCGATCGCTGTCGGGTGGCGCTATTATGTTTGCAACCCGATCAGCCAGAACTTAACGCACTGCGTAGTCGTATTCGGCAAGATCTCTGCCAGTTTGAGGGCAACGCACAGGCGATCCGCCTGGTCTACACGCTACAGAAACTCAACTTAACCTTCGCCCAAGTCGCCTGTATCCTGAAATATACCCGACCTGCCTACTGGGTGGATGAGATCCCTGCTAGTCATAACTATTTGATGAAAAAACCGGGTTTCTATCTGGCGGAAGAGGCATTTGTTGATCGTTTGCGGCGAGAGTTGAAGATGGGCGAGTTTGCGCGTTTCCCGCTTACCTACATCATGGAGGCTGCTGACGATATCTCTTACTGTATTGCCGATCTTGAGGATGCGGTAGAGAAAAAAATCTTCAGTTTTGAACAGTTATATCAATATTTGTCTGAAGAATGGGGTGAGGGCAACTCAGAGGATCTGTTTGCCAAAACGGTGGATAAAGCATTTGCCCAGATTGATCGCAGTGGTAACCGCCGCAGTTGTGAAGATCAGTTCTTTATGTATCTGCGGGTGTTCACGGTAGCGCGTTTGGTGCCCGATACCGCCCAGCGTTTTATCGACAACTTACCCGCGATATATCACGGCAATTTTAATGGGGCACTGTTAGAGGGCAGTAGTTCTGCTTATCGGTTGTTAAAAGTCTTTAAAAACGTGGCAGTAAAGTACGTTTTCAACCATCCAGAAGTGGAGCAGTTAGAGTTACAGGGCTACCGGGTGATCAGTGGATTACTCGATATCTACAGCCCATTGCTGGCGATGCCGCTGGCAGATTTTCATCAGTTAGTCCAGAACGATAGCCACCACGCTTTCCCGATTGAGACGCGTCTGTATCATAAACTCCCTACCAAGCATCGTTTGGCCTACATTGAAGCGATCGAAGCACTCAAGCATCTTTCCGAACAGCAAGTGGTGATCCGTGAGTATTATTTCCGCGCCCGACTGTTGCAGGATTACATTAGTGGAATGACCGATCTCTACGCTTATGATGAGTATCGCCGTTTGATGGCAGCAGAGTAAGGGGATGAGTGTTCAAGTGGGACCCGCACTTGAAGTTATCAGGTTAGGCTCCAAGTGCGGTTGAGGCGAGAATTAGAACAGATAGCGAGTAGCAAATACCACTTCGCTGGCAGTAATGCGCGCACTCATTTGTTCATCTTTTAGCCCTCTGACATTGCTGAATTGGTTGTAACCACTGTCAACATTGCCCAGATCAACGTAACGGTAGCCCAGATCAAAGCTCAGACGTGGCAATGGTGTATAACTGACGCCAGCACCGACAGAGTAAACCAGATTATTTTGCGTATTTGCACCATATTGACGTGTGACATTACCCTGCCAGCCGCTAGATTCTATTTTCGCTACACCGAAGCCCAGTGTGCCATAAATCGAAAAGTTATGAGCCAGCGCATAGTCGCGGTAGACATTCAGCATCAAACGCTGCACGTCGATTTGATGATGATTGAAGCTGCTAGAGAAATTGGTTGATCCGCTGGTGTATTCATTTTTCTTGTTGAAGACATATTCCCCTTCGCTGCGCCAACCGTTCGCAAACTGATAACCAGCCGCAATCGCACCATTGAGAAAATTGGCGTTTTCATCACCACGCACAAAGCTGCCAACACTTGGCCGGCTGCTGAGATCCATATTTTTTGCCGATTGCTCTGCTTGCAATAACTTGATTGAACCGTAATAACCCTGTAAATCATCAGCGCCGAAAACGTGACCAGAAATAGTGGCTAAAGAAATAACAAGCATAAGCGGTTTGATATTCATAATTTTTCTCTTTACTGGAAGTTAATAATGATGCGCGACATCGCCATCGATGCAAGCAAAATAACTAGCCAGACGTGAGGAAACAAGTCGGTCAACTACCTAACTTGCTAGGTGTTTTTACTTAGCACCGATTCGATTAGCGCGATGCGATATGCCAGTTTTTCGCCGAGGTACTCACGGTGCATTCAGGTTGTTGCCGCTGAGGTTTTGCATGTGGTCGGCGTGGCGTGCAAGAGCGCGCAACCGATTACAGTCACAGGTGTTGGTGTTAAGTGAGTAGAGTGGCGTAGATGGTGATCAGTTTAACCAACGAGTTAACTTCTAATTTGGCAAACAGGTTAGCACGATGGGCCTCAACAGTACGTGGTGACAGCACGAGATGATTGGCGATCTCTTTGGTCGATTTGCCAGCAATAATTAACCGTGCTATCTCATGTTCACGCGCAGAGAGTGTACTGACCTTGTGTGTTAATTCGCGATCCCTGCTATGTTGCTGTTGTAATAAACGCTGATGTTCTAACGCGGCACCCACCGTTTCGATCAGTAAATCGGCATCAATCGGTTTGGTCAGAAACTCAAACGCTCCATTTTTAAACGCACGGCGACACAAATCGATATTACCGTGGCCGGTCATGATGATAATCGGTAGCTTCAGTTGTTGCCGTTGCCACTCTTCCAGCAGCATCAGGCCACTTTTTCCGGGCATCCGGATGTCGAGTAACAAACAGCCTGATAGCTGCTGTGGCTGCGGTTGTTTTTGCTGAAAATCGCTAATACTTTCATGGCTATATACCTGCCAACCCATGGTGGCTAACAGTGAACTGAGCGAACAGCGGATAGCCTGATCATCATCAATCAGATAGATAAATTGTTCCATCATGCCCTCTGAGCGTTAAAGGGAAAAAAGAGCGTGAAACAGGCACCTTGTCCGGCAATATTCTCTACTTTAATGCTGCCATACAGGCGCTGAACCAGTGTTTCGGTCAATGCCATTCCTAGCCCTAAACCTTCTGATCGGGTGGTGAAAAACGGCATGAACACCTGTTGTAACGCCTGCTCGGAAAGGCCGGGGCCACCGTCAGTAATGCGTAAGGTAATGCCTTGCTCAGAGGCTGTTGCATCGATCGCTACCCAGGAATAACCAGCCAGATGGTGCTGTTGAGCCTGGATCGCATTAATGACAATGTTGTGCAGGATTTGCTCAATCCACACCGGTTCTGTCAGCAAATTGGGTAATGTTTCTGGTAGCCGATTGATAATTTTAACTTTGCCATTGTGGATCTCATTTTCCAATAATAGCGTGACACGTTGCCAGATCTTGGTCAGATTGACGGTTTGCCATTCAATCGGTTGATGTGCCAATTTTTGGCGGAATTGCAGCAATAAGCTACTGATACGCTTTATTTGTATTACGGCAGCATCAAGCAGCGCAGGGATCTGATCTAATTGTTGCTGGTCAAGCAAACGCAGTGCAGCTTGGTTGTAGCTCAAAATTGCCGTCAACGGTTGGTTCAGTTCATGCACGATACCGGTGGTGATCTCGCCCATCGCATTCAGCCTAGTCAGTTCGGCAAAATGTTCACGTAATACCGCGATATTACGCTGCCGTTTATGCAGGTGATACTGACTGACAAAATAAACGATCACCGCCCAGGTTAGTGCTGATAACAACAGCAATAGCCAAGGGAGCCGTGTCCAGTTAGGAATACCACTGGCTACAAGCTCGAAAGGCTGTAGCGTATTGGTTAGTTTTTTATGCCATTGCCAATAGTCCGTCTGCCAAGCCCCGCCCAGTTCAATCAGTGGGGTATTTTGCCAATTTAAGCTAACGTGATGAAAATTTTGTATTTGTGGTAGCTCAAGCAACAATTTGTTGAGATCGATCAGCAATCCAACGTGTTGTGAACGGAGCCAATAAGTTGCTTGGCCCGCAGGCAACAGCGCATGCTCAGCCTCAGTGCGAGTGAGTGGTTTCCAGGTGAGGATCTGGGGAAACTGCTGTTGGATTGCCGCAGGATCACTATTGATAGAAAGCAGAGCAAGTATGGTTTCATGCTGCGAGAGTTTTACTGTTATCTCACGATGTAAGATACGAAAATCGATCGACAACTGTTCATGCTGTTGTTGCAACGCATGGAAAATCAGCGCACCGCCTGAGAGTAAACAAAGCACCAGCCAGATACAGAGTCTTAGCATAATAATTCGAGTTTATTGTTGAAGTTATGACCGGTAATGCAGCGCTGATGGCACATGTTAACGACCCAGCTTTAAAGGTTGTAAATAGCAGTTATGCACCATCCTACGGGCAGCGATGCTATTTTGCCATTGTCCGGTTCAATGGTCACTATGGGTTGAGAGCTGATCTATCGTGTCTCCGCAGTATAACTGCTGGTTTCACAGTGCTGTTTTCAGGAGTTCGGAGAGCAAAATCGACTTCACGTTTTCGCCTGACAGATCAGGTCATAGCGCAATACGCTTCCCTCGCTGCTGTGCTGTAGTAATTGTACGTCTTGCTCTAGGCTGCAAAATAGCGCTGCGCTACTGTACAGTGGCGCGGCATAGGTGATATCTAAAAACAGGATATCACCATGACCAGCAGGTGCATGTTTCAACTCTTTTTTTACCCACTGCTCCAGTTCCAGCGTGACTTTTTGCAGGTCATCCTGCTCTTTCAGCCAATGCACCTCCAGGTTACAGTACTGTTGGTTGAGAGCCAACTCGGCCTGATAGCGCGACTGCTGCGCTTTAGGCAGCAGCAGTGAGATTTTTTCTGCTTTAGCATAGCTGGTTAGAAATTTGGCCAGATTGCCAAGCGTGGGCAGGCCGACGACATGTGGATAGTGTGGTAGCGCTTTTTTCTTGATGATTTGGTAGAGGTGCGGTTTCTTGACGTGATGCAGTGCCATAACGGAGGTAAACATCAGCAGCAAGCCAGTAAAGAGTAATGGAATAAACCAGATGAAAAAACTGGGCCAATCGGCAAAAGGATGAGCATAACGAGCGACGTCTTGCGGACGAAAGAAGCGCAGGATGGTTCTGAAAATCAGGTTTTCATTTAGTGCATCGGCAAACCATCCAGTCAATACGAACACTGAGAGTGCATAACATGATGTTTTCAGATGCTGGATTAACACGGAACGTTCCATTACGTTGGCTCCCCCTTGTCAGACTAAGTGGTTGGGACTGGTGTCAACATCAATAATAGATTACGCCAATATCAATGACACATGGTTAATACTCGCCATGTTAATGCTGGCCACTGCATCCCAGGGCAACCGCATGAATGCATGAACTTTAACCAATGCAGTCGGTGTGTAGTCATAGGTGACCTGTCTAGAACCAGATTTGTGCGTTTAATGCTCTACATTAGTCTTTTTTCCATGCAATTATTGGTCAATAAACATTCGTGATCTTGCCCTGACCAGTGACTGCGGACTGCTTCGGCTAAACTCGCTTCCGTCAGCACCGCAGAACTGATGTAGTAACGGTATTCCAGTGTGGCAGGCTTATCCTTTTCCTGACGATAACCCATTGCAACTCCTACCGTTCTAAGATTTTCCCAGCCAGGAAACTGTTGGCTGAGTTCATCGGCATTCATGATAAAGTGTTGTCGAGCCTCTACTCGCCCATGCCCTTGTTCTATCTGTGTTTCTTCCCGCAAAGCAGGGGCGCTAATTTTCTCTGCAAGTGCCTTTTTAACCGCTTTATATAAATTGCCTTGATTTCCTTTAACGCTGAGAAGATAGTCGCCACCTTGTTTCAGAATTAATGAGGCAATCTCTGTCTGGCATCCCATCGCATCAATCGAGACAAGCGCGCCTTTTAGGTCAAGCAACTTAATTAATTCAGGGATGGCTGTGATTTCATTAGACTTATCAGCCGTTTTTACTTGCCCTATCACCATTTTGTTGGCGGCAGCGTAAGCACTGACCATGTGAATGGCGGAACTTCTGTCATCTCGGTGGTATGAGCTTCGTAGCG
>NZ_SBEF01000001.1 GCF_004011885.1 Serratia microhaemolytica | reverse complement strand
TGAGTGGTGACAGTTATCGATTGAAGGACAAACGACGCTCAGGAGTGATATCTGAGTAAAGTAGTGGATCAATTTTGATTGATCGAATTTACCCTAAAAGTGGATCACTTTTCGGTGATCGTTGACAGCAAGGGCGGCTATGATATCCAGGTTGGCGCACACACCCAGTTGGATGGTGCGGTGATCGCCTCGGAAGCCGAAGCGGAGAAAAACCGCCTCGACACCGGCACACTGGGCTTTAGCAATATCGAAAACCGCGCCGCGTATGATGTGGAACAGCAACAGATCAGCGCTAACGCAAGACTCTCGGATACTCAAAATCAGTAGAAATGCATGACAAAATTATCGGTACATTCACGGGGCGGGATTCTACTTTGATTAATATTTATACTTTAGGCGTCTGTACATAAAATCTGATGAAATTTCAGGAATAAATTGATGTTTTTTTACGTAGTAACGCCATTCTTGGTTTAAAATTAATCAATTTAAAAGTGGAATCCCGCTCTGGTACATTCATTGAGCGTGAGTATTACCTGCAATAACCAAATCTACACATTGAATACGTGACCCCAAATTTGGCTCCGATACTCGGAGCCAATATATATTGAACATTAAGCGGTAGCTACTTCTGCAGATTTTCTTTTTTGGCTTACGGTTATCGCCATTAATAAACCTACGCCGGTCACGGCGGTAGCAACTAGCGGTAAATATTGCAGTGCTATTCCGGAGTCGATGACTTCACCACCAAGCCATGCGCCACCCGCATTACCGAGATTGAATGCAGCGATGTTGAACGCAGATGCAAGTACCGGAGCCTTGCTCGCTTCTGATAATACGTAAGTCTGTAATGAAGGGATCGTAGCGAACATTGCTGCGCCAAACAGGAATGTGACCACAACCATAGCAATAGGTGAAGCAAGAGAGAAATATAATGCCAGAAGCATTACCATCAGTAATAGGAGAGTGCTACGCATACCAAAAATAACACTGATATTCGTTAAGCGAGCGCCTACTGGATTGCCTACTGCCATGCCAACACCAAACAGTAACAGTATTGCCGGTACATAACTGAGAGACATGCCTGTAATGTCTGTCAATATTGGTGAGATATATGTGAAGGCAGTAAAGGTGCCGCCAAAACCAAAGATAGTGATTAGTAACGCACGGATCATGCCTGGCTGGATAAGTGCTGCAAACTCCTGCTTTAAATTACTTGGCGCTTCTGTTTCAATATTAGGAAGTATCTTAGCGATAGATATAGCGGAGATGACACCTAGGGCTGCGATAATATAGAAGGTGCTACGCCAACCAATTTCCTGTCCGATAAAGGCTCCAATGGGTGCGCCGAAAATGTTAGCTAAAGTTGCCCCCAAGAACATCGCTGCGATTGCGCTGGCCTGCTTGTGAGGTTCTACAAGACGTGTTGCAACCACGGCTCCCAAGCCAAAGAAAGCGGCTTGAGCCAAAGCAGTAAATATACGGGCTAGAAGCATAGTGTTATAGTCTGGAGCAATAGCACAAGCTAAATTGCCCACAGTAAATAACAGCATTAATCCCACTAACACAGCTTTACGCTTTAATCCCACTAAAAAAGGAGTGAGGAAAGGTGCACCTAAGACTACCCCTAAAGCATATCCAGTAACTAGAAAACCTGATTGTGGAATAGTTACACTAAGATCTAACGCAATCTGTTGCAGTAAACCCATGATGACGAATTCACTGGTGCAGATTGCAAAAGCACCGATAGAAAGCGCCCATATAGCGATTGGCATTGTTATGTACCTTGTGAAGTTGTATGTAATACGTTACGATTGTCAAAATTCTGTACGAAGTTATGATAGTGTAACTGGTGCATAACTAAAAACATGTGTATTCTTTTTTCACTAACAACTCCAGGTGTTTAATGGATCAAATCACCAGCATGGAAACGTTCGTTACTGTAGTTCAAAGCGGTAGTTATGCTTCGGCTGCAGATATTCTTGGCATTTCTTCAACTATGGTTGCCAAGCACATTAATAGACTTGAGTCAAATCTTGAGATTAAGCTTCTGAACCGTACCACTCGCAAACAAAGCCTGACCGAGCCTGGTACTATGTATTACCATCACTGCATAGAAATTTTGGAAAAAATGCAGGCGAAGGTATCTGAAATACGTGAGTTTAACTCGAAGCCTTCCGGCACCCTGAAAATCACTGCACCGATTACTTTTGGCTCAGAATACTTGGCGAACCATATTCACGAATTCATGCATATGTACCCTGATGTGAGAATTAATCTTGTGCTGAGTGATTTCGTGGTTGACTTGATTGGCGGTCAATATGACCTCGCATTTCGAATTGGTGATGTTGCAGATTCGGGGATGATAGCCCGACCGTTGAAGCCTTATCGCTTAGTAGTGTGCGCGGCGCCACGATACCTTGCTCGTTATGGAGAACCTGAGACACCGTTAGATCTGGAAAATCATAATTGTTTGCTATTCAATGGTCATAGCATTCTCCATAACTGGGCCTTTTCAACTCAGAATTCAAATATTCGTGTGGAGTTAAATGGGAATGTTAGAATAAACAATGGATTTGCGCTAAAAAATGCTGCTTTAAATGGGGCTGGAATTATGATACAGCCTGAGATTTTGTTAGAAAATGAATTACAAAATGGCACATTGATTGAGATCCTAAAGAATTACCCCTTACCTATTCGCCCGATTAATTTAATTTATCTTCGTGACCAAAAAATGCCTCTGAGATTACGCGAGTTTATTAAGTTTTGCATGAAAAAGTGGGGGATATAAACCTAAATAGCCGCTCCTAATACCGCTACACTTTTGCCATCCCATGTTTAGCTCCGGGGAATGGGCTGAGGGTTTCCATAAAATGACGAACCTTTTTCAACAACTGCCACATTGCACGGCACTGATGATTGCGGGTTATGGTGTCATGAAGGTAAACATCCGGCGATCTCACCTTGCGAGTTTATGTTAAGCGGTTAAGGTGAGCGGCAGATTAGGTGGATGAGGAGAAGGTGTTACCGGGCAGAGGCAGCAGTTGGTCCAGTTGACTATTTTTCCACGTTGGAAGATGCGTCAACACAAAGTGCAACCAGGTAAACGGCTCTATGCCATTGAGTTTAGCGGTTTGCAGCAGGCTCATGATACCGGCCATGCGCTGCCCGGCCAGCAATGAACCGGCAAACAACCAGTTCTTCCTCCCCAAGGCGATAGGACGGATGCAATTTTCAATATGATTGTTGTCAATCGGTATTCGCCCATCGTCAAGATAAGTGAGTAACGCAGGCCAACGTTTCAAGGCATGCACGATGGCTTTGTGAATACCCGAGTTACTGGGAACTGCCCACGGTGCAATCGACGTACCGCCAACCATACTGAGCCGTGTCTTCTGATGCAGATAAATTATCGCTCTGATAAAGAAACGTGGCTAAAGCAGACGACTTCCGTTGGGAACGGGATACTGGAAACTGGCTAGTACCACCTTGCCCTCTGCATCATGTACTCCAGTTACTAGTACTTCCGATTTCACACCGGCTATGCGTTTGGGTTCGAAGTTACACACACAGAGCACTTGCTGACCAATAAGATTTTCCGCAGAGTAATGGTCAGTAATCTGGGCGCTAGATTGACGTATCCCAATCAGCCCTAAGTCGATTTTGATAATGTACGCCGGTTTACGTGCTTTGGCATTCAGCTCTGCGCTGATCACAGTACCTACCCGCAGATCCACTTTTTCAAAATCAAACCAATCAATGATATCAGCCATTATAAGAATTCCTTTGCATTCAAAAAGAGACAATAAATCAGTACGCTAGCGATTATAACAACAAAAAAGATGATACTAGCCACCAAGATTCCAATTTGCCCACGGAGTCAGCCAGATCAATCGTTGCCATCAATCATCCCAAATCCAAAGAGCACACTAACACTAAGATTGCGTCACGATCTTCTGATTAAGTCTATGAATATATTTATTATTTAACTCTACCTCATGGTAATGTATTAATATAACAGTTATTTTTATTTTCATGCAGGTTGCTTGGTCATTTTTCACTTTTGAGCAGGGTTTATTTTCAGTATCAAATGACAGCAAAGTATTGCTGGTTGTAATTGCATTACTGCGACACAGCGCATAGATTTGAGTTATTCCAGCGCTAGATAGTGAACGCGCAGAGTAACGCATGAATGTCAAGTTGAGCAGCAAATCTAACCAATCAGGCTTCTATTTCAACAGTTCATCGCAGGGTTGTGGACTGTCCGTAAGCCAACGGCAAAAAGACTATTCTGTTTCTATACTGAACCAAGTAGTGAGATAAGTAGTTTTTTATATGGTAAAGAGGCTTAATGATGTTGATTAAAGTGGGTAAAAAAACAAAAAATAAAATATTAATCTGCATTGTTGCATCCTTTGCCATGCAATCCTTGGTTGTTCAAGCAGAGTTGCTGGCTATGCCTGTGGTGCCATTAGCGCTTAGCTCTGAGCAGAATAGTCAGTTGTCATTACAGGCTAAGCTACCGGTTGGCGTTCGGTTGTATTACCCTGCGCTGCTAGCGAAACTCTACACTGCTAATCAGATGCAGCCACTGTGGCAAGATAAACACGCACAGTCACAGTTTCAGCAACAACTGGCCGAGTTGGCAATATCCGGTATTCAACCTCAGTTTTCACAATGGGTTAAGACGTTACTTCACCCCGAAATTGGTGACATGGCACGTGATATTGTGTTGACGGATGCGTTGCTTGGTTACTTACAGTTTATCTCCTCATTGGGGGGAGAGGGGTATCACAAGCTATACCGCACCACGCTAAGTCAATTACCTGCGCCGGCCAGTGTACTTGTCAATAGCTGGTTGCAGGCTGTTGAACAGCATAGAACATTAAACTATATCAATCGATTAGAACCACAACATCCGCAGTATAAAAAAATGCAGCGGGCACTGCGTGCGGTGTTGGCAGACCAGCAGCCGTGGCCGAGAATGAAGGAGTCAGTCAGTTTACGTCCAGGGCAGCGTAGTAGTGATCTACCGATGTTACGTGAAATCTTGTTGCGTACCGAAATGTTAAAACCCACCCCGGAGACTATTCCTCGGCTGTTGGTCTCGGAGGTGTATCACAATCCAGCGATGCCATTGTTGCTTACTGGTGGGACGAGTTCTTCAGCATCACAGAGCAAGCGCGTGGTGGCTGATAAGTACTACGGTGAAGAGTTGGTCGATGCGGTAAAGCAGTTTCAACAGTGGCACGGCTTGACACCTGATGGCGTTATTGGCAGCCAGACGCGCGCTTGGCTGAATACCTCACAACAGCAGCGTGCGGCATTGCTGGCGCTGAATATGCAGCGGCTGAGGATACTACCCGGAAATGTAAAGACCGCTATTATGGTTAACATTCCGAACTACTCGCTGAGCTACTATCTCAATGGCCGTGAGGTGTTGGCATCGAATGTGATTGTCGGAATGCCGAAGCGTAAAACGCCGCTAATGAACAGTTCACTCAATAGTGTGGTGATCAATCCGCCGTGGAATGTGCCAGTCAAGTTGATCCGTGAAGATATTTTACCCAAGGCCCGACGTGATCCTAGCTATTTAGTTCGCCATCGTTACCGTGTCTTTAGCGGAAACAGTGTGGAGCATGGTGTGGTTGATCCTACCAGTATCGATTGGAGTTCAGTTTCTACACGCAACTTCCCCTATCGGCTACAACAAGCCCCGGGCGCTGATAACTCACTGGGGTTGTACAAATTCAATATGCCGAACTCGAAAGCTATCTATCTGCATGACACACCGAAACGTGAATTGTTCGACAAAGATATTCGCGCACTCAGTTCCGGTTGTGTGCGGGTGGGCAAAGCGGAAGATTTGGCGCAGATGCTACTCAACGATGCTGGATGGGATAATGCGCGTATTTCAGCAACGCTAAAAAGAGGAAAAACTACACATGTCGATGTGCAGCAACAGATCCCGGTACGCCTTTACTATTTGACTGCTTGGGTCGATGAGCAGGAAAAACCGCAGTATCGTACTGACATCTATCACTATGATATCTCAGTAAAAATGGCAGAGAGTATTATCACTCAAGCCAAGCAGTTAATGCTTTAAATTCAATCGGTTTTCAGCGGGTGGGCATCTTGTCCACCCATTTTTTTATCCGCTTCGCGAACTGCCTTCCGAGCTGTTTTCCCAGATTGTAGCCTGTCCGTTAGGCGGCTGAGCGCTATTTTCCGGGTTATGCCTGCTTCCAGTTTTTCATATACTGGGCTATATACATTAACATGTCTGTTGTTTTTTCCTGGGGTTACCCTCCGATCATGGTACAGATCAAAAAGCTCCAAATGATGAGTTAGCTCGATCAATCTCTATTTTTGTCAATTGATGTAAGGATGGTGAAGTGGTTGTTGACTCTATTTCGGCTGCCGGTTATCTTGCCGCCCATTGGATTTATTTTGATACTGTTGCTGGGTAAAACGAATATATGAACCAAATTGATCATTCACGTCGCAAATGGTTGGTGTCAGGTGCAGCTATGATGGGAATGGCAATGCTGCCAAAAACAGTGGTTGCCAGCCTCGGTACCGATCGGCCGCGCATTTTACAATTAAAAAATATGCACACCGGGGAGTTCATTAAGGCAGAGTTTTTTGACGGAACTGATTATGTCAAAGAAGAACTACTGCGATTAAATCACCTGTTTCGTGATCATCGTATCAATCGAAGCATGGAGATCGACCCGGGTCTTTTTGACTATATCTACCGCCTACAGGGGCTGCTTGGTAGCAATAAACCGATACAACTGATGTCTGGATATCGTTCTCTGACCACCAATAATAATCTGCGTGAGCGCAGTAGTGGGGTGGCAAAGAACAGCTATCACACTAAGGGACAGGCCATGGACTTTAATATCCCAGGTGTTGAGTTACGCCATATCCGCAGTGCGGCATTGAAAATGCGTGCCGGTGGTGTAGGATACTACCCACGTAGCAACTTTGTGCACATTGATACTGGCCCAGTGCGTAGCTGGTAATCACGGCAGAACAACATTAATACTGTTAACGCCACTCATGTGCTGCATGGGTGGCGTTGCTTTATGGGGCTTTATGAAATATCGCATTATTCCTGTTACGGCATTTAGCCAAAATTGTACCTTACTCTGGTGTGAGACAACGCGGCAGGCTGCACTGGTTGACCCTGGTGGTGATAGTGAAAAGCTGAAATCAGCAGTGAATGACAGTGGGGTGCAGGTGAGCCAGATTCTGCTGACTCATGGGCATCTTGATCATGTTGGTGCTGCGGCTGAACTTGCGCTGCATTATCAGGTGCCGATTTACGGCCCAGGCAAGCAAGATGACTTCTGGTTAGCGGGATTGCCAGCACAGAGCCAGCTATTTGGTTTTAGTGACTGCCCTCCATTAACTCCGACGCGTTGGCTGGTAGAAGGTGACGAGTTACAGATTGGTGAAGTCAGACTGCAGGTGTTGCATGCTCCCGGACATACTCCTGGTCATATGGTGTTTTTTGCCCGAGAAGCCGGTCTGGCATTGGTGGGGGATGTGCTGTTTAACGGTGGTGTAGGGCGTAGCGACTTTCCTCAAGGGAACCATCAAACTTTGATCGCTTCAATTCGTAATAAACTACTGCCGTTAGGTGATGAAGTGATGTTTATTCCTGGTCATGGACCGATGTCCAGTTTTGGGCATGAGCGCATCACCAATCCATTTTTGCAGTAAGCAGGGCTTGGCTTGTAATCAGCTTGAGATCAGGTTACAGGCCAGATGGTATAGAGATTGAGCTGGTGCATAAATCAATCTTATAGTACAGAAATAGACCAATAACCGAACGCGGGAGCTCTGCGGATGCCAAGCGCTAGCGCCATGTTACCTTCCGGTGTACTAGCATCGACAACAAGCTAAGGAGTGGTTTTAAGTGGTGGGTCGTGCAGGATTCGAACCTGCGACCAATTGATTAAAAGTCAACTGCTCTACCGACTGAGCTAACGACCCGCAGAAGTGGTGGGTGATGACGGGCTCGAACCGCCGACCCCCTCCGTGTAAAGGAGATGCTCTACCAACTGAGCTAATCACCCACTTCAGCCGCTTACTGTGTAAAAATTTGATGTCGAGGCCAGTTTATTGGCTAATTGATAACTGTGTGCTCAGCTTAGAACTGAAATAACACCAGGCCAACAACAATGCTCGGACAACAAACAACAGTAGCAATACGTTAATAGAAAAATGATGGTGGGCGATGACGGGCTCGAACCGCCGACCCCCTCCGTGTAAAGGAGATGCTCTACCAACTGAGCTAATCGCCCTCATTTTGCTACTTACTGCTTTGTCGACACACTTAACAAGCTTAACCGCCAGCGTGCACAACAACTAACCATGAAAGTTGAGCCGGAGTTAATAGTCACGTACCAAACAATCATGCAGCAAGATGGTGGGCGATGACGGGCTCGAACCGCCGACCCCCTCCGTGTAAAGGAGATGCTCTACCAACTGAGCTAATCGCCCTCTTGCTGGTGCTGCATTATAGGGATAGTTCGATATGAGTCAACGCTTTTTAAAATGATTTCAGTTGTTCGACGCAAATTTAGTCAATTGACTGTTGAGATCTTTATTGGAAACAGCAGGATAATTCGGTACTACTGCCTTGGCTATACACGGCAGCAGAGAGTGCACTGGCATTGAGGAATTAATCGGTAGTGGTAGAATGTGCGACAGTTTTTAACTGGCAAACTCTCGCTGGCAAGAGCACTAGCGGCAATTTAACCTAAGACGTTGCATCATAAGGCTGTGAATTGAATGAAAATCAAAACCCGTTTTGCCCCAAGTCCTACTGGCTATCTTCATGTTGGCGGCGCACGTACTGCGCTTTATTCTTGGTTATTTAGCCGTCATGCCGGCGGTGAGTTTGTGTTGCGTATTGAAGATACCGATCTCGAACGTTCAACCCAAGAGGCGATAGATGCCATTATGGCGGGGATGAACTGGTTAAATCTGGATTGGGATGAAGGCCCCTATTTTCAGACCAAACGTTTTGATCGCTACAACGCGGTGATTGAGCAGATGTTGCAACAAGGCACCGCCTACAAATGCTACTGCTCGAAGGAACGTCTGGAGAGCGTGCGTGAACAGCAGATGGCGGCAGGTGAAAAGCCGCGTTACGATGGTCATTGCCGAGATAACGCTAGCAATCACGATGAACATCAGCCGCATGTGGTGCGATTCCGTAACCCGCAAACCGGCTCGGTGATTTTTGATGATAAAATCCGTGGCCCGATCGAATTCAGTAATCAGGAACTGGATGATCTGATCATTCGCCGTAGCGACGGCGCGCCTACCTACAATTTTTGTGTGGTGATTGATGACTGGGATATGGCAATCACCCATGTCATCCGTGGTGAAGACCATATTAATAACACACCACGCCAGATCAATATTCTGAAAGCGCTCGGCGCACCGGTGCCGGAGTATGCCCATGTTTCGATGATCTTGGGTGATGATGGTAAGAAACTCTCCAAACGTCATGGTGCGGTAGGTGTCATGCAGTACCGTGACGACGGCTATCTGCCACAGGCTTTATTAAATTACTTGGTGCGGTTGGGGTGGTCACATGGTGATCAGGAGATTTTTTCCCTCGATGAGATGAAAACTCACTTTACCATTGAGGCGATCAATAAGTCTGCCAGCGCGTTCAATACTGAAAAGTTACAGTGGTTGAACCATCACTATATCAATCATTTGCCTGCGGAAGAGGTGGCAACTCACTTAGCTTGGCACATGGAGCAGCAAGGAATCGATACTACTCAGGGCCCAGTATTAACAGAGCTTGTCAAGCTGATGGGTGAACGCTGCAAAACATTAAAAGAGATGGCACAAGCCAGCCGCTATTTCTATCAGGATTTCAGTGAGTTTGATGCAGATGCAGCGAAGAAACATCTGCGTCCGGTGGCGCGTCAACCATTGCAATTGGTGCGTGAGAAATTGGCAGCGATCAGGGAGTGGAGCGTAGAGAGCATACATCACGCGATCCAGAGTAGTGCTGATGAGTTGGCTGTTGGCATGGGTAAAGTGGGAATGCCACTGCGCGTTGCGGTGACCGGTGCAGGGCAGTCACCGGGGATGGATGTTACGGTACACGCGATAGGGCAGCAATGCACGTTAGCGCGTATCGATCAGGCATTGGCTTACATTACAGCGCGTGAAACGCAGAACTAGCGTTTGTTTTTTCGCATCACTTAACATCAAAACAACCAAGGGCTAGCGGTGATGCTAGCCCTTGCTTAGCGTGACGACGCATTACTGCCCAAATA
This sequence comes from Serratia microhaemolytica, assembly GCF_004011885.1. GTDB lineage: Bacteria > Pseudomonadota > Gammaproteobacteria > Enterobacterales > Enterobacteriaceae > Serratia_G > Serratia_G microhaemolytica. Next base: position 217,571 of record NZ_SBEF01000001.1, on the reverse strand, counting down.
CACTGTACAGCAGATAGGCGGTATAGCCGATATAGCTAGTTAACAGTAATGCACCAGCAACTCGGTTGATGCGTCCAGGTTTAGCAAACCGGTAGCCAAGTACAAACAGTGATAATGTCAGCACAGCCATCACTAACATGTCGCGGTTTAAAACGTCTGCACTGACGGTCATTGGATGGATGATACCCGCAATACCAACTACTGCTAGAGTGTTAAACAGGTTTGAACCAAGCACGTTGCCTAGCGCGATATCGTGTTCACCTTTACGGGTAGCAATGACCGAAGAGGCCAACTCGGGTAACGAGGTGCCCACCGCAACAATGGTCAGACCGATAATCAGATCGCTGACGCCGAAACTGTGAGCGATTTCGACTGCACCCCAGACCAAAATACGTGAACTGACGATCAGCAGCAGTAGCCCGACCACCAGCCAGAGCAGTGCGCGGTTGATCGGCATTGTGTTTATCTGTAGCTCTTGCTCAGTCTCACTGCCCAACGCATCATCTTTTTGTTTTAAGCCTTGCCAGATACTCCAGGCCATGAGACCAGCAAAGATTACCAGTAACACCACGGCATCAAAGCGCGAAATTGCGCCATCCCACAACTGCCATGCGGCTAATCCGGTTACCAGAGCCAGGATAGGCAACTCTTTGCGCAGTACCTGTGAATGAACAGCAATCGGGCTGAGCAGAGCGGTGATACCAAGGATCAACGCAATGTTAGTGATATTGGAACCATAAGCATTACCCAGTGCGATGCCAGGATTGCCCTGTGAAGCAGCCAAGGCGGAAACCACCATCTCTGGTGCTGAAGTGCCGAAACCGACAATCACCATGCCAATTAACAGCGGAGGCATGCCGAAATGGCGAGCGGTACAGGCTGAACCCTCAACAAAACGGTCAGCACTCCATACCAGCAGAGCTAAACCAACAATTACAGCAATAAAGGCCAATGTCATACAGAAAAAATTCCTTGAAAGTTGATCGAGAAAGTAACCAATAACAAGAATACCGCGCTTTTCCAGAACTGTCTGTGCGATTTTTTTCCATTGGGGATTCAACACGCCAGCCCGTTGGTGTGCCAGAAATCGACGATAGTCAGCTAACTATTTATTAAACAGACTAATCGAGAACACATGCTGTCGGGAGGATAGCGGATCCAACGCCATTGGTTACTGTAGAGCGCAATAAAACTGGGTGTTATTTATGGTTAAACAGTGTTAAACGGCGAGTGACGACAACCTGAGGATCGCTTACACTGCACCGCACCAGGAAACAGATGGTTATCCTAGCCATAACACTTTTTATTCTGACAAGACCCAATACTCATGAGCAATATTCTGATTATTAATGCAAAAAAACAGTTTTCGCACTCCGCTGGTCAACTAAATCAAACGTTAAGTGATGTTGCAGAGGATTTTCTGCGGGCAGCCAATCATCAGGTACAAGTCACCGTGGTTGATGATGGTTATGATATCGACACCGAGTTACAGAAACTGCTGTGGGCTGATATCGTAATCTACCAAATGCCTGGTTGGTGGATGGGAGAGCCTTGGATTATGAAGAAGTATATCGATGAGGTTTTCACTGCTGGACATGGCAAATTGTATGCCAACGATGGCCGTTCACAGTCTGATGCCAGTAAAAAATATGGTTCTGGTGGCCTGTCACAAGGGAAAAAGTATATGTTGAGTCTCACTTGGAATGCGCCGTTAGAAGCCTTTACCGAGCCGGATCAATTTTTCCACGGTGTTGGCGTAGATGGTGTCTATCTGCATTTTCATAAGATAAATCAATTTATTGGCATGGAAGCATTACCGACATTTATCTGCAACGATGTGATGAAGCAGCCGAACATAGCTACCGACATTGATCGTTTGCGAGCACATCTTGGCGCGATATTGGCGTAACAGGCATCAAAACCGATCTGACTAGCGGGATTGTAGTGGCCATTTTGTTGTTGTGCAGCGAGCGAAATCTTCACTCACTGCGGCAGTGACTCAGTGACTCAGTGACTCAGTGACTCAGTGACAGTGATTCACTGACTTTGGCGCACAGGGAAGTACGCCGAGCAATCGGACTGTGCTATTTACTGTTTCTATTTACTGTTTCTACTTGCTGTTTCTACGGCCAGTGATGTAACTGCCAGTAATATCTACCGTTAATGACTTCTTTTCCCAGTAATATCTCACCTAAATCACCGCTGTCCTCAGCGATACATCCTGCCGATAACACAAGCTTTGAATGAAGTGGTGTGATGCTTAATCTTTGCACACATTCTTGCCCCACCATAACAACCGCTGCGGCAGCCACCATATAACTATTTTTAGCTATATAATCGACCTTATAAGAACGAAATATAATAAATAGTTATCTATACAATAAGTTTTATATGTGAAATAATTTATTTTCAATGAGTTATGTGAGATGTGGCATGAAAATTGTATAGAATTTTTTATAAAAATCTTAACGGAGAAGATTTATATGAGCAACTTTAATGCAGTGCTAGCAAGAAACAGTGATAACGCACCAACAGATCTCGGCCCCTATTCACATACTGTGGCCTTCTCGCATTACAACAACCTTTCTGCTCAGTTACCGATTGATCCTAACAGCGGCAAATTGGTGGATGGCGGCATAGCAGCACAGGCAACACAATGTTTTAACAACATCAAGGCAGTGCTAGCCAGCATCGGCCACGTGATGAACGATGTGATCAGGATCAGTGTATTTGTCCAAAATATTAGAGATCTAGATGCTGTTGATCAGGTTTACAAAACCTTCTTTCCTACCTATCTTCCTACACGTACCACAGTTGCAGTTGCCGCTTTGCCACTTGGCGCACTGGTGCAGGTTGAAGCATTGATCTCGAATGGTGAGGGCACCATTCCGAATGCACCACAAGCAGGCGATTTGATCAAGCTAGCCAATAACACGGCTAACGCGCCAGTCTGTGCGCTCTCCACTCAGACAGTGGCCTTTTCGCACTATAACAATATCACCGCACAGTTACCGATTGACCCCAAATCAGGCAAATTAGTCAGCGGCGGGGTACGCGAACAGGCAGCGCAGTGCCTGAAGAATGTGAAAGCTATCCTAGAAAGTATCGATGTGCCAATCGATGATATTGTGAAAATCAATGTGTTCCTGAAAAATCTATCAGATCTTGAAGCAGTAGATCAGGTTTATACCACCTTTTTCCCTGATTCTGCGATCGCACGTGCAGCAGCTTACTTTCCAGCTCGCACCGTGATTGCCGCTTCAGCACTGCCAATGGATGCGTTAGTGCAAATTGAAGCAGTGGTATCACACGGTGATGGCACACCACCACAACAGGTTGAAGATCGTCACGGTATTGTGATCAAAGCCAGAAATACCACTAAAGCACCCAACCACCCACTATCAACACAAACCGTTGCTTTTTCGCACTATAACCATCTATCAGCCCAGTTACCGTTAGATCCGATCAGCGGCAAAAAAGTGGCGGGTGGCATTAAGCAGCAAACTGAACAGTGCTTAAACAACATCAAAGCGATTGTAGAGAGCATCGAACACGCGATGGCCGATGTGGTTAAGGTAAACATTTTCCTGAAAAATATTGAAGATATTGCTGCCGTTGATGCGGTCTACAGCACTTTCTTCCCAGGAGGTGTTCCGGCCAGAAGAGTGGTCGGGGTAGCCGAGTTGCTGGAAGATGCACTGATCCAGATCGATGTAGTGCTGGGCAATGCGGAAGGTACTTCTCCATAACCTATTGTAATTAAAGTTTAATTAAACTTGCCCACTATAATGTTGTTGGTGGGCTCATGATTCAGTGCTCCGACTGAGTCAGTTGGCACACTCTTCGTATTTTCTCCTTTTCCTCTCGCTTGCTTGGCAATATGCGTGAATAGCATAGCAATCATATCGATTTTTTTGTGATCCTCATCGCATTGTTAACTATTTGCCAACCTTTTTTTAACAAAAATAGACTGTACATCTTGACGGCATGTTAGCCATATCTATAGTGGGTGTATTAAATAATAAACTTAGTTTCATATATGAAACACTTAGCATGAGGAAAAAACGATGAGCTGGAGGAGTGTGTGTGAAGTATCGCAAGTAAAGGCTGATTTTCCTTTCTCTGCCAACATAGAGGGAAAAGAGATCGGCGTTTATTTGGTTGATGGTCAATATTACGCACTGGAAGATGTTTGCCCACATGCTTATGCCTTGCTAAGCCAAGGCTTTGTGGAAGATGGCAAAGTTGAGTGTCCACTGCATGAAGCTCAGTTTGATGTGCGTACTGGGCAGTGTCTGCGTGAACCCGGAGGTCGCAATTTGCGCACTTACCCCACCCGGGTGATCGACAATCAAATCCAAATCACCTTCATTTCGGAGGAGTAATATGCAACCGATTACCGATATCAACCCCTATTTGCCAGATACCCAACAGGTCAAACCTGATCGTATCGGTGGCAATGGTCATATTCACCAGCCAGGCCAATATCAGAATGTGATCTGGCAAACGCGCGCACGCGTGCCAGATCCGTTTGAAACGGCACTGATCGCGACATTGGAACAGATTTTTGAACAGGGGATCGAGCAGTTGGATCAACTGGTCAACGCGCTCAATCAGCAGCGTGTATTTGATCGCAGTGGCCAGCCGTGGAGCGAGCAGAGCTTCCGCACGTTTCTTCAGACTAACGGTTTTTAACTTGCAGATGCCCAAAAGCGTGAGCAGGGTATTGGGGAGAAGATAATGACAACGCATACATCATCCACGGCACAAACAGTAGAAGAGTATCTGGAGCAAGGGATACGGGGCATATGGTACCCAGTTTTGGCCAGTTGGGAAGTGAGTAGTAATCCGGTGGGCATCACCCGCCTAGAGCAGCAGATTGTATTATGGCGTGACCAGCAAGGGCAGATCCATGCACTGGAAGATCGCTGCCCACACCGTGGCGCACGTCTATCAATGGGCTGGAACTTGGGTGATCGTATTGCCTGTTGGTACCACGGGGTTGAAGTCAGTGGCGATGGTGTGGTGCAAGATGTCCCTGCGGTTGATCGTTGCCCGTTAGTCGGCCAAAAATGTTTACGTAGCTATCCCGCCAAAGAGATCCACGGTGCGGTGTTCCTCTATTTTGGTGTTACTGCAGATGAAGAACCGTGTGAATTGAGCTTCCCACAAGAGTTGGCTAATGCAGAGGAGTACAGCAATTTTCTCTGTACCGCGAGCTGGAAATGCAACTATCAGTATGCATTGGAAAATGTGATGGATCCTATGCATGGCACCTATCTCCACTCCTCTTCGCACTCGATGGCTGAGGGTGATCGCAAAGCCGATATGACGTTAGAACCCACTGACAGCGGCTTCATCTTTAAGAAGAGTGATCAGATGGGCGTCAATTTTGACTGGGTGGAGTTTGCCAGCAGCGGGACGTACTGGATGCGCCTGTCGATCCCGTACAAAAAACGTTTTGGGCCAGGTGGACATTTCTGGATCATCGGCATGGTGGTGCCGGAAGATAAAGATCACTGCCGGGTGTTTTTCTGGCGGATCCGTAAAGTCAAAGATTGGCAGCGTGATATCTGGCGCTTTATGTATCGCAATCGCCTTGAGCAGTTGCACTGGGATGTTCTGGAACAGGATCGCATCGTGCTGGAGAACCTGGCACCGAATGCGCGTGGTCGCGAATATCTCTATCAGCATGATGTGGGGCTATCACGCTTACGGCGCATGATGCAGCGTACCGCACAGCAGCAGTTGGCCACATTGAATGAGGTTGCCCAGTGAAGACGCTGTTAGCAGGCAAGCGAATTGTGATCACGGGGGCTGCACGTGGTTTGGGGCGCAGTTTTGCCAGCGCAGTGAGCAGCGCCGGCGCTCGTGTGGTGATGTGCGATATCCTAGAACAAGAGTTGTACGACAGTGCGGCTACGTTGCGTGCTCAGGGGGCAGAGGTTGAAACTCACCTGATCGATCTTGCTTCTCCCGAATCGATCCGTACCGTTTTTGCTGCGATCGGCGAACATGGAGCGATTGATGGTTTAGTCAATAACGCGGCGCTCGCCACCGGTGTTGGTGGTAAAACCATGATGGAGTATGACATTGAACTGTGGGATCGCGTTATGCAGGTTAATGTGCGAGGCACCTGGTTGGTCAGCCAGGCTGCTGTGCCACTGTTGGCAAAAACGGCGCATGGTAAAATTGTCAATATTGCTTCAGATACTGCATTGTGGGGAGCGCCAAGATTGATGGCCTATGTTGCCAGCAAAGGGGCAGTGATCTCAATGACGCGTTCGATGGCACGCGAACTGGGTGTACATGGTATCTGCGTCAATGCAATCGCTCCGGGGTTGACGCGGGTAGAAGCAACGGAATATGTGCCAGCAGAGCGTCACCAGCTCTATGAACAGGGGCGCGCACTGGCTGGAGTTCAACAGCCAGAAGATGTCACAGGTAGCGTGCTCTATTTGCTGTCACCCCTAGCAGATTTTGTCACCGGTCAGCTATTGCCGGTTAACGGTGGTTTCATATTTAACTAACGGCTAGAGACAATGGAGGAGCATATGGCGGACGATCAGAGATGCAAATATTTGATCCCCGGTCTGGATCGTGGATTACAACTGCTACTGGCATTCGGTGAACAGCATAAAGAGATGACTTTTGCTGAGTTACACCGGTTGGTTGATATGCCGAAAGCGAGTGCTTATCGGGTAGTACAGACGTTAGAGCATCTCGGCTTTTTGGAACGTAATCCACGCACTAATACTTTTGGATTGGGAATCAAAGTATTGCGTCTCGGGTTTGAGTACATCGCTTCGCTGGATGTTGCCCAACTTGGACAACCAGTGATTGAGCAACTGCGTGATCGTAGCCAATGTAGCAGTCATCTGGCGATCCGTGATGAGCGTGATGTGGTCTATATCGCCCGTGTTAGTGCGGCAGGTTCGCAAATTAACCAGGTCAGTATTGGTTCACGCTTACCCGTACACCGGACTTCACTCGGGCGTATGTTACTGAGTAGTCTCAGCCGGGAAGAGTTTGAGCGCCTGTTTCCACATGAGGAACTGCCCGGAGAAGGGTTGGGCACACCCGCTAACCGTGAAGCGTTATGGCAAATGGTACAGCAGGATAAGGCGCGCGGGTATGTGATTGGTGAGTCCTACTTTCGGCTCGGTATCTCCTCAATTGTCTACCCCATTTTTAATCGTGAGCACCAGGTAGAAGCAGTGGTCAGCATTATGGTGCCCTCCAGCGAGATCCCGCAAGCTGATCGTGAACGACTAAGGATTGAAGTGCGTGATGCCGCTGCAAAAATATCGCGCTTCCTCGGTGCTGAAGTGCAAATAGAAACGCAAGAAGAGATGCAGGAAGCGGTAGGCTAGAGAAGCACATTTAATATTTATTCAGGTTCAGATGGACTAATGGTGCGCCATTGGTCGGGGTTTGATGACGCCTGAAAAACCTATTCAGCCAGAAGGTGAGGCATAACAATGAACGTAACAGGAATTGAAAAGCTGGAGTTTGGCGTCGAAGATCTGCCGTTGAGCGAAAGGTTTATGCAGGACTTTGGCCTGCAAGCAGTTACACAACCTGCAGATGACAACTCGCGTGAGTTTACCACCTTAAGTGGAGCCAGCGTGGTGCTCTATCCGCAGCACAGCACGCAATTACCACCAGCGTTTGAAGCAGGTTCAACTCTGCGCCGTATCACTTGGGCTGTGGCAAGTCCTAGCGCATTGACTGCCCTGCAGGCACGTTTGCAGCATCTGCCCAGCTTTCGGGTGGTGGGTGAAGCGCTCGAGTGCCAGGATCCTAACGGCATGACACTGCGTTTTGCCGTCAGCCGACAGCAACCGGTGTCGCTCCAGGTGACACCGATCAACCAGTGGGGCGATGTGCGTCGGATCGATCAGGCCAGCCCACTGTATGAAAAAGCACAACCGATCAATATCGGTCATGTGGTGTTTTTTGTTGAGGATTTGGCAGCAACAGAACAGTTTTACTGTCAACAGCTCGGTTTTCAGGTTTCTGATCGTTATATCGATCGTGCCGTTTTCCTGCGCGCTCAAGTGCGTGGTGGTCACCATGATCTGTTTCTGCTCAAGCTACCTAATCGTCCGCGCGGCTTGAACCACGTTGCCTTTAACGTGCGGGATATTAATGAAGTGATCGGTGGCGGTATTGCCATGAATCGCCAGCAGTGGAGCACCTTCATTGGCCCCGGCCGCCATCCCATCTCATCGGCCTATTTCTGGTATGTCAACAGCCCGACTGGTGGTGCATTTGAGTACTACACCAACGACGACTACCTGACCGAAAACTGGCAGCCGCGCGAGTTGGAACACTCACTGGTCTCATTTACCGAGTGGGCAGTTGAAGGTGGGATTGATCACCAGACGCGCCGCCAGCATAAGAAGGAGACATTATGAGTGGTGGCATAGTGATAGTTGGTGGTGGCCAGGCGGGTGGCTGGACGGCAAAAACCCTGCGCGATCGCGGCTACAGTGGCAAACTTACGGTGATCAGTGATGAGCCGTATGATTTTTACGAGCGGCCACCACTGTCAAAAGCGGTACTGCTGGAGCCACAGATTGCACTGAGTCGGCTATTTAGTGAACAGGTGGTGGCCAGTTTGGCGATCGACTGGTTACGGCCTGCGCGCGCTAAGGCGATCGATGCCGATCGGCAACAGGTGATACTTGATGACGGTACTCAACTGGCCTTTGATCAACTGGTGATTGCTACGGGTGGGCAGCCTCGTCTACCTGGTGCGGAGTGGGCAAGACACCCGCGAGTGATGACATTGCGCTCATGGGACGATGCATTGCGCCTGCGCCAACATCTGCGCCAGTGTCAAAATTTGGCGATTATTGGCGGCGGCTGGATCGGCCTAGAGATCGCTGCTTCTGCGCGTCAATTAGGTGTTGATGTGACGTTATTTGAACGTCAACCGGCACTCTGTATGCGCAGCGTTGGTAACGACGTTTCGGCGGCACTGCTAGCACTGCATCAACAGCATGGCGTCACGGTACATTGCGATTGTGGTGACATTCAACTGCAGGAAAATAGCGACGATCCGAACCACGCCTGGATCGCCACAGGTTGTAGTGCTGCCCAACCATTTGACTTGGTAGTGGTCGGCATCGGGGTAGAACTGAATCTGGCACTGGCAGAGAGCGCCGGTTTGCAAATAGAGGGCGGCATTGTGATCGACGGTCAGGGACGCACCAGCCACCCAGCCATTTTTGCTGTTGGAGATGTCACCCGCCATCCAGCACTTGGGATCTCACTCCAGTCCTGGGCCTATGCACAAAATCAAGCGATCAGTACTGCCAACGCGATGCTGGATGCTTCTGCGGCCAGCTATGACGATGTGGCATGGCTCTGGTCTGATCAATATCAAGTCAATATTCAGATCCTCGGTATTCCAACCGGTGGTGTTCACCACATTGCACGCACAGATGCGCAATCTTCACTGTTCTTTACTCTGAATAGCGATCGACAACTGGTGCAGATGGTGGCCTTTAACGATGCACGTGCGATTAAACTCGGCAAGCGCTGGCTAGCCAGTGGTCGCGTATTAGATCCCCAGCAACTGGCGGATGTGGAGTTTCCTCTTATGACGCTGAAATAACATCCGACCGTAAGGAGCGTTTTATGACCATGCAAGATATTGACGCCCGCGATCAGCGGGCGGGGGATGCTGTTGCCGAAAATACGCCAGAGCGGGTGCGCTGGCTGGTTCCGGTGGCACTTTTTAGCTGTGTGCTGCTGGCATTTTTCGACAAAATCAGCATTGCTGCACTGTTTTCTGATCCAGGATTTCAGCAAGCGATGGGGATCGGTTTTGATCCGGCTCGGCTTGGGCTGTTAATGAGTGCATTCCTATTCTCCTACGGTGTTTCATCGATGCTGCTCAGTGGTGTTGGTGACCGCTTTAATCCGGTCAAGGTACTGATCGGTATGATGATCTCTTGGGGCATCCTGATGGTGCTGATGGGGCTGACACACTCCTACTACACCATGATGTTGTTGCGTATTCTGCTTGGCATCGCTGAAGGGCCACTGATCCCGATGGCCTACGTGATTGTACGTCAAGCATTTCCGCAACGGTTACAAGCCCGTGCCACCATGCTCTGGCTACTCGGCACACCGATTGGCGCCGCGCTTGGTTTCCCGGTCACGCTATACATCCTCAACACCTTCGATTGGCAAAGCACCTTCTTCTTCATGGCATTTTTGACTCTGCCAACCATGTTAATGGTGCTGTTTGGCCTGAGCCACCTAAAGTTCAGCCGCACCCAAGCTAGCAGCACAAGCGGCAGCAACAAACCGGCAGTAGCTGAACGTAAACAACTAAGGCGCGAACTATTCCGCACGCCACATTTCTGGATGATCTGCCTGTTCAATATCGCCTTTCTGACCTACTTATGGGGCATGAATGGCTGGTTACCAAGCTATTTGATCAACGGCAAAGGGATCAACCTGGAACATGCTCGTTGTCTGTCATCACTGCCGTTTGTCGCCATGTTGTTTGGTGAAGTGGTTGGTGCTTGGTTATCTGATCGCTTCGATCGCCGTGCGTTGGCTTGCTTTATCTCGCTATGTGGAGCTGCGGTGGGTTTGATCTTGGTGTTGCAGCTACAAGAGACCAACAGTGTAGTGATTGCCATGTCATTCAGCACCTTCATGTGGGGCGCTGGTGCACCAAATATTTTTGCTCTGCTAGCCAAAGCGACGAGCAGCCGGGTCAGTGCGACTGCTGGTGGCATTTTTAACGGATTGGGCAACTTTGCGGGTGCATTAGCACCAGTGTTGATGGGAGTGCTGATCGCTGCCAGTCACGACATGGATAGCGGCCTGCTGTTCCTGGTGGTGGTGGCGCTGAGCGGCTCAGCCTTGTTGTTGCCATTACTGAAAAAATACTGACCCGGCTTGTGACTGATCAGCGATAGCGACAAGCCGTGGTCGAGACACGCAATTGTAGAGACAACTAGTTAGGCCATTAAAGGAGAGACAACATGTCCCAGAGTGAAAACAGCGCGGCAATTAAACCGCAAGATCAGAGCATGGAACAGTGGGTTGAATCACGCATTGCCCGCTTTGCCGGACGTAAATATGACTGGAATGCCCTCAAATTTCAGGCCGATTTTGATCCGAAATATCGTCGGGCACAGATGCGCTATATTGGCACCGGTGCGACTGGCGTTGCCAGCGATAGCAACACCATCCCGGCGGAGCACTTCACCTTTTCCACCATGGTGTTACCGGCCAAGTGTGAAGGGCCACTGCACGTGCATCCTGATGTGGAAGAGGTGTTCTTTATGCTGAAAGGCAGTATCACCTTAACGGTGCGTGATGGTGACGAGTATTACCAAACACAACTGAAAGAGCGTGATCTGATCTCTGTGCCCCCGGGGGTATATCGTGGCTTATTCAACCACGGCGAAGAGGAAGCGCTGATGTGTGTCATGCTCGGCAATCCAAAACCGGCGATCCCGACCTATCCCGATGATCATCCACTGTCAAAAGTGAAGCGTAACTGATGAACAGTATCGCTCAACGTCAACAGGCCGATTGTGGCGGCTTTCCACTCAGTTGGCGTGAAGCTGGGCAAGGCCATGCAGTCATACTGCTGCATGGCATCAGCTCGGGATCAGCCTCTTGGCACAAGCAGCTCCAGGATTGTGCACTGAGTCAACATTATCGGCTGATAGCTTGGGATGCCCCTGGCTATGGCAGTAGTGCGCCATTAACGTCACCACAGCCCACAGCCGCCGATTATGCTCAAGCACTGGCTGCGCTGATCAACCAGCTACAACTTGAGCGGCCGATTATTGTCGGCCACTCACTTGGTGCGCTGATCGGTAGTGCCTTTGCCGCTAGCTATCCGCAACAGTTAGCGGGGCTGATCTTGGCTGATCCGGCGCAAGGCTACGGTAGCGCCAGTGCTGAGAAACGTCAGCAGGTTTATCAACAGCGCCAGCAACTGATTGAGACGCTAGGCCCACAAGGTTATGCCGAACAACGTGCAACGGCGTTACTGCGCCCGGGGGCTGAAGCTGCAGATATCGATTGGGTGCGTAGTGGCATGGCGAATCTGAATCCACAAGGTTTTCTTGCTGCCGCTTGGATGCTGGCCAACGATGATATCTATCACTATCTGCAACACTGTCGTACAGCATTGCAAGTGTGGTGTGGCCGCCAAGATAGCATCACCCCTCCCGAACAGGCTGAGCTGTTGGCACAGAGAGTGCAGGTTTCCCTACGGCTGATTGAAGCGGCAGGCCATGCCAGCTACCTGGATGCGGCACCGCAATTCAACCGTTATTTGCAAGACTTTATAAGAGAACGCCTATCATGAATTTTGGCATTGAACAGCGGATCGCCGTCGTTACTGGGGGATCTTCCGGGATCGGATTAGCGACCTTACATTTACTGTTGGCAGAGGGCGCCAAGGTGGCATTCTGTGGCCGCGATGTGGCAAAACTCAAAGCTGCTGCCGAGCAACTACAACAGCGTTTTCCACAGGCAGAAATTTTGGCGCATCCTTGCGACGTGTTGGATCAGGATCAGGTGACTGAATTTGCCCAACAGGTTGATCAGCGGTTTGGTGCGGTCGATATGTTGATCAACAACGCCGGGCAAGGCTTCGTTGCCCATTTTGCCGAAACCCCACGTAAAGCATGGCTACATGAAGCGGAATTAAAACTGTTTGGCGTAATCAACCCGGTAGACGCTTTTCTACCACTGTTGGAGCGTTCAGATATCGGATCAATCACCTGTGTGAATTCGTTGCTGGCACTGCAACCAGAAGAGCACATGATCGCCACCTCAGCGGCGCGAGCCGCGCTGCTCAATATGACCTTAACGCTATCAAAAGAACTGGTGAGTAAAGGCATTCGGGTCAACTCGATCCTGCTGGGCATGGTGGAATCGGATCAGTGGCGGCGGCGCTTTGCTGATCGTCAGGATCAACAACTGGATTGGCAGCAGTGGACCGCCACAATAGCCGCTAAACGCGGCATCCCGATGGGGCGATTGGGCAAGGCAGAAGAAGCAGCGCGTGCTCTCCTGTTCTTGGCTTCACCAATGGCCTCATTTACCACCGGCGCGGCGCTGGATGTCTCAGGTGGTTTTAACCGCCATCTCTAACAGGAGCAACGACATGAAAAAAATCATGATGATTGGTTATGGAGCGATGGCTCAGGAGGTAATTGCCCGTTTACCACCCGGTGTCACTGTTGGTTGGATCGTCGCGCGTGACAAATATCATGCCGAAATTAATGCCCGCTTCCAGGGGCAGGTGCAGCCATTAACTGAACTTAGCGCATGTGATGGGCAGCCTGACTTGGTGCTGGAGTGTGCCAGCCAACAGGCTGTAGCTGAATGGGGCGAAGCGATTGTGAGCCGAGGTTGGCAACTGGCGTTGATCTCAACTGGAGCATTAGCCGATGCAGCACTTCAGCAGCGCTTGCAGCAAGCTTGTCAGCAGCATCATGGTCGTTTGCTGGTACTCTCTGGCGCGGTAGCAGGCATGGATGGTCTGGCCGCTGCGCGTGAAGGTGGCTTACAGAGCGTCACGTATCAGTCCAGTAAAAGTCCGGCCAGTTGGCGCGGCAGTGCGGCAGAACGAATGATTGACCTCAATGCGGTCACTCAGCCACAAATTTTCTTTCAAGGTTCAGCGCGTGAAGCAGCACAACTCTTTCCGGCCAATGCCAATGTTGCTGCCACCATTGCTCTGTATGGCTTAGGCATGGAACAGACTCAAGTCCAGCTACAAGTTGATCCACAGACTCAACGCAATACTCACCGTTTACACGTGGTCGGCTTGTTTGGTGAATTTCAGATAGAGCTGTGTGGTAAACCGCTGGCGAGCAACCCTAAAACATCAACACTGGCTGCACTGAGTGCAGTACAAGCCTGCCGCAGATTGGTTGATGGTGGCTTTGCAGTGTGAAATAGAGGAGCAGACTATGGAAATGTTAAAAATCTTTGTTGCAGGGTGTTGGCGTGAAGGGCGGGGCGAAGAGATGAGTTCGACCTTCCCAGCCGATGGCAGCCTCAATGCCCGCTTGCGCGCTGCCAGCGTTGAAGATGTCAACGAAGCGGTCGAGGCCGCAGAGCAGGCTTGGCGAGCTGCCAGTTGGCGCCACCAGCTACCGCACCAACGTGCGACAATCTTGCATCGTGTCAGTGAACTGATCACCCAGCAGGTAGAGGAACTGGCACAACTGCAATCACGTGATAATGGCAAACCGCTGGCAGAAACTCGAGCGCTGGTGCTCAGTGCCGCAGGCACCGCACGCTATTTCGCTGCTGCTTGTGAAGTACTGGAAGGCGAACTGCCGACTCAGCGTAACCGCGATGTGTTGACACTCAGTCAGTATCAGCCATTGGGGGTGATCGCGGCGATCACGCCGTGGAACTCGCCGATCGCCAGTGAAATGCAGAAGATTGCTCCAGCACTGGCAGCAGGCAACGCGGTAGTCTTAAAGCCTGCCGAAGCCACGCCATTGATAGCGCTAAAACTGGCTGAACTGTTTGAACAGGCAGGTTTACCGGCCGGTCTGCTCAGTGTGCTGCCTGGGCGCGGCTCGGTGATAGGTGAAGCGCTGGTACGCCATCCGTTAGTGAAGAAGATCTCATTTACCGGAGGCACCAACACAGGTCGCCACCTGGCCCACATCGCTGCCGAGAAACTGATCCCGACTTCACTGGAGTTGGGCGGTAAATCGCCAACCATCGTACTGGAAGATGCTGATATTGAGCTAGCTGCGCGTGGTATCTGCTACGGTATCTTCAGCTCGGCAGGGCAAGCTTGCATTGCCGGCTCACGCCTGTTTGTACATCGCTCACTCTATCAACCATTGCTCGAACGGCTCTGCCAGCTTACGGCTGGACTACGCATTGGTGATCCCTTCACACCCGGCGTACACCTTGGCCCACTGATCAACCACAAACATCGGCAAACTGTGATCGATTACGTCAACCTAGCGAAACAGGAAGGCGGCAAGATTTTGATCGGCGGTGAAATACCGGCTGATCCACAACTGGCACAAGGCAGTTACTTCCAGCCCACCATTATTGAAGGGTTGAGTAATCAGGCTCGCGTCTGTCAAGAAGAGATCTTTGGCCCGGTGCTGGTGGTGATGCCATTTGATGATCAGGCACAGTTGATCGAGCAGGCGAATGACTCAGTGTATGGCCTGGCAGCAGGGATCTGGAGCCGTGATTTTACCCGTGCAATGGCAGTGGCAGAACAACTAGAGGCGGGCACTGTCTGGGTAAACACCTATAAAACCTTCTCCATAGCCACCCCCTTCGGCGGTTTTAAACAGAGCGGGCTAGGACGAGAAAAGGGATTGCACGGTATTCATGCCTACATGCAACAAAAAAGCCTGTACCTCTCGCTAAACCATCAGCCGAATGGCTGGAGCGATTGAAGTTAGCGATAGCAGACAGATAACCCCGCCGATATTGGCGGCAAAAAATTAAGCGGTGATCGGCGGCATGCCACACCGCAGACAAGATACTTAGAAGGCAAAGCATGAGCGAAAAAATCACGGTTGGCGAAGCGATAGCTCGCACATTGGAACACTACCGAGTCGCAACGATATACGGCATCATCTCGATCCACAACCTGCCGATTGCCGACGCAGTGGGGCAACGTGGCGCGATCCGCTTTGTACCCGCACGCGGCGAAGCCGGAGCGGTCACTATGGCTGATGCTGATGGCCGTTTCTCTGGATTAGGTGTGGCACTTACCAGCACCGGAGCTGGAGCCGGTAATGCTGTTGGCGCGATGATCGAAGCATTAAACGCTAACACCCCGTTACTGCACATCACCGGCCAAGTTGAAAAAGCCTACTTGGATGCTGATGCCGGTTTTATTCACGAAACCAAAGACCAACTCAATTTCCTGCGAGCCTGTTCAAAACAGGCTTACCGTGTACATTCACCACAACAAGCGGTAGCAGTGATCCAGCGAGCCATTCTGGAAGCACAAACTGTACCTTGCGGCCCAGTGGCGGTTGAGATCCCAATCGACATTCAAAACAGCCTGATCCCGGCAAACCTGGTGGGTGAAGCGATCTCGCCACCACCTCTGCCTGCGGCAGATGGCCATGCAGTTGAACGGCTCTACCAACGGCTAAAAAATGCCAAACGCCCACTACTGTGGGTCGGTGGTGGCGCACTAGCCTGTAGTGAAGCAGTAAAAAAGTTGGCCGATGTTGGGGTGGCGGTGATCTCCAGTAGCCACGGGCGCGGCATTCTGCCGGACAGCCATCCGCGTAGCCTGCGTGCATTCCACAATTCACCCAGTGTCGAGGCGATCATTCGCCAATGTGATTTAACACTGGTAGCGGGTTCACGGCTACGCAGTAATGAAACCCGCACCTGGTCACTAGCGCTGCCGCAACCTCTGGTTCAGATTGATATCAACCCGGCAGCTGCTAACCGCAACTATCTGGCCGATGAACAGATACACGGTGATTGCCAAGCGCTGCTGAACGCATTGGCGGCCCGTTTCTCTATCGGTGAAAAAGTAGACAGCATTTGGGACGATGAGATCGCTACCGCAGTACAACTGGCAGAGACGGCACTACGTGAGCAGTGTGGCGAATATGCCAAATTGAATGATGCAATTGACAAAGCACTACCTGCTGACGGCTTGTTGGTGCGTGATATCACGGTTTCTGGCAGCGTCTGGGGCAGCCGCCTATTCCGAGCCCATGCAGCGTTACACAATATCCACTCACTGGCTGGCGCCATTGGCATGGGACTACCGATGGCAATTGGTTGCGCGATAGCCAATCCACAACGCAAAGTAGTGGGTTTGGTTGGCGACGGCGGGTTGGCGTTGGGGCTAGGAGAACTTGCCACTATGGTGCAAGAGCAGACCAATATCACCCTGCTGATAATGAATGATGGCGGTTATGGTGTCATGCGAGGTATCCAGGAAAAATATTTCGCTGGGCGTCAATACTACAACCAACTGCATACCCCAGCATTTTGTGAATTGGCACAAGCGATGGGATTAAAAGCATGGAAGGTGAGCAGTGCCGCGCAGTTCGACAACGTATTGGCAGAAGCGATCAACTATTGTGGTCCTTCAGTGGTTGAAGTTGAGATGCAGCATATTGGTGCACTCAATTTTGCCGGGCCGCCACAAAAGCTCTACTAGCCACGATTCGAACTCCTCCGCTACAGCCTGTAGGCACAATGTATCGCGCACCATGGGTGCCACAGGCTGACTTGCAAATGCGCGTTTCTCGCCATGCCATTACCAATAGCACGACAGGCTAACTTGTGTTTCAGCCAGGAAGCCAACGGCTACTGATGAACGGTCAACTATGGGTAAGCAACATCTACAGGCTAATCAACATCATTACATTTTATTTAACTTTATTATTTTTTCTTCCTAGCTATTTATGCTAAAAATCCGCCGCTATTTTGCATTTTAGTCTTATTTTCCGTTTTTTTATGCTAAGAGGTGGTTTTATGAACAAGTTGCTCTCGATCGCGGCGTACAGCACATTGATGCTCAGCGCTATCACTGCTAACGCTGCAGATAATATGGCGCCAAGTAGTCTCCGAGGCCATGAAGTGCATCAGATGCCGCATCACGCTACCCCACCAAGAGACGTTATCACTAAGGAAGAGTTGCAAAGAAGAGAAGCACTGCACAAAGAGGAGTTACAGAGAAGGGAAGCGATACGCAAAGAAGAGCTGCACAGAAGAGAGACACTACGTAAAGAGGAGTTGCAGAGAAGGGAAGCACTACGTAAAGAAGAGCTACAGAGAAGAGAAGCGCTGCACAAAGAGCAATTGAAAAAGGATGATAAGTCAAAGAAACACCATAAAAAGCATGATGACAAGAAGAAGCACCCACACAAACATCATAAGCATCACTAAGTTGTAGCCGTGCTGGTTGTGCGCAGCATGACTTACAGCATCGCTTGACACTACCCAGCAACACTGTCCCATCATTAACTCTGTAGTGGTGGGATCTCCTGCTCCGCTGCTGTGAATCTAATCGCCACTAGGACAATACAGGCATCACAGAAAAGGGCGTCGATCACACCACACAGTTAGCGGTATTCAAATTGGCAGAGTCAATAATGCTTATTCAGATAGACGGTCATCATTATGATTTCTCTCAAGTGTAGATAGGATAATTCCGATGGTGATCAGTGCGATACCCAACAGTTGCATCATCTGACCACGTCCCCCATGACTGAGCACATCAAACAGAACTGCCGAACACATCTGACCGCCAATAATCAATACTGACGTATTCAGCGCTCCCATGCGGGGAAAAACGTAGCTGCTGGTTGCTATGAATAGCGCACCAAACACACCACCGAGCCAAGAATAGGCGGGAATTTGCAACCAATCTAATTGACTTAACTGTTGCCAGTACAATAGAGCTACTATCGGAGTCAAAAAAAGAAAACCCACGCTATGGTTCCAAAGCGATGTATGCAAAGCACCGACTGAGGTACTCAATTGACCATTTATTACTCTCGCCGAGCTAATCACTATCCCGTTCAGTAACGCAATAAAAATAAGCATATCCACGGTAATTACTCCCTAGAGGCTATAGATGATGAGAAAACAACCGGAAATGATCAGTGGGAAGATATACAGACTACTACGTGATAGCTTGCGTTTTGTTGAGCCGAATAAACCGAAGTGATCTGAAATAAAGCCAAAGAGTAATTGCCCAACCAAGCTAAGAGCAATGGTACTAGAGAGAGGGATCCCGCCATTAATTGCCATTGTTGCCAAAATGACAGTAAAAGAACCAGGAATGCCACCGAGATACAACCATTTGTGTCTCTTGCTTACTTGAGTATTAGATTTTGATGGTGCTTTCTTTATCAATAAAATAACAAGTATAAATGAACACAACATGCCAGTACCGTGTGCCAGCCATGAAGCGATCACCGGAGAGGTTTGTCCAGATAAGTTGCTATTAGATTGAAACATTAAGGTAAGAAAGAAGCCGCTAAGAATAGCGACAAAGACATTTTTTATATTGTCAGTCACAATTTACAACCTATGGATTAAAAACCAGTGCAGTTACATCACAATCCTCATAATGCACAACATAAAACGCTATTAATAAGGTTCATGCTTGTGCTGATATAAGTTACGCAAGAGGATGCACGTATCGTGCATTTTTGTCAATGAAATGTTAAATGAAGTGAGTTGATGGTAGTGCATAATCACGATCATACCCAGCGCATCTTGTCACGATAGTAAAATGCATTGCTAAATCATATTTAAATTTTTGGGCTGTATCTTGACATTGCATCTTAATTATTTAATCTGCAACCACAAGCTGCGCTTAGGCTCAGTTGATGGAGATGGTTGCTTTTCATTAAAATGAAGGGTTTCTGAAATGCATATCATTATTTTTATAAAAATACACTTTTTATTTATTTCTTTATAGATAAATAAAACAATTAAAGAAGGAAGAGCGATTGTGTTAAAAATGAGATTTACAGGTCTATTGACTGTGGGAATAGCATTACTCGTACTGTTGTTGAGTGGATGCCGTGATAAACATATGCCGCCAGAGGATGTATTGAAAGAAAATTTCAGAGAGGAGTTTCGCGAGCAAGCACAACTGGATAAGATCAAACTTACTGAAACTTTAGTTCGAGGTAATCTGCGTACCTATTTGGCAGTGGGAAAATTTTTACCTGAAAATGACTATTACCAGCAAGTAAGTAGTTTGGGTAATGATTATACTATTCTGGAAAAAACCTGGAAAAAAGGCAAAGCAGTCACTTTTAGTGCGACTATAACGAGCATAGGTAGTGCTGATACAGGATGGGTGGTGAATTTCTTCGATATCCAGACTGCACCTGAATTTAAGGGGAAGATAATTGGAAGTATCGATGAGCACGAAGGGTATATTGTGATCGGTTCTAGTCAATTCAAGGAAAAAATGGCAGAAGCGAAGCGCAGTTATCAACAAAAAAAACAGACAATAGAAAACCTGACCATCCAATTGCAGCAAGTCGATAATGACATCATCGGTGCTGAAAAAAAGCTCGATGAACTTTGGGGTAAGGATGAAAATGGTAATCAACAGAATCGGATTAGCTTTACTGAAAATACTGACAAAAAGCTAAGGCGAGATCTCAAAGATTATGCAGAGAAAAATTCGACTTCGGCCTTTGAGAAGAAATATAATCAGGAAGTCTACCAACCAGCAGTAGAAGCAAGAAAAAGAGCTGGTGGTAATATTTATGACCATGAGTTAGCGAATAAAAGAGCCAAAGTATTTTATGAATATTCAGAAAAATATCGTGCCGAATATAATAAAATGCAGGCAGATGTAGAAAAAATGAAGCAAGAAAAATATAAAGCGTTTTATCAGCTAGATGCAGCAAAGAATAAGCTGGTCTATAAACGACAGACCATCAACGAGAATTTATTCAGGCTTAAACCACAACTCGAACGCTGGGAACAGGACATGGAGCAACTGCGCCAGAAGAAAATCATTAACTGATTCACCTTGAACCAGTACATCTGTTTTGTAAAACAGATGTACTGGCAGGGGTAACCTTATAGTTCACCATAGCGGTAGCATGTGTTCTGTTCTTTTGCCGATTGTCAGCTTGCGATAGTCGTCGAGAACAATCGGACACTGAGTTAAGTAAGCTGTTCAACTGCAACAGGGGCAGGTATCCAGACATTGAGCCTGCTCGCTGAATTTTTGGCGAATATGTAATCTGGCACCCCTCTGTCTACGCCCATATGAGTGGTAAATTTCGGGATAATCGAGTCGGCGTTACGCTGACAGGGCTTGACTGAATGTCTCTATTTTACAGAAGTTGATGGACTGCAGCAGCGGGTGTAGGAAGTGCGTTTGGAGCGGGTGAAGGGAATCGAACCCTCGTATGCAGCTTGGGAAGCTGCCGTTCTACCATTGAACTACACCCGCATGAGCGATCTGGCTGGCATTATAACCGCTTATTTGTGCTGAGCAAGTGGCACGATAGCATAATCGCAAATAATGTGGCACTAAAGCCGAGTTGTTGCCATGTTGGATAACGTTGATGGCACAGTTGTTGCTGCGGTTGCCGGGTTATTAACAGCAGAGTCACCAAGATCGGTTGGTGACTCTGGCGGTGTTTGGCGTATGTTAGCGCTACGCTTGTTGGGGGTTGCGAGGGCTATTTGCCTGGTCGCATGGCAGGGAACAGGATCACATCACGGATGGTGTGGCTGTTGGTCAATAGCATCACCATACGATCAATACCGATCCCAAGGCCTGCTGTTGGTGGCAAGCCATGTTCGAGGGCGGTGATGTAATCTTCATCGTAGAACATCGCTTCATCGTCACCAGCATCTTTCGCTGCAACTTGATCAGCGAAACGTTGTGCCTGATCTTCTGCATCATTCAATTCCGAAAAACCGTTGCCGATCTCGCGTCCACCGATAAAGAATTCGAAGCGGTCAGTGATCTCTGGGTTGTGATCGTTACGACGAGCCAACGGTGAGACCTCAGCCGGATATTCAGTGATGAAGGTCGGCTGGATCAGATGGCTTTCGGCTGTCTCTTCGAAAATCTCAGTTACCACGCGACCCAAGCCCCAGCTTTTTTCCACTTTGATGCCAATCGATTCGGCAATCGCGACTGCTTTTGCCATATCGTCCAGATCACTCAGTTCTGTCTCTGGTCGATATTTTTTGATTGCTTCACGCATGGTCAGTTTGGCAAAGGGTTGACCAAAATCGAACAGGGCGTCGCCATACGGGACTTGAGTGGTGCCGAGTACCTGTTGTGCCACTGTGCGGAACAGCGATTCAGTCAGTTCGATTAAATCACGGTAATCGGCATAAGCCATATAGAGTTCCATCATGGTGAACTCTGGGTTGTGGCGTGGTGACACACCTTCATTGCGGAAATTGCGGTTGATCTCAAATACCCGCTCGAAACCACCGACAACTAAGCGTTTGAGGTATAGCTCTGGTGCGATGCGCAGGTACATGTCAATATCCAGCGCATTGTGATGGGTGATAAATGGGCGTGCAGAAGCACCACCAGGGATCACTTGCATCATCGGGGTTTCCACTTCCATAAAGCCGCGCGAGACCATAAAGTTGCGGATTGCGGCCATGACGTGGGAACGAATTTTAAAGGTGTTGCGTGAGTTTTCGTTAGCGATCAAGTCCAGGTAGCGTTGGCGATAGCGGGTTTCTTGATCCGCTAGGCCGTGGAATTTATCCGGCAGTGGGCGTAATGCTTTGGTTAACAGGCGTAGTTCGCTACAGTGGAGCGATAGTTCACCGGTTTTGGTCTTAAACAGTTTGCCACGAGCACCGAGAATATCGCCCAGATCCCATTTTTTAAACTGTTCGTTGTAGATGCCTTCTGCCAGGTCATCGCGTGCGACATAGAGCTGAATGCGTCCACCCACATCTTGCAGGGTGACGAAAGAGGCTTTGCCCATGATGCGACGTGTCATCATTCGGCCAGCGACACTCACTTCAACACCCAACGCTTCCAGTTCACTGTTTTCTTTGTCATCGTACTGCGTGTGCAGCACATCGGCAGTGGTATCACGCTGGAAATCGTTCGGAAACGCAATGCCATTTTCGCGCAGCGCGGCGAGTTTTTCCCGGCGTGACTGCAACTCGTTGTTGAGATCTAACACCTGCTCGGCGCTGTGTGCTTGTTGCTCAGACATTTCTGTTCCTCATAGGCCTGCTTTCAAACTTGCTTCAATGAATTTGTCCAGGTCGCCATCCAACACGGCCTGTGTGTTGCGTGTTTCTACGCTGGTACGTAAATCTTTAATGCGTGAATCATCCAGTACGTAAGAGCGGATCTGGCTGCCCCAACCGATGTCCGATTTGTTATCTTCCATCATCTGTTTATCAGCATTCTTTTTCTGCATCTCATATTCATATAGTTTGGCGCGTAACTGTTTGAATGCCTGATCTTTGTTTTTATGCTGTGAGCGGTCATTCTGACACTGCACCACGATATTGGTTGGCAAGTGAGTGATACGCACTGCGGATTCGGTTTTGTTCACATGCTGGCCGCCAGCACCTGAAGCACGATAAACATCGATACGCAGATCAGCCGGGTTGATCTCAATGTCGATATCATCATCAACTTCCGGGTAGACAAATACCGAGCTAAATGAGGTGTGGCGACGGCCACCAGAGTCGAATGGGCTTTTGCGTACTAAACGATGTACCCCGGTTTCTGTACGTAACCAGCCAAAGGCGTAATCACCGCTCACTTTGATGGTGGCAGATTTTAGACCGGCAACGTCACCATCAGATTCTTCGATCATTTCGGTTTTAAAGCCTTTGGCTTCAGCCCAACGCAGGTACATGCGCAACAACATGCTGGCCCAATCCTGTGCTTCAGTGCCACCAGAACCCGCCTGGATATCTAGGTAGCAGTCAGCGCTGTCGTGTTGGCCAGAGAACATACGACGGAATTCAAGCAGTTCCAGCTTGCTACTCAGTTGATCCAGTTCCGCGACCGCTTCGTCAAAGGTCTGTTGGTCTTCTGCTTCAACAGCCAGTTCCAGCAGGCCGTTGACATCCTCAAACCCTTGTTGCAGTTGATCAATGGTAGCGACGACCGCTTCAAGTGTTGAACGCTCTTTACCGAGAGCCTGCGCTCGTTCAGGTTCATTCCAGACATCGGGTTGTTCTAGCTCGGCATTAACTTCTTCTAGGCGTTCTTGTTTGCCATCGTAGTCAAAGATACCCCCTGAGAACGCTGGTGCGTTCAGACAGATCCTGAATGCGATTTTTTACTGGGTTAATTTCAAACATGATTTTCTGTGTGCTTAGGTTGTGAGTGTGATCATTGGCGTGCAGCCAAGGTTGGCGCTAATTCTAGCTGATCACGCCGTCAGTTTATACCCTTATTCTTGCTGACAAACTGCCGATATTGGCTGAGCGCTTATCCTATTCATGCTACGCGCTCGATGTTGTTCTCGGGTGTGCTCATCATTCTTATCGACGACCGGTAGGTTGAGTTTTCTGCGTGCGAACTGCGCCAAAACTGAGCATAGCGATCGTGCCTACTGGGGAATGTTCGATAAGCGATATTTATAGCGTAGTGTTGTTCAGCCTATAGTGTGCGGCAGAGCGTCCATATCTGTACCGATGCCGCGCCGTTTTGCTGTAACAAGCGGGTGATTTCGGCGACGGTGTTGCCGGTAGTTACCACATCATCGAGTAGCGCAACATGGCATCCAGCCAGGTTTTCATCGCAGCGGAAGGCGTTATGTAGATTGTGTTGTCGTAAGCGTGCGGGTAGTTGTTGCTGTGGAGCAGTACTTTTAACTCGGCGCAGTGTTGCTGGCTGATATTGGCAACCGAGCCAGTGGGCGAGGGGGCGAGCGAGTAGATCTGTTTGGTTATAACCACGCTGCCAGGCACGTTTATTATGTAACGGAACAGCCAGGATCAGATCAGGTTTGCCTAGCCGTTGTGCGCGATACGCGGTTAGCCATTCGAGCAGTATCAGGCGGGCTAATGCAGTTGCCAGTGCGGGTGAGCGTTGAAATTTGAACTGTTTGACTAGCGTGCTGAGAGGTGGGCGGTAGTCGGTGACAAAAATGAGTTGTTGCCACGCTGGCGGTTTTTGCAGGCAGCGACCACAAGGGCGATCGGCCAGTGCGCTGGGTAGGCCGCAGCGAGGGCAGCAGCACGGCTTGGTTGGCAGTGAGTTTAGGCAGTAGCTACAGATCCCCTGTTGTTTTAGTTTTAGGGGTTGCCGGCATAGCCAACAACGGCTGTGGATTGTTAGCATAGCGCTCCCGATTTTTATCCTCAGTGGTTGATGCAGGAGAATAACTGATGTCCGCGCTGTTTTGGCAAACAATAGGTAACGGTGATCGCGATCTTGTGATGTTGCACGGATGGGGGCTGAATGCCGCCGTTTGGGATTGCACTATTCCGCGATTGACGGCACATTTTCGTCTGCACTTGGTCGATCTGCCTGGCTATGGACGTAGCCAGGGTTACGGTGCGCTGTCATTGCAGCAGATGGCCGCGTTGCTGTTAGCGGTCGCACCGGCGCGCGCCTACTGGTTAGGTTGGTCGTTGGGTGGTTTGGTGGCGGCAGAGGTCGCGTTGATGGCACCTGAGCGCGTGAGTGGGTTGATTAGCGTCGCTTCTTCGCCCTGTTTTTGTACACAGCCAGATTGGCCCGGTATTCGGCCTGAAGTGTTGCACAATTTTGAGCAGCAGTTAAGCCAGGATTTCAGCCGTACAGTGGAGCGTTTTCTTGCTCTACAGACACTTGGCACCGAGAGTGCCAAACAGGATACCCGACAGTTGAAGCAAGCGGTGCTGAGTCATCCAACCGCCACGATTGAGGTGCTGAATGCCGGGTTGATGATGTTGCGTACTGTCGATCAGCGGCAGGTATTCGCGCAGTGTGATTTGCCGATGCTACGGATCTATGGCTATCTGGATGGGTTGGTGCCACGTAAGGTGGCAGGTTTGTTGGATCAATATTGGCCAACTTCCCAATCTGTAGTGATCGCGAAAGCAGCACATGCACCGTTTATCTCTCATCCGCAACAGTTTAGCGCTGCCGTTAACCAGTTTGTAGAAAAAGGTTAACGGCAGCAGTGGTCAGATTAGCGTGTGGTGCGCTGCCGCTGTAGTGGTTTGATTCGCTTATTTCAGGCGGTAAAAAACAGTGCTACAGCATTGAGCGGTTTCGGCACAACCTTGGCAGCGGCCACTGGAGCAGTCGTTAGGCGCCATTTGCAATTGTTCGACTTTTCCTATCGCGACTAAGCGTTCTAGCATCGCCTCGACCAAGGGCAACGGTGTTGCCAGTTGACGACTTAATTGCTGAGCCTGAGCGCTGCCGAGCAGCGCTAGAGCATCACGAAGTTGTAATAAAGTAGCCATTAGTGGCAGTCACCCCGTGAGTTGACAGGATTGGTCTTCGCTGCCGAGAGGTGGAAGGTCACTCTGTTGCGTGCTTGGCGTAAACCAAATAGTACCAGTGTGTTAAACAGGACGACCAGCGCGATAGTGATTGCACTTTGTTGCGGGTGCTGGCTAAAGGTTGCCAGTTGATAGAACAGAGTGGCTAGAGAGTAGGCGATATTCAATCCCCAGAGGATTGAGAACATGACCCAGCCACGGCTTGATTCACGCGCAATTGCACCCATCACTGAGATGCAGGGTACGTAGAGTAGTACAAAAATCAGGTAGCTATAAGCTGGGATTGCACCACCGAATTTTTCACTCATCATACCCATTGAGCTTTCGCTCAGTTCACCATCCCCTTTGCTAGCCTCTATGGGATTGAACAGTACACTCAGCGAGAAGGTATCTTGCAAACTTTGCCAAGTCTCTTGCAGTGCGGCGTTTAGTTCATTAAGCAGATTAAAATTACCTGCATCAAAGGGTTCGCTGGTAAGTTGTTCAGCGGTGTAGAGCGTGTTGAGTGTTCCTACAACCACTTCTTTTGCCAGCGCACCGGTGACCAGGCCAACGGTTGCCTGCCAGTTATCGCGGTTAACACCCATTGGTTGCAGCAGCGGCGTTAACACTTGAGAGACCGAGGCTAATGCTGAGTCATTGATGTTGTCGACCGGTTTGCCTTGTAGCGAGAAGCTGTTCAGGGCGCCAATGAATATGCTAGCGAGCACGATGACTTTACCCGCTCGCAGAACGAAGCCTTTCAGCCGCTGCCAGGTTTGCAGTAGCAGACTTTTCACATGTGGAACGTGGTAGACCGGTAATTCCATAATGAATGGCGAGGCTTCACCACGCATGATGGTGTATTTCAGTACCAGACCAGTGAAGATAGCAACGGCAATACCGAGCAGATACAACGAGAAGACAATGCTGGCACCACCTTGACCAAAGAAGGTGGCAGCAAATACGGCGAAGATGGCCAAGCGTGCGCCACAGGACATGAAGGGTGCCATCATGATGGTGATCAGCCGTTCGCGTTGTGCGTCGAGTGTGCG
This sequence comes from Serratia microhaemolytica, assembly GCF_004011885.1. GTDB lineage: Bacteria > Pseudomonadota > Gammaproteobacteria > Enterobacterales > Enterobacteriaceae > Serratia_G > Serratia_G microhaemolytica. Next base: position 190,581 of record NZ_SBEF01000001.1, on the reverse strand, counting down.
TGCTCCCATTACTGAGGGGACATTGCAGCCAAAACCGACAATCAACGGTACAAATGATTTGCCGGGTAGGCCAATCGATTGCATCAAGCGATCCATCACAAAAGCGGCGCGTGCCATGTAACCAGAATCTTCCAAAAATGAGAGGAATAGATACATCATGCCGATTTGCGGTACCAATGGCAGCACCGTATTGATACCACCACCAATCCCTTGTGCGAGGAATAGCGTCAACCACTCCGGGAAGCTAAGTGTGTGCCCGAGCCACTGAATACCTTGAATGAAGATTGCGGCAGAGCCGAGATCAAACATCGGCTGTAGTGCGCCGCCGATGTTGATCGCCAACAGGAACATCAGGTACATCACCAGTAGAAAGATCGGTAATCCGAGCCAGCGATTCAGGATCACGCTGTCAAGTATTTCCGTTAGCCGGTTAGGTTCGGCCTGTTGGCTATTACTGACTGCCTGACAAATTGTCGCAATCGCTTGGTAGCGTGCATCGGCGATCAGTAGTGCCGCTTCATTATCCAGTTGCTGTTCGATAGCTGACTGGCATTGTGCCAATAGTGCGTTCGCCTGCCCAGTCAGTTGTCGGCTATAGATATCGCCCTCTAGCATCTGTATTGCCAACCAGCGACGCTGGATTGCTGGCAGCGGTGTTGGCATGACAGCGGCCAACTGTTCCGCTTGTTGCAGCAACTGTGCTGGGTAGTCGACCCGTGCTTTAGGTTGATAAGCCTGATGCTGGTCGATAGTTTGCTTTAACCTGTCAATACCGGTGGCTTTGGTGGAGACTAACGGCACCACCGGGCAACCCAGACGTTCAGCCAGTGCTGCGGCATCTATGTCAATCCGCTGGCGTTTGGCGATGTCGAGCATATTGAGTGCGACAATGCAGGGAATGCCAAGCTCAAGTAGTTGTAGTGTCAGATAGAGGTTGCGTTCAAGGTTGGCAGCATCGACGACGTTGATCAGCAGATCTGCCTCTCCTGCCAGGATGTAATGGCAGGCGATCTGTTCATCCAGTGAGGTCTGTTCTGAGATGGTGGTCAGTGAGTAGGTACCTGGCAGATCGACCAGTGTGACTTCCGATTGGGTGGTGTTAAATAGCCCCTCTTTGCGTTCAACGGTGACACCCGCCCAGTTACCGACACGTTGTTGAGCGCCAGTTAGCTGATTAAAGAGGGTCGTTTTACCTGAATTGGGGTTGCCGATTAAGCCAATGGTGATTTTTTTCATAGATCCAGTGTTGTTCAATATGCTACGGCGGACGGTTGTCTGTTGTTCGATAAGCGGCACTGTGTCGCTGTTGGCAACCTGGGCCAATAAAAGCCGGTGAGCCTGCTTACATCGCGAGGCTACTGAGCATCTAACAGAAGCAAGTCGAGATCCTTCTTGCGCAGTATCAGGTTAACGTGACGTGTTCTTATTTCGATTGGATCACCGAGTGGTGCAACACGCACAACATCAAAACGTGAACCGGGCAACATCCCCAGTGACAGCAGTTTTTGGCGGTAGGCCGGGCTGATTTGACTGGAAAATCCGTTGATTTTATAGCTCTGTTTCGGTTGAAGATGCATGTTTGCTTCTCAGTAAATGGTCTTAATTCCGAGTGTATATAGCTGGTTACTGTTGCTTGAAACCGTCTGTTCGCGACAGACCTTGCAGCAGGAAACAGGCATGATAATAATAGTGAGAATCATTATCGAATGCAACACAGAAAACGCCTCCTGCTTCACATTTGCCAACACCATCACAGTTAGCAGCTAGCGCATTCAATCTATTATCGGTGTGTTCTGGTTTCTTCGCACACTCGGTTGCCAAATGGGCTGTGCCAGTTAGCAATCATTGACGTTAAGTGCAGAAGGGAGAAATGGCTCACTGGCGTTAGTTTTAACACTAATAGCGGAGGTAGTGCAAATGGGGTGTTATGGTTGCAATTGTATATTTTTTGTTATTTTTCATGGGGTGAAAGAGTGATTCTTAACCGATGTTGGTATCTTCATTGTGTTCAAGATTCGATTGGATTGATGTTTTAGGCTTAAGGATTTTTATTATCTATCTGAAATTAAATTGCAATAATTCTTATTTGCTCGTGTTAGGAGTATAGAGGGCAGATTTTGTTGCGGACATGAGAGGCAGAGTGAATTAAGGTGCAGCACAGTGGTTGTCGATTGTGGGTGACAAAAAATAAGCAACTTTGTTGAGGTGCATCAAAAATTGGTGAAGGTCAGTGACCGAATGATTATGCCTTTAACGGCAACTCAGGCAGTGGTTGGGAGCAGAGTCAGCACAGATCAAAATCACAGTCAGGCAGAACCGTTTTCTGACCCGACTGTGTGGCAACAAAGGCGATGGCTACTGAGACGATCTATTTAATATCGACTTGGTAAAATATGTGCTTACCAAAGGGATCAATCTCATAACCAGAGACCTCTTTGCGTACTGGCTCAAAGATGGTCGAGTGCGCAATCATGACTGCCGGCATCTGTTCATGCATCATCTCTTGGGCTTGTCGGTAAAGTTGGGTACGCTGTTGTTGATCTGTGATCGATTTTGCTTTTACCAGCAATTGATCGAACGGGGCGTAGCACCATTTAGCCGAGTTTGAACCACCATTGGCAGATTGACAGCTGAATAGCGGACCGAAGAAGTTGTCGGGGTCGCCAGTGGCGGTTGTCCAGCCCATTAGTGCCGCTTGATGCTGCCCTTCTTTGACCCTGCTGAGATATTCACCCCATTCAAATGAGGTGATTTTGGCAGTGACGCCAATTTTTGCCCAGTCGGCCTGGATCATCTCTGCCATACGTTTAGCATTTGGGTTATAGGGGCGCTGTACCGGCATTGCCCATAAATCAATAGTCACACCGTTGGCAAAACCGGCTTCTTTGAGTAGTGCTTTGGCTCGTTTGGGATCGTAGTCGTAATCTTTCAGCTCGCTATGTGCACTCCAAACACCAGGCGGTAATAAATTTTTTGCCACGGTGCCGGTGCCGTAGAATAACGCGTCAATAATAGCCGCTTTATTAATTGCCATCGCCAGTGCCTGGCGCACTTTCACTTTGTCTAATGGTGCTCGCTGGGTATTAAATGCAAGGAATCCGGTATTTAAGCCAGACTTGCTCAATAATTTTATGTTTTTATTGTTCGCCATGCGTTGCAGATCGGCTGGATTGGGGAATGGCATCACTTGGCATTCATTCTTTTCCAGTTTGGCATAACGCACCGAGGCATCAGGCGTAATGGTGAAGATTAGGCGGTCAATTTTTGCTTTGCCACGCCAATGTTCAGGGAAGGCGGTATAGAGAATTCGTGCATCTTTTTGATAACGAACTAGTTTATATGGACCAGTGCCGATCGGATCACTATCTACCCGCTCCGGGGTGCCATTTTTCAGCATTGCCTGCGCATACTCCGCTGACAGAATGGAAGCAAAATACCAACCAAGATCAGCAATAAAGGGTGCCTCTGGGTGCGCTAATGTGAAGCGCACCGTGTGATCATCAACTTTATCGATTGCTGTGATCAGTTTGCCAAACTCAAGGCTATCAAAATTGGTATAGCTGCCACCAGAGACCCTGTGGTAGGGGTGATTTGGATCTTTTTGCCGCATAAAAGAGAAAATTACGTCATCGGCGTTGAAGTCACGCTTCGGTGTGAAGTATTTGTTATCGTGGAATTTTACTCCTTTACGCAGGTGGAAAGTGTAGACTGTGCCATCTTCGCTGATCTGCCAGCTTTCCGCTAGGCTCGGTTGCAGCTCGGTGGTACCGACTTTAAAATCGACCAGTCGGTTGTAAATAGGCACCGCGCTGGCATCAACGCTGGTGCCAGCGGTATATAACTGCGGATTAAAATTTTCGGGTGCTCCCTCTGAACAGTAAACCAGCGTTTTCGCCGCCAAGGTGGAACTCAATGTTAGTGCGGCAACTCCCAGAGCAAGTGTAGTCAATTTGCTTTTCATGTCGATTTCCTGTTCTTATTTGATCTAGCCCACCATAAATAACATTAAACAGCTGTTACAGCCAACAACTGTTATTCACAAAGAAGGAATTAGTATGTCTTTATCTCATCAATTAACTGAACGTTTTTTCCGCTATTTGGCCATCAGTAGCCAGAGTAATGCGGCTGTTAGCACATTGCCATCAACACCTGGTCAGCATGAGATGGCGCAATTACTGGCGAAAGAGCTGGAGCAACTAGGCCTAGAACAGATCGTAGTGGATCAGTATGCCACTGTGACAGCAGTGAAAAAGGGTAACGTGGTGGGTGCGCCACGTATTGGTTTTATTACACATACTGATACCGTTGATGTGGGATTGTCACCTGATATTCGCCCGCAAATCCTGCGCTTTACTGGTGAGGATATCTGTCTTAATCGTGACGAACAGATTTGGCTGCGTGTGGAAGAGCATCCGGAAATCTTGGCTTATCGTGATCAGGAGATCATTTTCAGCGACGGTACCAGCGTGTTAGGGGCGGATAACAAAGCAGCAGTGACGGTGGTAATGGCTTTGCTGGAAAACCTGACAGACGCCGATCGCCACGGTGATATTGTGGTCGCCTTTGTGCCAGATGAAGAGGTCGGGTTACGTGGTGCTAAGGCTCTTGATATTGAGCAACGCTTTAACGTCGATTTTGCCTGGACTATCGATTGCTGTGAGTTGGGTGAAATTGTCTATGAAAACTTTAATGCTGCTTCGGCACAGATCCATTTTACTGGCGTGACTGCGCATCCGATGTCTGCTAAGGGTGTACTGGTCAATCCGTTATTGATGGCGATGGATTACATCAGCCACTTTGACCGCCAGCAGACACCGGAACATACCGCAGATCGTGAAGGTTACATTTGGTTTAATGGCCTTGAGGCGGTACAGAGTCATGCTCGGCTTGAGGCTAGCATTCGTGACTTTGATCAGGCCAGTTTTGCTGATCGGAAACAGCAGATTGCTGATGTAGCAGAGAAAATCGCTGCGCGATATCCCACTGCTAAAGTCGAGTATCAAATTGAGGATGTCTACAGCAATATCAGTAATGCGATTGCTGAGGATAAGCGCGCGATTGAACTGCTGTTTCGTGCCATGGAACAGTTAGCGATTACTCCAAAGCCGATCCCAATGCGGGGTGGCACTGATGGTGCAGCACTTTCAGCTAAGGGGTTGCTAACTCCCAATTTCTTCACAGGCGCACATAATTTCCACTCTCGGTTCGAATTCCTGCCACTGAAGTCATTTGAGGCATCTTACCAAGTCGCTCGTCAGCTCTGTTTACTGGCGGCAGCAGACCAAAGCGGTACTTTCAAGCTTAAATAACATGCGGTGATTTTTTTCAATTTATTGAATTAAAAATGCTAATTTCAATTCTGTGACTGAGGTTGACGGCTCACCACGAAACACGCTCCCTCCCAACTGCCTCCTTGGCAGGGGGCGTGTCTTATCTGAGAAAGAGAAAAAAATTCTCCTTTACCTGCCCGAGGCTGGTTGAGATTGTGAAATTTTTCTCTGCATCAAGCAGTATGATTTTGTTATCGCGCTAGAGCGCATTCACTATCGGCAGCCAAGTAACGCGCTGTTGGTAATAAAACAAGACAATAAACGATCTAATTGCTCCTAATCGGTTGACGTCGGGGAGCCATTTTCTCCTATTGGGGTATTGATGATGTCTAAACCAGAGAATCACGCCTTGTGGCAACAATTTATTCACATTGTGCGGGAGGAGGTTAAGCCTGCACTGGGTTGTACTGAACCGATTTCATTGGCGTTGGCCAGTGCGACTGCGGCTGCACAATTGGCTGCGCCAGTTGAGCGTATCGAGGCTTGGGTCTCTCCTAACCTAATGAAAAATGGTATGGGTGTGACGGTTCCCGGTACCGGTATGGTTGGTTTGCCGATCGCGGCGGCATTAGGCGCAATCGGGGGTGATGCTGAGGCCGGGTTAGAAGTGTTGAGCCACGCCAGTGAGCAGCAGATTGCTGACGCTAAGGCGCTGCTGCACGCTGGTGCGGTGAGTGTGATGCTACAGCAGCCTTGTGATCAGATCCTCTACTCTCGAGCGAAAGTGTATGCAGGTGATGAGTGGGCCAGTGTCACTATTGCTGGTGGGCATACGCGTATTATACAGATCGAAAAACAGGGCCAATGTCTGTTTATGTTGGATGAAGCGGAGGCAGCCAGTCAGGCTGAAGAGGCTCGTCAACAACTGGCACACAGCTCTTTGCGACAGATTTTTGACTTTATTAGCGAAGTACCACCAGAGCAGATTGCCTTTATTCTTGAGGCAGCACGATTAAATGAAGCATTGTCACGTGAAGGATTAACCGGTCAGTGGGGGCTGCATATCGGAGCCACACTGGAAAAGCAGCGTGCTGCGGGGCTATTAGCGCGTGATCTATCCAGCAATATCGTGATCCGTACCAGTGCCGCTTCTGATGCACGCATGGGTGGTGCAACGCTGCCGGCAATGAGTAACTCCGGTTCAGGTAATCAGGGCATTGCAGCGACACTGCCAGTGGTGGTTGTGGCGGAGCACTTTGACGCCAGCGAGGAGCAGTTGGCTCGAGCACTGATGTTGTCTCATCTCAGTGCAATCTATATCCATCATCAGTTGCCGCGCTTATCGGCACTTTGTGCAGCAACTACTGCGTCGATGGGGGCTGCTGCCGGTATGGTGTGGTTGATCGACGGTCGTTATGAGACTATTGCCAGGGCTATCAGTAGTATGATTGGTGATGTCAGTGGCATGATTTGTGATGGTGCTTCGAATAGCTGTGCGATGAAGGTCTCTACCAGTGCGGCATCGGCCTGGAAGTCGGTGCTGATGGCGCTGGATAATACCGGTGTGACCGGTAATGAGGGCATTGTGGCTGACGATGTTGAGCAGTCGATCGCTAACCTTTGCGCGTTAGCCAACCACTCAATGCAGCAAACTGATCGCCAGATTATTGAAATTATGGCTCGCAAGGCTTCTTGAACAGGCAGTGCGGTGTATTAATTGAACCAAGTACGCTTGACGCTATCGGCGGTATTGTTTCAGCGCACTGAGTTCGAACCAACCAAGTTCAAGATAACCGAATTGTCGCTCTCCCATTTCGGTAGAGCGACAATCTAGTGCCATAAATCCGATTTATTCACCAGCAATCTGCATGTCTGCCAGTAGTACCGAACCGCATTGAATGTTGCTGCGCGTCTCGATATCGCTACCGATACTGACGATATGGCGAAACATTTCTCTTAGGTTACCAGCAATAGTGATCTCACTGACCGGATACTGGATCTGCCCATTCTCCACCCAGAAGCCAGCCGCGCCACGTGAGTAGTCACCCGTTACTGTACTGACACCTTGTCCCATCAGTTCAGTGACCAGGAGTCCGGTGCCGAGTTGACGTAGCATTCCCGCCAGATCCTCACCTTGCCCAGCAATCCGCCAGTTATGGATACCGCCAGCATGACCAGTGGTTTGTAACCCCAGTTTACGCGCCGCGTAACTGTTTAATAACCAGGTTTGCAGTACCCCATCTTTAACAATATCACGTCGTTGTGTTAGCACGCCTTCGCTGTCAAACGGCGTAGAGGCCAGACCTTTCAGCAGGTGAGGTTGTTCTTCCACCGTTAACCACTGTGGTAGGATCTGCTGCCCGAGTGAATCAAGCAGAAAGGTCGACTTACGGTACACACTGCTGCCACTGATGGCAGCGACTAAATGGCCAAATAACCCCGTCGCCACTGGAGCGGCAAACAGCACGGCGGTTTTCATGGTCGGCAATTTACGCGGTGATAAACGGGCCAGGGTGCGGCGTGCGCACTCTTCGCCTACCCATTCTGGGCTGGCGAGATCGGCGATTGCTCGACTGACGCTATAAGCGTAGTCACGCTCCATCTCCCCCTGTTGCTGGGCGATAACACTGCATGAGAGTGAGTGACGGCTCGAGCAGTAACTCTGTAACATACCGTGGCTATTACCAAATACCTTGATGCCATAGTGGCTGTTGAAATTGGCACCTTCGGTATTGGTGAGGCGTTTATCGGCTGCTAGTGCGGTCAGTTCGGCGCGTGCGGCTAACTCAATGCCTTGTTCTGCATCGAGTTCAGTGGGGTGAAAAAGGTCAAGATCCGGTGCTTCAAATGCTAATAGCGATTTTTCGGCCGGGCCATTATAGGGATCAGGGCTGGTGTAGCGCGCAATGTCTAATGCGGCTTGCACGGCGCGCGCAATCGCTTCCTGACTGAGATCGGTCGAGGAGGCATTCCCTTTACGTTGTTGACAATACACGGTGATGCCCAGTGCGCCATCGCTGTTGAATTCGACATTCTCTACTTCACCAAAGCGTGTACTCACGCTGATGCCAGTGGTTTTCGCTATCGCAACTTCTGCGCCGTCACAAGCGGAGCTTGCCAGTTCTAGCGCGTAGGCGACAGCCTGTTCCAGTGCTTTACGCTGTGGTGCAATCTGAGTGACTATTTTCATCCGTCGGCCATAATTGATCAGAAAATCGTTAAATGAATATGCCGTGATGGCACGGTATGGTGGGGTAACGTAACGATCAGCACCATATTGTTACTGATCTTGTTGATTGATGCGTACCCCAGCGTGTATACGCTTGCTGTTCTTTAGTCTAACAGGAAGCGTCGAGAATTTCGCATACCGCCAGTAACCTGTTAGCATATGCCTCTTTTTAGCGGAGCCTACTATGAATACACCTTCTGAAGATTGGCTCGACGATGTCCCGGAGCAGGAAAACGAGGACGATGACGAGATTATCTGGGTCAGTAAAAGCGAAATTAAGCGCGATGCCGAAGCACTGAAGGTGCTAGGTGTTGAGTTGATGGAACTGGGAAAGAACGCGCTCGATCGTATTCCACTTGATGAAGATTTACGTGCCGCGATTGAGTTGGCACAGAAAATCAAGAAAGAGGGGCGGCGGCGTCAGATACAACTGATTGGTAAAATGTTGCGCGGGCGTGATGTAGAGCCAATCCAGACTGCATTGGATAAACTAAAAAATCGCCATAATCAGCAAGTCGCGCTGTTCCATAAACTGGAGATGCTGCGCGATCGTCTGCTGGAGCAGGGTGATGATGCCATTCCAGCAGTATTAGAGCTTTATCCAGAGGCTGACCGCCAGCAGTTGCGTTCGCTGGTGCGTAATGCACAGAAGGAAAAAACTGCCAATAAGCCTCCAAAGTCACAACGGCAGATATTTCAGTATTTGCGTGCCTTGGCGGAAGGAGAGGGGTGAGGCGTCGTCAGCACGATTTTGCTGCGCGCTGTCGCCTCGTATTATGGCGACAGTTGGCGTATTGTTCCTGTTTTGCTGCTAACGGTGATGAGCACGGTTGTGTCAGTGAGCTAGCAAGCAGGTGATTGGGGTAGGCGGTCGGTGATCTGAAATCGTAGCCGCCCCGCAAGCTCCTGTTCCGCCTGCTCAAACAGCGCAATGATGGCGGCGAATTGTTGTCGACGTTGTGGGTTAAGGTGGATAAAAACAATGTTAACCGGCAGTGGGATATCTGCAGTTACAACATCCCACAGTGCATCTAAGTTGGCACCAAACCCCTGTTCTAAGGTGAATTGCGTCGCGAAATCGCGGTAGAAAGTAGCGAGATCAGGGATCAGATCAAAATCAAAGCAGTTGTTTTGCATCAGTTCACTCTATCCGTATAAAGCTTTGGTAGTGATCGTGGGTAACGAAAATCAGTTGGTCATTGGAGTAGAGCAGACGGTCACTGCCACGGTGGCCGCAGCGATAGTTAATGTCTGCCTCGCGCCACTGACGCCCTTTGACCATCGGTAGTTGGCCTTCGCGATTAAAGAAACGATCGCCGCCAATCGCTTTACCTGGCAATACTTGGCATAAATTGCCGCGACGCGCATCCCAACCCTGTTCTCGTGCCTGCTGTTTGGTGACGTAATAGTCAGGCAAACGCTGGTGTTGCTGTAGGTAATGGATAACGTGCTGTTGTTCTGTCAGTTGATCAATATGTTGCTGATTAATGGCATGGTTGCTGCCGCTGGCAGCCATTGCTGGCTGTTGCATTGCCTGGCTAAACAGCACCGCAGCAACGGCAAGCACTGCGCTAAATAAGGTGATTCTGTTCATAAGTGATGATGAGTAACCGAGCAATGTTAACACCTAACCATGGCCGGCAGATTAGCTGCCTGAAGCATTGCTGTGATTGACATAGAGCGTTAATTTTATTCCAGGTTGTAACTGGTTACCTTTTTTACTCAATTCTGAATTCCAACGTTTAACATCGTTGACGTTGACACCGTGGCGACGAGCAATGCTGTAGAGTGAATCGCCTTTGCGCACTTTATAGGTGATGCTGCTCTTGTTAGCCACCTGTAGCGTCTGCCCTACTTTTAGTACGCTATTGTCTTTTAAGCCATTCCAGCGTTTTAAATCTTTCGTTTTGACATCCAGTCGTTTCGCGATGCTGGTCAGTGTATCGCCGGAGCGTACTTTGTAGCTGCCGTTGGCAGATTTGCTGTCATTTTTAATCACCAGCGCCGAGGCAGGCACGACTATCTTTTCGCTCGAGAGTGAATCTTGTAGCTGTGCCAAGTTCTGTCTTGGCACCATGATGTAGTGTGGGCCATTGGGGGCGGTGACACCGCGTTTATAGCCTGGGTTATATGCCTTCATTTGCGCTAACGGTAATCCAGCCATTTGTGCCGCTTGTTTTAGCATGATCTGTTGACCGATATCGAACTGTGCCAGAGCTCGCGTCTCATCGGTCTCCGGCAGTTGCAGCCCATAGCGTTGGTTGTGTCTGATCACGTCGCTTAATGCCAGTATCTTCGGCACGTATAACATGGTCTCTTTCGGTAATGCTAGTGACCAGTAATCAGTCTGTTTACCTTCACTTTTATTGCGCTTGATTGCCTGTAGCACACGCCCCTCGCCACAGTTGTAGGCGGCCATGGTTAACAGCCAATCTCCGTCAAACATGCGATTGAGATACTGCAACATATCGAGCGCTGCACTGGTGGAGTCCGCCACATCACGACGACCATCATACCATTGGTTGTTTTTTAGCCCGTAATTACGCCCGGTCTGCGGCATAATTTGCCATAATCCTGCAGCGCTGGCGTGTGAAGTTGCATGAGGATTGAAGGCACTCTCTACCATCGGCAGTAGCGCTAACTCCATCGGCATATTGCGCTGTTTCAACTGCTCAACGATGAAGTGCATATAGGGTTCAGAACGAATGGCTATGTCTTGAAGCGAGTTTTTGCGTTTTAAATAATTCTCTTTTTGCTCGTGAACCCGATCATTTCTCGGGATCTCCAGCTGCATACCACGACGGATCGAGCGCCACAACTCAGATTGTGTGCTACTGGCTTGCTCATCAGGCAACCATGCCAAACCGGCAAGATCATCGATCATTAACTTTTGTGCTTGCCCATGATCGGTTGATGTTTCTGATTTATGTTGCTCTGCTGCCGACGCATTATCCTGTTTTGAGGATTGGCAGCTGGCAAGCAAAACGGAGGCGAGAAATATCGCTTTAGCCTTCATTTTCGAGTCGTCGGTTGGTTGATTATTTAAAAGACAGTAGATAATACTTTGCTTGTGCCAACAACACAACCACAAAGCTCATAAGTTATCTTTGAAACGACGTAATGCTGCGAAAACGGTATGGAGTGGCTCAGGTGGTGAAAAGACGCCTATTTTTTTCTGTAAATCAATATCATTGCAGCGTAAAAATAGATTTATTTTTCGCTCGAGCTGCAATGTTGTAGGAACGCTTGGTTGTTTTTTTGCGCGCAATTGTTCAACTTGTTGCTGATAGTCTAAAATCTGCTGATCTTCTGGCAGTAGCATTCTGGCAAATGCGAGATTAGCCAGAGTGTATTCATGTGCACAGCAGATTAGGGTTTCATCAGGGAGTTGTGCTAATCGTTGCAGTGAGTGATGCATCTGCTGCGGCGTGCCTTCGAACACACGTCCGCAGCCGGCGGAGAAGAGTACATCACCACAAAACAGGTACGGCGCACTGTAAAACGCCAGGTGCCCTGCGGTGTGTCCAGGAACAGCAAAGGTGGTGAAGGTTCGGCCAACGAGTTGAAAAATATCACCATCATTTAACAGGTAATCGGTACCGTAGTGTGCAGTTTCTGCTGGGCCGTAAAGCGGCAAACCAGGGTAGTGTTTGACGATAGCTGAGACACCATCACCATGATCTGCATGATGATGAGTGAGCAGTATCGCAACCGGTGTTAACTGTAACTGCTCAAGCTTTGCCAGAACAGCGCTCGCGTCACCCGGATCAATAATCACACACTGCTGCTGTTGGCTAAGCAGCCAAATATAGTTATCCCGTAGAGCGGCAATAGTGATAAGGGCCATGATGTTTCTCCATAGGCATGGTTAACGCCAGATGAGTAGTCTAACTCTTTGACCGGCAGATATTGATGTTGTTTATGGAGCAGCTTGGATAGAATCGATAAACCCGTTATCGAGTTGACCAAGTTGCAGGTTTGAGCGGGATTGAATAGTTCGCTGGACTCATTTGCTTTGGCAAACCAGATTGAATCAGTTCGATTGTGTCATCGCCGCGCTGCTTTTGGCCTCATCGCCAATTGAAGGATAATAGAGCATGAAGTCAATCAACACGCCATCAAAAAGTCAAATACCAAGCTCTTGGGCAGAAATAGCGTGGGGTGAATATTATCGTGCTGCGCTCGAACAGCAACTGGAACTCTGGTGGCCGAAGCTGTTTGGTTTTCATCTGCTGAAATTGGGTAACTTGAGTGCGGAACTGAACACGCAAGGGTGTCCGATCTTGCATCAGATGAACGTAGATGTGGCCGGTAACAAGTTGCATCTGTGCGCCGATAGCTTACGGTTGCCATTTGCTGAAAAGAGTATTGATGCCTGCCTGTTAGCACATACACTTTGCTATAGCCACGATCCACAACTGCTGTTGCAGCAGCTCGATCGTGTCATGATAAATGATGGCTGGCTGCTGATCAGCACATTCAATCCGATCAGTTTGGCTGCGATCTCACAAAGGCTGTCCATTCAGCAGGATAAAAGCTGTACTGGCTACCATCGAGTGACACAACGTGCACTGCGGCACTGGCTGAAACAGCTCAATTATCAGGTTATGGCACAACAATGTTTCCATCCTAAGCCTTGGCGCGCGGCGATCGCTGGCAGCGGTGTTTCCGGTTTATCCATCTTTGGCTGTTTGAACTTAACCGTGGCACGTAAGCGCATGTTGCCGCTTACTCCGGTGTTCGGTAAGGTTTTGAGCAAAAAAACACCGCTAGGCCGTGCGGTTGGCGTCAATCAACGTTGTGAGCATGAATTGTGAGCATGAATAACGTCGTTATCAACCGGGTGGCATGACACGCTGGCGTTGTGTCGGGATCTTGTTCTGTGACTGCCGGCTCGCAACTACAGTGTGTTTTGATAACCAATATCGTCAAGGGTAGGTTGTTCAGCCGCTTGGCGCGCTAAACTGTCGCAACGTTCGTTTTCTGTATGTCCTGAATGGCCTTTGACCCACAGCCAATCAATTTTGTGGCGCTGAATTGCCAGATCGAGCCGTTGCCACAGATCAACGTTCTTGACCGGTTTTTTCTCGCTAGTGAGCCAACCGCGTTTTTTCCAGTTGTGGATCCAACTGCTAATGCCTTGCCGAACGTACTGGCTATCGGTACTCAACACTACCTGGCACGGTGCAGTCAGAGCCTCAAGTGCAACAATCGCTGCCATTAGTTCCATGCGGTTGTTGGTGGTTAAGCGATATCCACCAGTTAGCTCTTTCTGGTGTTGTTTGTAACGCAGAATGGCAGCGTAACCCCCCGGCCCTGGATTGCCAAGGCAGGAGCCATCAGTGAAAATTTCTATCTTCTTAAGCATCTCTGGTAGACTCTCTGCGTCTGTTTTATTCCACGGTTTGATGAATAGATGAGCACGGTAAAATGATAGCGATACCCAATCGACAAATTGTACTCGATACCGAAACTACCGGTATGAATAAATTAGGTGTTCACTACGAGGGGCATCGGATCATTGAGATCGGTGCTGTCGAGGTGATCAACCGTCGTTTGACTGGGCGACATTACCACGTTTACTTGCGGCCTGATCGACTGGTTGATCCTGAAGCTTATGGGGTACATGGTATCAGTGACGAGTTTCTGGCTGATAAACCGCAATTTGCTCAAGTTGCTGACGAGTTCATCGAATTTATTCGAGGTGCTGAATTAGTGATCCATAACGCCGCGTTCGACATCGGCTTTATTGATTATGAGTTACGCATGCTCCAGCGCGATATGCCAAAAACGGAAACGTTCTGTAGCGTGACTGATAGCCTGTTGTTGGCACGACGCCTATTTCCAGGCAAGCGTAACAACCTTGATGCGCTATGCAGCCGTTATGAAATAGATAACAGTAAGCGCACGCTGCACGGTGCATTACTTGATGCTGAGATCTTGGCCGAAGTTTATTTGGCCATGACTGGTGGGCAAACTTCAATTGCCTTTCAGGTTGAGGGAAACCACGCATCAAATGTAGAGGCAGTACAGAACATTCAGCCGATCTCACGGGCTGATAACGCCTCAATTAGGGTGATTTATGCCAGCGCAGAAGAGGTTGCCGCACATGAAGCACGTTTGGATTTGGTGAGCAAAAAAGGGGGTAATTGCCTTTGGCGTTCTAGCTCGGAGTAACTACACTGGTTAGCTTGAGTGAGTCGCGGATAACAAATTTTGCTGATTGTCAGCAGTGATGAGTAATAAAATGATTTGGAGATGACAGATTGAGCTCAAACTGCTCTTTTTTTATGATAATTGCACTTCATTATATTTAATTTGTCGATATAATGGCACCCCAGTACCGTGTATCCGCGTGAACAAACATGACTTAACAGACAAGCATGACTAGGCATTTTTCGAGACGACAAAAGATGACCATGACCCAACGTTCAGGAGTATCGAAAAAGGCTCTCTCCCAGTGTTTGCCGGATAGTGCAATTCCAGATAGTGCAATTGCAGATAGTGCAATTCCAGCACATTTACTTCAACATGAGCAGGTTAAACGGATCCTAGTCATTAAATTGCGTCACTTTGGTGATGTGTTGCTGATTACTCCCCTGCTAAGTACACTGCGTGCCCACTACCCGAATGCATTGATCGATGTTCTGCTCTATAAAGGAACTGAGGCGATGCTGGCCGGTAATCCGGATGTTAACTTTGCCTATACTGTTGATCGCACTCTAAAACAGCAAAATTATAAAGTGAGATATCGTGGTGAGCGGGCGTTGTGGAATAGTCTACGTGCTGCAAAGTATGATTTAGTGGTTAATCTTTCTGAACAGTGGCGCGCTGCACTCTACTGCCGTTGTTTGAAACCGGCGTTCAGCTTGGGGTTTGACCACCCTAAGCGTCATAATCGCTTATGGCGTTTTTGCCATTCGCTGTTGGTGCCGATGGAGGGACATCAGCAACAGCATACGGTGTTAAATAATCTTGATATTCTTACCCCATTAGCACTGCCTGAAGTTATTACAGCAGTTAGGCAGAGCTACCGAGCACGCGATGTTGATAGTGTCCAACGTCTCATTGAACAGCATCAACTCACCGATTTTGTCCTGATACAGCCTACGGCGCGTTGGGCATTTAAAACCTGGTCGATCACTGGCTTCACTGAGGTGATAAACCACATTACCGCTCGTGGTGAAAGGGTGGTATTAACCGGCGGTGCTGCACAGGAAGAGCTTGTGATGGCGGCGACGATTGTTGCTGGCTGTTTGCAGCCAGAACGTGTGGTCAATTTAGCCGGTGCTTTGGCGTTGCCTGAGCTGGCCATTCTGATTGAACGCGCCAAACTGTTTGTGGGGGTCGATTCGGTTCCAATGCATATGGCCGCAGCGCTTCAGACGCCATCGGTAGTGTTGTTTGGCCCTAGCAATCTGGCTCAGTGGTCGCCTTGGCAAGCACCACATACGTTACTTTGGGCAGGTGACTATCGTCAATTACCTGAGCCTAATCAAGTTGATACCAATACTAGCGAGCGCTATCTGGAAGCGATCCCGAGTGCTGATGTGATCAGTGCCATAGACCGTTATTTAGAGCCAGTCTCAGTAAACAACGTTACTAGCACCGCCAGCTTGGCCAGCGACAGTGTAGACAAACCGCAGCTTACGTACACTGAGTGAGAATTTTGCACCTTGCTTGGGATAATTTGGCAACAAAAGTGGTCCCAATCGGGGGTATCTTAGTGTCCTAGCATAATCGGATATGCTGCTTGGCTTGCCAGCCATTTCTGCCGCCAATAACCCAATCAATAACCGAACTATAATAGCGAATAGAGTCGCGAACAACCGATGAGCTTTTCATTATGTCATTGAATAAAATCCCATTTCCATTATCAATAGATGCTGCTGGCTGGCATTTTTATCTGCTCAGTACGACGGCTTTTCTACTGGGTTTTTCCTTCCCAACATCGAATTTTCTGATGAATCTCTCACTGGGAATGGTGGTGATCTGCTTACTCTGGAAGCCCGATTTCGGTTATCTACTGCCGTTACTACGTCATCCCTTAGTTTGGTTGCCTGCAGTGATGTTTATGCTGTTGGCGCTCTCACTACTGACACAGCACCATGACTATGGTGCAAAGATGGTCAGCAAATATAAAAAACTGCTATTTGTGCTACCACTGGCACTGTTTTTTCTTAAGCAACCACACCTGGTATCACGCGTGATTAGCGGTTTTTTACTGGCAAACGCAGTGATCCTGCTGCTCAGTTTCTGTGTTGGCATCAGCCATATTTCATTGCTTGGTATTGATCCTGAAAACCCGACAGTGTTTAAACTGCATATTACTCAGAATGTTTTTATGGCATTTGCAGCACTGTTCTGGCTTGCTCGCACATTCTCTGCGGTTGGCTGGCAACGCTGGGGTTATTGCTTGCTAGTGATATTGGCAGTAGCCAATATTTTACTCATGGTACAGGGACGTACTGGTTATATTGCTTTGTTTGTCGGTGTGGGCAGTTGGTTGCTGCTGGCGTTATCCTGCCGGATGCGCATGGTAGCTGTGGCAGGCGGCATACTGGTGTTATTGGTAATGATACTGGTACCAAATCGTGCTAGCGATCGTTTTGCTCTTGGGATACAAGAAATCAAGCAGTGCCTGCAAGCACCAACAGAGAGGCAACATCAAGCTTGTGATAATTCAATGGGGCAACGGCTCTCTTTTGCACGCGAGTCGTTTCGGCTAATCAAACAAGCCCCATTGCTGGGAAATGGCGCAGGCAGTTTCTGGTATGGTAATCAAACAACTGGCTATAGTATCAATAACCCACATAATGAATATCTGTTGCAGACGGTTCATAGTGGCCTATTGGGCTTGGTGCTGTTCCTTGGTTGGATGTTGTGCTGTTTTCGTGCTGGATGGCGCCAAGCACAAACGTGCCGTAATTTACTGATTGCAGTGCTGACCAGTTATATGGCTTGTCATCTGTTTAACTCATTTCTGCTTGATTCGTCTGAGGGGCATCTGTTTGTCGTGATTGCGGCAATGCTGGCTGCGGCTAGCTTGAAGCAGAAACAGGCTCAGAACAGCGGTGATAGCAAAATGGAACAACAGAGGTGATCGCGACCGCTATCGCGTAACGTATTAACAATGCAATGGCACCGTTAAGTAAGAGGTAATTTCGCTATGTACCACGATTTAATTCGCAATGAGTTAACTGAAGCGGCTGATACTCTGAATAAGTTTCTCAGCGATGAGAATAATATCCTCAATATTGAACAGGCGGCTGTCATGCTGGCAACGTCTTTTAAAGCGGGAGGTAAAGTTATCTCCTGTGGTAATGGCGGTTCTCATTGTGATGCGATGCACTTTGCTGAAGAACTGACCGGACGCTATCGTGAAAATCGTCCTGGCTATCCGGCGATTGCTATCTCTGACGTGAGTCACCTCTCTTGTGTGAGTAATGACTTTGGTTATGACTACGTCTTTTCCCGTTATGTTGAAGCTGTTGGCCGAGAAGGCGATGTGCTGTTGGGCATCTCCACATCAGGTAACTCAGGCAATATCATTAAAGCGATTGAAGCTGCTAAAGCGAAAGGGATGAAGATTATTACCTTAACCGGTAAGCAGGGGGGGAAAATGGCAGATATGGCGGATGTTGAGATCCGTGTTCCTCACTTTGGCTATGCAGATCGTATTCAGGAGATACATATCAAGGTGATCCATATCCTGATTTTACTGATTGAAAAAGAGATGTTGCGCACCTGAGATGAGTGAGAAGACTATCATTAACTATCTGGATCAATAGGTTGGTTTAAATGTGTGAACTGCTTGGGATGAGCGCAAATGTACCGACGGATATCTGTTTCAGCTTTACCGGATTAATTCAGCGTGGTGGCCGCACTGGACCACATAAAGATGGTTGGGGGATCACCTTTTACGAGGGGAAAGGTTGCCGCACGTTTAAAGATCCCGCCCCCAGTTTCAATTCACCGATTGCGCGCTTGGTGCAAGAGTATCCGATCAAATCACGCGCTGTTATCTCCCATATTCGCCAAGCTAATCGTGGTGAGGTGGCACTGGAGAATACTCACCCGTTTACCCGAGAGTTGTGGGGACGTCACTGGAGCTATGCTCATAATGGCCAACTTAAGGGTTATCAGCGGCTGGCTGTTGGGCATTTTCGTCCTGTTGGCCAGACAGACAGTGAGCGAGCGTTTTGCTGGTTGTTGCACCAGCTGTGGTTAAAGTATCCACGCCCACCGCGTAACTGGCCTGCTGTATTCCGCTATATTGCACTGTTGGCAGATCAATTACGGCAACGGGGTGTGTTCAACATGCTGCTGTCGGATGGCCGCTTTGTGATGGCGTATTGCTCAACAAACCTATATTGGATAACGCGTCGAGCACCATTTGGTAAAGCAACATTACTGGATCACGATGTCGAAATTGATTTTCAACAGCAAACTGCACCTGATGATGTGGTATCGGTGATCGCGACCCAACCGCTGACGGGTGATGAAACTTGGCACAAAATCACACCGGGTGAATTTGTATTGTTCCATAATGGGGTGCAATTGGCTTGATTTAACGGTTTGATTAAATGGTGAGTGGCGTTATGAACCGATTACCGGCATCGGTGGCGGGCTGTTAACCCAGCCAGCGATGATCTGCTGGCCGGATATAACACTGGCACAGGGGTTAACCGTTAAAGCGTGATCCCTCTTGGCCGTTAGCAAGTACATAGCGACCATTAGAGACATTGACCACGGGCGGTTGGTTATGTTTGACAAAATAGTCATAACCTGGTTTTAACTGGCGCCAGAAGTTGATATCTGCAGATGAGCTGTGGCGTTGCAGATTCTGTTCGGTCATGCGGAATGGGTAGATATTGATATGCACTTGACGCTGACCATTGGCAAACGCAGCTTCGACATAACGATAGATCTCGCCCATATAGTTGTTAGTCATCGCATAACAGCCGATTGACTTACATTCACCGTGGATCATTAGGTAATTACCTGAATAACCCTGAGATTTGTCATAATCATTCGGAAAGCCGATATTGATAGCACGGTAATACTGGCTATCTGGTTTCAGATGGTGAGCACCAACGGTATAAAACCCCTCAGGGCTTTTTAAGTCTCCCTGACGGCGTTTAGGCCCCAGGCCTCCCGAAAAGTTACAAATCGGAAAGCTGTTAACCAAGCGGAAGCGATTGTCAACCTTGACGTAGAGCTCCAATACACGCTCTTCCTTGAAAATTTGGATATAGACAGGCGAACCCTGTAATTTTTGCATCACTACACGCGGTTTGCGCACCTGTTCGCTAGCGCTGCAAGTGGCAACCATCGGCACACAAAACAGCATCGCAAACAACAACGCGATCTTACTCATTGCTTAATTTCCTGCTTATGCTCAACGACTGGCGGCGTAAAGCCTCTGTGCTCTACACCTAACAATCTTCTATTAACCATCTACTATAGTTTAGTCTGCTGATTAAAGTGTGGGCTTATTTCAGCGACAACCTTGTTACTGCTCACCCTGCAACATTCCGATTTCGGTGAAGCAAACGGCGTTATGCTACCAGTTGGTTTATTATCTTTAACTAAGCGGCACGACATCGGGGGAGAGACTAAACAGCAGCTAGACTACCAGTTTGTATTTTTTTCGCAACCTTGACAGTGGTTATGGAAGCAGATAAACACGCTTTTGGGCTATCACAGCAGTAGATTCGTTTGTTTAAGTAAACTTATCAATCTAACGCTGATATTTACAACACAACCAACCGCTTTAGCGCTGCTGATGATCCAGTTAAGGCAAACAGAAAGCGGCAGTATCGAACTCTGGTGATGGCGGTATGGCTGGCGGTCGAGGGGGGATTTACTCGCGCTGAGCATAAAAGCAGCAACCGGTGTGCAATATATGGTCAGTGCTCAGGTTTTGATACATCATTTTGGCATAACAGTGATTTAGTTATCATTTTTTGACTCAAATCAACCGATGATGCGGAAAAATGTTGCCGGAAATGTTAACATCCGATTTTTCTAGCGCTGTCATCAATTGGCAACAGATGAGTTGATATTGTGCGTAAATAAAATATCATCGTGTCTGCTCCGAGTGGTAGCGTAACTGCCGTGTTACGGCACAGTGTTTGGTGTTTGTGTTGTTGAAGTACCCACAGGTGATAAGTTTGTCTCCTGTGTAGAGATTTCATATCGGCCGTGGCACATCACGCTCATCCGGAGAGCCAAGGCAACCTCATCATCCTGCATGTTCTGCATCAACCTTGGTCGATGGAGCATGTGAAATTTATGACATACTGCAAATCATATGATTAAGATCTCAAAAGGGTTAGATCTGCCAATAGATGGAGCACCTTCCCAGGTGATTCAGGATGGTCCAGCGATCACGCAAGTGGCATTGCTTGGCCAGGAATATGTTGGTATGCGCCCCTCCATGTTAGTAAAAGAAGGTGATCGCGTTAAGAAAGGTCAGGCGCTTTTTGAAGATAAAAAGAATCCCGGGGTTCTTTTTACTGCGCCAGCCAGTGGGCAGATTGTAGCGATCAATCGTGGTGAACGCCGCGCCCTGCAATCGGTGGTGATTGAAATTGACAATGACGGCGATGATCAGCTCAGCTTCGCTAGCTACCCGCTAGCAGAGTTGCCAAAGCTGACACGTGAGCAGGTCGAGCATGAATTGATCGCCAGTGGGTTGTGGACAGCATTACGCACGCGACCATTTAGCAAAACACCACGGCCTGGCTCAGTGCCAAAGGCGATTTTTGTCAGTGCGATGGATACCCAGCCATTGGCGGCAGATCCGCTGGTGATTATTGCTGAGCAGCAGTCTGCCTTTAACGCTGGGCTTACTGTGCTAACACGTCTCACCGAGGGCAAAGTACACGTTTGCCATGCTGCGGGTACACAACTTGATGTTGCCGCAGGGGCGCAGATCAGTTACAGCCAATTTGCTGGCCCTCACCCTGCTGGATTGGTCGGAACACATATCCACTTCCTAGAACCGGTCAGCCTAAATAAAGTCGTTTGGCATGTCGGTTATCAGGATGTGATCGCGATTGGTACACTATTTACTACTGGCCAACTGGATACCCGCCGTGTCGTCGCGTTGGCTGGGCCACAAGTGGCACAACCGCTATTACTGCGTACACGCTTGGGTGCCAATCTGGAACAGTTGACAGCAAACCGTCTCAAAACGGGTGAAAACCGCATTATTTCTGGTTCAGTATTGAGCGGCTGTCATGCAAAAGGTGTCACTGCTTGGTTGGGGCGTTTTCATCATCAGGTCTCGGTGTTGCAGGAAGGGCGTGAGCAAGAGCTGTTTGGCTGGTTGATCCCTGCTCCGAGCAAATTCTCTATTACCCGCACCACGCTAGGCCACTTTCTTAAGAAGCGACGCTTTGCCTTCTCCACCACAATGAATGGTGGTGAGCGCTCAATGGTGCCGATTGGTAATTACGAGCGGGTGATGCCGCTGGATATTTTACCAACACATCTGTTGCGTGACCTGTTGGCAGGCGACAGTGATAGTGCGCAATTGCTTGGCTGTTTGGAATTGGATGAAGAAGATTTGGCACTTTGTACCTTCGTCTGCCCAGGCAAGTATGAATATGGTCCGGTGCTACGTGAAGTACTGACCAAGATTGAGCAGGAAGGATAACCAATGGGCCTGAAGAACTTTTTTCACAAGATTGAGCCTCACTTCACGCCGGGCGGAAAACTGGAGAAATGGTATCCGCTGTTTGAAGCAACAGCGACCGTATTCTACACGCCTGGAACCGTGACTCGTGGTGCATCGCATGTTCGTGATGCTATTGACCTGAAGCGGATGATGATCCTGGTCTGGTTTGCCGTCTTCCCTGCAATGTTTTGGGGGATGTACAACGTTGGTCAACAGACCATTGCCGCTCTGCATCATCTGCACAGCGCCGGGCAGTTACAGCAGGTTTTAGCGGCAGACTGGCACTACGTGTTGGCTCAGTGGTTGGGGGCTTCATTACAGGCTGACGCAGGTTGGCTCAGTAAAATGATCTTAGGCGCGACCTATTTTCTGCCAATCTACGCTGTGGTGTTCATGGTCGGTGGTTTTTGGGAAGTGGTGTTTGCCATCGTGCGTAAACATGAAGTTAACGAAGGATTTTTCGTTACTTCGATTTTGTTCGCGCTGATCGTGCCGCCGACATTACCATTGTGGCAGGCGGCGCTTGGTATCACCTTTGGTGTCGTGATTGCCAAAGAGATTTTCGGTGGTACAGGGCGTAACTTCCTTAACCCAGCGCTGGCTGGTCGTGCTTTCTTGTTCTTTGCTTACCCAGCACAAATTTCCGGTGACTTGGTTTGGGTTTCTGCTGATGGCTTTTCGGGAGCGACACCCCTGGCGCAGTGGAATGCTGGTGGGCTACACAATCTGACCAATGTTGCTACTGGTCAGCCGGTGAGCTGGATGGATGCCTTTGTTGGCAACATCCCAGGTTCGATTGGTGAAGTTTCTACGCTGATGATCCTGATCGGCGGTGCGATTATTCTGTTTGGCCGAGTGGCCTCTTGGCGCATTGTTGCTGGCGTGATGATCGGTATGATCGCTACTGCTTACCTGTTTAACGCCATTGGTTCGACAACCAACCCGATGTTTGCCATGCCGTGGTACTGGCATCTGGTGCTGGGTGGTTTCGCCTTTGGGATGGTGTTTATGGCGACAGATCCGGTTTCTGCTTCATTCACCAACAAGGGCAAGTGGAGTTATGGCATCCTGATCGGCATTACCTGTGTACTGATCCGGGTGGTCAACCCAGCCTATCCAGAAGGCATGATGCTGGCGATCCTGTTCGCCAACCTGTTCGCGCCACTGTTCGATTATCTGGTGGTGCAGGCCAACATCAAGCGGAGAAAAGCTCGTGGCTAATGAATCTAAAAATGACAGCATTGGCAAAACGCTGCTAGTGGTACTGCTGGTATGTCTCGTGTGTTCTATTGTGGTAGCCGGTTCTGCGGTAGGGTTAAAGTCCAAGCAAGAAGAACAGCGACTACTTGATAAGCAAAGTAATATTCTTGATGTTGCGGGTTTGCTTCAGCGTGGTATGCCTTCTAGGGAGATCAAAGCGACTTTTGCTGATCGTATCGAATCACGTCTGCTCGACTTGGATTCTGGCGAGTTTGTTGCTGGTACTGGTGCTGCTTTCAATCTGACCGCAGCACTGCGTAGCAATGAACACAGCCGAGCGTTGACCAGTGAGCAAGACTTGGCTGGCATTCGTCGTCGTAGCAATCAGGTCGAGATCTACCTGGTACGTGATAGCAGCGGTGCGGTGGATAAAATAATACTGCCAATCTACGGTACTGGTTTGTGGTCGATGCTACATGGCTTCATCGCGCTAGATGCAGATGGTAACACCGTGCGGGGTTTGAGCTTTTATGATCATGGCGAAACACCAGGGCTTGGCGGAGAAATTCAGAACCCGAACTGGCGTGCGCAGTGGGTCGGTAAGCAACTGTTTGATCAGAACGGCGTGCCGGCGATCCAGATCGTTAAAGGTGGAGCGCGACGCGATGATATCCACGGAGTCGATGGGCTTTCTGGCGCGACTCTGACGGCGAAAGGGGTGCAGAATACATTTAATTTCTGGTTAGGTGAGCTGGGTTTTGGCCCATTCCTACAGAAAGTTCGTCAAGGGGCGCTGAAAAATGGCTGATTCCAAAGAAATTAAGCGTGTTCTATTGGGGCCGCTATTTGATAACAACCCAATTGCGCTACAGGTGCTTGGGGTTTGTTCGGCATTGGCGGTGACCACCAAGCTGGAGACAGCACTGGTGATGACCGTGGCGGTGACGCTAGTAACCGCATTTTCCAATTTGTTTATCTCACTGATCCGTAATCATATTCCGAACAGTGTGCGCATTATTGTGCAGATGGCAATCATTGCTTCGCTGGTGATTGTGGTTGACCAGTTATTGCGTGCTTATGCGTTTGAGATTTCGAAACAGCTTTCGGTGTTTGTTGGTTTGATCATCACCAACTGTATCGTGATGGGGCGTGCTGAAGCTTACGCAATGAAGGCACCGCCATTGGCGAGCTTTATGGATGGTATCGGTAATGGCTTAGGCTACGGGGTGATCTTGATCTTGGTTGGCTTCCTGCGTGAGTTGATCGGTTCTGGCAAACTGTTCGGCATTACGGTGTTGGAAACGGTGCAAAATGGTGGTTGGTATCAACCGAATGGCATGTTCCTGCTGGCGCCGAGTGCCTTCTTTATCATTGGCTTGCTGATTTGGGGTCTGCGCACCTTGAAACCAGCGCAGATAGAAAAGGAGTAATTGCCGATGGAACACTATATTAGCCTGTTTGTACGTGCGGTATTCATTGAGAATATGGCTTTGGCTTTCTTCTTGGGAATGTGTACCTTCCTGGCCGTATCGAAGAAGGTTTCTACCGCATTTGGCCTTGGTATTGCGGTAACGATTGTGCTTGGTATTGCGGTGCCGGTTAATAACCTGGTGTATAACCTGATCCTACGTGATGGTGTACTGGTTGAAGGGGTAGACCTCAGTTTCCTTAACTTCATCACCTTTATTGGTGTGATCGCGGCGCTAGTCCAGATCCTTGAGATGACACTGGATCGCTTCTTCCCGGCACTTTACAACGCGCTTGGTATCTTCTTGCCATTGATCACGGTTAACTGTGCCATTTTTGGTGGTGTATCGTTTATGGTGCAGCGTGATTACAACTTTATCGAGTCTGTGGTGTATGGCATCGGTTCTGGTACGGGTTGGATGCTGGCGATTGTCGCGTTAGCGGGGATCCGTGAAAAATTGAAATATGCCAATGTCCCAGCTGGTTTGCGCGGCCTGGGTATCACCTTTATTACCACCGGATTGATGGCATTGGGCTTTATGTCATTCTCTGGCATTCAGTTGTAACGGCAGGGCATCTATGGAAATTATATTATTAGGCGTGGTCATGTTTACCTGCATCGTTGTGGTGCTGGCATTGCTGATCCTGTTTGCGAAGTCAAAGTTGGTTAATACCGGTGATATCACGGTGGAAGTCAACGATGATCAGAGTAAGAGTTTCACTGCTCCGGCAGGGGACAAACTGCTCAACATGCTCTCCAGTCAGGGCATCTTTATCTCCTCCGCGTGTGGCGGCGGTGGCTCTTGTGGTCAGTGCCGTGTGGTTATCAAAGAGGGGGGCGGTGATATTCTGCCAACTGAACTTTCCCACGTCAGCAAACGTGAAGCTAAAGAGGGTTGCCGTTTAGCCTGTCAAGTTAACGTTAAACAGAATCTGAAGATCGAGCTACCGGAAGAGATCTTCGGCGTTAAGAAATGGGAATGTGAAGTTATCTCCAATGATAACAAAGCAACCTTTATTAAAGAGTTGAAGCTGCAAATTCCAGCAGGGGAAGATGTGCCATTCCGTGCTGGTGGTTATATCCAAATTGAAGCACCGCCACATGAAGTTAACTATGCCGATTTTGATGTGCCAGAAAAATACCGTGGTGATTGGGATCGCTTTAATCTGTTCCGCTTCCGCTCGGTGGTGAAAGAGCCAACCATACGCGCTTATTCAATGGCTAACTATCCTGAAGAAAAAGGGATGATTTTGCTTAATGTGCGTATCGCGACACCACCGCCGAATAATCCGGATGCACCTCCAGGCATTATGTCTTCCTACATCTGGTCATTAAAACCTGGTGATAAGGTCACCATTTCTGGGCCGTTTGGTGAGTTTTTCGCCAAAGAGACTGACGCTGAGATGGTGTTCATTGGTGGTGGTGCAGGTATGGCGCCGATGCGTTCACACATTTTTGATCAGCTAAAGCGGCTTAAATCGAAGCGCAAGATCAGCTTCTGGTACGGTGCCCGTTCGCTGCGTGAAATGTTCTATCAGGATGATTTCAACCAGTTGCAGGCTGAGAATGAGAACTTCACTTGGAACATCGCACTGTCTGAGCCACAACCAGAAGATAACTGGACCGGCTATACCGGCTTTATCCACAATGTGTTGCTGGAAAATTATCTGAAAAATCACCCTGCACCAGAAGATTGTGAATTCTACATGTGTGGGCCACCGATGATGAATGCGGCAGTGATTAAGATGCTCAAAGATCTCGGCGTGGAAGATGAAAACATTATGTTGGATGACTTTGGTGGTTAAATGCAGGTAGTTAGCGGCAGCAGAATGAAATTTGGCCAGACGGTAGTAGCATTGGTAGCGGCATTACTGCTCGTTGGTTGCCAGCCAAAGCAGCAGAACCTCGATGGTAAGACCATGGGGACCTACTATTCGATCCGTTATATACCTGGAGAAGGGACACCTTCAGCGAGAGAAATCCAGCAAGGGATCGATCAGCAGCTAGAGCTGGTTAACCAGCAGATGTCTACTTATCGTTCAGATTCTGAGCTTAGCCGTTTCAACCGCAGCCGGGAAGTGAATACTCCCTTCCCGGTCTCTGCCGCTACCAGTAAGGTAACGCGTGAGGCGATCCGCTTAAGTCAGTTGACACAAGGTGCGCTGGATGTAACGGTCGGGCCGTTGGTCAATCTGTGGGGCTTCGGCCCTGAAAAGCGACAAGATAAAGTGCCAGATGCAGTAGAGCTGCAACAGCGCCGTAGCCAGACCGGCATTAACCACTTGACAGTAGAGGGTGATGCGTTGATTAAGCGTATTCCTGAGCTGTATGTTGATCTCTCATCGATTGCCAAAGGGTATGGGGTTGATGTGGTAGCTGAGTATCTACAGTCACAACAGATCAATCATTATCTGGTCGACATTGGTGGCGAGGTGCGCACTCGTGGTCACAATGGGCAGAGAAAGCCGTGGCGTATTGCGATTGAACGCCCGACTGCTGAAGCAAATCAAACTGCTCAACTGATTATAGAGCCTGGTGAGATGTCGGTTGCCACCTCTGGAGACTATCGCAATTATTTTGAGCAGGATAGCGTGCGCTATTCGCATACCATCGATCCTGCTACTGGTAAACCGATTAGCCACAACCTGGCCTCTATCACTGTGCTTCATCCGTCATGTATGACGGCGGATGGTTTTGCCACTGGCTTGAATGTACTTGGAGTAGAGCAGGGGATTGCACTAGCTAATCAGCTCGATCTGCCGGTCTTTATGATTGCAAAGACATCTGACGGTTTTACCGAGTACTACTCTGAAGCGTTTAAGCCTTATCTGAAAGCGGCACAATGAGGTACCTATGCTGAAGATATTCGTCATCTCTTTCGTGCTGTTTTTACTGGTTATGCTTGCCATGTCGCTGGGCTACATTTTCCGGCGTAAGATGTTGCAAGGCAGTTGTGGCGGTATCACTGCACTGGGAATTGAGAAGGTTTGCAATTGTCCCGAGCCTTGTGATGCAAAGAAAAAGCGTATGGCGAAAGAGGCTGAGCGGCGCGAACAGTTGGAAAAACGGCGTATTTTGTAATCGATAGGGTCAGTCGGTTTGAACGCGCCTTGAGCGGATGCGTTCTCACTAATCTAAGAGGGGCACCTTGGCAGGTGCCCCTCTTGTTTAGCGTTAGAAGTTATACTTCACGCCGAATCTTGCCGAGGTATCACTGTAACCTTTGTCACCGACCTGTTGACCAATGTTACCCCACAGATCAATCTGATGATGAATTTTGCCTTCAACTCCTAGCTTCAGCTCTGCAATGTTGGCTGTTCCCCCTTGCTTGAGACTGACACCATCCATATTGCTGGCAAACTCTTTGGTATTGTGCAGCCAGTTGGCCTCTAGGAACGGCTGGAATTGACGTCCTTTGCCGTGATCACGTGCGCTATGGCCATGAAGGAAGGTTTTGGCACCGAGGCGAGTCTGGATATTGCCATCACCTTCACCACTGATCCGAGTACCGTTGGCTTCAATATGATCATCTGCTTTGACTCCCATCCAGGTGATCTGTGCCTTAGGTTGTAGTAACCAAGTAAAGTTATCTGTTGTGTTGGTTAATAACTCGAAGCTATAACCCGCTTCAACAGAAGCAGTAAAACCTTTCGAGTCATATTGTTCCTGTGCTAGCTCTGAACCGGAAACAGTGTTTTCGAACCAACT
Organism: Serratia microhaemolytica; assembly: GCF_004011885.1. GTDB lineage: Bacteria > Pseudomonadota > Gammaproteobacteria > Enterobacterales > Enterobacteriaceae > Serratia_G > Serratia_G microhaemolytica. The sequence continues at coordinate 162,019 of NZ_SBEF01000001.1, read as the reverse complement.
GTACTGTACCCAGCTATCGGCATACCAGCCAGATTTATCCTGTGCATTGGCGTACCAGGTACCATACAAACCGAGGCTGTAACCATCCACTTTTCCCTTCGCTTGCTGGCCGGAGAACACGGCTTTGGTGGTGCTGTCGTTACGACCATAACCCGCCATCATGCCAAGATGGAAACGATCACTGTTATTGTGGCCCCAGTGTGCAATATCACCACCGAGTTGCAGCACATAGCGGTTGCCTTGAGTATGCAGGTAGCCGCTGCCATCACGTGAGCGGTTATGTCCGCCTTCGTTACGTAGCCATAGACTGGTGACACGGGTTTCGCCGGTCAACGGATCAAGATATTCGGTTTCCCCCAGGCGATCATGCAGTCGACTGACAAACAGATTATTGGCAGCAGCTAGGTTAGCAGCATAACCGCCACCTTCAGGGCGCTCAGTTCGTGCATTCCCGCTGTTTAAGTACCAGTTTTTCTCTGTGTCAGGGCTGGCACCACGCGTCAACGTATAATCGTAGGCTCCTGCCGCAATACGCCCTTGCTGGATGAATTCACCAGCAGATGCACCAGTAACATTAATAACTCGGATGCCATTTAACGTTTTAGCACCACTTCCACCTGCGTTATTGACCTGTACTCTGGTTGTGCCACTGCTATCGCCGTTAATCACCAGTCGATCAGTGGCGGAATCATCAGCACCTAAACGGGTATTAAGCACCAATAGACCGTCATTACCCTGATAATTGCCTTCGACAGTCAGTGTCTTGAAATCACTGGCAGTTGGTGCCTGGAGAGTGATGCTACCGTTATTGGTCAGGTTCTCAACGTGTGAACTGCCCGTCACGATCCATTGGCTGGCACTGTCAATATCGACACTGGTCGGATCAATCGAACCCGTCAGTGAAGCACCATTATGCAGATTGAGCTGAGTACCACGCTGTGCAACAACATCGCTGACCAGGTGTGCACCGCCGGCAGAACCATCAAGTGTTAATGTGCCGGCATCTAATCTGGTAACGCCGGTCCAAGCCGTCTTACCCGTCAAGGTTAATGTGCCATTTCCCTGCTTATTCACTCCACCATTACCTGTGATATCACCAGCATAGCTGGTGCTTTCGGCAGTGGTGGCATTATTTACCGTCAGAGTCGCGCCATTAAGTTGCACGGTTCCACCACTACCAGAAAGGCGATTAACGTACTGGTTATGTCCATTTAGATTAACCACACCATCGTTGATCACCACATTACTGCTGCTGGCGATACTGTCGGCGGTATTGAACTGCAATACCCCCCCTTCAACAGTGGTAGAACCGGTGTAGCTGTTTTGTGCGGAGAGTACCAGTCGTCCGGCTCCTGCTTTTACTAAGCTTTTGCCATCCCACCCGCGATCAAATCCACCACTAGGCAGAGTTTGATCACTTAACACGATATCAACATCAAAGGCTGAACCTTCAGTCATGGTAAAGTTACCTGTTGCTGCGCTTTGTCCTCCATCTGTCCATGCTAAGCGAAAGTCCAGTTCATAATCCAAGTTACCATTAGCGAGGTGGCCATCATGCAGTAGATAATCCAGTCCACTTGGGATTAATGGGTTGTTATTAAAATCACCGCTGATACCAGATTCGGTACGTATCAGGATATACCCCTCGCTGATGACTTCACTGGCGGTCATCGGTTGTGCGCTATTACTAAAACCGTTGAACACCAGCGTACCATCGAGTTGAACAGTGTCAGCGAAAATTGAGGGCTGCCAGGCACTACTGACCGTCACGGACAGGATGGAGTTGGCCTGTTGGGTAAATTGACTGGTAGTCAGTTGGGCATCGTTGTTAAATGCGGTGGTCGCACCGCTCTGTGTGACATGGCTATTGCTGGTAAACATACCTTGTTGCGCGAAATTCAGTGTGCCTTGCTGTACTTCAACACTATTAACCATGCTATTTGAAGCAGTTAATGTCACTACATTACTGCCGGTTTTGATCAACTCTCCGCCACTAATGGTATTGGCTACGGTAGCAGCAGTATCAAAGTTTAGATTTAACCGCGCATTGTTGGTGACTGTTCCGCTCCCTAACGCTTCACCATGAGTGATGGCAAGTTCACCTTCGTTGATTTGGGTACCACCACTGTAGCTATTAGCACCAGAAAGCGTGAGGGTGGCACTGCCGGTTTTGGTCAAACTGCCACTACCATTGATCTGGCCGGAAAAGGTGGTATCGCTGTTATTATTAGCTGTAAGTGTGGCTGAGCCGAGCTGTATTTCGCCACTGCCAGAGAGATTATTAGCCAGTTGATCGAAATCATTGAGGTTGAGCGAGGCACCTTGATTAACCTGTACTGAGGCACTGCTGGCCAGTGCATTGGCAATACCCATCTTCAATTCACCTTCATTGACTAAGGTATTACCGGTAAAGGTGTTGACTGAATTGAGCAGTAACACACCAGTACCAATTTTATTCAGGTTGCCGACCCCGCTGATTACACCATTGAAAGTGACGGTATCGCTCACGATATCAATGGTGCCGGCGTTAGCATTCAGGATCGCATTGCCATTAAAGACTCCGCCGACCGAAGAGAGATTACCCCCTGATAGGGTAACCGAACCACCATTCAACATTTCTGATTGTGTTAAATGCAGTTTACCGGCAAAGATCTCCCAGTTTTGCGCATCACTTGAGACGTTGTTTAATGTCCAGGTGCTGTTATCGATCTTCTGGTAGCTGTTAAAACCACTCACTTTGGAGATATCAATACTGCCATCACTCTCCCCAGCTAATACAAACTTATTACCACTTCCACTCGCGGTGACATCACCATTCAAAACAGCACTGGATTCAATTTGCAGGGTATTATTATTTCCGTTGATGTCGACCGCTTTGGCCGATTGCGTACCACTGATGGTGCCAGTATTGATGATGGTATTGTTATCACTGGTAACACTGACACCCACACCACCGGTATTGGTCCCCTCTCCGCCGCTGATAGTGCCGTGGTTAGTGAGTGTGGCACCACCATCCAGCGCCAGTGTCACACCGCTACCGGCAGCCTGAGTATTCTGGAGACTGGTTAGTGAACCACCACGGATCTCCCCGCCTGCATTGTTGGTGATATTGCCGCCATTAGCGAGAATGCCACTGTTGGCGTTACCGATTTTTGCCGCACTATTACCACCAGTGATCTGTCCACTGTTGTCGATTGTGCCACGGTTGCTTAATACTCCTGCACCGGCGTTGCCATAATCATTGAATGCATGATTGGAAGCACCGCTATTTCCTCCAGTGATAGTACCACTTTGGTTATTCAGTGTTCCGCCATTCAGTAGAAATACCCCAGCGCCACCACCACCACTGTGACCGCGTGAACCATTACCACCATCACCTCCTTTGATGTTGCCTTGGTTAGTAATCACACCCCCACTACCACTGCTGCCATCGAGCAGAGTTAGACCAGCACCACCACCACCGCCGCCACCAGTCAGTGTAGGGGAGGTGGTAGTCCCCCCATTGCCACCCGTAATGTTTGCTTGGTTGGTCATGTTGACACCGGTCGTGCTGGTCAATGAATAGCCACCACCACCGCCGCCGCCACCTCCTCCATTGTTGCTACCAGTAGCGTTGCCACCTTGTTTATTCGTGGTATTAATGATTGAAGTTGCGTTATCAGCAGTTCCTGTTCCTCCATTACCGCCAGTACGTTCACTGAGGGTGCCTGACACAGCACCACCGCCACCGCCGCCATTGCGGCCTGCTCCGGCTATACCACCAATACTGGTGCCACTGTTACCACCAGCTTGTGCATTAGTTGTTGCTGTCGCTCCAGCACCGCCACCACCGGCGGTATTGGTACTGCCTCCGCCACCGCCACCGCCACCGGCAACACCTCCAGCTCCGCCACCGGCAGTGGATAGCCCGGTACCACCGTCACCGCCACCAGACGTGAAATTAGCAGCTTGACTGGAACAGGCAGCCAACAGCAGTAGTACACTGCTGATTGCGAGTGTTAACTGTGACAGCATCGGTTGTTTGTGTAGCATCTGCGATGGGGCGTTACGCTGTTCCTTGCTGCTGGTCGATTTCTTATGCAGGCTAACCAGTTCACTTACCACTACCCAAGTCTGTAGGGCAGCACTCCAAATCACGTTATGTATCTTGTTCACCGTTGATTATCTCCTTCACAAGAGCCGATGGGCATTTGAGGATCGTCGAAAATAGCAGCAGAAACTGTCGATCTGTTAAGGTGGATAATCTGCCTAGCCTTAATGATCGGTAATAAGGTTCAATAGCTGAAAATCTTTTAAAAACAATTCGGTTAATTAATGAGTCGTTCACTGGCAAGCGTTAACTACTGCCCTGATTTTTGTAAATCCAAGGTTGCCTATAATTCTTTGAACTCTAATGAATTGATTTTTAAATTTTAATTTTCACTCAAAAACAGAAAATAGAGATATTGAAGAAATATAGTTGATATATTATTTTGTGTTATGAAAAATATTTCAGTGATTTGTCTGTTTTTTTTAAAAAAACAAAATAAAAACAAAGGTAAATAGCGTAATGGTGAGAGTTAAAACCGAAACACATTTTTTCATATTAAAATATTTGATAACAATTATGGGCTTTTATCATAAAAAAGATAAGTTGATTTAATTGAATATCATGATGAAACCGGTGTTGCCGTTATCATCATTGACTGTATACTTATCCAGTTAATTGCGGATGTGCTTAGGTGGGACAAGCTATGCCAGATTAAAAGGGTGCCGATGAAGGTTGCTGTTTTTTTCAACACAGAGCTGCACGTCAGGGAGGGGCTGGTTGGTCGATTTTTCTATTGCTAATGTTGATGTTCACTGGGAGGGGAAGTGCGTAAGATCATTCATATTGATATGGACTGCTTCTTTGCCGCAGTAGAGATGCGTGATGATCCCAGGTTGCGTGATATTCCGTTAGCGATTGGTGGGCGTGCGGAACAACGAGGTGTGATCTGTACCGCTAACTATCCGGCACGTCGTTACGGAGTGCGGAGTGCAATGGCAACTGCCACCGCAATGCGCTTATGTCCACAGTTGACACTGTTGCCAGGCAGAATGTCGGTTTACAAAGCGGTCTCTCAGCAGATCCGGCAAATTCTTGCCGACTATAGCATCCAGGTTGAACCGCTATCGTTAGATGAAGCTTATCTTGATGTGACCGACAGTACCCAGTGCCAAGGATCGGCAACGCTGATGGCACAACAGATCCGTCAGAGGATCGTTAGTGAACTTAATCTTACCGCCTCGGCGGGGATTGCACCGGTCAAATTTCTGGCCAAAATTGCGTCTGATCTCAATAAACCTAATGGCCAATATGTGATCACACCGGCACAAGTTCCTGCATTTTTGCAGCAGTTGCCACTGCATGAGATCCCTGGCGTGGGAACAGTAACCGCTAACCGTTTGGAACAGCTCGGGTTAATCACTTGTGCCGATGTGCAACGCTATGATTTGGCACTACTGTTACGCCATTTTGGTAAATTTGGTCAGATACTTTGGCAGCGTTGCCAGGGAATTGATGAGCGTGGTGTGCAACCTGATCGGTTACGTAAATCACTGGGTGTTGAACGGACGCTCTCTCAGGATATTGATGATTGGCAACAATGCAAAAGAGTGATTATTGATAAGCTCTATCCGGAACTGGAATTGCGTTTAAGCCGAACCAGGGCTGATCTGCATATTGCTCGGCAAGGAGTCAAGTTCAAGTTCGATGACTTTCAGCAAACGACCCAGGAGCATGTTTGGCCAAGGTTAAATCAAGCTGATTTGCTTGAGCTCGCTCAGCAGATTTGGCAACAGCGCCGCAATGGTCGCGGTGTGCGTCTGATTGGATTACAGGTGACACTGTTAGATCCGGAAACTGAACGGCAACTGGAGTTACCGTGGTGAAGTGAACGGTGTACTGACTATTAATGCACTGTATATTCAATGCATTAACCAGAAACACTCCCCCTTGCGGGGGAGTTGAGTGATTGACAACGCAGGCGACAGCCCGCGCTGATCGCTTTTAACTGCTAGAACGAGACCATATCTGCCGGGTTTAATGCCCCCATGACCGTCAATGCTCCTTTGATCACCGGAATGGCCACTGGAGAGAGGTAACTACCAAATGGGATGGTAGAGTGCTCGATACGTGTCAGCATGGAGAAATCGTTGTTACGACCGGTAAGGTCATCGCTGATCGCTTTACCAATCCGTACTGTCTGTGCGACACCGTGCCCACTCCAGCCATGTACCATATAGATTGGTACACCATCATCACTCTTGCGTGCATCGGTAGCACCATTGACGGTTAAATCACTGACACCTCCCCAAGAAAACTCCAGCTCTGGTTTCTCGATCTGAGGGAAGACGATATTAATACGCTCAAGCAGGTAGTTATTGACATCGCGAGGAGACCAGGAGTTGCCGGTACCCTGACCACCAAACAGTAAACGGTTGTTGCGCACACCACGGTAGTAGTCGATCTGTAGCTGAGTATCGTAGACCGGATAGTCAGATGGGATCAGCTCTTTAATGTCCATTTTCAATGGTGGTGTTACGGCAACATAGGTAAAGAATGGTACCGTGGTCGACGCGCCAGAAATAAACTCCTCGGTGGAGCTGTGAACCGCCAACAGCACAGCTTTACGTGCGGTGATGGTGCCTTGTTCGGTTTTCACCACAGTACCTTTTGGCGTCTTTTCGATCCCTGTGACTTTGGTGCGATCGTAAATGCGGCCACCCTGTTTGACAAAGCCGTATGCCAAGCCACGCACTAACGCTAATGGATGAACCTGACCGCCGATGCTATCGAGGCAGGCACCGTGATAGATGTTAGAACGCACATATTCTTCATGCAATTGGTGTGGGCCGATAACGCTGACAGCACTATCTCCTAATTGGCGGCGCGCATCGGCATTTGCCACCAGTGGCCCCATATGGCCGGCATGAACAGCCGCAGTGATATGGCCATATTTACGATCACAGACAAAGTTATAACGCTCAGATAACTCATCAACCAGTTCCATCGCTTCGACTGAAGCAAATCGCCACAGTCGCTTAGCTTCATCCAGTGGCAAGTTTTCTAACATGGTCTCTGCTTCCCAGCGGGCAATACCGGGCGTGAGCTGACCACCATTGCGCCCAGAGGCACCAGAACCGATGTTGTCCTTTTCTACCAAGATCACATCCAAACCGGCTTCTGCCATATGCAGAGCAGCAGATGCACCTAACAGGCCACCACCAACAATCACCACGTCGCAGCTTTGATCACTGGACAATGCACCAAAACTCGGCCATTCGGCCAACGAGGCTTCATAATAGTTGGCTGGCATTGCACCCTTAACAATTGGCCCTTGCTTATGCCAACTCCACAAACGTGGATCGAGCCCTAGTTGGCTGTCCATACGACGAGCATCGTTTAAAAAGAGTGGCGAGAGCGCATCCGCATCGCTAGCGGCAAGCGGTGATAATACATTCGCCATTACAGAAGGAATGGGTAGCATTGACGAAACCATACCGGCACCAGCCAGGGCGGCACTGTTACGAATAAAGCGTCTTCTGTTCATTGTCATAATTATGTTCCTGTTTTTATTTTTTCAACATAGCCTCACGATGCAGGGTAATATCATAGCGGTTTTTTAGCAGTAACCAGACTTTTGAGCACATGATTGACGCGTTGCACATTAGCAGCGTTATATCGGCAATCGAACATCAATTCAGGCTAGTTATTGCGCCACCCTGCATGATTTATCGCTGGATGGTATAAATTATTTTCTCGGATCTGCACCATATCGGTTCTCGCCTACGGTGCCTGGCAATAGTGCGAATATAAGCATTACCAGTTGCCCAATAAACGGGATGAGGTGAATCAGCGCCCACCAGCCAGAAAAATTGGCATCATGCAGACGACGTACTTGCACTGCTAAGAAAGGTATCAAAGTTAATAATATGTAGAAAGCTGTATACCAACCGGCATAAACCTCGGGATTCGCTACTGCGAAAGTACGCTCTAAAAAAGAGATAAGCAGGATCGCTATCAATTGGAACAAAACAAAATACCAATACTCTTTATGTCTCGCCCGTCCGCTAAAGCAGGCATACTTTTTCAAAACCGCCAAATACCAGTTCATGATCTTCTCCTTACTTTTAAATAGGTACATCAATACGACATAAGTTGGATATTACATCACTATTAGCTCAGTAAATCGCTGCAACTGTGGTGACGAACAAAAATCGTAACGACCCTACAGATGACGCACTGATATACTAAGGTTAGCTGTTCAGATAAATAACAATCGCATGAACGACTGGACAGGGAAGAGAATACATGATTATCTCTTCCCTGGAACGGCAATTAATCATATTTACTAATAAATAATCACTTACTCGTTCTGTCGTTATGATGCGTTTTCTGACACTTCCAAACAGAGATACTTTAGTTCGGTATAATCATCGATACCGTATTTAGAACCTTCACGTCCAATACCGGACTGTTTTATGCCGCCGAATGGAGCAACTTCGGTAGAAATAAGCCCAGTATTAATGCCGACAATACCTGACTCCAACTGCTCTGCTACACGGAAAATACGCGATGCATCACGCGTGTAGAGATAGGAAGCTAAACCAAACTCAGTATCATTGGCTTGTTGCAGTACTTCTTGCTCGGTCTTGAAACGGAATAGCGGCGCAACTGGCCCGAAGGTCTCTTCACGCGCCACCTTCATCTGCGCGGTGATCCCAGTCAGTACGGTTGGCGTAAAGAACAGGCCACCACGTGCATCAGGTTCACCGCCTATAGCCACTTTTGCACCTTTTTCAAGTGCATCTGTGACATGTTCCTGTACTTTGAGCAGTGCATTGTGGTCAATCAGTGGACCAATGGCAACATCTGCTTCAAAACCATCACCGACCTTTAATCCGGCTACGCGTTCAGTCAGTGCTTTGGCGAAGGCATCATAGATACCATCCTGCACATAAATCCGGTTCGCGCAGACACAAGTCTGGCCAGCATTGCGGAATTTCGACTGAATGGCTCCCTCCACTGCAGCGTTGAGGTCAGCATCATCAAATACAATAAAAGGTGCATTGCCACCCAATTCCAGCCCTAGCTTTTTAATCTGTGCTGAGGCTTGTTGCATTAACTTACGCCCGACAGCCGTTGAGCCAGTAAAGGTGAGTTTAGCTACTTTACTATCGTTGCTAAACACTTGACCAATCACACTAGAGTGAGTTGAGGTTAACACTGAAAACAGTCCGCTTGGCAGGCCAGCACGTTCAGCGAGTACCGCCAACGCCAACGCAGAGAGCGGCGTTTGTGCTGCTGGTTTTGCAACCATGGCACAGCCGACAGCCAGCGCCGGCGCAACTTTACGTGCCAACATGGCATTAGGGAAATTCCACGGTGTAATGGCGGCGACGACACCAATCGGTTGGCGAATGACAAAAATGCGCTTATCACGCTGATGACCAGGGATGACATCGCCATAAACACGTTTCGCCTCTTCGGCAAACCACTCGACATAGGAAGCACCATACAGGATTTCGCCACGAGCTTCCGCCAATGGTTTACCCATTTCAGCTGTCAACAGTGTTGCCAGATCATCGATGTTGACTATCATCAGGCGGTATAGCTCACGCAGAATGTTTGCTCGCTCTTTACCTGAACGCTTGGCCCACTCTTTTTGCGCACTGTGTGCCATCTCAATGGCTTGCTGCGCCTCTTCTGCTCCTAGATTAGGAAGCGATGCCAAACGCTCACCCGTGGCAGGGTTAGTGACATCAAAACGCTCACCTGATAGGCTGTCCGCCAGCCAACTGCCGCCGACTAGAGCTTTTTCAACCAGTAGCGATGGGTCACGCAGTTTATTGGTTAATGAAGATAGGGTGCTCATCAGGCTTTTACCTTTGCAGCTAAATCAAGCAGTGTCTTTTCGAGAATGTTGAGTGCTTCATCAAAGACATTATCTTCAATGGTTAATGGTGGCAGGAAACGAATGACGTTGCCATATACACCACAACTAAGCAGGATAAGACCAGCCTCTAACGCTTTTAATCTCAGTTGGTTGGTAAACTCGGCATCTGGTGCGTGGCCGTCGGCAGTGTTAAATTCGACCGCAACCATCAATCCAGGGCCGCGTACATCCGCAATTTGTGGTACCCGAGAGCGTAGCTCATGCAAGCGCTGTTTCAGGCGATTCCCCAGCAGTGCGGCACGTTCAGCCAGTTTTTCTTCACTAATGACATCCAGTACTGCGTGTGCAGCAGCAATGGCAACCGGGTTACCACCAAATGTGCCACCCAGTCCACCAGTGACAACAGCATCCATCAGTTCAGCGCGTCCTGTGACTGCAGCGAGTGGAAAACCACCGGCAAGCCCTTTGGCCATGGTGGTAAGATCAGCGTTAACTTCGTGGTGATCCATGGCAAATAATTTACCGGTGCGGGCAAAGCCAGTCTGGATTTCATCGGCGATCAAAATGATGCCATAGCGATCAGCCAGTTCACGCAATGCTTTCATTAAGGTAGCTGGGGCAGGATAGAAACCGCCTTCACCTTGGATCGGTTCAATAATGATTGCGGCAACCCGAGTCGGTTCAATGTCGGCTTTGAATACTTTTTCAATTGCGTGAATAGTTTGCTCAACCGAAACGCCATGCAGTTCGATCGGGAAAGGCAGACGGTAGACATCGTTCACTAATGGACCAAAACCCATTTTATATGGTGCTACTTTTCCAGTCAGTGACATGCCGAGAAAGGTACGACCATGAAAACCACCGCTAAATGCCAACACGCCCGTGCGCCCAGTGGCAGCGCGGGCGATCTTCACTGCATTTTCTACCGCTTCAGCACCGGTAGTAACAAACACTGTTTTTTTGGCAAAGTCACCCGGTACCAGTTGATTTAAGCGCTCGGCCAGTGCGACATAATTTTCATAAGGTACTACCTGATGGCAGGTGTGGGTAAATTTGTCGAGTTGCGCTTTCGCCGCTGCAATAATACGTGGATGGCAATGACCAGTATTTACTACAGCAATGCCGGCGGCAAAATCGATATAACGCTTGCCTGTGGTATCCCAGATTTCTGCATTTTTTGCCTTTTCAGCATAAATTTGCGTAGTAACGCCAACGCCAGGCGATATTGCAGCACTGCGTCTTTGCGGCAGACTGTCAGAGGTATTCGCTGTCATCAAAAACTCCTTAACCGTTTTAAAATAAATCGACTAAATAGAGAGAAAATTTGAACTTCAAATAGATATATCGCGTATTAACCCTAGTTGGGTGACGCGGGTAAGGCCGATTTAACCAATAGCAGAATAGATATTGGTTATGAATTGTTATCCCCAAATAAAAAAGGGATGTCACTAATAAAAAAACTAACTGGCTACTGGCAGTACCACTAAACGCAGAGATGTGGATTGCTGACTAATAAAGTGAACGTTGCCAGTTTCACGCCATAATGCACCTGAGCGCAGAGCGGGGGTTGTTGAACTAACAACACGAGCCTGATCATTGATCACAATTGCAGGCTGTTTGATCGCTCCTAATGTTGGTTGTAACAGACGATCTAAGGTTGAAACCAGTACGTCTAGCGCAACGACACCCGCGAAGTTCCCCTCAACCAGCACTGGGTGGGCAATAGTGATGGTGTAGGCACTGTTACAGACGTAGTCGACGTAGGGACCATCAATAAATGGCCGATGGCAGTATGCAGGTTGTTCAAACCAGTCAAACAGACGAAAATCAAGCCGTTTACGCTGAGCCTGATTCTGTTCTAACTGTGCTGGCTGAATCGATGGTCCTTCTTGTCGCCACCACTCTAATGTCCAATACTCTTCATCACTCTCTTCAATCAAGGCATGGCTGGCAAAACCGGCACCATTACACCAGAGGTTTTGTTGTAGTGTGGCGTGGATCTGTGGTTGTAACTTACGACGATGGTAGGGGTTAAGGCGCACTCCACCAGCATAAAAATGTTCGCTAGGCACATCAGACAAAATGGCAGCAGTTGCTTCAGCCAGTGTCTTTGCTGCATTTTGTGCGTCAGCCAGGATATCGGCCAACAGATGCTCAGCACGTACGATTGCTGGTTTGATTTGCTTTTCCATCTACCATATCCTTTGTTGCGTGTATGTTGCTCATACCACAGTGACACTCACGCTTATTTACGTTATTTTTCAGCTGATAATATCATTCGCGTTATTTCTCAGGTGCCCTTGGTCTCAAGCTGTAATTTATATGCCAGCAGACGATCAGTAATCTGATTGATAACAGATTGTGCCTGTAGATAGCTATTCAGCTCATCTCTGGCTTGCAGTGGCGTCAGTAGTGTACGGTAGCCTGCGGCGATCTCTGTATGCAGTTTCAGTGACTGCTCACGGTATAATGCAGCAATAAGAGGCGTCCAGTCAGTCTGGATCTCCAGTTCCTGATTGGCTAACCGAGCTGACTGTGCATAAGTGACCAGGGTCAGTAAACAGCGCATGTCAGCCTGCATTTGCTCTTCCGGCAAGCTTGCCTTAGCTAGGGTTTCTACCATATTGAGCAATTTTTTCAGCTCACTGTCAGTTGCTCGTTGTGCTGCTAATCTGGCACTGTGTGCAATAATCGCGCTGTGAAATTCACCTAAATCAGCTAACTCACTAGCGCTTATCCAGCGTAATGGATGTAACTCCAACGCGGTGCTGAATGAGATCGGACAGACAAAACTGCCACCATTGCGACCTCGGCGTGTGTCGATCAGCTTGTTTGCTCGTAATGTGTTCAGAGCATCACGCACCGTCATTGGCGAAACGCCCATTAGACGCGATAATTCGTTCTCATTCGGTAACTGTTCATTGGCTTGCAGTACACCTGCCACTATCGCATTGCGCAAGCGCTCGACAACTTGCTCTGTCCGAGTAGCCTGCTCCAGCTGTGAATAGACAATAGTGTGTGCGCTCATCTTTAGTATTTCCGTGTTATCTATTTAGCAATAGGGCAACGCTGGTCTGCTACCCGACAGTTAACGCCCTAACCTAGGCGCCAAACAGCTTTCAGAACTCTGACGGAGCACCTCTGGTGCTTCGTCAGACAATTTTTCAACTAGCTTGGATAGATCTTTACTCGATTGCTGCTGCAATGCCAATCAAAAAATCCCGTAACGATGTACTGCTTGGGCATCTTCCGGAACGGGTGTGATTGCATCCCACAGTTCAACCAATTTTCCGTGTTCCAGCCGCCATAACTCAAAGTAACTGTGGCGTTGGCCAGCAATGCTGCCTTCCGAGTGGGTCAGCACGAATTGACCATCCGCCAGGGTGCGGTGGATTTGGCTGTAGTGCAGCCCTTGCCCCTGATCACGCAGTTGGTTTAAGAAGGCAATCACCGCTTCAGTACCATCGGCAATATCTGGACTGTGCTGGTGAAATGCTTCGCCGTTGGTGTAGTCTGCGATAGCCGCATAGTCACCACCGATCAGGGTACGTTTAAAAAAGTCAAGCACCACAGCGCGGTTCTGCTCTCGATCATGGCCTTGCCCGGGTTCGGTTGGGCCATCGAGCTGTGTTCTGCCACTGGCATTAGCGGGGGCTTGCGCCACTAAGCCGTCCCAGTGTTCAACAATCAGCCCGTCAGCGACGCGATAGAGATCAAAACCGATTAACGGTTGTTCATCTAGCCCGGTGAAACGACCGTGGATCGCCACGAGATCGCCTTCTTGCAGGATACGGTAAGCCTCATGCTGCATTTGGCCATGAGTTTCAACCAGTTCAGATAAGCCGGATAAACCATTACTTACTAGTGGTGAATGCTCAATGAAATTAGGTGAAAAATAGCGCTCCAGTGCAGTGATATCATGGTTATTAAAGAGTTGGTGGTGCGCGTTGGCGACAAAGTCACGTAGGTTTTCAGGTTGCGTCATCGTTATCTCCTCAACCATTACTGGTCTGAACTCATCACGTGTTTGACGCGGGTATATTCTTCAAAACCGTAGCCAGAGAGGTCTTTACCATAGCCTGAGTGTTTAAAGCCGCCATGAGGCGCTTCCGCTACCAGTGGGATGTGAGTGTTGATCCAGACGGTGCCAAAATCGAGCTCACGCGAGAAACGTTGTGCTCTGCCGTGGTCACGGGTCCAAACACTTGAGGCAAGCCCATATTGCACGTCGTTGGCTTTCTCTAGCGCATCAGCTTCATCATCAAATTTCTGCACTGTGATCACGGGGCCAAAAATCTCAGTTTGAATGGCTTCATCATCTTGTTGCAAACCGGTGATCACTGTAGGTTCGAAGTAGTAGCCAGGGCGTTTAGCCTGCTTGCCGCCAGTTTCGATACGTGCATGCTTTGGTAAACGCTCAATAAAACCAGTGACTTGCTGTAATTGGCGTGCGTTGTTTAATGGGCCGTAGAGTGCATCTTGGTCATCTGGCTCGCCAAAGCGGGTGGTTTTCGCGTTTGATACGAGTTTATCAACAAACTTGTCATAGACAGAGGCTTCCACCAGTACGCGCGCGGCGGCGGTGCAATCTTGCCCAGCATTGAAGTAACCCGTAGTGGCGATCCACTGTGCTGCCTGATCCAGATCGGCATCAGCAAACACCACGACTGGAGCTTTTCCGCCGAGTTCCAGATGAGCACGAGTGAGGTTGGCAGCAGCAGAGGCAGCTACCTGCAAACCGGCGCGTACTGAACCGGTGATTGAAACCATTGCAGCAGTTTTGTTTGAGACTACCAGAGCGCCACTTTCGGCATTTCCCAACACGACATTGATTGCGCCTGTGGGGAACAGTGGGGCGGCCAGTTCAGCAAGCAGTAAAGTACTTTCTGGTGTGGTGTCACTGGGTTTCAGTACTACGGTATTGCCAGCAGCCAATGCTGGGGCAATTTTCCACACAGCCATCATTAATGGGTAGTTCCACGGCGTTACCTGGCCAATAACACCTAACGGTTCACGCCGAATACTGGAGGTAAAACCAGACATATATTCAGCAGTGGCTTTGCCTTCTAAAAAGCGTGCGGCACCGGCGAAAAAGCGGATTTGATCAACAGAGGTGGCAACTTCTTCTGAAGCGATTAAATGTTTTAGCTGCCCAGTATTGCGGCTTTGCGCTTCGATCAGACGATCCGCATTTTTTTCGACCGCATCAGCCAGAGCCAAAAGGGCTTTTTGTCGTTCGGAAGGGGTGCTACGTCCCCAAATTTTAAAAGCCGCCTTGGCTGTGGCGTAGGCGTGGTCAACTTCTTGAGCAGTGGCATTGGGTGAACGGGCATAGACTTCGCCGGTGACGGGGCTAATCAGATCAAAATAATCGGTATGGCTGGATTCAACAAACTGACCGTTAATGAAGTGCTTAAGTGTTGGTATTGTCATAGCGTTCCTCTCAATAGTATGCCCAGAATGGCTGTGCCAGAGTGGTTCCGGCTGTTACTTATAAAGATATAAACTATGAAGTAATATATTTTAAGGTAAACTCGTTGTCAAACTTGTGTGAATAAAATGTTTATTTGTGTTTTTTATAATTTCAATTGGTGATAGTTGTTATGCGTAATCGCTTTGGCAGTGTGGTTGTAGTGTGAAGGTAGTGAATTGACGCCAACACAGCAGTGATAAAGCAAAGTGCTAGCCAGAGATCTACCCTAGCGTGATCTCTGGCTGGTGCCGTGTTCTCGGCTTTATCACAGGTGAGAAATAAGGTGAAAGTGTAATTTCTATCAGGAGGATGTCAGGCCGCCCACTGTAGTTATACTGTGGGCAGCAATCGTCTGCTGTTAGTCACTCAATTTGAGTGAAGTTTTGCGTTTCAATACCTGAGTCAGTACCAAGTAATAGATTACGCCAACGGCTAACCAGCTCAAGCCAAGGGATTTGGCTTCCCATTCCATTTCGTACAGCACAAAGCCGATAATCAGCAGACCAACCAGTGGGAAAAGCAGATGGCGTAGCCAATCGGTTGATTTTTGCCGGATGATGTAGTGGTTAATCACTGATAAGTGCAGAATGAAGAAACCGGTCAAGGCGCCAAAGTTCACCAGACGGGCCAGATTATCGATGCTGCCGTTAAAATAGAGCCCTGAGCCAAGAGAGATCACCGCGACCAGTAGTGTGCTGACATAAGGTGTTTTAAAGCGCGGATGGACTTTTGCCAGAATACTGGGTAACTGACGATCACGTCCCATAGCAAACAGAATACGCGAAATGGCAGCCTGAGCTACCAGTGCATTAGCGATCCCCCATGAGAGCGCAGTCGCCCAGATGGTAGCCTGTTTCAGCCAACTGCCACCAGCCAGACTCGCGGTTTGATAGAAGGCATTATCCAGGTTTTCAAATTGCATCCCAATCGCCAAATCAGCCGCAATCCAAGTCTGTAGAATAAACAGTGAACCGACCAGCAGGAGTGCGAACAGCGAGGCTTTGCCGACCGCATCAACGCCACCTTTACTCTCTTCCGAGAGGGTTGAAATGCCATCAAAGCCCAAGAAGGAGAGCACAGCAATCGAGACGGCGCCCATCACCAGTGGCAAACTGAATTTATCGGCATTGTAAAGCGGATTTAGTGTTAAGCCGCCCGCACCTTCACCGGAGTAGAGCGCAATCAATCCACATACCACAAAGATAGCCAGAATGATAATCTCAGCCAGCAGAATGTAACGGTTGGCCTTAGCGGTAAACTGAATACCGATCAGGTTGATCACACTGTTGATAGCAATAAAAGTGACGATCCATACCCAAGCCGGTACAGTGGGCATAATCGGGCCGAGTGCGGCTGCACTGACGATATAGAGTAACGAAGGGATCAGAATATAGTCTAACAGGATCAACCAACCGGCAAAGAAACCAACCGTTTCATGTATGCCGCGCTGTGCGTAGGCATAAACCGAGCCAGAGACAGGAAAAGCACGCGACATTGACCAGTAGCTCATTGCGGTGAAGAACATCGCCACCATACCGATCAAATAGGCGAGCGCCACCATCCCTTGTGAACCCTCCCAAACAAGGCCGAACACACCAAACGGCGCAATCGGCACCATAAAGATCATGCCATAAATGATCAAGTCCTTGAGTGTCAGTGTACGGTGTAACTCTTGTTTATAACCAAATTGTTCTACAGACATGCTAAATCCCTTAATCCAACTGAATATTTAATTGTGCTGCAACACTGCGAGGCAGTGAGAAACGGCAGGTTTTCAGTGGATCGACCACCTGACAGATTTGCAAATCACCGGTAATGCTTAACAGATTGATCGCATCGGCCAGCGTCAGCTCGCTGTTATCAGCAACAAACTGCGCCATATTGCGGGTAGCTAATTGTGCGGCTTCATCCAGTGTCAGTGCGGAAGCGAGGGTGTAGATTGTATCGGCAGTGGTCACCATGGGTGTGGGTAACTGGCGTTGTTTAATCACTTGTAAGTTAACCACCACTTCACCCGGGATCTCTAAGCCACAGACTGAGACCTCACCATCCCCCATCGCGGCATGGAGATCACCCAGTGCAAACAGAGCACCACTTACATTCACCGGTAGCCACAATACACAACCCTCAGTGATAATTTTGCAATCCATATTACCGCCATGTGCATCGGGTGTTCCGCAGGGCACCGGCTCTCCGGCGGGGGCGACACCAATCACGCCAATCATTGGCTTTAATGGCCAGCGCACGCCGCCAGGCAGTAGTGCATGATCAGCCTCTAACGGCACGATCCGAATTTGTGGTTGTTGTAACTGATCACCAATCACCCCCAAACCAGGCGCCGTGACCATCACTGCCTGCTTACTGCGTGGTGTAATACGCTTAATCTCTACCCGGAGCAAATCGCCAGGCTGTGCGTCTTTAACATAGACTGGGCCGGTAGCCGGATTGATACGGCCCCAGTCTAGGGCAGTAAATGTCGCCTGTTCAGATGCGATCTGATCCGAAAAGCAGTCGCAGGTTTCAAAACAGACATCACTACCACTGGCTACTTCAGCCACCGGTACATTCTCACGCGACATGGCGTATACCACCTGTGTATGAGTGATTCTTTCCATGGTGATTCCTATAGCATCATTAATAAGTTGTTTTGGTATAAATGGTTAATTCAGAGTCTGCCCCAGAAATATCCTAATGTGCCAACCACTGCTGAATTTCAACAGCATGATTGTCATACAGTAATTTGACACTGATCAGCAGTGACATTACCACAATCATCGGTCTAATCAGGCGTTGACCTTTACTCAACACCATCCGGGCACCTAAGCGCGCGCCAATCACCTGGCCGAGTAACATAATCAGGCCAATGTTCCATAGCACTTTGCCAGCGATAATAAATAGCACCAAGCTGCCTAAGTTAGAAGTGAAATTGAGTACCTTGGCATGTGCAGTCGCTTTGGCAAGATTAAAACCGCACAATGTGACATAAGCTAAAGCATAGAAGGAACCGGCACCTGGGCCAAAAAAGCCGTCATAAAAGCCGATAATCGCGCCAGCAAACAGCCCAAAAGCGAATCCGCCCAAGCGCCGTTGTTGGTCATATTGGCCGAGTTGTGGCGTGAGTAGGAAGTAGCAGCCGATGGCGATCACCAGCAGTGGCAACATTTGCCGCAGTAGATCAGCGTGCAGATGCTGAATTAACAGCGCCCCAAGCACTGAACCCAACAGGGTAAACAGAATAGTCAGCTTTTCGGCCGCCAGGTCGACTGCACCACGGCGGACAAAATACCAACTGGCAGAGAAGGAACCGCCTACCGCTTGCAGTTTGTTGGTTGCCAGTGCCTGAGCAGGTGGCACACCGACAGCTAGCAGTGCCGGTACGGTCAGCAGGCCGCCGCCGCCAGCGATAGAGTCAATGAAGCCAGCCAGCAGTGCGACTAAAAAAAGTAGGCCAAGTAGGGTGGGTTCAAGCAGTAACTGTTCCATAAATTATTAGCCTACAGGTTATAAGCAAGGGTGACCGGTGTTGATCCACACCGGTCAGTCCAGTCCACTTAACTGTTTCGATAACAACGTATTAGCGATTGGTGAAATGGCGATCTAACACCGCTTGACAAGCTGCGGGTGGTGCTGGTGGCGGAGTGTTAACCGGGTTTGCATTTGGTTGCGGGGTTTCAAACCAACTGGCCAACTCACTGCCACAACCATCACCATTGGGTGGTGCGGGTTGTTCAATACACTCATGGCTGCCTGCCGGACAGCTTAGACGGACATGCATATGGGCACGATGACCAAACCAAGGGCGTACTTTATGCAGCCAGTTGCGATCGCTGCCAGCTTCCTGGCATAGCTGCTGCTTGATCGCGGGGTGGACAAAAATGCGCGTCACTTTACTGTCCTGTGCAGCCAATTTGATCAACGTGCCGATCTGTGGTTGCCAGAGTTGTGGCTGTACCTTCTTACCATCGGCAGAGACCAGATCAATCGGCTGTGGTTTAAGCAGTTGCTGTTCAGTCCAGCGCTGCTTCGGTAGTTGGAGCCAGATATCGACATCTAGCCCAGATTGGTGGCTAGCGTGGCCACTACTAAAACGCCCACCGGCAGGCATGGCCAGATCGCCAATCAACACGGTGCCCAATGCCTGCTGGTTAGCCTGTTTGGTAAAGCGTTTGATAAATGCCAGCAGATCCGGGTGACCAAAGTAACGGCGCTGATCTGGGCGCATCACCTGATAGTGTGCTGAATGCAACGGTAAGGTGTGCGCGCCAATAACACAACCGTTGGAGAAACTGCCGATTGCTTTCGGTGCTCCCTTGATCGGGTGCTCAATTTGTTGCCAGGGAGTCGAGGCAAAGAGAGAGCTTGAGATCATCAAAGCCGCAGAGCCTAGTAGCCATTTTTTCATTATGTTCAGATTCTCGTTAATACGCTGTAGAACGCACGGGATCACCATTTTGTGCGCGCTGGCGCAGCAGGTGATCGAGCAAAACTATCGCCATCATTGCTTCCGCGATCGGTACTGCACGGATACCGACACAGGGATCATGACGACCACGCGTCACCATCTCAATGGCTTCCCCTTGGCTGTTGATGGTTCTCCCTGGCACCATGATGCTCGACGTTGGTTTCAGTGCCAAATGGGCGATGATCGGCTGACTGCTGCTAATGCCACCTAAAATGCCGCCGGCATGATTGGTCAGAAAACCTTCAGGTGTTATTTCATCACGGTTTTCGCTACCACGTTTATTTACCACCGCAAAGCCATCGCCAATTTCCACTCCTTTTACCGCATTGATGCTCATTAACGCGTGTGCCAGATCGGCATCTAACCGATCAAATACCGGCTCACCTAGTCCAGCAGGCACATTTTCTGCTATGACGGTCACCTTGGCACCGATCGAATCTCCCTCCTTTTTCAGCGTGCGCATCAACTGATCCAAGCGTTCGAGCTGATCGGCATCTGGGCAAAAGAACGGGTTCTGCTCCACCTGTTGCCAATCTTTCAGTTCACAATTGATGTCGCCCATCTGTGCCAGATAGCCACGAATCACCACCTGATATTGCTGTGCCAGATATTTTTTTGCGATCGCACCAGCAGCAACGCGCATTGCAGTTTCGCGCGCAGAGGAGCGGCCGCCGCCGCGATAGTCACGAATGCCATATTTTTGCTGGTAGGTGTAATCGGCATGACCTGGGCGAAACAGATCTTTGATCGCACTGTAATCTTGCGAACGCTGGTCGGTATTTTCAATCAACAGGCCGATGCTGGTGCCGGTGGTTACACCATCAAATACACCAGAGAGAATTTTTACCTGGTCAGGTTCGCGCCGTTGGGTGGTATAGCGTGAGGTTCCAGGGCGGCGGCGATCAAGATCATGTTGGATATCGGCCTCGGTTAATGCGATGCCCGGAGGAACACCATCGACAATACAGCCTAGCGCCACACCGTGAGATTCACCAAAGGTGGTGACTCGGAAAAACTGCCCAATACTGTTTCCTGCCATCACGGCTCCTTACTGTTTTTACTGTCGGTTGTTTTTACTGTAGGTTGTTAATTGCATCAGGTCCTAGCGACTGGCTGCACGCTAGCTACGGTAAAGGCTAAAGTGCTGCTTACAGTCCAGCAACTGTTGCCGAGTTAGCATAAACACGCCATCGCCGCCATTGGCAAATTCGAGCCAAGTAAACGGGATGTCGGGATAATGCTCAATCAGATGAACCATGCTATTGCCTACTTCACAAATCAGCACGCCATTATCACTGAGATAATCTGGCGCACAAGCCAGTATACGGCGAACTAGCTTCAAACCATCACTGCCTGCGGCGAGAGCCAACTCGGGTTCAAAACAGAACTCTTTTGGTAAGTCAGCCATATCTTCTGCATCAACATAAGGCGGATTGCTGATGATCAAATCATAAGTAATTGGCGGCAGATCACGGAACAGATCAGAACGGATCGGCGTGACTTGTTGTTCAACACCATGTGCCTGAATATTTTGCTCTGTAACGGTCAGCACATCATTTGAGATGTCAACCGCATCAACCGGTACGTCAGGGAAGGCCTCGGCACAGGCAATCGCAATACAACCGCTACCGGTACACATATCCAGAATATGCTGCGGCGGCTGAGTTAACTGGTTGCTGAAATTTTGTAGGATCAACTCACCGATCGGTGAACGCGGAACCAGTACACGCTCATCGACATAGAATTCCAAACCACAGAACCAGGCCTTGTTGGTCAGATAAGCCACAGGTACCCGCTCGTTGACTCGGCGGATCACCCGTTCGACGATACGCTGCCGTTCACTGTGAACCAGTCGCGCGTTGTGCATAGTGCTGGGCAAATCAAGTGGAAGAGAGAGGCTGGGTAACACCAGTTGCAGCGCTTCATCCCAAGGATTATCAGTTCCATGTCCATAATAGATATTGGCTGCACTAAAGCGACTGACTGTCCAGCGCAATATATCTGCAATGGTATGTAGCTCATTGACCGCCTCAACGGCTTCTTCAACGAAAATTTTGTCCAATTTGCTCTCCCACGGGCACGATAATTTGACAAGTGGAGCAGGGCAAAAACAGGGGAATACAGAATCAACAGCGGTTGACTCAAGCGTGCTTATTGCTCTTGCTGCTCCGACAAACGAACGGTTAGTTTGCCATGAAGCCGACAACAAATCAGCAGCAATCACCCGCACTAAGGTACTATCCGCACCATTTTTACATCGACAGTCACCAATAGCAGGGTAAACTAGGCGTCCTGAAACTGTTTACCTGGGTTTATGATGCAAAAGAAGCTGTCATTGAGCAACGAAGAGTTATTGCTCTTTAGAGAGACGATTGCCGGTGCGAAGCCACTGCGGCAAGACACCATTGTCCCTGTGCCGGCGGTAAAAACGCCGAGGATACCACCACAGCGGTTGTTACAGGAGCAGAGTGATGCCAGCTTCTATTTTTCGGATGAATTTCAGCCGCAGTTGAGTGATGATGGCCCCAGCCGCTATGTTCGCGCGGACTACAGCCACTATGAACTGAAGAAGTTACGGCGTGGTGATTACCAGCCAGAGCTGTTTCTTGATCTGCATGGTTTAACACAATTGCAGGCGAAGCAGGAGCTGGGCGCATTGTTAGCAGCCTGTAAACGTGAACATGTACATTGTGCTTGCGTGATGCATGGGCATGGAAAACATGTACTGAAACAGCAGACGCCATTGTGGTTGGCGCAACATCCGGATGTGCTGGCTTTTCATCAGGCTCCAAAGCAATGGGGCGGCAGTGCTGCGCTGCTGATACTGGTTGAACTCAGCGAATAACCTCCTGCCTGCTGCTAGACGAGACTGGCAATCGTTCAATCGCTGCTAACAGCAGTACCATCGCCTGCGAGCGCGTTATCGCAGCCAAACGGCAGTCGCCAAGCTCGCCCTATCGATGTGCTTAGCGGGGAAGTTTGGCTGGGTTAAGTTGCCAAAGCAGCCTTCCATACCCCTCGGTTGGTAACTCAACGGCGGCAATCTCGGCGGGAGCGAACATCGGCGGAGCTTCCGCTGGGCAGAGTTCTGCCACTAAATAGCCAACCAATGGTAGGTGTGAGACCAACAGCACACAACGCACGCCTTGTTGTTGTAGTCGCTGTAGATAATCGCTGACCCACTCAGCTTCACCATTCGGTGTTAACTCAGGCAGCACCTCTTCATTCAGTGTTAGCGTTAACGCCTCACGCATTGCTTCTAAGGTTTGTCTGGCTCGTAGATAAGGACTAACTAGGATATGGTCGATCTGCACATTTTGCTGATTTAACCATTGTGCCATGTGACGTGATGTTTCACGGCCATTGGCTGTCAATGCCCTCAGTGCATCACTGGCAGCATTCAGCATGGCTTCGCCGTGCCGCATAATCAAAACTTGCATATAGCACCATTGTTGTTGGATCGACAATGCAACGCCCTTAGCTGCCAAGGTGGATAGCGGGTTACGCCCAGCATCTCCACCTTAGCCGACAGAGCGTATTGCATGATGCATTAATCGACAATCGGACAGATTTAACGCAAGGCCAATTGAAAAATAAGTGTTTCAGCCTGACAAGCAAAAGTGAAATCAGCCTGCAGCTCAGTTCCTTCAGCGAGAGGCATGATGCTGCTATTAATTTGGCAAGGCTCTGATTCAACACTACGTGCTTTCTCTGTCAGTGCAGCTAAAGCTTGTTCTGCTTGTTGTCGATTGGCAAAAACTTGACGGTAACTGGCAGTACAATCGGTATTATCCATGATAGTGCCAACATCGACACAGCAGCAGGCGGCTGTTTCTTGTGCATTACACTTATTGATCGCATCTGACATGATTCAAATCTCCTCATAGGCTATGGCTGGATCCAGCCAACGCAGAGCCTACCCCAGTCGGCGTGATTGACAACGCCAGTGTGGACAGTTATGGACACAGGCAGTGTGCAGAAACCGCAGCGTACAGCGACTCCGTGCGGATTTCGAGCTCGCGCCAGCGACACCATGGCAAGTCAATCACCCTACTGGAATAAGCGCTTATCATTGACTCTGGCGCAACTATACCCGTCGTTATCTAAGATGCAAGCGTCAGACTAGCAATAGCGACAAGTTGCCTGACCTAGATCGACAAGTTGGCAAAGTTCTACTAGTTTTTTCATAGCTACGACCCCGTTACGTTGTCTGTTACGTACCAGCAATCGCCATGCGAACGGGGTGGTATTCTCCTTCACTAGGGCAAGATCGTGTTGGTATCGCGCACGCTGACTGCGGTGAAATCAGTCCAGTCATGATGATGATATTACGTGGTGCCACTACGACGCTCGACTTAACTTCTGGAGTATAGTAATGAAAAATATCAATAAGTTAGCCTGTTTTTTCCTACTATCACTGGCTTCTGCCGCCAGTGCAGATGAACCACTACCCGCGCAAGCCGGGCAGGCTAACAACCCGCTAGCCAATATGCGTGCGCTGAGTATGCAAAACTTCTACCTTGGTGATATCAGTGCTAGCGATAAAAGCGGCAATCAGTTCTGGTTCCGCTACGCACAACCATTTTCACTGGGAGAGAGTAACTGGTTACTACGAGCATCTTTGCCAATCAATACATTACCGACACCACCGAATGGCGGACGCAAAACTGGGCTGGGTGATATCAATCTGTTTGCTGCTTGGCTGATTGATACTAACAGCCCAACCATGAGTTTCGGTTTTGGGCCACAATTCACCTTACCCACTGCGAGCGATAATGCGTTGGGAACGGAAAAATGGTCTGCGGGATTAGTCGGGGTTTTTTTTGATGCGACATCACCTAGGTTCCAATATGGTTATCTGGCCGGTTGGCAGCACAGTTTTGCCGGTAAAGATGAACGTGATGATGTCAATGCGGCTACTTTCCAGCCTTTCATGTTCTATCAGCTAGGTGGTGGAACTTATCTGCGTTCAACACCGATCTGGCTGTACAACTTCGAGAATGATAGCTACAACGTACCACTTGGCTTAGGTATTGGTCAGGTGATCCGGCAAGGCAACACGATGTATAACTTTTTCGTGGAGGGACAAGGTTCAGCCGCCAACGATGGCCCAGGTCAACCGCGCTGGCAGGTCAACGTCGGTCTGAATCTACAGTTTATGAATTGATCACCGTTCCGATTAGGATTAGTCGCTATTTTGGCGCAGGACAGCGTTGCTGATCCGCATATGCTCGCTGTCACTTGTGGTTTCCGAGCGCTGTCTGTCTCTAAATCGGGTGAACAAACCGGCAGCGCAATACCTGCAAAGAGGATTAATCCAGATACACCCTCACCACAATAAACGCGCACAGCGTCATGGTGATTGAAGCGAGCAGATTGAGCAGTACATTAGTCAGTGCCCAGATAAAGCGCCCACTCTGGATCAGTTGAACCACTTCGAGTGAAAAGGTAGAAAAGGTTGTCAGTCCACCACAAAAGCCGGTGATCAGCAGTAAACGCCAAAAGGGATCGATATGCTCAAGGCGTGTGATCAGTGCCAGTACCAATGCAATGATGAAACTGCCGAGCAGATTTACTGCCAGTGTACCGAGCGGAATATGCGGATGTAACGGATTCAGCTTCAAACTGAGTGACCAACGTAACACACTGCCTAAACCACCACCGATAAATACTGCCAGTAATGCACTCGGCATAATTAACACTCTCACCATTGATGTGACTTACAAAAAATGCGCGGATAATTGCACTGAACTGAACCGCCTTGCTAGCGTAGCAAGGCGGCCAGAGTAGATTTCGCTAACGATTAAGTCAGCTTCGACTCACGGGTAGCAGATGTCGCGACAGCGCTTACTTACGTCGCCAAGTGGTGCCTTGTGGACCATCTTCCAGCACAATATTCATCTGATTAAGCCGTTCACGCGCAGCATCAGCCAGAGGCCAGTTTTTGCTGCTACGTGCGTCATTACGCTGCTTAATCAATGCTTCAATTTCTGCCACTTCGCTTTGATCACGCTGTATTGTGGCCTGTAGGAACTGCTCCGGTGACTGTTGCAACAAACCGAGCACGTTTGCCAACTGGCGTAATTCGGCTGCAAGGCGACTGGCTGCTGCCTGATCATCTGCTTTTAGCCGATTGATTTCGCGCGCCAGATCAAACAGCACCGAATAGGCTTCCGGTGTGTTGAAATCATCATCCATTGCGGCACGAAAACGGGTAACAAATGCTTCACCACCAGCCGGTTGTGCATTGGCATCAGTGCCGCGCAGCGCAGTGTACAGACGTTCTAATGAAGCACGAGCCTGTTTCAGGTTCTCTTCGCTGTAGTTCAACTGGCTACGATAGTGAGCCGACAGCAAAAAGTAGCGCACAGTTTCTGCGTCATAGTGATTGAGCACATCACGAATGGTAAAGAAATTATCCAGTGATTTTGACATTTTCTCCTTGTCGATCATTACCATGCCTGAGTGCATCCAGTAGTTAACGTAACGGCCGTCGTGCGCACAGGTGGATTGGGCGATCTCATTCTCATGGTGCGGGAACATCAAATCAGAACCGCCACCGTGGATATCGAAATGGGTGCCTAACTGTTTGCAGTTCATTGCGGAACACTCGATATGCCAACCAGGGCGGCCAGGCCCCCAAGGTGATGACCAACTTGGCTCACCAGGTTTGGACATTTTCCACAACACAAAATCGAGCGGATTGCGCTTTACCTCATCGACTTCGACCCGTGCCCCAGCTTGCAACTGCTCAAGATCTTGTCGCGATAATTGGCCATAATTGGCATCACTGTCGATGGCGAATATCACATCACCATTGCTGGCAACATAAGCATGTTCACGATCAAGCAGGTTTTGGGTGAGCGCGATAATTTCAGCAATATGCTGTGTGGCGCGCGGTTCAACGTCTGGTCGTTCGATCAGTAATGCATCAAAATCGGCGTGCATTTCTGCCAACATACGCGTGGTAAGTTGGTCGCAGCTTTCACCATTTTCGGCAGCACGCTTAATGATCTTGTCATCGACATCGGTGATATTGCGCACATAGCGCAGTGAATAGCCAAGATAGCGCAGGTAACGCGCGACGACATCAAAAGCAACAAAGGTACGACCGTGGCCAATATGGCATAAATCATAAATCGTCACCCCACAGACATACATGCCCACGTTGTTAGCATCGATGGGCTTAAAAGTCTCTTTTTGGCGGCTCAGGGTATTGAAGATCTTTAGCATCAGAACGTTCCATGGAGTGCGAAATTTAGCAGAATGATAGTCTATTGAACCGTGAAGAGCGCACTATTGCAAGTCTCAGCATTAACTGAGGGAAGGGGCTGGATGTTTTTTCAACAGTCAATTGCAGCACGGGGCGGGGGATTGTGTGTTTTACCGACAGTAACAGAACACGTCCCTGTGTCTGTTATTAACGCTAGCTAGTCAGTATCTGATTTTTTATTTATCAATAATTTACCTTGCTGATCACGGCTAAATTCCAGCATGGCTACACCGCTTTGCCACTGTGTTGTCAAGTCGCGTTGCTGGTCGGTGAAGGAGGGCGAGTGTATTACATTGACCTGCTGACCTAAAAAGTCAGCCAATTGATGTGGTTGACTACGCAGTGAGTGATTGTCGAGAAAAGTAACCCTGGTGGTGCTATTCGGGTAAGGGTTATTGCGCACGATGAAATTGTATCTCGCGTTATCAATAGCCAGGTTATCAGTTAACTGCAACGAGCCGGTATTAAAGTTATCGCTAAATCCATCCATATTATTGGCGATCGCTTTATTGTGATGAATAATGTGGGCAACCGGCTGTCCTTCGCCACCCAACTTGAAGCCATTACCAATAGTGCCGGGGGGGGCTTTATGTCCAAATGGCAAACCATTGCGATAGGCGACACTGTTGATAATGGTGACCGGCTGATTCGGACCATCCTCAATTTTATTGAACAGATCCCAGCCGTCATCGGCGTTGTGATGTGCCAGACAGCCATCAAATAGATTGCCGACGCCAACACCGAGTTTGGCGGCAAATCCATCAGCATTGATCCCGGAATCATCACGGTTATTGTAGGAGTCACTGTTCAGTACCCAGTTATGTGCTGGCCATAAGCTGGGACTGCGATGAACGCCATTTGCGCTGATCCAGAAGCCGGTATCAGCATTATTACGCGCTATCAAACGCTCCAGTCGATTATGACTACCGGCAACGCGCAAAAAAGCTGAGCGGTTACTGGTGAGCGAACCCTCTGGATTGCCATCAAACACCAGCCCTTCCAGGATCCAGTAACTGGCATTTAGCCGTGAAGGCGTATCAGTAAAGCTGACCTGATGGCGATTGATTGCTTGTAAGCGTTTCGGTTGTTGCGGCAACCCACTCTGGCTGGCCGGCAGATTAAAACCGGGATATTGGCCATCAGCCAGCCAGATGGTTCCCCCGGGTTGCAGTTGCAACAGTGCAGTAGCAACATCTACCGGTGCCTGTAGGGTACCTGGGTTACTGGCTAAGCCGTTAGCAGAGGCATAGATCACTGAGCTGTCAGCCACTGTGGCAGTGAGCAGTTGCACCGGAAATGTCATCTCTAGCCTGTTACCAGCATTTGGCCCCTCATCGGGAAGATAACTGACCGTCAAGGTGTTAACACCGGCAGTGAGTGCAGTGGGTAGCTGTATAAATTCACCTGCTTTGGCGGGTATCGATTTAGTATGGTAAACGATCTGACCAGCGTAATTGGGGCGTAGTTGCAACACATAATGTGGCGTGAAGCTAAATTCGGGCGATAATTGCTCCAGTTCAGCCATAGGTTGCTTGCTACGCAGTGAAGGTGCCAATTTGTTGTTAACAATTTTTTCGCCGATGGTCAGTTTGGCATGATCAAACTGTGCTGTTGCGTTACGCGCAGCAAAAAAGCCAACATAAGCATATTGGCTATCCTGCGTGGTCAGAAAACCGGGGCGATCAGCGGTTTTTTGTTGTGCCTGCAATTTACCTGAGCGATCAAACCAAGAGAGCAGATAACCTGCAGCATTGCGCTCAAGCCTCAAGCGCAAAGGTTGTTGGCGATAGTCAATCGCTTGCTGGTAAGGTTTACGCTCAATCGCTATCCTGGCATTACCCCAGGCTTGCAGCACACCATCGCGTTGCACTGAGACCAGGTTGATCACGTTGTCGTTGGCTTTGTTGGTAGTCAATGCGGCATTTAATAACTGGTTGGCTGCATGAGGAAACTCTTCGTGCCCCAACGGCTGCGGCATTAACCGTGCAGGGCCGACACTATCACGCACCAATAAACCAGCGCCTTCTTGGCCATTAGGCGTTTTGCCATTTTCTGGGCCGAATTGCAGCAGCGTCATGTCGGCTTCCAGAACGAAAGCGTGGTCGGCAGGGATCTGGCGATAAAATAAGGTGATACCGTCGTGTGAATTGGCGAGCTTACCGCCACGGCTTTCGATGACAAATGAAGCCGAGAGCGGGGAAGGTTGCCCCATCGGCAATACCTTTCCGTTGTTCAGTGTGACTCGATTGACGCCAACTTTACTTGGCAGCACATTGGTAGAGAAATTGAGATCGGTTGATTGACCGAAGGTCAGTGCTTGCCACTGATCAGTCGCAACGGCTAAACCACCAGACAGTAGGCCAACCAGAGCCAAGATAGTGCGCTTCATAGTGATCCTCTTGCGTTTTCCGTTATTCTGCCAATAGTGAGCTAAAAGTTATATTTCACACCAACACGATAACGAAGCTGAAAGTCGTTATCGTACTTGGTGCTGCCGTTAGTGTAGCCACCTTTAGCATCATTCCGGTATGGCAGATAGCCTAATTCTGCATAGGGAACCCACTCTTTATTGACCGGGATCTGCATCACCAGATTGTGCAGATAAGTACGCTGTTTGCCGCGTAAACTGGGGTAATCGGTATCTTTGTACTCAAAGTCATACTCAAGATTAGCCCAGCCAAACTTGTAGCCAAGATAGACGTTACCTTGATGATAATGGCGATTGTCACGCGCGGCGGAAGTGTAGTTCTGAATACCGTAACGGTAGCGTGCGCCAGTATATAACCTCTCGGTTAACAGGTAGATGGCCTTTACTTGTGACTTGTAAGTGGCTGCTTCTGATGCAGACTCCATTACCAGCGCCGGTGTGAGGGTCAAACGATCATCGAATTTATAACTGTAGCTCAGTTCAAACTCATGCCCTTTCGCGTAATTATTTTCGAACAACCGACTATCACCGCTACTGGATTTTGAACCCCATTTCGCCTCTAACGCGAAGCCTAACTGATTGGCAAAACGGTGAGAGATCCTCACGCGATCGGCGTGTTGTTCGGTATCAGCAAGGTACTCATGGCGATAGTCAATTGTGGTTGCTTGCAGTGTGCCGGATACCAATACAGAACAGAGCGATAATAAGGTAAAAACACGGCTGAATTTCATAAAGCTACCCCTTTTATTGAGTGATGCCAGACATGGTGCATCACATTTCAAAAAAAATAAGAGATCTAAAACACAAAAATAAAACATTATTTCATTTAATAAGGTTTAATGTTCTTTATTTGTGTGCTTGCTCATAATTTTTATTGGTACAATTTAAGATATTGATATTATTTGTTTTAATGACATCTCTAAATAGAGCGGTGGGCTATTGGCCGATCTCTGTGCTGCCGAAAGTGCAGTGAGGCGAGTCGTTAGGGGGGCGTAGTTGAGTATTTGTTACATCTACACCAAGGTAGAGAATAGAGCGCGTAACCAACAGGAGAGCTGAATCAGTCAGTTGGCGGGCTGCCGGAAACAGGCCGCTACTGTTGCTGTTGAGCCAGCATGTTTGCCATATTAATCGCTTCGACTAGCTGGTGGTAATCAACCCGAGCAGCACGGCTATCAAGCAGACGTTGCCATAAGCGGCTGGCTTGTGGGTAATCACCCTGAGTAAAAGCGTTGCTTGCTTGTAACATCAAGGCAGAGACCTGATTAGGGTCACGTTGCAGCGCCTGCTCCAAGTAACGAGCAGCGGGAGTGGTTAACTGTCGCCCGGCTTGGTAATAGAGCACGGTGGCGAGTGCAGCGTAAATTTCGGCATTGTCGCCCTGTAGCAGTAGTGCTTGTTGATAGGCGGAAAATGCCAATTCAAACTCATCTTGGTAGAGGTAAAATTGCCCCAATTCGGCCCATAACACGCCATTTTGGGGCTGTTGACCAATTTTTTGTTGCAACGCCAGCAGAACAGCATCGGCTTCGCTGGCTGTAGCCGTTTGTTGCCTCAACGTCTGCTGTTGCTGTGCGCTGATCAGTGGCCGGTGACGTTGGCTCCCCAGATAGAGGCTGAGCGTGACTAGCAACACCGCGCCAATCGACAGTCGTTGAAAATGTTGTCTCATCGGCGGCTCCTAGCTCGCCACAACAGCCAACTGATCGCAGCCAATAGCAGCCCTGGTAGCAGCCAAAGCGCCAACGTGTTGGCACTCAATGCGGGTTGATAACGGACAAAATTACCGTAGCGCTCTGTCATGGCGGCAATCACTTCATGGCGACTCTTGCCCTGCTCCACCATAGTGAAAATCTCATGGCGCATTGCTACCGCTACCGGTGCTGAAGATTCCAGCACATTCTGATTCTGGCACTGTGGACAGCGTATTTGCCCTGCGATTGACAATGCCTTTTTCTGCATCGCAGTTGAAGAGAATGCCCAAGTATCGACGATATCAGCCAGCGCAGGCGCCAGCCAACAGCAGAACAGCATTATCATCAGGATACGCATGGTTTTCTCCGTTGCCAGAGCGCGGCTAATACACCGATAATCATCAATCCTCCTCCCCACCAGATCCAGCGAATGCCGGTTTGCAGATAAAAACGCATTGCGTAACGATCTTCGCCCAGTTTTTCCCCCAGCACCACATACCAGTCATGTAGCAAACTCCAAGCAATACCGGGTTCAAACATCTGCTGCCGTCGTACAGTATAAAAACGGCGTTCAGGCAGCAACTGAGTCACTGCTTGCTCTTGACGTGTCACCTCGATCACCGCTTGTTCAGTAATAAAATTGCCCTGTGACAGCAGATTGATCGAACGGAAGGTAAACTGATAATCCACCAGTTTCACCGTCTCTCCTAACGCAATATTGACACTCACTTCACGTTGCAGCAGCGTAGAACACAAGATACCGGATGCAACCAGCAACACACCGGAGTGCGCAATCCACTGCGGGAGTGAACGCCATGAACTGACAACGATCAGCAGCAGCGCCAACAGACCAAACGGCAACAGAGCGAGATTGAAATAGGGCGCACCAACAGAGATCTGCCCCCAGCCCATCAAACGGTAAAACATCGGGTAGAGCGTGCCAAACAGCACAATCACCGCCACCGCACTGCCCAACAGCAGCACCGCCAGTTGCCGTAATTGTGCTGCGGGCGCGGATTGCTGGATGCGCCAAGCACGCAGTGCATAGATCAGCAGTGCTGCACTGCTAAACAGAGTAAACAGCACCAGTAATGGAAAAGCACGCTGCTCATCCAGCGCAAACGCATGTACCGAAGTCAAGATGCCAGAGCGCACAATCAGCGTTCCGAGCAGGCTAAGGATAAATGTCACCACAGTTAACAGCAGCGACCAATGCATCAACCCACCGGTGCGTTGGCTAACCACGAGGCTGTGTAATAGTGCGGTGGCGGTTAACCAAGGCAGCAGAGAGGCGTTCTCAACCGGATCCCAAAACCACCATCCTCCCCAGCCGAGTTCACTGTATGCCCACCAAGAGCCAAGAATGATGCCAGCGGTAACAAAGCACCATGCCAGAGAGGCGTAACGCAGCGCTTGGTGTGCGATTTGGCGGCTAAATTCGCCTTTGATCAGGGCGGATAGCAGCAGCGCACAGCAGACAGCGAAACCACCGTAACCTAGGTAGAGCAGTGGCGGATGCAAGATCAGACCAATGTGCTGCAACATCGGATTGAGATCACGTCCTTCCAGTGCGGGTGGTAACAGCCTGGCAAACGGATCTGAATAGAGCAGAATAAAGATCAGAAAACCGGCAATCATCAGTGCTAGCAGCGCTAACGTGGTGGCGGATAGCTCCTGGTTGGTACGGTTCGATAGCGCAAAAGCAGCAGACCAGCCAGCCAGACACAATAGCCATAATAACAGTGAGCCTTCATGCCCCCCCCAGAGCGCACCGATTTTCAACAGATTCGGCAACTGGTGATGCCCATGTTGGGCGACATACAACACCGAAAAATCATTAGCGATAAACAACATTAACAGCAGCAGAAAGGCGAGTGCCACCAACAGAAAAATCGCGCCGATCCACCGGCGCACAGGTAACAGTGGCCTGCGGTGGTGAGTCGGCAAAAACAGCGTCACCACTGCCAGCAGCAGTGACGCAACACACGCGAGCAATAACGCTGAAAAACCCAGTTCGGGTAACCACAACCGCACGTTTACCGCCTTATATTGTGATGCCGGTCGAGCACCGGTTAAGCGACCGTCATCTGGCCAGCATAGAGGATAAAGTAACGCAGCATCAACACGCCAATCAGGCTACAACTGCTGATCAACAACAGTTGCCAGCGGGTTTTTCCCCAGTGGCAGAGTGTCAGCAGTAGCGGGGTTAGTAAACCGACAGCAACGACACCGATCCAGAACCACCAACTCCAGAAGCCACCACCCAGTGCGGCAGACAATGCACGTACCTTACCGTCGTCACCGAGCCATAACCCGATAAAAAAGGCAGCTAACAGAAAGATCTCTAGCCACACAACCGGAGTCTCCAACCGATGCAGGAAAGTGACTTCTGGGTGGTGTAGATCTTGCTGTTTGGCACGGATGGCAAAAACCAATAGCGCTACAGCGATTGCGGAGGATAGCCCTGAGAATAGGAACAGTACCGGTAATATGGGGTTGTTCAACAGCGGGTAAGATTTCAGTGCTGACAGCAGAAAACCGGTATAAGCGCCCAGCAGCACGGCACACACCAGCATCACGGTCTCAATCGGGCGCAACAGCGGCAAGCAGCGGGTTAACAGGCGGCTACACCAGCCAAGCCTGGGTAGCCAGCGCTGTTGTAGCTCGCTAAGCTGATCACGGAAAATTAACGCCAGCCAGATCACCAGCACTAACATGTAGAGTTGGAACAGCAGCACCCCCATCGACATCACTGACGTCACACTGTAATGAAACATCAGTTTCCAGAATGTCCACGGACGGGTGAGGTG
Source organism: Serratia microhaemolytica (assembly GCF_004011885.1). Classification (GTDB taxonomy): domain Bacteria; phylum Pseudomonadota; class Gammaproteobacteria; order Enterobacterales; family Enterobacteriaceae; genus Serratia_G; species Serratia_G microhaemolytica. The sequence goes on along the minus strand of NZ_SBEF01000001.1, from coordinate 127,959 downwards.
GAAGATCAGGATCAGCAGGCCGAGCAAGATCGAACTGGGGGCAATAATCAGCGTGGTGCGTAGCACCAGGCTTTGCGCACCGCCCTGATCGGGGTGATAGCGGCGTAGCAGAATAGTCAACGTCACTAAACCGGCAGAGATGCCAATCAGAAACAGATAAATGGCGATTGGCCAGTCCCACACCAGGGAGTCAAAATGGAATGCAGCACTCATTGTTTGATCTCCCCAAACTTAAACGGCACACGATACACCTTTGGACGCGTGCCGAGCGCAATTTTATAGCGGTAAGTTGTTGTCTTCCTTAATAGGCGTGAAATGTCGCTGTTGGGATCATCCAAGTTGCCGAACGTGAGCGCTTGGGTCGGGCAGGAGAGCACACAGGCCGGCAACTTACCTTGGCGCAGATTAGTCTTACGGCAAAAATCACACTTATCAGCAGTTTTGTTGACGGGATGAATAAATCTCACCCGGTAAGGGCAGGCAGCAATACAGTATTGGCAACCGACACAGAGATCTGGGTTGACATCGACAATCCCGGTGGCAGCATCCCGAAAGGAAGCGCCGGTCGGGCAAACATCTACGCAGGGCGCCTGCTCACAATGTTGGCAGGAGTGGCGAAAGAAGCGATATTTCACATCGGGAAACTCACCGATCGGTTCGCTGCGAATAATGGTTAAACGTGAAACCCCTTCCGGCACCTGGTTTACTTCAACACAGGCCGCCATACAGGCATTGCAGCCGATACAGCGTGACTCATCATGTACCATGCCGTAACGCAATCCATTGATATTCATGCTGTAGGCCAGTACCTTTTCTGCCGCTACCGCGCTGGCTGCCAAGGCTCCGACACCAGTAATAAAGCGACGTCGAGAACAACTCATGGCCACTCCTTACCAAAGCGCACAGCGGCCGGGTTGAAGTTGGCATCCTGTTGCTGCTGGCTGTGGCAATCAACGCAGATCTTGATCCGCGTCTTATCATTCAGCTTCTCCATGCGATCTTGTTGTGGGTGTAATTGATGGCAACTGGCGCAAGCGACTTTGCTCAAATGCACATCGTGTGGCCAGAATGCGTTGTGCAACGCCTGGGGCTGATGGCAAGACATACAGACGCTGTTTTGTGTCGCCGCATCATACATCGGATGATTAAAGCGCATTACATCCTTCACCTTTTCTCGATGTAGAGGAGAAGGCTTGCCGTGGCAGTTGGTACAGGTCACCGGGAGATGAGTGTTGGGATTAATCGCATTGCCATGCTTACCATGCATCCCGCGTTTTTCCGGTTTATGGCAGCGCAGGCAGGCATCATCTGGATTACGCTGCAATTCAGCACCCAGGTTTTTTGGTGTACTACCATGCTGGCTGTTTTCTGCCGGCAAAGTTGGGTGTTTGTCTGCTGAAACAGCGTGGCTAGCGGCAGCGAATGCCAGTGATGATGACAGCACGACAGCACAAAGCAAAACCCCATAAGCTAGTAACGAACGCAATACGCGCATATTGACTCCATAATCTTTAATGCTAAACGGACGCCAGCGGATCACTTACCCAGTAACCCAGCATTACGCGCCTGCTCATCCCAGCGAGGAACCACCGTGTTAAGGAATTGCTGCTTTTCTGCATTCAGTTGCTGCATATCCATGCCTAGCGCCAATTGTGCTTTCTCTTTACTGGAAATATCGGGTAGGGCAATTTCATGGCTAATGCCTTTAGTTGCCAATACGCGCGCAAGTTTGGTACGTGCTGAGGCTGCCTTATCGAGTGCAGTGGCAAGCACACGTAATGCGACATCAGGGGCGTGCATATGTACACCGTGCGAGGCGATGGCGTAATCCCAGCGCCATTGCGCATGGCGAATATCCTGTAGGATCGGTTGCATTTCAGCACTGGAAACGCCAGCACTCCAGGCAGCTTTTGCCTCAAAATGCGCGTGAACTAATTGATCTTCAACTTTTAGTTTGATCTCATTGACATCATGCTTACGTTGCGCAACCACTGCTTGCAGGCTGGCTTTGTCCTGTGTATGGCAGTTGGCACAGCTCTGGTCGAAATTATCAAATGGATTACCAATCTTGTGGTCGGTATACACTTTACCGGCGCTGTTTTGTACTTTAGGCATGTGGCAATCGATGCAGGTGACATTGTTCTTGCCATGAATACCGGCACGCCAAGTCTCAAACTCGGGATGTTGTGCTTTCAGCATCGGTGTTTTTGACAGCGGGTGTACCCAATCCGAGAAATTGAGTTTGTCGTAGTAATCCTCCATATCATCAACGCGTGTGCCCTGATCCCACGGGAATTTCACCGCTTTATTTTTACCGCTGAAGTAATACTCAACATGGCATTGGCCACAAACCATCGATTGCTGTGAGAGGCGTCCTTCGCTGTGAAACGATTTACCTAAGGATTGCATCGCCCGATCAGCATATGGGCGTGATAGTGTTAATTCAGGTTTGCCCTGCTTAAAGGCGGCAGAGGCGGTATTGTGGCAGTCGGCACAACCCAACGGGTTAACGATCTCTGGCCCGCCACGCGCCCACTGACCACGAAAATAATGCTCTTCACCCTGTTGGTTAATCACCCGTGCGACATCTGGGCTTTTACAACTCCAGCAGGCCATCGGCAATGGCCCATCTTCGGCTGTTTTCGGTGCTCCAGTGCGTAGCGTCGCGCGCACGTCAGTGAGCGCGAAAGCGTGTCCGCGTGGTTTGTTGTAATCTTTGGCGAAGGCATAACCGGCCCACAAGATCACCAATCGCGGATCTTCTGCCAGCGCATCAACTTGTTTTGACTGTTCAGCGGTGGCACGCCATGACTGATATTGATCTGGCAGGTTGGTGGCGAAGCGTTCACTTCGGGTTTCAATCGTTGCTGTGGATTGGGGGGCATTGGCTTGTGCCAACAGGCTTGATGGCAATAACCCCAAACCAGTGACGGTTAACAGTAGCGGTATATGGTGTAGCTTAAGCATAAGCATCTCATCAAATTAGGCGGTTAGGGCGACGATAACTCATCCTGGTATCGTAATCTTGACTGACGAGTGAAAACTGAGATGAGTATCTTATTGATATTAAAGATGTGATATGGATAACATATGGCAAAAAAAAATTATTGTTCTTAATCAAGTTAAATAAACTCATACAGAATATTTGGTCAAATTTGTGAACTAACAGGTTGTTTGATGATTATTTAAGCTAACAAGTTGATTGTTTTTTAATCTGTAACGGCTTTTCCAGCCAAAATATGGGTTTTGCGCTTAAGGTGATTGCTGACTGATTGAACATCAGTGAAAACGCGGATGGGAAATTTGATCGCGAGTTAACGTTAATCCGGTGTAACCGTTTACTGGCGGGGATGACTCGCTGCTTCTTTGAACCGCAGAAAAAGCCGTAGCGGCGGTTTCATTTTTGGGTATCGTTCGCAATTTGTCGCATTTGGCTTATATTGCGTTAACCATGTTAATCTAGCGCTGGTGCGACTGTGACAGCTTCAGAGGGATGGGTTACTATCGCTGGCTGAATGTGCAACTGGTGATTGCGATGCTGCTCTGTGGGAGGGCTTGCCGTCCAGAAGCAACTCGAATTATTGACAGTATATAAAGAAAAACGTCTGGCTGTGTTCTGTTGCAGGTTGGGTAACAGCGACAGTTTTTTCACCTAAGAGCTAGGGATCATCCAACTACGGTTTGAGGAAATTTGAGTAATGAGTGAATTGACTCATGATGGTGTCGAGCGTTTGGCGCTGCACACTTTTACTGAAAACGCGTATTTAAACTACTCCATGTATGTGATCATGGATCGCGCGTTGCCCTATATTGGCGATGGATTGAAGCCGGTGCAGCGTCGCATCATCTATGCGATGTCTGAGTTGGGGCTTAGCCATAGCGCCAAATTCAAGAAATCAGCCCGTACCGTGGGGGATGTGCTGGGTAAGTATCATCCGCATGGCGATAGTGCCTGTTATGAAGCGATGGTGCTGATGGCTCAACCCTTCTCCTATCGTTATCCGCTGGTAGATGGCCAGGGAAACTGGGGAGCGCCGGATGATCCGAAATCTTTTGCTGCGATGCGTTACACCGAGTCGCGGCTATCAAAATATGCTGAGGTGTTGCTTGGCGAGTTAGGGCAGGGTACGGTCGATTGGGTGGCTAACTTTGATGGCTCGTTGCAAGAACCAAAGATGTTGCCGGCGCGTCTGCCGAATATCCTGCTGAATGGCACTACCGGTATCGCGGTTGGTATGGCGACCGATATTCCGCCGCACAACGTGCGCGAAGTGGCGGCAGCGACCATCGCGCTGTTGGATAAGCCGGAAACGACACTCGATGAACTGTTGCAGTTTGTCCAAGCGCCCGATTTCCCAACCGAAGCCGAAATTATCACGCCACGCGATGAGATACGCAAAATTTACCAGCATGGGCGTGGTTCCATCCGTATGCGTGCGGTGTGGAAAAAAGAGGATGGCAGTGCGGTGATCACTGCATTGCCGCATCAGGTCTCTGGGGCGAAAGTGTTGGAGCAGATCGCCAGCCAAATGCGGGCGAAAAAATTGCCGATGGTGGAAGATCTGCGTGATGAGTCAGATCACGAAAACCCTACTCGCTTGGTGATAGTGCCACGTTCCAACCGAGTCGATCTGGAACAGATCATGGATCATCTGTTTGCTACTACCGATCTGGAGCGCAGCTACCGGGTCAACATGAATATGATCGGTCTCGACAATCGACCTCAGATCAAAGGGCTGGTTGAGATCCTGACAGAATGGCTGACATTCCGACGTGATAAAGTACGTCGGCGATTGAATTATCGTCTGGAGAAGGTGCTCAAACGGTTACATATTCTGGCTGGTTTGCTGATTGCGTTCCTCAATATTGATGAGGTGATCCAGATTATCCGTAGTGAAGATGAACCAAAGCCGCTGTTAATGCAGCGTTTTGGTCTGTCGGATACCCAGGCGGAAGCGATCTTGGAATTGAAATTGCGTCATTTGGCCAAGTTGGAAGAGGTGAAGATCCGCGCTGAGCAGAGTGAGTTGGAGAAAGAGCGTGATCAGTTACAGGCACTGCTGGCCTCGGAACGCAAGCTCAATAATTTGATTAAAAAAGAGATCCAGGCCGATGCGCAGGCTTATGGTGATGATCGTCGTTCACCACTGGCGGAGCGTGAAGAGGCAAAAGCGATGAGTGAACATGCGCTGGTGCCTTCAGAGCCGGTAACGATTGTACTATCTGAAATGGGCTGGGTGCGCAGTGCCAAAGGCCACGATATCGATCCGCGTGGTTTAAGCTATAAAGCGGGCGACAGTTTCCGTGCTGCAGCGCGCGGTAAAAGTAACCAGCCGGTAGTGTTTATTGACTCGACAGGGCGCAGTTATGCACTGGATCCATTGACGCTACCTTCGGCGCGAGGGCAAGGCGAACCGCTTACTGGGAAATTGACCCCACCACCAGGGGCAACGATTGAACAAGTGCTGATGGCAGCAGATGAGCAGCCACTGTTGATGGCTTCTGATGCGGGTTATGGCTTTGTCTGTACCTTTGCCGATCTGGTGGCGCGTAACCGTGCTGGAAAAGGGCTGATTACCCTGCCGGATAAAGCCAAGGTACTAACACCAATAGCGATCGACAACAGCGACAGCATGTTGCTGGCGATCAGCGCACAAGGGCGCATGTTAATGTTCCCGGTCGCTGATTTACCGCAGCTCTCTAAAGGCAGGGGCAACAAGATCATCGCGATCGCTGCTGCGGAAGCAGCCAGTGGAGAGGACAAATTAGTCTGGTTGCTGGTGTTGCCACCACAAACGGCGGTCACTCTCCATGCCGGCAAGCGCAAACTGAAATTATTGCCTGCCGATCTACAGAAATATCGTGCTGAACGAGGGCGTAAGGGCACCTCATTGCCGCGCGGGTTGCAACGGATCGACAGTATTGAGCTTGATATTCCGCCAGCGATGTTGCCACTGGAGATGCCGGAGTAGCCAGTTTTTTGTCTGCCTGCGGCAACAGTGGGCAGAGATTGAGTTAATTGAAGCTGGCGCTAGATAGCTGATTTGTTTGGTTACGGTGTTGATGATTTTGCTCGGTTGTTGGCGGTTTTCAGGCTGATAACTGGGAGGGTGAGGGTTTTATGTTATTAATATTACGCACAATAATTGTTGTTCCTTATGCGATCCTGATCTGTATTTTCGGTTCAGTATATTGTCTGTTTAGCCCGCGTGATCCGCGCCATGTTGCGCTGTTTGCCCATCAATTTGGTCGCTTGTCGACCCTGTTTGGCTTAAAAGTACATCTGCGCAAACCGGCTGATGCCGATCAGTATGGCAATTGCATTTACATTGCCAACCACCAGAACAATTTTGATATGGTGACGGCAGCTAACATGGTGCAGCCACGTACCGTGACAATCGGTAAGAAGAGTTTGGCTTGGATACCGTTTTTTGGTCAGCTCTACTGGTTGAGTGGTAATTTATTGATTGATAGAGATAATCGTGCCAAGGCGCATGGTACAATTGCCCAAGTAGTCGACGCTTTCAAACAGCAGAAAATTTCGATTTGGATGTTTCCTGAGGGAACACGCAGTCGAGGGCGTGGCCTGCTGCCATTCAAAACTGGGGCATTTCATGCTGCGATAGCGGCCGGTGTACCGATTGTGCCGATCTGCATTTCCAGCACTAGCGGTAAAATCAAGCTCAATCGCTGGAATAATGGCCATGCAATTGTGGAAATGTTGCCACCGGTTGATACCAGCCAGTACAGCAAAGAGCGGGTGCGCGAGTTGGCAGCACACTGCCATCAATTGATGCAACAGAAAATAGCACAATTAGATGCAGAAGTTGCAGAGCTTGATGCTGGCAATCGGTAATTGCTGATCGCCCAATCAATTTAACAAGATGCGCCTGCAGCGCAGCGAAACAGCGTGCACGATTGGGCGCGATCAACACAGCGGCAACCTGCGTGCCGCTGTGAAGCCAACATTAGCGGTTAAGAAAATGTTGGAAAATTGCCTGCCTATGGGTATTATCGCCGCCCTGCGGTCACTCACCCTGTACAAGAGCATTCGTCATGAGCACTACCAGCCTGATCCAACCTGAGCGTGAACTGTTTTCTTATCAACCTTACTGGGCCGAATGTTTTGGCACCGCGCCTTTTTTACCAATGTCACGCCAAGAGATGGATCAACTCGGCTGGGATAGCTGTGATGTGATCATCGTTACCGGTGACGCGTATGTTGACCACCCCAGTTTTGGTATGGCGATCATCGGTCGAATGCTGGAAGCGCAAGGTTTTCGTGTTGGCATTATTGCGCAGCCAGACTGGAGTAACAAAGACGACTTCATGCGTTTGGGTAAACCGAATCTGTTTTTTGGTGTGACGGCAGGCAACATGGATTCGATGATCAACCGTTATACTGCCGATCGTAAATTGCGCCATGATGACAGCTACACCCCTGATAATGTTGCCGGTAAGCGGCCAGATCGCGCGACGCTGGTCTACAGCCAGCGCTGCCGCGAAGCGTATAAGCAGGTGCCGATCATTCTAGGGGGAATTGAAGCCAGTCTGCGTCGGATAGCGCATTATGATTACTGGTCAGACAGTGTGCGTCGTTCGGTGCTGGTTGATGCCAAAGCCGACATGCTGATTTACGGTAACGGTGAGCGTCCGCTGGTCGAGTTGGCACACCGCTTGGCGGCCGGTGAGAAAATTGAAGATATCCGTGACATTCGTAATACCGCCATTCTGTGCAAACAGCCTTTGCCTGGTTGGCAAGGGGTCGATTCAACGCGTTTGGATAAACCGGGGCGTATTGATCCGATCGCTGATCCCTATGCAATGCCGGTGGGGTGCAGTGATAGCAGTAGCGAAGAGGTGGTAGCAAAACCGGTCAGCGTGCGTGCTGCCAAGCCTAAACCGTGGGAAAAGACCTATGTCCTACTTCCTTCTTATGAGAAGGTGAAGGCCGATAAAGTACTGTATGCACATGCTTCACGCATTTTGCACCATGAGACCAATCCCGGTTGTGCACGGGCATTGATGCAGAAGCACGGCGATCGCTATATCTGGATCAATCCACCCGCCATTCCACTCAGTACCGCCGAGATGGACAGTGTGTTTGCGTTACCCTATCAGCGTGTGCCACACCCAGCGTATGGTCAGGCGCGTATACCCGCTTATGAGATGATCCGCTTCTCAGTCAATATTATGCGTGGCTGCTATGGCGGCTGTTCATTCTGCTCGATTACCGAACATGAGGGGCGCATTATTCAAAGCCGCTCTGAAGATTCGATCATTGCCGAGATTGAACAGATACGCGACAAGGTGCCTGGTTTTACCGGGGTGATTTCAGATCTTGGCGGCCCAACGGCCAATATGTATATGTTGCGCTGTACCAACCCGCGCGCGGAACAGACCTGTCGCCGTGCATCGTGTGTTTATCCTGAAATTTGTACTTACATGGATACCAACCACGAGCCGACGATCAAACTCTACCGTCGCGCACGTCAGCTAAGCGGGATCAAGAAGATCTTGATTGCCTCAGGTGTGCGTTATGATCTGGCGGTTGAAGATCCACGTTACATTAAGGAGTTGGCACTGCATCATGTCGGCGGATATCTGAAGATTGCACCTGAGCATACCGAGCCTGGCCCACTATCGAAAATGATGAAGCCGGGTATTGGCAGCTACGATCGTTTCAAACAGTTGTTTGACCAATACTCCAAGCAGGCAGGTAAAGAGCAGTATCTGATCCCCTATTTTATCGCAGCGCATCCTGGCAGTCGTGATGAGGATATGGTCAATCTGGCGCTGTGGCTGAAGAAAAATCGTTTTCGGCTCGATCAAGTGCAAAACTTCTACCCCTCACCCATGGCGAGTGCGACTACCATGTATTACAGCGCTAAAAATCCATTGGGCAAGGTGGACTATAAAAGCGAAGCGGTATTTATTCCGCGTGGCGAGCGCCAACGGCGGTTGCAGAAAGCGTTATTACGCTATCACGATCCGTTGAACTGGCCGTTGATCCGCAGCGCGCTGGAGGAGATGGGGTTGAAGCATCTGATCGGCTCGCGGCGTGAGTGTTTGGTGCCTGCGCCAACGCTCAATGAGCAGCGTGAGGCAAAACGACTGTTGCGCCAGACGCGTCCCGCATTGACTCGACACAGTGATATCAGGCAGCAGCAGAGACCGACTGAGCGACTAAAACGTCAACTGTTACAGAGCAAGAAAGTTAACACTTAAGGATAATAGATGAATTTTTGATTTTTTTATTACCAAAAGATATATCTAATCGTTGATTAGTAATAAAGAAAAAGGCAGTGTGCAAAATTCTAGTTAACTGCATCACAAATTTTGATGAATCTTTTAACACGAACGCTTACATCTGCTAATCTATGTTCAATGTTACTCCTAAGCATGGTTACAGAGCACTTGCCCGAGTATCTAGCTCGGTTTAAGTTTGGTTCGGTGAGGTCAGCGTGCGGTGGTCAGCACGCGACGCAACCGGTCAAAAATAAGTAAAACCGATACGCAGGTGCACGATTTCCCTGGTGTTGGCGCAATGTTCGCGCACCCCGACTGAAGTCGGGGTCATTTTTTTTCTACGCTCTCAACCCATGCACGCAGTGCCGCAACATCATCTCGCCAGCTTGATTTCAACTCGTCGACCCAATCTTGTACATTGTTCCACCAAGCCGGTAGTGTCGGTGTCTGGATCTGTTGTGCTAATTGTTGAAGATGCTTTAATCCGATAGAGCCTGCTGCTCCCTTAATTTTATGCCCCTCTTCAGTGATGCCCGATTGATCACGTGCGGTCATATTCGAATCGAGCACGGCCAGATATTTCGGCATCATCTGTTCAAACAGGGTCAGGCTTTGGTGGATCAGTTGTGGGCCGACCAACTCCAAATACTGCTCAAGCATTGCAGTGTCGAGTAACGGTTCACTGGCTGGAGCCAGTTGTGGACGCACTTTGTCAGCGCTATGAGACGCTGGGTGATGCCAGTGGTGCTGGATCATCGCAGTTAAAGCAGGAACGGAAAGCGGTTTACTCAGTACATCATCCATGCCTGCATCAAGATACTCTTTTTTATCTTTTAACACGTTAGCAGTGAGAGCAATCAGCGGTGGTAGCATCTGATTGGCATAACGCTGATGTAATGCGCGTGCTATATCTAGCCCAGTCATATCAGGCAATTGAATATCCAGCAGTACCAGATCAAATTCATCGGGGCTGAACATCTCTAATGCAGCTTGCCCGGTCATGGCGACTTCAACACTGTTGCCCAGTTTTTCCAGTACTGAGCGTGCAACGATCACGTTCAGTTCAATGTCTTCTACTAGCAGAATATGCAGAGTTGGTAGCAACAACTCTTCATTCGGCTGCTTCTGTTCTGGTAATACGCTGCTTTCAGGAATGGCAACTGTCAAACTGAAGCAGGAGCCTTGGCCTTGATGGCTACTGACACTAATATCGCCGCCCATAATTTGTGCTAACCGTTTAGACACGGCCAGCCCGATACCGGTACCGGTGGCCGGACGACCACCATTCTGATCTTTGACCTGGTAGTACATGGCAAAGATTTTCTCCTGCTCATCTGGTGGAATACCAATCCCGGTATCTTCAACGTCAAACAGCAACTGATTCGGCTGTGGGCTACGCACACGTACTGTGATTTGCCCTTGCTCGGTGAATTTCACTGCATTGCCAATCAGGTTCCATAAAATTTGCCGCAAGCGGGTACCATCAGCAAAAATTCTTGTCGGTAGTGGTGCTTGTGGTTCCAGCACGAACTGTAATTTTTTCGGTTGCACTAACAGGCCAGAGAGATTTTCCAGATCAGAGAGGAACCCGGTAAAGTCAAGCCATTGATTGTCAAGCTGGACTTTACAGCGCTCAAGTTTATCCATTTCAATGATATCATTGAAAATATTACCGAGAGTGATGGCGCTGACGTGGATGGTCTTTAAGTATTTTAGCTGTTCATCGTTCAACGCAGTGTCGAGTAGAATACGACTCAAACCGACAATACCGTTTAGCGGAGTACGCAACTCGTGGCTGATGGTGGAGATAAATGTGGTTTTCTCGCGGCTGGCATTCTCAAGCGCATCCTGATAGCGTTTGCGTTCGGTAATATCACGACCAAAGCCCATCAGCCCATGACGCTGCCCAGCGCTATCGTAAAATGGCACCTTACGTAGCTCAAAGCAGGCTTTGCGGCCATCAGGGTAGACCAGCCACTGTTCATAAGTGAGTGAGACGTTGTGATAAAACACCTTTTCGTCAGTCTCGATCACCTTTTCAGCGACATCGGATGTGTAGACATCGAACGGTGTCAGACCAACCAGTTGCTTTTCACTCTTGCCCAATAGCAACTCCATTGCGCGGTTACAGCAAGAGAACTGTTTCTCTTCGTTACGGTAGTAAACTAAATCCGGTGAAGCATCAAGGAATGAGCGTAATAAAGCGGACTGTTGCCCCAGTTCAACCTGCGCTCTTTCACGCTGTTTGATCTCTTGTGTTAATTTATCCATCGCTTGCTGACGCTCTTGCTCTGCTTTGATACGAACAGCAATCTCCTGGTTAAGCTGGTGAATGTTTTCCTTCATTTGCTGATTTAATGTCTGATTACGCTGGCAGAGCTGTTCAAGCTCCTCCACCAGACGAGCCAAATGCTGGCGTGACTCTTCCAGTTGTTCAACCATTACTGACAGAAAGTAGACCGCCCAAGGGGTGATCAGCAGAGCAACCAAAATTGATGAGACAAAATCCAGGCTCTCTAATTGGCCTCGCAGTAATAGCATGACGGCGATCTGTACCACCATCACCAGTAATACCAGCGCAGAGGCCAGTAGCAGAGAAAAGCGTAGCAATCCCAACCTGACCATCACATCAACGTAATACTGCGCCAACATCCTAATTTGTTTCATCAGTGATCCTCCGTAGAGACTATTTTGCCTATCATACGGTAAAAGTGGAGAGAGATAAAAAATGGTGCAGATGACCGTTTTGCCGTTGCAGCGTGGCACTGAACTCTCTACTATCGTTTCACAAATCCACACAGCTACAATGACCAACCATGCAGAGATTACGTTTAACCTATTTTATTGTATTGATTTTTGGCTTTATTTTTGCAGTTCATGCTGAAGATAAACGCTATATTTCAGATGAATTAAGTACTTATGTGCATCGTGGGCCAGGCACTCAGTACCGGATTGTCGGTACGCTGAATGCGGGTGAAGAGGTGACGCTGTTGACGGTTGACAGTGCCAGTAAGTATGGACAAATCCGTGATGCCAAAGGGCGTGAAGTCTGGTTGCCAATGAATCTGTTGAGCGAGACCCCAAGCCTACGTACTCAGGTACCTAAACTGGAACAACAGGTAAAAAACCTGACCGATAAGCTGGCTAACATCGATGAGAGCTGGAGTAAACGCACTGCGGAGATGCAGCAGAAAGTGGCCGCCAGTGACAGCACGATTAATAGCCTGCGGCAGGAGAACCAAGATCTGAAAAACCAGTTAATCGTTGCACAGAAGAAGGTCAATGCGGTCAATTTACAACTTGATGACAAGCAGCGTACCATTATTTTGCAGTGGTTTCTGTATGGCGGCGGTGTAGCGGGCGCGGGGTTGTTGGTTGGCTTACTGTTGCCGCGCTTGTTACCACGACGTAAGAATAACCGTTGGATGAATTGATGCTGAAATGCACACAAACACGGAGGCGGGTAGTCAACATTGATTGAAGGCTATCGGTTGATGTCCTGTAGAAGCGGTTGTCATCGGGAAAACAGCAGTGTTGTACTGGAAGATTGATTGGCTATTGATGTGGCTCCAGCATGGATTGGTTGCTGGTTAACTGGGGAATAGAGTGGTGAATATCTATCTTGTCGGTGGGGCAGTACGTGACACACTGCTCAATCTTCCTGTGTCTGACCGTGATTGGGTGGTGGTTGGCGCTACACCAGCAGAGTTATTGGCAGAAGGCTATCTACAGGTAGGAAAAGATTTTCCGGTATTCCTTCATCCACAAAGCCATGAAGAGTATGCATTGGCGCGAACAGAACGTAAATCCGGGCGGGGTTACACCGGCTTTAACTGTTACTCGGCACCGGATGTGACACTGGAACAGGATCTGTTGCGGCGTGATTTGACCATCAATGCGATGGCACAAAGCGCGGATGGGACCTTGTTAGATCCCTATCACGGCAAGGCAGATCTTGAAGCGCGTATTCTACGCCATGTTTCGCCAGCATTTGCCGAAGATCCGCTGCGAGTGTTACGTGTAGCACGTTTTGCGGCACGTTTTGCCCGTTTCGGTTTTACTGTCGCGCCCGAGACGTTGGCGTTGATGCAGCGAATGACCGAGAGTGGAGAATTACTGGCGCTCTCTGCTGAACGCATCTGGAAAGAAACAGAAAAGGCACTTGCCAGCGAGAGTCCGCAGATCTACTTTCAGTTGTTACGCGATTGTGGTGCGTTGAAGGTGCTATTTCCTGAGATTGATGCCCTGTTTGGCGTGCCAGCACCTGAAAAGTGGCACCCTGAAATTGACACTGGTATACACACGTTATTGACACTACAGAGCGCAGCCCAACTGAGTGACCAGGTTGATATTCGCTTTGCCGCCCTCTGCCATGATCTCGGCAAAGCGTTAACACCGAAGCAACACTGGCCAAAGCATTATGGGCATGGCCCGGCAGGGGTTAAATTGGTGGAAGCGCTTTGCCAGCGGTTACGGGTACCTAATCCAATACGTGATTTGGCAAAGTTGGTGGCGTACTACCATGATTTGATCCACACCGCATTCCAGTTGCGCCCGGAAACGCTACTTAAATTGTTTGATGCGATCGATGTCTGGCGTAAACCAGAACGACTGGAACAAGTGCTGATTGCCAGCCAGGCTGATTCGCGTGGGCGTACTGGATTTGAACAGAGCGACTACCCGCAGGCTGAGTATTTGCGTCAAGCTTATCAGGTAGCCAACAGCGTTTCTGTCAAACAGATTGTCGCCACGGGTATTCAGGGGCAGGCGATCGGCAACGAACTGCAACGTTGCCGTATACAAGCGCTAGCCACCTGGAAAAATCAGCAGCCGTCACCCCTCGCGGAGTAGAGTCGACATTAATACTATTGCAATCGCTTAGCCACGCTCACCGCGCTCAATAATAACGCCAACGTTGCCAGCTTGGGCGACTGCGCCTGGCTTGCTGACTTTGATGCGTACCCACGGCGTATCAAACTGCTGTCGTAAAATTGCAGCAACCTCTTCAGCAACACGCTCCAATAATGCAAAGCGGTGTGTGCTGACATGGCTGATAATTGCCTCACTGACTGCGGCATAGTTAAGACAGTCAGACACATCGTCACTGGCAGCAGCGCGACGGTTATCCCAGCCCATTTCAATATCAAATAGCAGCTTTTGCTTAATGTTCTGTTCCCAATCATAAACACCAATGGTGGCAATGACGTCGAGTTGCTCAATAAATATGATATCCATCATAGGGTTCTCGATTTTTGATTTAATCCAGATAACATTCTGGGCGAAATATGCGTATTATCCACAGATATTGCCAGTAAAACAGGGGCACATCATGATTGGTGAATATGCCCTGAACCAGAAAAAAGTCTATCATCGACCGGAAAGCTACTTATGAGCGCAGTCGCCCTTGGCATGATCATTTTCGCCTATCTGTGTGGTTCAATTTCCAGTGCAATTCTCGTCTGTCGGATCGCCAAATTGCCGGATCCGCGTCAACATGGTTCTGGCAACCCTGGTGCCACCAATGTGTTGCGCTTGGGAGGGCGTTGGGCTGCGCTTGCGGTGTTGTTGTTTGATGTCCTGAAGGGAATGTTACCGGTTTGGTTGGCTTATGTTATTCAATTAGCACCGTTCTATCTTGGGTTAACCGCGATTGCTGCCTGCCTCGGACATATCTATCCACTGTTTTTTCATTTTCGTGGTGGTAAAGGCGTAGCGACGGCATTTGGTGCCATTGCACCAATAGGTTGGGATGTCACTGGACTACTGAGTGGCACTTGGCTGCTGACGGCATTACTCAGTGGTTACTCCTCGCTTGGAGCGATTGTCAGCACATTAATTGTGCCGTTTTATGTCTGGTGGTTTAAACCAGAGTTTACTTTTCCGGTTGCGATGCTCTCCTGCCTGATTTTGTTACGCCACCACGATAATATTCAGCGTTTGTGGCGGGGGCAGGAGAGCAAAATCTGGCATAAATGGCGCAAAAAAACACCAGACTGACCAACGGCGATGAGCAAACGGCTGCTCAAAGTGGTTCTTGGTCAGCGCTTAACCTAATCAACCAGTGACAGCTTAAACATGGAATGGTTTTGTGCAGAAACAAAGAAAAATGGGGAGCTGTGGCTATGCCAACCAATTTTACTGGTCAACAGAGGCTTTGTCATAACGGTGATTGGAACTGATAGTAACCTGTTGCTTAGGTTATTTTAGATTGGCTCCTCTGACTGGACTCGAACCAGTGACATACGGATTAACAGTCCGCCGTTCTACCGACTGAACTACAGAGGAATCGTCTGAACGGGCGCAATAATAACGGCGTGCAAAGCTGAAGTCAAAGCCGAATTACATATTTTGAGTTTGTTTGCTTACACTCTATCCGATGTGTTGGTTTTTTTAGCAGCCGTGGTTTGCTTAACCACCAGTTGTTAAAAAAACAACACAGATGATAACCAACCAGGGACTATTGAAGCGGAATGATGGTCAGCGAATAAAAATGAACTGCCCAAGTATGGCAATGAGTTCAACGTGACCACCAGGCTAACACTGATCAACTTGCTTTAACGGATAGCAACTCTTTACACTCATTGCTCTGATTTGTACCGCTGGGATGATAATGTGTCTACCGCTTTTGTTCGTGATCTGGAGTTTTTGCCAATAGCCGATTTTCCTGGTCGGGTGGCTCAATGTCGTTTTGCGCTGGCTGAGTATTCCGATCAGCTGTTTTCACACCTGGCGATCCCGTTCCCTACACATTTATCGAGAGCTGTGACTAAACGGCGAGCAGAATATCTGGCTGGACGCTATTTGGCTCGCCTATTACTTGCACAATTTGGTTATCCCAACGTGATTCTGCCGCGCGGTGAAGATCGTGCACCTTGCTGGCCAACCGGTATCATTGGTTCACTGAGCCATAATATCGATACCGTACTGTGTGCTGTGCAGCCAACAACGGGCCGTGTTGGTGTGGGGATTGATGTTGAAAGTTGCCTTTCCATTGAGCGGGCTGAAGAGTTATTGGCGATGATCGCCCAAGACAGTGAAGCAGCATGGTTGCGGCAGCAGGGATATCGATTCGATTTTCTGCTAACATTGCTATTTTCAGCTAAGGAGAGTCTGTTCAAAGCCGTTTATCCCCATGTTGGCTGTTATTTTGATTTTCTCGATGCGATGATTGTCGAGCTCAACCTGCCGCAGGGCTATTTTGAGCTGGAGCTACAGAAAACCTTGAATGTTTGTTTTTACCGTGGTCGCCGTTTTAGCGGACGTTTCTGGTTTAACGACCAAAGAGTGACGACATTGCTCTATTTTTAACGCGTTTTAGCCGACGATAAAATCAGTTATCGAGATGAATCGCAACCTCGGTTGCAGTAAGCAAACATCCTGCTTGAAGTAAGGCAGCCATATGCTGTTAAATAGACGTTTGTGCCAGACTGCCCTGCTGTGATTAACACACGGTATAGCCTTAATTAGTACGAATGAGTATCAAAGGGTGCATTGGGTAACGTCCAGCTTGACACACTGGGTAGTGATTTTTTTGAAGGAATGTTCAATGGGAAGTAATCAAAGCAAACTTTATTTGTGCCTGCTGTTGTGCAGTGGCGTTCTACTGTCAGGGTGCCAATATGCGCAGAATTCGTCTGGTCAGACATCGAATTCTGCCGTCCCCCCTTCTGCCGCTGCGCGTAGTAACCTAACAGCGGAGCAGGCAGCATCGGTCGACACCAAAAATAGCAAGATCGGTATTTGCCAAAGTGAGCTGGCATCGCTGAAGCGGATCAATCCAAAGGCGTATGAGGCGAAACAAGCCTATTTTAATGAGCTGGTCAATAATGCCGCGATATATGGTGCTGTGCGTGCCGATGTGAATGAAGGTACTAAAGACACACTTGATGCATTATATCGTTATAAAACCAATCAGTTATGTTCTGAAATTGAACGTGAAGTCCTGCAAAGTCTGATCGAGAGAGGGGAAGGCGTGAAATGAAACGCAGGATATATTGTGGTGCCTTACTGACCTTGGCATTGCCGCTCAGTGCGGTCGGTGCCGAAGATGAGTCCAACATTTTTGATGATAAATTAATCAATTCTCTGGCGGTGATCACCGGCCAGAAGAATGAAGCCCCTGAAGTGTTGTTCTTAAAACCTTTACCAATAGACACCTCAAAACCTGCCGAATCTCAGTCTCGGCTGTTAACCCAGCCCAGTGTCTCCTCTCGTTCGCCAGAGAGTGATATCAATCCTCAGAGTCGAGAGCTTGCTAAACAGCAGGCGACCATCAAACAGCTTAAACAGAAAATTGCCAAGCAGGAAGCTAGCCTAAAACAGCTACGTAGTGCGCAAAACAAGCAGAAAAGCACGTCTGCTGAGTTGCTCGCCTTACAACAAACGATTAAACAGCTCAGACAGGAGAATGCGCAGTTGCAAAAGCAACTGTCGCAGCAGTCTGTGACACAGCAGGCAAATACCCAGCCTGTGCTCAGTCAGCAGCCAACAGAAAAAGCCCCTAAAGTTGAACTGGTTCAACAGCCAGCAGATGCACAACTACAACAGCAGTTGCAGGCACAAAAGCAGGAATTGGAACAGAAGACCCAGCAGTTGGTTCAACTTGAACAGGCATTGCAAAAAAATCAGCAAACTATCGCCAAGTTGGAAGCTCAACTGGCGCTTCCGAAAGATGGCGGCAATCAAGAGCGGCCATCGATATTCAATCGCTTGCTGGGTGTGTTCTCTTCGGAACCTGAAGTGAGTGATGATCCGGCTCAGCAACTAAAGCGACTACAGCGTGAACTGCAAGAGAAACAGAAAGCGAGTGCTAAGTTGCAGCTCGAGCTGGCAGCACGAGTCAAAGAGAGTGAACAGAAGGCTCAACAACTCAAGCAGTTGCAGCAGACACTACAGCAAAGACAGCAGGTAAGCACGGAATTGCAGCAGCAGTTGACAGTGCAAACTAAAGACAGTGAGCAGAAAGCACAACAGTTGAAGCAGTTACAACAAGAGTTGCAACGCACCCAACAGGCGACGGCTGAATTGCAGAAACAGGTGGCGAGTCAGGGCAAGGAAGTTGAACAGAAAACCCAACAGTTAAAGCAACTGCAACGGGCGTTGGATGATAAACAGCAGGGTAGTGGTCAATTGCAGAGCCAGCTCACTGCGCAATCGAAAGAAATCGAACAGAAAGTCAAGCAACTTAAGCAGTTGCAGGATGAGTTGCAGAGCAAGCAGCAGGCGACAGTTGAGTTGCAACAGCAGTTGACTGTTAAGGTCAAGGAGAGTGAGCAGAAAACGCAGCAGTTGAAACAGTTAAAGAGTGAACTTCAGGAAAAACAGCAAGCTGAATCTAAGTTGCAGCAACAGCTAACAGCACAGAGTAAAGAGAACGAGCAAAAAACACAGCAGTTGCAACAATTGCAGCGCGAGTTACAAGATAAGCAGCAAGTAGTGGGCAAGTTGCAGGAGCAGTTGAACAAGCAGACTAAGGATAGTGAACAGAAAGCCGAACAGATCAAACAGTTGCAACAGCAATTGGCAGCACGAGCTAAAGCATCACAGCCACAGAACCCGCCGGAGTTGGAGAAACTGCAGCAGCAGTTGGCTAACCAGGTGAAAGAGACTGAGCAGAAATCTTTGCAGATTAAACAGTTGCAACAGCAGTTGGCGGCGGATGGCAAAACAGCAGAACAGCTTGGTCAACAGGCTTTGGTCTCATTGCAACAGCAGTTGGTCACCCAGAGCAAAGAGAGCGAGCAGAAAGACCTGCAGATAAAGCAGTTACAGCAGCAGCTAGCCCAACAAAGCACCGAACGCGAAAAGCAGGCAGAACAACTGCAACAGCAGTTGAATGAGCAAAGTAAGGTGGCGGAAGAGCAGCAGCGGCAAATTGCACAGCTACAGCAGGAAAAGCAGCAGTTGGCCAAACTGAAAGAGCAGTTGGCACGTCAGTCTGAAGAGAGTGCAAACAAGGAAAAAGAGCTCAAACAGTTGCGGCAGAAATTGGCTGATGCGGAGAAAAAACAGCCTGCGGCAGTGAAAGCGGTGCCCAATACCCAGCAGGAGAAGCGTGACTATGCGATTGGTACCTCGCTGGCGAAGGATATTCTTGATCTGCTAGAGAGCAAGAAATTACTCGGCTTGCAGGTTAATCAGCAGCAGATATTGGCCGGTGTCTCTGATGTGCTGAATGGTCAGCCACAATTACCCCAGGAAGAAATTGTTCAGGCATTGCATGAAAGTGAACAAGAACTGACGGCACAACATAAGAAAATCAAGGATAAAAATGAGCGCGAGGGCGCAAAATATGTGCAGAAATTCAAGAAACAACCTGGCGTGGTGAAGTCTAAGCAAGGTTTCTATTACCGCATTGACTATCCGGGAGATACGCCAATCACCAATGGCTACAATATTGCTGTAGTAGTGAAAGAGAGCTTGGTTGATGGCACCGTGGTGAAGGATATGGATCTCTCTGGAGCGACCATTCTGCAGCCATTGAGTGAGTTCCCACCGCTGTTCCGTGAAGCATTGAGCAGACTGAAGAATCACGGCAGCATTACTTTGGTGGTGCCACCTGAATTGGCATATGGTGATAAGGGTATGATGCCAGATATCCCGCCTGGTGCTACCATGATCTATCACGTGCGGATTATGGATGTTCTGTCACCGGAAGAGGTAGCCAGACAGTAGTGCAGGGTTGAGCGTTCAACAAACAGTGCGGTTCAGAAGTCGTGAACCGCACTGAGTTGCCGGTTATTCTGCCGCCATTTTTCTCTTCTTTCCCTTCCTTCCTTCCTTCCTTCCTTCCTTCCTTCCTTCCTTCTGGTTTATTCTTTGCCGCTGTTTCCACCAGCCACCATCGGTAGCATTGTCACACGCCTCTTGGGCGGTTAGATTTCCAGCTCCAGATCCATTGATGCTGTGCAGCAGCACGGTAAGATTTCACCTTCATTAATTGAGGCCAGAGGGGGTTGCCGGTAGACAACGGCACCTTTCAGTAGCGTCAAGCGGCAGGCACCGCAGTAGCCGGAACGGCATTGATACTCAACTGGAACCTGATTCGATTCCAGCAGTTCCAGTAAGTTATTTTCCCTATTGCTACAGGGAAGCGCTTTACCGGAGATTTTCAGCGAAATGATATGTGCGCTCACCGATAGCTCAACTTATAGCTCAAAATCACTCAGATCATCGGCATTGACTTCAGCATCGATCTGACCGACTAAATAAGAGCTGACCTCCACTTCTTGTGGTGCCACTTGTACGTTGTCAGAAACCAGCCAGGCATTGATCCAGGGAATAGGATTGGAACGTGTCTGGAAGGGCGCAGCTAGCCCGACTGCCTGCATTCGAATATTGGTAATATACTCAATGTATTGACATAAAATATCTTTATTTAAACCGATCATTGAACCATCACGGAACAGGTATTCAGCCCAGCGTTTTTCCTGTTGTGCTGCCGAGAGAAACAGGTCATAACAGGTTTGCTGACATTCGAGGGCGATTTCCGCCATTTCGGGGTCATCACTGCCAGAACGCATCAGATTCAGCATATGTTGTGTTCCGGTAAGATGTAGCGCCTCATCACGCGCGATCAGTTTGATAATTTTGGCGTTCCCTTCCATTAACTCCCGTTCGGCAAAGGCAAAGGAGCAGGCAAAGCTGACATAGAAACGGATCGCTTCTAACGCATTGACGCTCATCAGGCAGAGGTACAACTGCTTTTTAAGCGCACGTAAATTGACAACGATCTGTTTACCATTAACCTGATGAGTGCCTTCACCCAGCAGGTGGTAATACTGAGTCATTTCAATCAGATCATCATAATAGCGTGCGATATCCTGTGCGCGCTGAGTGATTTCTCGGTTGGTGACAATATCGTCAAATACCAGCGAAGGGTCGTTGACAATGTTGCGAATAATATGGGTGTATGAACGTGAATGAATCGTCTCAGAGAACGACCAGGTTTCGACCCAAGTTTCCAGTTCTGGGATCGAGATCAGCGGCAAAAATGCTACGTTAGGGCTACGTCCCTGAATTGAGTCGAGCAGAGTTTGATACTTCAGGTTGCTGATAAAAATATGTTTTTCATGTTCAGGCAACGCTTGATAGTCGATACGGTCACGCGAGACATCAACTTCTTCCGGGCGCCAGAAAAAAGAGAGCTGCTTCTCGATCAATTTTTCAAAAATTTCATATTTTTGCTGATCAAAACGCGCCACATTAACGGATTGACCAAAGAACATCGGTTCGAGTAACTGATTGTTTTTATTTTGAGAAAAAGTAGTGTAAGCCATAAGTTGCCCTCCCTTCATGAATAGCGTTGCGGGAAAAGCCGGCACGGTGTCCGGCTTAGTTTGCGGTTAGATTTTGCAGGCACCGCTTTCACAGTCATCACTGCCATTTGGGGCCGGTCTCAGATCGTCTTGCGCATCTTCTGCGCCATCCCGGGTGTTCTGGTAGTAGAGCGTCTTCACACCAAACTTATAGGCAGTAAGCAGATCTTTCAGTAACTGCTTCATTGGCACTTTACCGCCAGGGAAACGGATCGGATCATAGTTGGTATTGGCGGAAATCGATTGATCGATAAACTTCTGCATCAACCCGACCAGTTGCAGATATCCTTCATTATTAGGCATATCCCACAGCAACTCGTAACCACCCTTTAACTGCTCATAGTCCGGAACCACTTGACGCAAAATACCATCTTTCGAGGCTTTGATACTAATATGACCGCGCGGAGGTTCAATGCCATTGGTGGCATTAGAAATTTGCGATGAGGTCTCGGAAGGCATTAATGCTGATAAAGTTGAGTTACGCAATCCGCTGGTCTTGATCTCCTGGCGCAGCGTCTCCCAGTCGTAATGCAGCGGCTCATCGCAAATGGCATCTAAATCCTTCTTGTAGTTGTCGATCGGCAAGATCCCTTGAGCATAGCGAGTTTCATTAAACCAAGGACAAGCCCCCCGCTCTTGAGCCAAACGATTTGACGCTTTCAGCAGATAGTACTGTATCGCTTCAAAGGTGCGGTGTGTCAGGTTATTGGCACTGCCATCAGAGTAACGCACGCCGTGCTTCGCCAGATAGTAAGCAAAGTTAATCACACCGACACCCAGCGTGCGACGCCCCATAGCACCGCGATGGGCGGCTTTGATCGGGTAATCCTGATAGTCGAGCAGCGCATCAAGCGCGCGCACGGTTAAGGTCGCTAACTCTTCGAGATCATCCAGGCTCTCTATCGCACCCAGATTGAAAGCGGAGAGAGTGCACAGGGCTATTTCACCATTCTCGTCGTTAATATCATCTAGCGGCTTGGTTGGCAGAGCAATCTCGAGGCAGAGATTGGATTGACGCACTGGAGCGACCAGCGGATCAAATGGGCTGTGGGTATTACAGTGGTCGACATTCTGAATGTAGATACGGCCGGTTGATGCCCGCTCCTGCATCATCAGCGAGAACAGTTCAATCGCCTTCACCCGTTGTTGCCGGATAGTGCTATCGCTTTCGTACTGTTTATACAGGCGCTCAAACTCATCCTGATCGGCGAAGAAGGCATCATACAGCCCAGGGACATCAGAAGGGCTAAACAGGGTGATCTCTTCATTTTTAATTAACCGCTGATACATCAGCCGGTTAATCTGAACGCCATAATCCATATGACGCACTCGATTGCCCTCAACACCACGGTTGTTCTTTAACACCAACAAACTCTCAACTTCCAGATGCCACATGGGATAGAACAGCGTAGCGGCACCACCACGCACACCGCCCTGAGAACAGGACTTCACGGCAGTTTGGAAGTGCTTATAAAACGGAATGCAGCCGGTATGGAACGCTTCACCACCACGGATCGGGCTACCTAATGCGCGAATACGGCCTGCATTGATACCAATACCCGCACGTTGGGAAACATATTTTACGATGGCACTTGAAGTGGCATTGATGGAATCAAGGCTATCACCACACTCAATCAGCACACAGGAACTGAATTGACGTGTCGGTGTACGCACGCCAGACATAATTGGTGTCGGCAGTGAAATTTTGAATGTTGAGATGGCATCATAGAAGCGACGCACATAATCCAAGCGAGTGGCGCGCGGATAACCAGAAAACAGGCAAGCGGCGACCAGAATGTATAAAAACTGTGCGCTTTCGTAAATCTCACCCGTGACGCGGTTCTGTACCAGATATTTCCCTTCTAACTGTTTAACCGCAGCGTATGAGAAGTTCATATCACGCCAGTGATCAATAAAACTATCCATCTGCGCGAACTCTTCGGCACTGTAGTCAGCCAGCAGATGTTTATCGTATTTGCCCATCTCCACCATCCGCACAACATGATCGAACAGCTTAGGTGGTTCAAACTGACCATAGGCCTTTTTGCGCAAATGAAAGATGGCCAGGCGTGCCGCCAGATACTGATAATCGGGTGCATCACCCGAGATCAGATCAGCTGCTGCTTTGATGATTGTTTCATGGATATCGGCGGTCTTGATCCCATCATAAAATTGAATGTGTGAACGTAGCTCTACCTGAGAAACCGAGACGTTGTGCAAACCCTCTGCGGCCCAATCGAGGACTTTGTGGATTTTATCGAGATTAATGCGTTCTTTGCTGCCATCGCGTTTAGTGACAAGTAGACTTTGGTTCATGGTTGCTTCCGTGAGTTCCTTATGCAAAAGCATAGTCGTTCTGCTTAATGGGCAAACACTATATATAGTGGTTTGACGTAAGAAGGATGACAAAATAATGATATTAGCACAGCGTTGCAACTGCGAAAATTTTGCTCCTGAGCTAACTATCAAAGCAGGCAGCGCAGAGAGCGCGCCACAGTTAAGGTGGCGCTTTGTCAAGAGTAGAAAAAATTTTTACTGCCCAGGTAAAATTGCGCCAGGTTAATAAAAGGTAAACCTGCCACAGCTTGTCGGATTGATTCACGACATTAAATGACAAGTTTAACTTCACCTACAGGCGAGTTAACTGCCCGATGCGCACACCATCAGTGGCTTTAACCACAGTGTTGTGTATGTACGATGTAGTTCACATCAACACCTTTGCCAAGACTGAAACGATCGGTGAGCGGGTTATAGTGTAGACCGATCATTTGCTGTTCGCGCAAAGCAGTACTATCCAACCAGCCGAGTAGCTCGGAAGGGCGGATAAATTTCTGGTAGTCATGGGTGCCTTTCGGCACCATTTTCAGCAGGTACTCCGCGCCAATTATTGCCAGCAGCCAGGCTTTGCGATTGCGATTGAGTGTAGAAAAAAAGACATGCCCCCCAGGTTTTACCAACTTGGCACAGGCACGGATCACCGATGCTGGATCGGGAACATGCTCCAGCATCTCCATACAGGTCACAATATCATATTGTTGTGGATGAATTTCGGCATGCTGCTCGACAGTCTCCTGCACATAGTTCACCGTAATACCACTCTCCAATGCATGTAACCGCGCCACCTGCAACGGTTCTGCGCCCATATCCAGACCGGTGACTTCTGCCCCTTCGCGAGCCATGCTTTCAGCCAGAATACCGCCACCACAGCCAACATCCAGCACCTGCTTGGCAAAAAGCCCACCCGCACGTTGCATGATATACTGTAGACGTAGTGGGTTGATGCGGTGTAACGGTTTAAATTCACCTTCCAAATCCCACCAACGCGAAGCAACAGCCTCGAATTTAGCGATTTCCTGGTGATCAACATTTTCTGTTGGACGAGTTGCTTGAGCATTCATGGGTGGGATCCACTCCTTATAGTGTATTGGTTGATTATACACCTGACTGAGTCGGTGACTTCAAGTTAGCACAGGCTAGCAACGACAGCTTTCAGCAGTTAATGGAACAAACACACATGCCTGTGTCCGACTGCTCGGGCGGGTGTTGAGATTTGGTTATACACATCAATTTCCCCGTACATGGGGTGTTGTGGTATAGTTCGGTGCTTTTGGTTCTTTTGGTGCTTTGGGCACCAAGCCAGGGCAGATGAATCATTCAGTATGAGGGATAGCGGCTCTATGAGCGACCTTGCCAGAGAAATTACACCGGTCAATATCGAAGAAGAGCTGAAAAGCTCATACCTGGATTATGCCATGTCCGTGATCGTTGGACGTGCGCTGCCAGATGTTCGCGATGGGTTAAAACCGGTTCACCGCCGCGTACTATACGCGATGAACATATTGGGTAATGATTGGAATAAGCCGTATAAAAAGTCAGCGCGTGTTGTCGGTGACGTGATCGGTAAATACCACCCGCATGGTGATATTGCGGTATACGACACCATTGTTCGCATGGCTCAACCTTTTTCATTGCGTTACATGCTGATAGATGGGCAGGGTAACTTTGGTTCCGTTGATGGTGACTCTGCGGCTGCAATGCGTTATACCGAAGTGCGCATGGCGAAGATAGCCCATGAACTGCTGGCGGATCTGGAAAAGGAAACAGTTGATTTTGTGCCTAACTACGATGGCACGGAACAGATCCCGGAAGTGATGCCGACAAAAATCCCGAACCTGTTAGTCAATGGTTCGTCGGGGATTGCGGTTGGCATGGCAACGAACATCCCGCCACACAATCTCACCGAGATCATCAATGGTTGTTTAGCCTATATTGATGACGAAAATATCACTATCGAAGGGTTGATGGAGCATATCCCCGGCCCCGATTTCCCTACAGCAGCGATCATTAATGGTCGCCGAGGCATAGAAGAAGCGTACCGCACCGGCCGTGGTAAAGTCTACATTCGCGCACGGGCAGAAGTAGAGACAGACGCTAAATCAGGCCGTGAAACTATCATCGTTCACGAGATCCCTTACCAAGTCAATAAAGCACGCCTGATTGAAAAAATTGCCGAACTGGTAAAAGAGAAACGCATTGAAGGCATCAGCGCACTGCGCGATGAGTCCGACAAAGATGGTATGCGCATCGTGATCGAAGTGAAACGCGATGCAGTGGCTGAAGTGGTGTTGAACAACCTTTACTCACTGACCCAACTACAGGTGACCTTCGGTATTAACATGGTGGCGCTACATCAAGGCCAACCCAAGTTACTAAACCTGAAAGATATCCTGGAAGCCTTTGTGCGTCACCGGCGTGAAGTGGTAACACGGCGCACTATTTTTGAACTGCGAAAAGCGCGTGAACGGGCACATATCCTAGAAGCACTGGCGATTGCGCTCGCGAACATTGATCCCATTATAGAACTGATCCGGCGAGCACCGACACCGGCAGAGGCAAAAGCGGCATTGACCGCCCGCCCTTGGCAATTGGGCAATGTTGCCGCGATGCTGGAACGTGCTGGTGATAATGCAGCACGCCCTGAATGGTTAGAACCACAATATGGCATTCGTGACGGTCAATATTATCTGACTGAACAGCAAGCTCAGGCCATTCTTGATCTGCGTCTGCAGAAATTGACTGGCCTTGAGCATGAAAAGCTGCTTGATGAGTATAAAGAGTTACTCAAACTGATCGCCGAGCTGATTTTCATCTTGGAAAACCCCAACCGCCTAATGGAGGTGATCCGTGAAGAGTTGACGGCAATGCGCGATCAGTTTGGTGATCCCCGCCGCACTGAAATCACAGCTAACAGCTCTGACATCAACATTGAAGATCTGATCAACCAAGAAGACGTGGTAGTGACGCTATCACATCAAGGCTATGTTAAATATCAACCACTGAGCGACTACGAAGCACAGCGCCGAGGTGGCAAAGGCAAATCAGCCGCTCGGATTAAGGAAGAGGACTTTATTGATCAGCTACTGGTCGCCAACACTCACGACACTATCCTCTGTTTCTCCAGCCGAGGGCGTCTCTACTGGATGAAAGTCTACCAGTTGCCAGAAGCGACACGCGGTGCGCGTGGTCGACCGATTGTCAACCTGCTACCGCTGGAAGCGAATGAACGCATTACCGCCATTTTACCGGTCCGAGAGTATGAAGAGGGGCGGCATGTATTCATGGCAACCGCGAGTGGCACAGTGAAGAAAACCGCACTGACTGAATTCAGCCGTCCACGTAGCGCGGGCATTATCGCAGTGGGTCTGAATGAAGGTGATGAACTGATCGGTGTTGACCTGACGGATGGCAGCAACGAAGTGATGCTATTTTCTGCCAATGGCAAAGTGGTACGCTTCCCCGAAGAGCAAGTACGTTCAATGGGGCGAACCGCGACAGGGGTACGCGGTATCAACCTCAGTGAGGGAGACAGTGTGGTCTCACTGATTGTCCCACGTGGTGACGGTGAAATATTGACAGTGACACAGAATGGTTACGGTAAACGCAGTGCAATCAGCGAGTATCCAACCAAGTCACGTGCCACCCAAGGTGTGATCTCGATTAAAGTGAGTGAACGCAATGGACAAGTGGTGGGTGCGGTACAGGTGGCCAGCAGTGACCAAATTATGATGATCACCGATGCTGGCACGTTGGTGCGCACCCGAGTAGCGGAAGTGAGTGTTGTTGGCCGTAATACGCAAGGCGTGATTTTGATCCGCACAGCAGAAGATGAGCATGTAGTTGGCTTACAGCGCGTTGCTGAACCGGTTGAAGACGATGAACTTGATCAATTGGCATCGACGAAAGGGATGGCAGAGCCGGAGTCTGCTGAGCAGCCTGTGGAACAGTCTGATGCAGACTGGGAAGCAGACGCAGAGGATCAGTGAGATAAAATGGACTAACTATAACTGACTCAATGTGTTGGGTCAGTTAACAACGGTTGGTCATCATCATCTTACGGGTAATGGTGCAAAGCTAGCAAATTTTCTGCATAAAATGCTAGACATTTCATGGCGACATCGTTATTATGCTGCCCATTGGAAGGATGGCCGAGTGGTTTAAGGCAACGGTCTTGAAAACCGTCGACGGGCGACTGTCCCAGAGTTCGAATCTCTGTCCTTCCGCCAAATATCAACCCCAAGCTCTAACAGCTTGGGGTTTTTTATTGTGTGTCAAACACGCGGGATAGTGTTTCCTCAAGCACGCCTGCTTGAGTGTGGCAGCCATGCTACCCAGCGTGTATCAGCACAAGCGAATGTCAAAACCCACGCGGTGAACACCCCCTTACTGAGCAGGCACGTGCATTGATTTGAGTTGCCTGGAGTGAAAAATATACAGATTTTGCTGGTATTATGTGCACCAGTTAGGGCTATGTTGATCGGTATCAAGGTGATAGACGGCGATTGAGTGTTAAATCCTGCTTACCAGTTAAATGTTATAAAATGTGTAGTTATGTGTTCATATATTTCTTTTTGCTGTTATTGGTGTAATCTATGCGTTTTTAGTCTATGCAACGCATCGACTATTTAGTGAAATCACAACATAAATGCATTAGGGTGATAGTCACCTACTGAACCAATTTGATAACGACTATTTTTAGTTGCTCGTTAGAATATCTTCTCCGAGAGAGAGGGTATTGCTCTCCTTTTAAGAAGTTAACTTATCCATCAGGGCAAAGCGTTTCATTATTTAGTGATTAGTTTAATAAAATAGCAGTAGCCGAGTTTATTTGAGTATGAGTGCTTGGCAGATAAATGACTACTGGCAATTGACTGGCTATCTAACTAATCAAGAAACAGCTTAACCAGGCTTTTCTCGACTACTGAATCATTCCAGCTAAATATAAATAGTGTTACAGGTGAAATGTCACTTGTCACGCTGGGTGGTTTATTGTCTTCAAGATTAACCGTGATTGATAGGGAAATTATGACTATTGATAGTATCGCTTCGTTAAATATATCGCATAAAAGACCAGACTCTAGTTGGTTGGTACGTTTAAATCAGCCTAGAAGAGCCTCGCTTCGTCTGTTTTGTTTTCCTTATGCCGGAGGCAGCAGTCAGGTATTTCGCAATTGGCCGCAACTGATTGATAGCGAGATTGAGTTGATTGCGGTTCAACTACCGGGACGAGGGACGCGGTTGCATGAGCCAGCAATATCCTCGGTTGAGATCCTGGTCGAACAGATTACTGCGGTGATTCAAACGAACATCACTACGGGGCGTTTTGCTTTTTTTGGGCATAGCATGGGAGCCATGATCATGTTTGAAGTGGCGCGTGCGCTCAAGGCGCAAAAGCAGCCACAACCAGAGTGCCTGTTTGCTTCCGGGTGTCAGGCTCCGCAATGGATACGGGCACCACGTAATATTGCCGCAATGAGCGATGAGGCATTTATTGCATGGTTGCGTCAGTTACAAGGGACACCGGCAGCAATTTTCAACAATAGCGAGCTGTTACAGGTGCTGCTACCGATGCTACGTAGTGACTTTGCTGCGGTGGATGGTTGGCAGTTTGTGCCTTCGGCCCCATTGAGCGTGCCGATTATCGCCATGGCAGGGTGCCAGGATGCACAGATATCAGTTCCCTCGGTCGGCGCTTGGTCGGAACAGACGATCGCCAAGTTTGAGTTGTTAACTTACTCAGGTGGTCACTTCTTCATACATGAACAAGAAAAACGGGTGGTTGCTGCCGTGAATGAACAGTTACGTAGCCTCATGTTTGGTTAGATATCAATAGACTTTGCTAATGACTTATTGCCCGAAATAATCCATTGTTGCGCAGGGATAGAGTTGAAATAGCATGGATTGAGGCTGTGTTGTGCTATTTGTTAAAACAAAAGCAGAGATCAGTGATGTTATTTTAATTTCAATAATCAAGTTTAGTTTCTATTTACTATTCTAGATTTGGCTAAATGAAATTAGATATGGTGGTTTCGTATTTTAAACTGTGAAGACCAATAGGGTGACTATTTTATGGTGAATTAATTGCTATAGGGCTGATATTGTTCATGCATTAATAGTGGGGTTGAATTAATAAATTAGACACTGCCATGGAGATTTAAACTATGAATATTTCATTAGTAAGTCATGCTGACGAAAAACAGATTGCAATTGTCGGGATCGGTTGCCGTTTCCCAGGGCACGCCAACGGTGTCACACAACTGTGGCAGAGTTTATTAAACGGGGTCGATGGCATCTCAGAAATTCCACCAACGCGTTGGAATATCGCCTCATTCTTTCATCCTCAAAAAGGCATTGCCGGTAAATCAGCCACTCGATGGGGTGGGTTTATTGAGGCAATCGACCAGTTTGATGCCGAGTTTTTTGCTATCTCGCCGCGCGAAGCAAAAGTGATGGATCCGCAACAGCGGCTGTTGCTGGAGGTGTGCTGGGAAAGCCTGGAAGATGCCGGTTGTGTGCCCAGCCAGTGGCAGGGGCGGCCGGTCGGGGTTTTTGTCGGCGGCTTCACGTTAGATTACATGTTGATGCAACTCGGCGGCGGTGAGTACCGCAACGTGGAGCCTCACACCGCCACCGGCTCGATGATGACACTGCTGGCGAACCGTCTCTCCTACGTATTTGGCTTTCAGGGGCCGAGCCTGGCGGTAGACACCGCCTGCTCTTCGTCATTGGTGGCGATCCACCTGGCTTGCCGTAGCCTGCTGGACGGCGAGTCAGAGATGGCGATTGCCGGTGGCGTGAATGCGCTGCTCGGCCCGAGTTACACCATTGCGGAGTCACGTGCCGGCATGTTATCGCCCACCGGGCGCTCCAGGGCGTTTGACGCCCGTGCCGATGGCTATGTGCGCGGCGAAGGGGTGGGCTTAGTGGTACTGAAAACCCTGGCCCGCGCGCAAGCGGACGGTGACCAGATTTACGCGCTGATCCGCGCCACGGCGGTGAATCAGGATGGCAGCAGTGACGGGCTGACGGTGCCGAGTGGTGATGCCCAGCAGCGCTTAATGACCGAGGCGTTGACCAAAGCCCAGGTGACACCGGCGCAATTGAGTTACGTTGAAGCCCACGGCACCGGAACACCGGTGGGTGACCCGATCGAGGCCAACGCAATTGGTAGCATCACCCGGCAGGGACGCGCCAGCGACAATCCTTGCCTGCTGGGCTCGATCAAAACCAATATTGGCCATACCGAAGCCGCCGCCGGTGTTGCGGGGCTGATCAAAGCGGCGCTGGTATTGCAACAGCGCTGTGTGCCACCGCACCTGCATTTTCAGAGTGCCAATCCGAAAATTGATTTTGCCGCATTAGGATTACACATCCCCAGTCAAGTCACCCCATTAGCCGAGACAGGCACACTCTACGCGGCGGTCAACTCATTTGGTTTTGGCGGCACCAACGCACATGCGATTTTGAGCAGCGTGGCGCCACCGGCCGCAGCGGGGAACACAGACTCCTGCCCGCCACCGGCTGCGTGGATATTGCCAATCTCGGCGCGCCACCCGGCACTGTTGGCGCAATCAGCCGCCGCCTGGGCCGCGATGTTCACGCAGCTTGAGCCAGGTGAGGGAGAGAGTACAAAGGCGTTGCGTGACATCTGCCACAGTGCCGCGACGCGGCGTGAACAGCATCCGTATCGTGCAGCGGTCGTCGGGCAGAGTGCCGCCGAACTGGCCGAGGGGCTACAGCACCTGAGCCAGGGTGAGAGCCACCCGGCGCTGTTTGTCAGCCCAGAAGGCGGCGCAAACCGGCACGGCTTGTGTTTTGTCTACACCGGCATGGGGCCGCAGTGGTGGGGGATGGGACAGGGATTATATGCCCGAGAGCCGGTGTTTGCTGCAAGCGTTGACCGTTGCTGCCAACTGTTTGAAGCGATAGCGGGCTGGTCGCTGTTTGATGCCATGTTCAATCAAGCAGCATCAGCACGGATGGCTGAGACGGAAGTGGCGCAACCGGCCAACTTTGTGCTGCAAGTGGCGTTGACGGACCTGCTGGCGGCGTGGGGGATCCGGCCGGAGGCGATTGTTGGGCACAGTGCTGGAGAGCCTGCGGCGGCCTATGCGGCGGGGGTGCTGTCGTTAGCCGAGGCGGTTCAAGTGATTTATGTGCGCAGCTCGTTGCAACAGACCACCACTGGGCAAGGGCGGTTAATGGCGGTGGGGTTGGCGCCAGCGGCGTTGCAGGCGGAACTGGCATTGTTACAACAGCCGTCACTGTCGTTAGCGGCGATCAACAGCCCCACCTCGGTGACGGTGGTCGGTGATGATCAGGCGATCAGCCAGTTAAAGCAGCATCTCGATCAGCACGCGGTGTTTGCCCGTGAATTACGGGTATCGGTGCCTTATCACAGTGTATTTATGGCGCCGCTGGAAGCGGCCGTGCTTGAGCAGTTGGCTGGATTGCAGCCACAAGCGGCGCACACCCCCCTCTACTCGACGGTCACCGGACAACCGGTGATGGGCAGCGAACTGGATGCGGTCTACTGGTACCAAAATATTCGCCAGTCGGTTGAGTTTTTAGCCGCGAGCCAAGCGATAGCGCAGTCGGGGTTGAGTGACTTTGTTGAGATAGGCCCACATCCGGTGCTGGGTGCCTCATTGAAGGAGACGTTTGCGGCGTTGGGGCGCACACTCAGCGTGACGGCGACCTTACGGCGCGAAACGGATGAGGCTCGGCAGTTGCGTGACAACCTGGCGCAACTGCATGTGCTGGGGTATTCCCCCGACTGGCCCGCGTTGCAGGGCGCAGGGCAGTACACCCGCCTGCCACTGCCGGTGTGGAAAAGCACCCGGTTATGGCATGAACCGCCGCAGGCGGAGCGGGCACGATTACAGGCGCCGGAGCACCCGTTGCTGGCGCGTCGACTGGATCTGGCGACCCCGGTCTGGGAAGTGGATCTGGAAAGCGCGGCGCTCGATTTTCTGCCGGATCACCAAATCCAGGGCTCGGTCGTGTTTCCGGGCACCGGCTACATTGAGATGGCATTGCATGCGGCAAGTACATTATATGGATCGTTGCGTGTGGTTGATTTTCAACAAATCTCGTTTATTAGCGCGTTGTATATAATTCCGGAGAACCCAGTGACATTGCGTTTGAGCGTGGAGCCAGCCAGTCACTGTTTTACCATTCAAAGTAAACCCTATCACGATCTGGATGCGGCCTGGCAGACACACTGCACCGGCCAGTTCTGCCTGAGCCAAATAACCCAAACAGCACCGATAGACTTGGAGACGCTACAGCAGGCGTGCCCGCGTGAGATCAGCAAGCTGGCCTGTTACCAGCACTTCCGCGCACTGGGGCTGGAGTACGGCGAGACGTTTCAGGGGATCGCGCAGTTATGGCAGGGCGATAACCAGGCGGTCGCGTTACTCGAGGTTCCGGCGGTGTTACAGCATAAGCTGGCCGATTTTCACGCCCACCCGGCGGTACTGGATGTCTGTTTTCAGGTGCTTGCCGCCACCTTGCCGATCAAACAGAGTGGCAACTTGGTGTATATGCCAACGCAGGTTGCACATGGGCGCCGTTATGGTGCATTGAGTCACCGGTTGTGGATCGTCGCCCAGTTAACCCACCAAGATGAACAGGGCCTGTGTGGCGATATCGTGATGTATAACGACGCTGGCGAGAAAGTGTTTGATATTCATCAGTGTCAAGCGCGTGCGATGGGCGGCGAGCGCGAAGCAAACGGGCGGGTGGTGGCAGAACAGCACCTGTATCGGCCTGCTTGGGTGGTGCAACCGTTGGAGGAAATAGCGGCATTGGCGAGTGGAGAGGGTGGCACCTGGCTGCTCTACGGCGAAGCGGGTGAACAGTGCGACGCGCTGGCGCAGGCGCTGTCTCAACAAGGGCAACAGGTGATCTGTGTCACGGATCAGGGTGAGATCCTCGGCTTGACTGAGGAAGGGAACGCACAGGGCAACCCGGGGAGTTGGGACGCGACACAGAAACCGGCGTGGATCGGGTTGCTGAACCAAGTATCGGCGCAGTATCGGTTACGTGGTGTGGTTCATCTGGGCGCCAGCACACCGGCACTGAGTCAGGCCAGCGCATCTGGGTGGGACAGTGAGGAGTTGCAGCAGGTGGTCGGTGCGCGCTGCTTAACGGTACTGGCGCTGACACAGGCGTTGGCGGAGCTGGAGTTAGCGACAGAGCCACGGCTATGGATCGTGACACGCGGTACTCAGCCGGTGGCTGAGCAGGCGGTCAGCCACCCGTTCGATGCGGCGGTCTGGGGATTGGGGCGGGTGTTGGGACACGGCGAACACATTCGTCTCTGGGGCGGCATGATCGACCTGCCGACACAGCCGAGCGCAGACGAGGGACGGCAAATTGTCGCCGATCTGCTGTCATCCAGTGGTGAAGATCAGATTGCCTGGCGAGATCAACAACGCTACGTGATGCGGCTGGAACAGTGCGACACCCGGTCAGCAGGGATCTCGCCGCCGGCCTTACGCCGTAACGCCAGCTACCTGATCACCGGTGGGCTGGGGGCGTTGGGGTTAGTGATTGCGGCGTGGTTAGTTGAACGCGGCGCACGCCACCTGATTTTAGTCGGGCGGGAAGGGTTACCGGCACGCGCGCAGTGGAATGCGGCGACAGTCAGTGACAGCCAGCGGAAAAAAATTGCGGCGGTGCAGGCATTGGAAGCGGCGGGTTGCCGGGTGCAGGTGGAAGCGCTGGATATCAGCGAGCTGTCGCAAGTAACGGCATTGGTCTCGACGTATGAAGCGGCGGGTTATCCGCCGATCCGTGGTGTGATCCACTCAGCGGGTGTGGCGACACCGCAGTTACTGAGCCAGATGACGGCGCAAGATTTTATGTCGGTGATGCCAGCCAAAGTAGAAGGGGCCTGGTGTTTACATCAGGCTTTCAGCCACTCATCACTGGATTTCTTTGTGCTGTTCTCTTCGGTGGCATCTTTGGTGATCTCAATGGGGCAGAGTAACTATGCGGCGGCGAATGCGGCGCTGGATGCACTGGCGCACTGGCGGCGTGGGCAGGGGTTACCGGCGCTAAGTGTTAACTGGGGGCCGTGGGGCGATGTCGGTATGGTGATTGAACTTGACTTGCTGAAGCATTTTTATCAGCGCGGTTTTATTGCAATGACCTCACAACAGGGAACGCAGGCATTAGGCCAACTGCTCTCCAGCGATCGAGAGCAAGCGATTGTGCTGGGGGCGCAATGGCAGAGAATAACAGATACCAGTCCACTGGGTATTCCGGCACCGCTATTGTTGACCGTGTTAGCGGAGGAACAACGGCAACAACAGCAGGCTCGTCATGCAGCTTCAGGCGAGACAGTACAGGACTTTACCCAAGCGTATCGGGCTTGTGCCAGTGCAGATGACCAGCAGGTGTTGGTGGTTAGTCAGCTGAAACAGTTGGTTAGCCAAGTGTTGCGCATCGAGATGGCAGCGTTGACTGAGGATCGGACACTGACGCAATTAGGCATGGACTCGATGATGGCGATTGAATTAAAGAACCGCATCGAGCGGACATTAAAGGTGAATATCGCGATTGTCGATCTGTTGAAAGGCGCGAGCATTGACTCTATCGCCGCGCTGTTAGCAACGGAAATTGCATTGGTGCACGGTGTGGTTGATGACGAGCTTGCTGACATTCTTGGCGAGTTAAGGGAGTTGGGGATCACTAACGCCAATACGCTATTTTCAGATGCTAACTAACGAAGCCGAGAATAAGGATAGACCATGAAAGAAGATATGACCGAGTTGGCGCTAGAACAGGCCAAAACAATCGATGGTCAACAGAATATTTCACCGGCATTAAGGGCGCGCCTGATGGCGCTCTCGCCGGAGCAACGTAGCAAGCTGGAAGCGGTGCTCGGTAAGAGTGAACATATTGCTATCTCTTCAATCAGCAAGACGCAGTCGACATCGCCATCCAGGGCTCCACTGTCAGTACAGCAGCAGTGGTTATGGTTATTGTCCCAGTTGGAGGGGAATAACAGCACTTATAATATTCCCGGTGGCTTTGTACTAAAGGGGACAGTAAATCAGCACCATCTGTTTCAGGCCCTCTCGCTGATGGCAAAGCGGCACTGGATGCTGCGCACTGCATTCGGTGTGGATGCGAGTGGCGAGGTGTATCAGTATCTTCTGGAGCAGAATTATGTCGATTATTGCTATCACGACCTCAGTGCGCGTCAGGTAGACATTTGTTCGGTAGAAAATCTGGATCAAGTGGCACAACCCATCCTGCAATTAGCGTTTGATCTCTATCAAGGGCCACTCTGGCGCGCCCATCTGCTGCGTTTGCGTGAGCATGAACATTTTCTGGTGCTCAGTTTCCACCATATTATTTTCGATGGCTGGTCGCTGGGGGTGTTTGTGCGTGAGCTGTTTGAAATTTATCAGCAACTGGGCGCCAATACGCTGGCGGGAGAGCCGGAAGCCAGGCTGCAATATTATGACTATGTGGCTTGGCAAAAAGCACAGTTTACGGCAGAACAGCAACAGCGTGAGCGGGTGTTTTGGCAACGCAGCTTGGTGGAAGCGCCGGTGGCGCTGGCATTGCCTGCTGACTGTGATGGGCACAGTCTCGCTCATACCGAGCAGAGTAGCACCGGGCGTTTAGTCAGTGACTTATTGCCCAATGAGATGTTACTGCAAATTAAAACACTGGCGGCGCAAGAGTCGACGACCCCCTATGCGGTGTTGATGGCGGCTTACATGGTGCTGCTGCATCGTTACACGGGGGTGGACCAGTTGACTGTGGGTACACCGGTTTCAGGACGTAGTTTGGCAGATACGCATGGACTGATAGGGCTTTTTATTAACACCTTGCCAATACGCACTCAGCTTGCTGCGGCTGACACTTTTCGCGATGTATTGCGGCAAGTGCGTGATAACAGCCTAGAGGCGTTTGCTCATGCCAACTTGCCGTTTAATCAGATTGTTGAGGCGGTGAGTTCAGAGCGTAGCGCGGTCAACCCGCCGCTGTTGCAATCCTTTTTCGCTTATCAAAATGCGATAGCGGATTTATCCGTAGATGGGGTGGATGTCAGTTACCATCATATTGAGACTGGGCGTGCAAAGTTTGATTTTTCGTTGGAGGTATTTGAAAGTCAAGGTGGTGTGGCTTGCCAGTTTGAATATAACACAGGGCTATTTTCTCATGCGCGGATTGTGGGTTTGGCCGAGCACTTTGCGACCTTGCTGGCCTCGGCGCTGAGCGAGCCGGATAGCACGATTGGTTATTTAACACTGCTGCCTGATGCAGACTATCAACAATTATTGTCACTCGCCGGTGACGTGGGTGAGAGAACGCTGACGACATTACCGGCACTGTTTGAAGCACAACTGAAGGGGTGTGCTGACACGATAGCGTTGCGTTACGGCGACAACACCCTGACCTATGGTGAGTTGAATCTACGCGCTAACCGGTTGGCGCATCGGCTGATTGAGCAGGGCGTGGCGCCAGAACAGCGGGTGGCACTGTGTGCCGAACGCAGTATTGAGTTGATCGTGGCGATGTTGGCGATTTTAAAAGCTGGCGGTGTCTATGTACCGTTAGATCCGGCTTATCCCACTGAACGGCTGCGTTACATTTTGCAGGATGCGGAACCGCTGCTATTACTGGCCGATGAACACGGTATTGCGGCGTTGGAGCCACACGATGTCCCGACATTGCTACTGGAGCCGGCGCTGTTTGACCGTGGTAATCAGCTTGATCCGGTTATTCCAACCCTGACTGCAAGCAATCTGGCCTACCTGATCTACACCTCTGGTTCTACCGGACAGCCGAAAGGGGTGATGATTGAACATCACAGCTTGGTTAATCTTATTGTGGCACAAGCGGAAACCTTTAGTGTCACAGCACAAAGTCGAGTACTGCAGTTTGCTTCATTCAGTTTTGATGCGGCGGTATGGGAATGGGCAATTGCCTTATGCCATGGAGCGACACTCTGTCTGGCTGCACGCGAAGCGTTGCTACCGGGGGAACCGTTAATGCACACACTGAAGTGTAACCAGATCAGTCATGTACTGTTGCCCCCATCTGCTTTGCGTTATTTAGACAGAGACGCCCTTCCCGATTCACTGTTGCTCGTTGTGGGGGGAGAAGCCTGCCCAGTTGCGTTGGCGCAACACTGGTCGCAACGGCAGCGTCTTTTCAATGCCTACGGCCCGACTGAAACCACGGTATGTGCGTCGATCTATCCGTGCTTAGCATCGTGTCATGATCCGTTACCGATTGGTAAGCCGATCGCCAATACTCAAATCTATATTCTGGATCAACGGCAACAACTGGTGCCACTCGGTGCAACCGGTGAGATCTACATTGGTGGTGCTGGTGTGGCGCGTGGCTACTTCAAACGCGCTGATTTAACTGCCGAACGTTTTTTACCGGATCCGTTCAGTACCGAACCGGGCGCGCGCATGTATCGCAGTGGTGATTTAGGCCGCTGGCGCGCCGACGGGCATCTGGAGTACTTAGGGCGCAACGATGAACAGGTGAAGATGCGTGGCTTCCGGATTGAGCCGGGTGAAATCGCAGCACAACTGCAGAGTCACCCCTCGGTACGTGACGCAGTGGTGGTGGCACAGGGCGAATCGAGTGCCTTGCAACTGGTGGCCTACTTCATTGCACAACAAGAGAGTTCAGTAACTGAGCTGCGTGAATACCTGGCTGCACGGCTGCCGGACTATATGGTGCCTGCCGCTTATGTGCCGATGGCTGAATTACCGCTAACGCCGAATGGCAAACTGGATAAACGCGCCTTGCCAGTACCGGATCAGCAAGCATTTGCTCGGGCAGAATATCAAGCACCGCAAGGGCAATTGGAGTGTACGCTGGCGGCGATCTGGTGTGAATTGTTAGGGGTTGAACAGGTCAGTCGCCACGATAACTTTTTCGCGCTCGGTGGTCACTCGTTGTTGGTGGTGAAACTGTGTGATCTGATCAACCGGCGGTTAGGCAAAACAGTGCCGGTAAGCCAGGTATTTTCGAGTAGCACATTGACCGCACTGGCAGCAGCGTTGCAGGGCGAAGGGGATAACGAAGAAGGGGACGAGCAGTTGATGGAGCTGGATAAGCAACTGCCTGTGATGCATTTTATCCCTGCGCCACAAGTGGCATTTGAGCAGGTTCTGCTCACCGGTGCGGCCGGCTTCTTCGGTATCTATCTGTTAGCCGAAATTCAGCAGCGTTATCCGCAGGCGACAGTGCACTGTCTGGTGCGTGGCGATAACGGGCTGCAACGGTTGCGTCAGGCCGCAGTGCGTTACCAGCTCACGTTGGATGAAGCACGGCTTACGCTGCTGTCCGGTGATTTGAGTCAGCCACGGTTAGGGTTATCTGCCGGTCAGTGGTGTGATTTAGCTGAACAGGTTGATGTTATTTACCACTGTGGTGCTTGGGTGAACCACCTTTACAGTTACAGCGCATTGCGTGCCAGCAATGTACAGAGCACCACCGAGCTGTTAGCACTGTGCTGCCAAGGTCGCGCGAAGCAGTTGTTCTATATCTCGACCCTCTCGGCGGCACAGCAACAGGGTGATCGGCTGTGTGAAGCGACGATTGCTGCGCATTGCCCGAGCACTAACGGTTATGTACAGAGCAAGTGGGTGTGTGAGCAGTTGATGATGCAAGCGTTTGCTGCCGGGTTGACGGGGGCGATTTACCGCATGGGCAATATTACCGGTTCAACCGCGCACGGTGTCTCGAATGTAGAACACAACCATACCCTGAGCCTGATCAAAGGCTGTGTGCAGATGGGGGCTGCACCCGATTGGGGTGACGTGATGCTGGATATCAGCCCGGTGGATATTTTGGCACGGCTGACCATCGCGGCGAGTGGGCAAACGGATTATCTCAACCGGGCGCTGAATTTGGGGTATTTGAGTACGCTGAGTGGGCGTGATTTGCTGCTTTACCTGATCAGCAAAGGGCATCCGATCAGCTTTGTGGCACCGGAGATCTGGTCGACGGAGTGGGTTGCACAACTGGATGAAGCGAATGCGCTCTATCCGTTTAAATCACTCTACCTTTCACCGCCTGATGAAGTGACCCAACAGCCGCTGGAAGTGGTGGAGAAAGTACTGGTCGATAGCGAATTGGTGCCATTTGATCTGAATGCGTTATTGGAAACATATTACCGCTATTGGCGGCAATCGGGTTTTATCCCGGCACCTCAGTATCAACAGGATGAGGTTGTACAGCAGCAAGCAACAATTGAAGTATAGAAAGTGATGTGGTGACCAGTCCCCTCCCCTTGATAAGGGGAGGGTTAGGGTGGGGTTTTAACGCATTTGATTATGTGAAATACCTCCCTCCCAGCTTACCCCTTCTCAGGGGAGAGCTAGGCGGTTCTTTTGCTTTGATAAGGGGAAAAACATAAACACACGCTCAGGTCAAACACTGTTTTTGGTTAAAAAGCGTTCGTGATCTCACCTTAAGGGGGGTATGCGGTAATATTTTTTGAAATTCAGATTGTGTTATTGAACATCGTGCTGTGATGGTGAACTGGAAAGCAAACTCTAAAATCAAACGAAAATATATTTTTGAATAAAAATAATTTTATTGATTTTTTTGTTTTTTAAAGTTTCATGAATATAGTGCGTGCTGAGTGGAGTTATTTGCTTTCGTTATTTTTTATTTTTCTTTTTAATGGCGCTTAAACTTCGGAGTTAATTTTTATGAGAAATTAACGTAAAGGTGTGCATTTAATTAATTCTCCTATGCCGTTTTTTGTGTATTACTGGTCAGTGTGTCTGATTAATATTCATTTTGCTGTTTTAATGGGGTTTTATTGATTTTCGATGGGTTGTGATGACGGCTGTTTGGGAATGTTAACTAACAGAACATAAGGATAGACCATGAAAGAAGATGTGACCGACTTGGCGCTAGAACAGGCCAAAACAATCGATAGTCAACAGAATATTTCACCGGCATTAAGGGCGCGCCTGATGGCGCTCTCGCTGGAGCAACGTAGCAAGCTGGAAGCGGTGCTCGGTAAGAGTGAACATATTGCTATCTCTTCAATCAGCAAGACGCAGTCGACATCGCCATCCAGGGCTCCACTGTCAGTACAGCAGCAGTGGTTATGGTTATTGTCCCAGTTGGAGGGGAATAACAGCACTTATAATATTCCCGGTGGCTTTGTACTAAAGGGGACAGTAAATCAGCACCATCTGTTTCAGGCCCTCTCGCTGATGGCAAAGCGGCACTGGATGCTGCGCACTGCATTCGGTGTGGATGCGAGTGGCGAGGTGTATCAGTATCTTCTGGAGCAGAATTATGTCGATTATTGCTATCACGACCTCAGTGCGCGTCAGGTAGACATTTGTTCGGTAGAAAATCTGGATCAAGTGGCACAACCCATCCTGCAATTAGCGTTTGATCTCTATCAAGGGCCACTCTGGCGCGCCCATCTGCTGCGTTTGCGTGAGCATGAACATTTTCTGGTGCTCAGTTTCCACCATATTATTTTCGATGGCTGGTCGCTGGGGGTGTTTGTGCGTGAGCTGTTTGAAATTTATCAGCAACTGGGCGCCAATACGCTGGCGGGAGAGCCGGAAGCCAGGCTGCAATATTATGACTATGTGGCTTGGCAAAAAGCACAGTTTACGGCAGAACAGCAACAGCGTGAGCGGGTGTTTTGGCAACGCAGCTTGGTGGAAGCGCCGGTGGCGCTGGCATTGCCTGCTGACTGTGATGGGCACAGTCTCGCTCATACCGAGCAGAGTAGCACCGGGCGTTTAGTCAGTGACTTATTGCCCAATGAGATGTTACTGCAAATTAAAACACTGGCGGCGCAAGAGTCGACGACCCCCTATGCGGTGTTGATGGCGGCTTACATGGTGCTGCTGCATCGTTACACGGGGGTGGACCAGTTGACTGTGGGTACACCGGTTTCAGGACGTAGTTTGGCAGATACGCATGGACTGATAGGGCTTTTTATTAACACCTTGCCAATACGCACTCAGCTTGCTGCGGCTGACACTTTTCGCGATGTATTGCGGCAAGTGCGTGATAACAGCCTAGAGGCGTTTGCTCATGCCAACTTGCCGTTTAATCAGATTGTTGAGGCGGTGAGTTCAGAGCGTAGCGCGGTCAACCCGCCGCTGTTGCAATCCTTTTTCGCTTATCAAAATGCGATAGCGGATTTATCCGTAGATGGGGTGGATGTCAGTTACCATCATATTGAGACTGGGCGTGCAAAGTTTGATTTTTCGTTGGAGGTATTTGAAAGTCAAGGTGGTGTGGCTTGCCAGTTTGAATATAACACAGGGCTATTTTCTCATGCGCGGATTGTGGGTTTGGCCGAGCACTTTGCGACCTTGCTGGCCTCGGCGCTGAGCGAGCCGGATAGCACGATTGGTTATTTAACACTGCTGCCTGATGCAGACTATCAACAATTATTGTCACTCGCCGGTGACGTGGGTGAGAGAACGCTGACCACATTACCGGCACTGTTTGAAGCACAACTGAAGGGGTGTGCTGACACGATAGCGTTACGTTACGGCGACAACACCCTGACTTATGGTGAGCTAAATCTACGCGCTAACCGGTTAGCGCATCGGCTGATTGAGCAGGGCGTGGCGCCAGAACAGCGGGTAGCACTGTGTGCTGAACGCAGTATCGAGTTGATCGTGGCGATGTTGGCGATTTTAAAAGCCGGTGGTGTCTACATGCCGTTAGATCCGGCTTATCCGGGGGAACGGCTGCGCTACATTTTGCAGGATGCCGAACCGCTGCTATTACTGGCCGATGAACGCGGTATGGCAGCGTTGGGTCAACATACGATACCGACGTGGTTACTGGAAACGGCTCTGTTTGACAGCGGCAGCGATCACAATCCCGAAGTTCCTCATTTCATACCAAGTAACTTAGCCTATCTGATCTACACCTCTGGTTCGACCGGCCAACCGAAAGGGGTGATGGTGGAGCATCGACAAATTGTCAATTTGGTAATGGCAACGGGAAACACGCTGTCAACACAGGGTGTGGATCTGGCGCGAGGGGTAATGAATGCCAGCATCATGTTTGATGCCAGTTGGGACGAGTTAGCGGTGCTGTTTCATGGTGGCGAACTGATCCTGACCGCCAGTGAAGATAAGTACGATGCCAACCAGTTGGTTCAGCATCTGGTTAAGCAAAAGGTGAATTACTTCAGTGGCACACCGTCACAACTGGAAGGGGTGCTGAATGCCGGCTTAGCGCAATCTCTGCGGCAAAAAATGGTGGTATTGGTGGGAGGCGAGCCGATCTCATCAGCAATTTGGCATCGTTTACAGCAGATCGATAACCTGCGTGTGCTGAATGTATATGGCCCGACAGAAGCCACTGTGGATGCCACCTTGGCGATGATCGAAGCGGGTGATTTAACTGAACCAGTGATTGGTCTCCCGATAGCCAATAGCCGCATTTATGTTCTGGATCAACGGCAACAACTGGTGCCGCTTGGTGCAACCGGTGAGATCTACATTGGTGGTGCTGGTGTGGCACGCGGCTACTTCAAACGCGCTGATTTAACTGCCGAACGCTTCCTGCCGGATCCATTCAGTGTTGAACCGGGTGCGCGCATGTATCGCAGTGGAGATTTAGGCCGCTGGCGTGCAGACGGGCAACTGGAGTACTTGGGGCGCAACGATGAACAGGTGAAGATCCGTGGCTTCCGCATTGAGCCAGGTGAAATCGCGGCACAACTGCAGAGTCATCCCTCGGTGCGTGACGCAGTGGTGGTGGCACAGGGCGAACCGAGTGCCTTGCAACTGGTGGCCTACTTCATTGCACAACAAGAGAGTTCAGTAACCGAGCTGCGTGAATATCTGGCTGCGCGTCTACCGGACTATATGGTGCCAGTTGCTTATATGCCGATGGCTGAATTACCACTAACACCGAATGGCAAACTGGATAAACGCGCCTTACCGGCGCCGGATGAACAGGCATTTGCCCGGGCAGAGTATCAGGCACCGCAAGGGCAATTGGAGTGTACGCTGGCAGCGATCTGGTGTGAATTGTTAGGCGTTGAACAGGTCAGTCGCCACGATAACTTCTTCGCGCTCGGTGGTCACTCGCTATTAATTGTTACCCTGATAGAGCGGCTACGGTTACAGGGATTAAGCCTGGCGGTAAGCAAGGTATTTACTGCGCCGACACTGGCAGCGATGGCGGCAGCGCTAGGCGATACTAAACACCAGACGCATGTGATCCCGGCCAACGCGATCCCGCTAAATTGTAGCGCGATCACCCCTGAGATGCTGCCGTTGATTAGTTTGCAACAAGCAGAAATTGACTGCATTGCAGCGCGCGTAGCCGGTGGTATGGCGAATATTCAGGATATCTATCCGTTGGCACCGTTACAGGAAGGGATCCTGTTCCATTATCTGCTCGACAAGGAAGATGATCTCTATTTGGGATATGTCTTACTCGCCTTTGAGCATCGCCAACAGTTGGACAGCTTCTTAACTGCCTTCCAGCAGGTGATCGACCGTCACGATATTTTGCGTAGCGCAATACAGTGGCAGGATTTATCACAACCGGTGCAGGTGGTGTATCGCCAGGCTCGCTTACCGGTGATGACTCTTGAGATCAGCACACAACAGGATGCTGTAGCGCAACTACGGGCACATTGCGACCCACGCCATCATCGTTTGGATGTGACTCAGGCACCGCTCTTTTCCGCTACCATCGCACAAGATCCTCACTCCGGTGAGTGGCTATTAGCTCTGTTGCAGCACCATTTGGTGCAAGATCATCTCTCACTGGAGATTATGTTGCGTGAAATTCGTGCCTTCATGACTCATCAGGGAGAAACATTGCCCCCAGCGCTGCCTTTCCGAGAGTTCGTTGCTCAGGTTCACGCAATACCGCAATCGGTGCATCAGGCCTACTTTCAGCAGCAGCTAGGCGATTTGGAACAACCCACCACACCGTTTGGTTTGCTGGATGTACAACATGATGGCAGTACAGACAAAGAGGTCTTAGTGCTGGATCCAGTGTTGACGCAATCGGTGCGC
The DNA here is from genome assembly GCF_004011885.1 of Serratia microhaemolytica. Classification (GTDB taxonomy): domain Bacteria; phylum Pseudomonadota; class Gammaproteobacteria; order Enterobacterales; family Enterobacteriaceae; genus Serratia_G; species Serratia_G microhaemolytica. The sequence continues at coordinate 83,024 of NZ_SBEF01000001.1, read as the reverse complement.
GAGACTGCGCGTCAGCACGGCGTGAGTGCTGCGGTGCTGTTTCATGTTGTCTGGGCACAGTTGTTGGCGCAGTGCAGTGGTCAGGATGATGTGGTGTTCGGTACGGTACTGATGGGGCGCTCACAGGGGGTGAGCGGTGCAGATCAGGTGTTAGGGCTGTTTATTAACACCTTGCCGATACGGATAAAACTGGGTGAGCGCAGTGTAGGTCAAGTGGTGCAGGAGACCTACCAGCGGTTGAGTGAGTTGCTGGAGCACGAGCAGGCACCGTTGGCTCTTGCTCAGCAGTGTAGTGGCATCATGGCCCCCCTGCCGTTATTTAATAGTCTATTCAACTATCGCTATAGCGATGGTTATGACGCCGAGGACTGGCTAGGGATCCGTATTCTGGATGTCGAGGAGCGAGGCAATTACCCACTGGCTCTCTCTGTTGATGATATGACGCAAAATTTCACACTGACCGCGCAAAGTAGCGGAGGTGTTGCTGCCAAACGCCTGACGGCGTATGTCGAGATAGGACTGAGACAACTGTTGGCAACGCTAGGTAGTCACCCAGAACAGCCGATTTGGCAAGTGAATATCCTGCCTATCGATGAACGGCAACATCTGCTGGAATTGAACCCAACAGTTACCCCCTACCTCGAGCCTAGTCTGCTCCAACAGTTGTTTGAGCAGCAAGTGGCTCACTTTCCTGAGGCGATAGCGTTACGTTACGGCGACAACATCCTGACTTATGGTGAGTTGAATCTACGTGCTAACCGGCTAGCACATCGACTGATTGAACAGGGCGTGGCGCCAGAACAGCGGGTGGCACTGTGTGCTGAACGCAGTATTGAGTTGATCGTGGCGATGTTGGCGATTTTAAAAGCCGGTGGAGCCTACGTGCCGTTAGATCCGGCTTATCCGGGGGAACGGCTGCGCTACATTTTGCAGGATGCCGAACCGCTGCTATTACTGGCCGATGAACGCGGTATGGCAGCGTTGGGTCAACATGCGATACCGACGTGGTTACTGGAAACGGCGCTGTTTGACGGTGGTAATCAGTGTGATCCTATTATTCCAACCCTGACAGCCAGCAATCTGGCTTACCTGATCTACACCTCTGGCTCAACCGGCCAACCGAAAGGGGTGATGGTGGAGCATCAACAAATCGTCAACTTTATGGTTGCGAGTAGCGGGATGCTATCAGACACCCTAGCGCAACCAGTTTCTGGATTGATGAACATCAGCATGATGTTTGATGCCAGTTGGGAAGAGCTGGCGCTGTTGTTCTGTGGAGGGGAGTTAATACTGACTGCGAAAGTGAGTTATGAACCGACAAAAATTGTGGCATCGCTGTCAGAGGAACGCATCAACCGCTTCTGTTGCACGCCTTCACAGTTGGAGGGGTTATTGAATGCAGGTTTAATAGAACAACGCACAACACCACTGTTAGTCACGGTGGGTGGCGAAGCGCTCCCTCCGGCGTTATGGCAGCGTTTACAACAGGCAAAAAAACTGTTTGTGATGAATAGCTACGGCCCAACCGAAACAACAGTGGTAGCGACACGGGCGTTGCTTGAAACCGATGGGTCATCTGAACCCGTGATCGGTCGCCCGATAGCCAATACGCGTGTTTATGTTCTGGATCAACGGCAACAACTGGTGCCACTCGGTGCAATGGGTGAGATCTACATTGGCGGTGCCGGTGTGGCACGCGGCTACTTCAAACGCGCTGATTTAACTGCCGAACGTTTTTTACCGGATCCGTTCAATGCCGAACCGGGTGCGCGCATGTACCGCAGCGGGGATTTAGGCCGCTGGCGTGCAGACGGGCAACTGGAGTACTTAGGACGCAATGATGAACAGGTGAAGATCCGTGGCTTCCGCATTGAGCCGGGTGAAATCGCGGCACAACTGCAGAGCCATCCCTCGGTGCGTGACGCAGTGGTAGTGGCACAGGGTGAATCGAGTACTCTGCAACTGGTGGCCTACTTTATTGCACAACAAGAGAGTTTAGTAACTGAGCTGCGTGAATACCTAGCTGCACGGCTGCCGGACTATATGGTGCCTGCTGCTTATGTGCCTATCACGCAATTCCCATTAACCCCAAATGGCAAACTGGATAAACGCGCGTTACCGGCGCCGGATGAACAGGCATTTGCCCGGGCGGAATATCAGGCACCAGAAGGGGAACTGGAACAACGGTTAGCAGAAATTTGGTGTGAACTGCTGGGTGTGGAACGTGTGGGACGCCACGATAACTTCTTCGCGCTCGGCGGTCACTCGTTGCTGGCGGTGCGGCTCTGTAGCCAGGTACAACAGCGATTGGGGGTCTCGTTAACGGTGGCGGCTCTGTTTAGTCACAGCACTTTGGCGGCGTTAGCTACCGTCATCGCGGAGTTGCCGCAAGAGACCCTGCCTGACATCACACGCCTTTCACGCGACCAGCATTTACCGCTGTCATTTGCCCAGCAGCGGCTCTGGTTTCTGTGGCAGATGGAGGGGCCATCGGCGACTTACAATATCCCTGCCCTGTTCCATTTACACGGTGAACTCCGGCGTGATGCGCTGATTGCCAGCCTGAATGCGCTGTATGCGCGTTATGAGGCCTGGCGCTCAATTTTTGTGCTTAACTCTGCGGGTGAAGGCGAGGTGGTGCTGTTGTCACCTGAATCGGGTGTGCCACTGTGTGAACATGACCTGTCCACTTCAGCGGATACGCAACAGGCATTGGCACAATTGAGTGAGCAGGAGGCGCATCAGCCATTTGACCTGAGTCAGGGGCCACTGGTACGCGCCCGGTTAGTGAAGGTGGCTGAACAGCAGTGGGCACTGCTGCTAACCCAGCATCACATTATCTCTGATGGCTGGTCGATCGGGGTGATTTGCCAGGAACTGGCACAGCTCTACAACGGCTACAGCCAAGGTGATGCTGTGGTATTACCCGCTCGCGCGATTGATTATCCGGACTACGCCGCTTGGCAGCGCCAGTGGTTATCGGGTGAGCGGTTGAAACAACAAGCGGATTACTGGTACCAGCAGTTGCAGGGGGCGCCAGAGTTACTCACCCTGCCAACTGACTTCCCACGCCCAGTTGAGCAGTCCTATCACGGTGATGCGGTGTCATTTAGCTTCGACGCCCGTTTGAGCGAACAGATACGGCAGTTTAGCCGCCAACAGGGGATCACGCCGTTTATGTTATTGCTGGCGGCTTGGTCAGTGGTGCTGACACGGCTCGCGGGGCAGCAGGAAGTGGTGATCGGCAGCCCGGTGGCGAACCGAGGGCGCAGCGAGTTGGAAGGGGTGGTGGGTTTCTTTGCCAATACGTTAGCGCTACGTATTAACGTCGCTGCGATGAGCGATGCGCAGCATTTGCTGCACCAAGTGCGTGACCAGGTGATACAGGCGCAAGCACACCAGGATTTACCGTTTGAGCAGGTGGTTGAGCGGCTGAATCCGACACGTCAGCGCGGTTATGCACCGTTGTTCCAAGCATTATTGAGCTGGCAAGAGCGTGAGGTGTTACCTAAGTTTGATGGGATTACGGTCGAGCTCGGCGAGAGCAATTATCAGCGGGTGAAATTTGACCTTGAGCTGGGGTTGAGTGACGGTGCTGATGGGTTGATCCACGGTCAATTGGGTTATGCCCAAGCCCTGTTTAGCGAACAGAGTATTGAGCGCCATATTGGCTATTTACAGCGGGTGTTAACGGCGATGGTGAATGAGGCAAACCAGCCGCTGTCGGCGATCGGTTTGCTCTCGGTACAACAGCAACAGGACATGTTGTCACTGGGGCGCGGTAACCAGGAGCCAGTTACTGCAACGACACTTCCCGCACTGTTTGCCGCGCAATTGGCTGAACATAGCGAGGCGATAGCATTACGTTATGGCGACAACAGTTTGACCTATGGTGAGTTGAATCTACGCGCTAACCGGTTGGCGCATCGGCTGATTGAACAGGGCGTGGTTCCTGAGCAGCGGGTGGCACTGTGTGCTGAACGCAGTATTGAGTTGATCGTGGCGATGTTGGCGATTTTAAAAGCCGGTGGAGCCTACGTGCCGTTAGATCCGGCTTATCCGGGGGAACGGCTGCGCTACATTTTGCAGGATGCCGAACCGCTGCTATTACTGGCCGATGAACGCGGTATGGCAGCGTTGGGTCAACATGCGATACCGACGTGGTTACTGGAAACGGCGCTGTTTGACGGTGGTAATCAGTGTGATCCTATTATTCCAACCCTGACAGCCAGCAATCTGGCTTACCTGATCTACACCTCTGGCTCAACCGGCCAACCGAAAGGGGTGATGGTGGAGCATCAACAAATCGTCAACTTTATGGTTGCGAGTAGCGGGATGCTATCAGACACCCTAGCGCAACCAGTTTCTGGATTGATGAACATCAGCATGATGTTTGATGCCAGTTGGGAAGAGCTGGCGCTGTTGTTCTGTGGAGGGGAGTTAATACTGACTGCGAAAGTGAGTTATGAACCGACAAAAATTGTGGCATCGCTGTCAGAGGAACGCATCAACCGCTTCTGTTGCACGCCTTCACAGTTGGAGGGGTTATTGAATGCAGGTTTAATAGAACAACGCACAACACCACTGTTAGTCACGGTGGGTGGCGAAGCGCTCCCTCCGGCGTTATGGCAGCGTTTACAACAGGCAAAAAAACTGTTTGTGATGAATAGCTACGGCCCAACCGAAACAACAGTGGTAGCGACACGGGCGTTGCTTGAAACCGATGGGTCATCTGAACCCGTGATCGGTCGCCCGATAGCCAATACGCGTGTTTATGTTCTGGATCAACGGCAACAACTGGTGCCACTCGGTGCAATGGGTGAGATCTACATTGGCGGTGCCGGTGTGGCACGTGGCTACTTCAAACGCGCCGATTTAACTGCAGAACGCTTCCTGCCTGATCCGTTCAGTACCGAACCGGGTGCGCGCATGTACCGCAGTGGAGATTTAGGCCGCTGGCGCGCAGACGGGCAACTGGAGTACTTAGGGCGCAACGATGAACAGGTGAAGATCCGTGGCTTCCGCATTGAGCCAGGTGAAATCGCGGCACAACTGCAGAGTCATCCCTCGGTGCGTGACGCAGTGGTGGTGGCCCAGGGCGAACCGAGTGCCTTGCAACTGGTGGCGTATCTAATAGCCCACGCCGAGCACACTGTAGATGCTGCCGAATTACGCAACTATTTAGCACAACGGCTGCCGGACTATATGGTGCCTGCCGCTTATGTGCCGATGGCTGAATTACCGCTAACGCCCAATGGCAAACTGGATAAACGCGCCTTACCGGCGCCGGATGAACAGGCATTTGCTCGGGCAGAATATCAAGCACCGCAAGGGCAATTGGAGTGTACGCTGGCGGCGATCTGGTGTGAATTGTTAGGCGTTGAACAGGTCAGTCGCCACGATAACTTCTTCGCGCTCGGTGGTCACTCGTTGTTGGTGGTGAAACTGTGTGATCTGATCAACCGGCGGTTAGGCAAAACAGTGCCGGTAAGCCAGGTATTTTCGAGTAGCACTTTGACCGCACTGGCAGCAGCGTTGCAGGGCGAAGGGGATAACGAAGAAGGGGACGAGCAGTTGATGGAGCTGGATAAGCAACTGCCTGCGATGCATTTTATCCCTGCGCCACAAGTGGCATTTGAGCAGGTTCTGCTTACCGGTGCGGCCGGCTTCTTCGGCATCTATCTGTTAGCCGAAATTCAGCAGCGTTATCCGCAGGCGACAGTGCACTGTCTGGTGCGTGGCGATAACGGGCTGCAACGGTTGCGTCAGGCCGCAGCACGTTACCAGCTCACGTTGGATGAAGCACGGCTTACAGTGCTGTCCGGTGATTTGAGTCAGCCACGGTTAGGGTTATCTGCCGGTCAGTGGTGTGATTTAGCTGAACAGGTTGATGTTATTTACCACTGTGGTGCCTGGGTGAACCACCTTTACAGTTACAGCGCGTTACGTGCCAGCAATGTAGCGAGTACGCGTGAGTTGCTGGGGTTGTGTTGCCAAGGTCGCGCGAAGCAGTTGTTCTATATCTCTACCCTCTCGGCGGCACAGCAACAGGGTGATCGGCTGTGTGAGGCGACGGTTGCTGCGCATTGCCCGAGCGCTAACGGTTATGTACAGAGCAAGTGGGTGTGTGAGCAGTTGATGATGCAAGCGTTTGCTGCCGGGTTGACGGGGGCGATTTACCGCATGGGCAATATTACCGGTTCAACCGTGCACGGTGTCTCGAATGTAGAACACAACCATACCCTGAGCCTGATCAAAGGCTGTGTACAGATGGGCGTTGCACCCGATTGGGGTGACGTGATGCTGGATATCAGCCCGGTAGATATTTTGGCACGGCTGACCATCGCGGCGCGTGGGCAAGCGGATTATCTCAACCGGGCACTGAATTTGGGGTATTTGAGTACGCTGAGTGGGCGTGATTTGCTGCTTTACCTGATCAGCAAAGGGCATCCGATCAGCTTTGTGGCACCGGAGATCTGGTCGACAGAGTGGGTTGCACAACTGGATGAAGCGAATGCGCTCTATCCGTTTAAATCACTCTACCTTGCCCCGCCTGATGAAGTGACCCAACAGTCGCTGGAGGTGGTGGAGAAAGTACTGGTCGATAGCGAATTGGTGCCATTTGATCTGAATGCGTTATTGGAAACATATTACCGCTATTGGCGGCAATCCGGTTTTATGCCGGTGCCAAACGATATACAAGGGCACGGTGGTGTCACTATTATGGAGGAGGCGGTTGAAATATAACGCGGTGTTTTTAAAAAATTGATGGGCTAATTGAACAAGTTGTTATGCTCCCTTTGGGGTTGACTGGGTGTTGAACCGGGGAGCATTATGTCAAGATCCTCGCTTTCTTGGGGTTCGTATATTCTATTTATTTATGGAATGCACACTTTATATTATTTTTTATCGCCATTCTGCAATGGTGAATTGGAAAATAAAGTCTAAAAGGAAACAGCGATGCGTGATTTTTTTATTGAATGCAAGCGGACGTTTTTATTGGCAATGCCGGTAATGATTGCGTTTGTCTCACAAACTGCTATGGGGGTTGTGGATACCATTATGACCGGAGGGTTTGCTACCACAGACATGGCGGCAGTGGCGCTTGGCCTTTCTATTGGAATGCCGGTGATGGCGTTGGGCACTGGCTTGTTGCTTGGCTTGGTGCCGATCATTGCACAATTGGATGGGGCAAAAAAACAGCATGAGATAGCGACTCAAGTACAGCAAGGGTTTTGGCTAGCACTGTTTTTTGTGCTTTTGATTTTGCCATCGGCATATTATTTTGATGCCATCATCAATTCATTTGGTGAGGTGGAGCCTGAGTTGGTAAGAAAAGCGGTCGGTTATCTTTATGCTATGGCTTTTGCTTTGCCAGCTTATCTGTTTAGCGCAGTGTTACAAGCGCAGTGTGAAGGGATGCAAAATACCAAGCCAGCGATGGTGATCCTCTTATTGGGGTTGGCAGCAAATATTCCGGTAAATTACATTTTTATTTATGGTTTTTGGGGTGTTCCAGCATTGGGCGGTATCGGTTGTGGTATTGCAACGGCAATTATCGCTTGGGTCATGTTTTTTATGATGTATGGCTATGTTAAATATGCTCCGTCAATGCGTTGTGTGAATTCGAAACAGCGTTTTGCTAAACCGAATCTATCGGTATTAATTAGCCTGTTTTCACTTGGGCTGCCGATTGCATTATCGATGTTTTTTGAAGTGGTGTTGTTTGCGGTAGTGGCTTTATTGATTGCTCCACTGGGAGGGACAATCGTTGCTGCTCACCAAGTGGCATTGAATTTTAGTACACTAATGCTGGTATTACCGGCATCGTTAGGGGTGGCTGCGACTATTCGGGTTGGGCATAGGCTAGGAGAACGCTCAGTGTCTGCGGCTAAAACGTCTTCGTATGCTGCGTTCAGCCTGGGTATTTTGCTTGCCATTGGTACTGCAGTTTTTACTTTTTCACTACGCGAACAGATTGCGTTGTTGTATAACGACAACCCTGAGGTGGTGGCTCTTGCGGCGCATCTGATGTTTTTTGCTGCACTTTTCCAGATATCCGATGCGATACAGGCGATTGGTGGCGGAGTGTTGCGTGGATATAAAGAAACATTGTCGATTTTTTTCATTACCTTCACAGCTTACTGGCTGATCGGGTTGCCAATAGGCTATGCGTTGGCATTAACCGATATTATCGTACCGGCAATGGGGGTGGCTGGTTTTTGGATAGGGTTTATTTTTGGTCTGACAACAGCGGCTTCATTAATGTTGTGCCGTATCTTTGTTCTGCAACGCAAGCCGGCAGAACATATATTGGCTCGTGTGTCAGGTGCTGAGTATCTCAATGAGCCGGTTTAGTACTGTTTGAGCTGCGAACGATGCGTGATTTTCTATTTTGTCGGCAAGATTTTTATCGTACCAAGAAAAATAAATTCCACGCTGAGGTGGTAGCGAGCACATCAAGCAGGTTTAATCACCTTGCTTGGTGTGCCTAAACTGGACGTGGTGATTTGGCGATATTCGCCACTAGCGCTGAATGACCGTGAGTATTGCCTGTGTAGACCGTTGCTCACCTGTGGATTCACCGCACAGTCGGAATGACATCCAGCCTTGAACATTAATGCTGCCACCATTTGGCGTCATTTGAGGTAATTGAACCCCCTCTTGACCATCAAAATACATGTTGCCACCGCCACTGCAGGTAGGCACCGTGCTGGACCAATTTCCGACAACAAACAGTCTAGAAGCAGGTACTCTCAGGCTCCTGTTGTCGGGAGCAAGCCGGAGAGGCTGACCGGTAGCAGAGATGGTTAGATAAGGCGTCACCGGTGCGGCTGATTGATTGCTGCATTGTACTTGATAACTGATCCTCGCTGTGCCGCCGTAACCGCCCTCAACAACTAAATCAACACTGCCAGGTACGTTCAAGCTACATGAGGAGGGGGCGAAAACAACCTCTACTTTACCGAGTTCATTGATTAAATTACCGCTGGTTGTGAAAGAGAAATCGCCATGGTAGAGCATGTTAGAATAGTATCGTCCGGCGGGAACGCTACCGTCAGTATCAATCAAAAATCTGACATTCAATGATGATGAACGTATTGCGGATGGATCGTAGTTTCTGCTGTTGATATTGGGGCAGGCGACTCTGCTCCGTGAATACGGGCTGGTTCCGTCAGCGTGCGATGTAACTGTACCAATTCCCCCAGTACCATCGATGAACCATAACCCTCTGATGTAGGCTACGTAGCCGTCTACGTTAGCCCAATTCTCTTGAGTACGCTGAAAGGTGCCACGCCCATCGGGTAACAAAACGGCATTGATGGGGGTGCCATTTTCGGTATAGAGTCTAAAACCATAGACCCCCACGGTTTGCATAGCGACACCACCGCTTGTGGTTGATTCACAAAGGCCGTTATTCGTAGTGGTAATGGCTGTGAGGCCTCGGGCGGCAGAGTACTCTTTATTATTCAAACTCCCTTCAAGATAGGAAGTTAGCGGAGTAGTTGCGCCGACAATGCCGTAAGCGCCTGTAGGCACGACGGCGGTGAGTATTGGTGCTGCTGTAGCGGTATTGATGGTCACTACGCTTATGGCGGTGGCTGTTCTGATGAGCTTAGTGAGGTGCGATAAAGATCTTTGACTGAGTGCCATGACATCTATCCCTAATGAATGGTTATATATTTTATCAACAAATAAGTTGTAACTCTGTTTCAGTTCCAAGTTAGCAGGGGAATATCTAGAAAGGAGCCTAATAGTAATTGTTTTAAAATATAATATGTTACAGTGTGTTCGTAATATTATAAACAAAATCAACAGGCAGTCAATCGAGCCTTGTAGGCATTTTCTCTTTATTTTAGACTATTTTTTATGTTATCTGCTAATAAGATAGTCTTTGAGTTGGGGCTTTTTATGTAAGGGAGGGCTGTAACGTAGTAGGGAAGGAGTAAATATGAAAAAAGCAGGCACTGTCAGCAAGCCGCATGCTGACAGTGCCTGTTTGTTTAGCCATAGCGTATTGGTATTCGGTTACGGCCAGGTGATCGTTGCTGTTGCCTGTGCGGTTCCAAGCCCATATTCACTGGCCGCATTGCTGCAGAGTGTCCAAGTTAATGGGATTGCCGTTTGCCCTACACCTACATTGGGTACATCAACCGATTGACCGTTAAACTGGATCTGTGCGGCATCAAGACTGCTGCAACCGGCAGTATTCGCTGTTCTCACACCACGGATTTCTGCCATGCTAGCGCCGCTGCTCCCTTTCAACATCAAGGTATCGGTTGTGCGACCACTGTTACCGCTGAATGCCAGTTTCACTGTCGTGGTGTTATTGCCCTGATCAACTACTGATGGACAGTTAATGTTCAACTGTGATGGAAAAACAGCAAGTTGCTCTTTATCTGCGCTGTTGTAGCTCACCATACCAAAAGAGACGTTCGAATCCTGAAATGACACGGTGCAATCGGTTGGTGGACTGATGGTGAATTTACTTGTCTGAAGTACCACAGGGAAGATCACGTTTGTGTCGTTAAACTGTGTCAGATAGAAATTCGGTACAGTATAGGTGCCAGTCTTGGCATTCGGGCCGATATAGAGCGCCATGACGCCATTATTTAGGCTAGTGCCGGTTTCATACCGAACCAGTCTTGCCCCAATATCATTGCTGGAGAGGCCGACACACCAAGGTGAGGTTGCAATAGTGGTGGTGGTAAAAGCACCATTGGCAGCCCAGCGACCTGTGACAGTTGTTTTGGTCGTTCCGCTGATCTGGTTGTAGTAAGTGCCAGTGATATTGCCAGCGGTCATTGCCAGTATAACGTCTTCAGCTATTTTATAGCCGGTTATCGCTCCTGTTGATAGTGTGGCTATTTTACTGGTATTCATACAGCCACCACCAACGTCTGGAAGTGTGGTGGTAAGTGCGCCGCCAACATGCCTATAAGGGTTTATTGTGGGATCCCAACTGGCCTGAGCAATCGAGGCAGACCAAGATAGAGGGGTGCTCCACACCTTTCCTGCACCGACGGTGTAGGTTCCGCTAGGGCCAGCCACTGCTGCTGAGGCGATGCCAGGGGCCGCGAGTAGTAGTAATGTGGCCCACATTTTCCAGCCATAGTGCGGGGTAGCGTGTTGGGTTTGGAATAGAGCGCGATGCGTCATTATGTTATTTTTCTCATTTTAAATATTATATATATCAGATAGCCCGCTTTTACCTGTTGTCTAACTGAGTTGAGTCGATTGACCTGCGATGGTTACGGATAGTTGACTTCTGGTGAAAAAGGGTTACCAACTGCAATAGCACTAATCGGTTAGCGCTAATTTGCCGTTGTACAGAAACAGAATTTCTGTTGGCAATAGACTCATTTGATCCTGATGTTAAGAAAATAATCACCCTAGCGATTGAAGAACAACGGCCTCTCTATCACTGTTTGGGGAAGCTGTGCTCGTTTCTGCATTGCTGCTTTTTTGCAGTTCTGCTTAGACGTTAAACAGACATCTAATATCAACAGTGTATTGCTTAATTTAAATTTATAAATCAAGTAATTATTGTCTTGGCTTCTGATATCGATTTAGCTTAATCGATTAAGCCGTTGATGGTGAGTTTACGCAGAATGGGTTGTTAAGCAAATTGTTAAGACCTATCAATGTAAGTTTATCATTTGGTTTTATCTTCTACCTGTTTATGATAATGATTCATTTTTATGCTGTTTGTTTCAAATTATTTGGTTAAAAATTCTGTATTACTTACTTAGATCAATAAAACAGCTCGATTTTTGAGTTAACCTAGCCTGGGACGGCTGCCCATTTGTACTAATCTGCTTAACTATCACGGTTCAGGGAGTTTCGCAGCATTTATTGCCGTAAATTCTGCACCAGATCGACCAAGGTATAGGCAGAAGCTGTTTGTAATTTGAACTATTGCAGTCATGGCAGCATTGACTGTGCTTATTTTATGCTAACCCTAGGCTCTTGAGTCAGTTCAGTCATGAAACAGGGCAAGATTACGAACGTTTTTTAACCAAAAACAGTATTTGACCTGAGCACGTGTTGATGTTTTTCCCCTTATCAAAGCAAAAGCATTGTCTCGCGCCTCTCCCTGCAAAGGGGGAGGCTGGGAGGGGGTATTTCAAAATAATCAAATGCGTTAAAACCCCACCCTAACCCTCCCCTTATTAAGGGGAGGGAACTACCTGGCTCCTCGTATTGTGGCACAGAACAAACTTTAGTTAATAATCGATTAAAAAACGTTCATGCGTTTGCCCTGAGTCATGAAAAGGTAGCCCTTTCTCATTCGATACACTGTCAGTTTGTTGGCAGCTACTGCTGCGGTGATGAGTTATTCGATAGGTAGCATCAACTTCGATAGATTGTCGTGACCGATTAATCGGCGTATTATACCCTACTATAAAAGTCAACTATTGGGTGGATACTATGATTCATATAACTGAGGCTGCACAAGAGCACTTCGCCAAGCTATTGGCAAATCAGGAAGAGGGGACGCAAATTCGTGTGTTCGTTATCAATCCGGGCACGCCAACGGCAGAGTGCGGAGTGTCGTACTGTCCACCTGATGCAGTAGAAGCGAGTGATGTTGAGCTAAAATTCGATAAGCTTTCTGCTTATGTTGATGAGTTGAGCGCTCCTTATCTGGAACAGGCTGAAATTGATTTTGTTACTGATCAAATGGGTTCACAACTGACACTGAAAGCGCCAAATGCCAAGATGCGCAAAGTCGATGATGATGCTCCGTTGTTGGAACGTGTTGAGTATGTGCTGCAATCGCAGGTCAATCCGCAACTGGCTAGCCACGGAGGTCGAGTGACTTTGATGGAGATCACCGATGAAGGTATCGCGATCCTACAGTTTGGTGGCGGTTGCAATGGTTGCTCGATGGTTGATGTCACCCTAAAGGAAGGGATTGAGAAAGAGCTACTGAAGCAGTTTCCTGAGTTAAAAGGTGTGCGTGATCTGACTGAACATCAGCGTGGCTCGCACTCATACTATTAATATCTTCTGTGTGGCGGGGGGGGCGTGTTCTCCCGCCATTTATCTTTATCTAGCCAGCCGTTGATGACGCGGTGCAAATCTGATGCACAACCTTGGTGATGGCCGTGGTTAAACGTGACAACTGTAGACTGTTGATGTTGTACGGTGGCATCAGATAGATCAATCGTCCAAATGGCCTGATCCATACGCCATCAGCAACAAACTGTGCCTGTAGCGCCGCAACATCCACGGCCTGCTTCATCTCAACAACACCGATTGCCCCCAATATCCGCACATCCGCAACGTTTGGCAGATCAGCGAGTGGCTGCAACTGTTGACGTAGCTGCATTTCAATCGTAGCCACCTGTTGTTGCCACTGATTGTTGGCCAGCAGATTAAGGCTGGCAGAGGCGACGGCACAGGCCAATGGGTTAGCCATAAAAGTGGGGCCATGCATAAAGCAGCCGGCAGCACCATCGCTAATGGTTTCTGCCACTCGACGTGTAGTCAGTGTCGCGGAGAGTGTCATATAGCCACCCGTCAGTGCTTTTCCGAGGCATAAAATATCGGGCACAACCTCAGCGTGCTGGCAGGCAAACAGTTTACCGGTGCGGCCAAACCCAGTGGCGATCTCATCGGCAATCAGCAGCAGCTGGTGACGATCACACAGCTCGCGTAACCGCTTGAGATAAGTGGGATGGTAGATGCGCATTCCACCAGCGCCTTGCACAATCGGTTCAATGATCACTGCCGCAATCTGTTTGTCATGTTTTTCAATTAATTGAGTTAATGGCGCGATCTCATGTTCATCCCAGACTTGATCAAAGCGGCACTGTGGGGCAGGAGCAAACAACTGAGCGGGGAGATAGCCCTGATACAGGCTATGCATCGTTCCGGCAGGATCACAAACGGACATTGCGCCGAAGGTGTCGCCGTGGTAGCCGTGGCGCACAGTCAACATTCGTTGCCGTGGTTCACCGCGTGCTTGCCAATACTGTAAGGCCATTTTAAGTGCAACCTCCACCGCGACTGACCCGGAGTCAGCCAGAAACAGGCAGTCAAGTGCTTGTGGCGTGATGGCGATCAGTTGTCTCGCCAGCGTTACCGCAGCAGGATGGGTGATACCGCCAAACATGACATGTGACATCTGCGCTAGCTGTTGACTAACGGCCTGATTTAATACTGGATGATTATAGCCGTGGATTGCAGCCCACCACGAGGACATGCCATCAATCAGCTTACGTCCATCGGCAAGTTGCAACTCGACACCGCTGGCAGCAGTGACTGGATAGCAGGGTAGAGGCTGTGTCATCGAGGTATAGGGGTGCCAAATATGGCGCTGATCAAAAGCCAGATCGTCGGTAGTCAATAACATCACTTGTAAACCATTAGTTGATATTTGCGGTTGACAGTATAGCGGTAATACTTACACTGGCGATACATTTTGATTGTATCGGGAGAGCTGTTAATGGCTGAGCAGAATCGCTGGACTCTGGAACAGGCACAAATGCTGTTTGAAAAACCATTGCTTGAGTTGCTATTTGAAGCACAAACGGTTCATCGCCAGCATTTTGATGCGCGGCAAATCCAGATCAGTACCCTGTTATCGATAAAAACCGGTGCTTGTCCGGAAGATTGTAAATATTGCCCACAGAGTGCCCGCTATAAAACTGGCCTGGAGAGTGAACAACTGATGCAGGTTGAACAGGTGCTGGCAGCAGCACGTCAAGCCAAGGCGGCAGGCGCGAGCCGTTTCTGTATGGGTGCAGCTTGGCGAGATCCCCACCAGCGTGATATGCCCTATTTACAGCAAATGGTGCAGGGGGTTAAGGCTCTCGGTATGGAGACCTGCATGACACTGGGTATGCTGAGTGATGAGCAGGCGCAGAGCCTGGCTGCGGCCGGACTGGATTACTACAACCATAACTTGGATACTTCGGCAGAGTTTTATCACCAGATCATCACAACACGCCGCTATCAACAGCGGCTAGATACCCTGCAACATGTGCGCAATGCCGGGATCAAACTGTGCAGTGGCGGTATTGTTGGCCTGGGCGAAAGTGTGGCTGATCGTGCTGGGCTGCTGCTGCAACTGGCTAATTTACCGGTTGCTCCGGAAAGTGTGCCGATCAACATGCTGGTAAAAGTACCCGGCACGCCACTGGCAGAGAGTCCTGACGTGGATCCGTTTGATTTTATCCGCACTATTGCGGTGGCTCGCATTATGATGCCGACCTCGTATGTGCGCCTATCGGCAGGGCGTGAACAGATGAGTGAACAGACACAGGCGCTCTGTTTTATGGCTGGAGCAAACTCGATCTTCTATGGCTGCAAACTGCTCACCACCACTAACCCGGCACAGGATCGTGATCGGCAACTGTTTGTTAAGCTTGGTCTAAACCCGCACTGGGTCACTAGCGAACAGGGTGATAAGCAACAACAACAGCAGTTGAGCGAGCAGTTGCTACGCGCCGATACTGCCCAGTACTACAATGCAGCAGAGTGATGAACTGGCAGCAGCGTATTGAGCAAGCGCTCAGGGAGCAGCAACAGCAAAATGCTTATCGTCAGCGGCAGGTACATTATGGCGTCAATGGCCGTCATGTAGCGCTGAATGGCAGGTGTTATCTCAATTTCTCCAGTAATGACTATTTAGGGCTTAGCCAGCATCAAGCGGTGATTGCTGCGTGGCAACGAGGGGCAGAGCGTTATGGTGTCGGTAGCGGCGGTTCTGCCCATGTCAGTGGTTTTTCTGCTGCGCACCAGCAGTTAGAACAGCAACTGGCCGATTGGCTTGGTTACCCGCGTGCGTTACTGTTTATTTCCGGCTATGCCGCCAATCAGGCGGTATTAGCGGCATTAATGCGCAACGGCGATGCGATATTAGCCGATAGATTAAGCCATGCATCACTGCAGGAAGCGGCACATTTAAGCCCCGCACAGTTACGCCGTTTTCAGCATAATCGACCGGAAAAATTAGCCGCACTGCTGCAAAAAAAATGTCTCGGCCAGCAACTGGTGATCACTGAAGGGGTATTCAGCATGGATGGCGACACCGCACCGTTGGTGGAGCTTCAGGCACTGGCACAGCAACACGCGGCCTGGTTGCTGGTGGATGATGCACATGGTATTGGCAGTTATGGCGATCGAGGCCGTGGCAGTTGCTGGCAACAAAATGTTAAACCAGAGATCTTGGTGATCACCTTTGGTAAAGCTTTTGGAGTCAGTGGTGCGGCAGTGCTGTGCTCTGATTTTTTAGCGGAATATCTGCTGCAATTTGCCCGTCATTTAATCTACAGCACTGCAATGCCACCGGCACAAGCCTGTGCGGTACAGGCAGCACTGCACTGTATCCAGCAGGGCGATCACTTGCGCCAGCAGTTACAAAGCCATATTCGACAATTTCGCACTGGCGCCGCACAACTTGCATTGCCGCTGGCGGATTCAGAGAGTGCCATTCAGCCGCTGCTGGTAGGTGACAATCAGCAAGCGCTGCAATTGGCTGAATGCCTACGCACACATGGGATATGGGCAACGGCGATCCGCCCGCCTACCGTGCCGCTTGGTAGCGCTCGCCTACGTCTGACGCTCAGTGCGACACATCAGGCGCAGGATATTGAACGTCTGCTGGAGGTGCTTGATGTCGCGACGCGATAATTATTCAAATAAACAGTCGGTTGCACAGGCATTTAGCCGTGCGGCAAGCCACTATGACAGCGCAGCACAATTGCAACGTGAGGTGGGGGAACGGCTACTGGCATTCGGGAGTGCGCATACAGGTTTATCGGTGCTGGATGCAGGATGTGGCACCGGTTATTTTAGCCGCCGTTGGCGTGCGTTGGGTAAACAGGTGATCGCGTTGGATCTGGCGCCTGGTATGTTGGCTTATGCACGCCAACAGCAGGCAGCGAACCACTACCTACAGGCAGATCTTGAGCATCTGCCGTTGTCAGCAGAGGTGATTGATATCTGTTTCAGTAATTTAGTAGTGCAGTGGTGCCACAGTTTACCACAAGTGCTAGCGGAGCTATTGCGCATTACCCGGCCGGGTGGGCTGATCTTGTTTTCGACCTTGGCTGAAGGTTCATTGCACCAGTTGGCTGAAGCCTGGCAGCGAGTGGATGGAACGTCACATATCAATCAATTTCTGCCATTGTCAGAGATCCGCACAGCCTGTCAACGCTATAAACATCACCTGGAAGTGAGTTGGAACACGTTGAATTATCCGAATGTACTGACATTGATGCACGGATTAAAAGCGATTGGCGCGACACATTTGCAGCAAGGACGTCACAGAGGCCTACTTTCGCGCCAACGGCTACTTGCTTTGCAGGCAGCCTATCCCAAGTGCGATCGCCAGCTTCCGCTCAGCTACCACTTAGTCTATGGAGTTATTCAGCGTGATTAAATATTTTGTCACTGGCACCGATACTGAAGTTGGGAAAACGGTCGTCAGTTGTGCGTTATTGCAAGCCGCTGCTGAGCAGGGTTGGCGCTGTGCCGGTTATAAACCGGTTGCCTCTGGTTGTCACATGACGCCGCAGGGATGGCGTAATAGCGATGCCTTAGCATTACAGCGGCACAGCAGTGTGCCGCTTGACTATCAACAAGTAAACCCCTACCGCTTTGTTGAAGCAACAGCACCCCATATCGCCAGTGCCATTGAGCGGCGGCCAATCGCACTCGCTGATCTCAGCGCTGGTTTACGTCAACTTGAGCAGCAGGCGGATTGGCTGGTGATCGAGGGGGCGGGAGGATGGTTTACGCCACTCTCTGCACAACAGACGTTAGCTGATTGGGTGCAGCAAGAGCAACTTGCAGTGATCTTGGTGGTAGGGGTCAAGTTAGGTTGTATTAATCACGCCATGCTGACTGCATTAGCCATCAGGCAAGCGGGATTGCGATTGGCTGGATGGGTTGCCAACACAGTGATGGCACCGGGGGGACGTCATCAACAGTATCTGGCAGCATTGTGTCAGCGCTTGCCTGCACCACTTTTAGGTACGTTTCCTCATTTAGCCGCTGTTGAACAACAGCGATTGGCGCACTATTTGGACTTATCCCGGCTGATATATTGAGTGCACCTAACAAAAAATAATTGTAATTCAATTATATGTATTTTGTTGGCTAGTTAAACCAGCCGTTAGTTTAGCTGGCGGTAAAAAAGGTGTTTTTTTGTAAAAAAATATTAATCAACGCATTGCCAGGGGATGGCACAGTGATCGCACTACTGATGTAACTCCCGTCCGTCGCGGGGTAGTGTGAGTTATCCACTATTCTTGTGGATAACCTTGTGCATTATCCCTAGAAAAGTCTGTTAAACAGCGATCCTAGGCGGGTTTTGCCTTTGTTGCCTGTATTCTCATCTTTTTTTGATTTTGTTATTTATCAGTTGATTAAATAAAATCAAGCCATCAGGATCAAGCAGCGTATAAGCAGTTATTTTCCAGCTAGTAGTGCGTGGCCGGTTTAGCTTGGGGATAACATTTAGGCTGTTTGGCACGAGCAGAATTATCCTGCTGATGTGATAGCTATTATTTGAGATAACGACATTATTGCCGCCGCGACTCAACTTATCGCTAGTTGCTAAATCGCTATCGCTCTGCCTGCTCAGCAGCGTTGAGTGAGGTGTTGAGTCAAAGGAGTGCGTGGCAATTTACGCGCCAGAGGCACTGGATATCACTTTGATCACCTGCTATAGCTTGTTGAGTCATTAAACTGTTTTTGGCATCACTCTTGTTTTGCTGGTTTTATATCCAGTATCATGATGGCAGTGTTTGCTCGCGCTATCGGGTTCTCACAGACTGCAAGTTTCAATAGACTTATTGTTACAATCACTGCGCAGATACATATTTTTGTTACTGCCTGGTCACAAATCGGGAGGAAAAACGGTAATGGGCAAACACTTTAAGCTACATGCAGAGTTCAAACCGGCAGGTGACCAACCTCAAGCCATTGATAAATTGAAGGCTGGACTGGAGAATGGATTAGCGCACCAGACGCTGCTCGGTGTAACAGGCTCTGGTAAAACCTTCACCATCGCCAATGTGATAGCTGATCTCAATCGCCCAACAATGGTGTTGGCACCGAACAAGACCCTGGCAGCCCAGCTCTATGGTGAAATGAAAGCCTTCTTCCCAGAAAATGCCGTTGAGTATTTTGTCTCCTATTACGACTACTATCAGCCAGAAGCCTATGTACCCAGCTCGGATACCTTTATTGAGAAGGATGCGTCGGTCAATGAGCATATCGAACAGATGCGGCTCTCTGCCACCAAAGCGCTGCTAGAACGGCGTGACGTGGTGGTTGTCGCCTCGGTATCCGCCATTTATGGTCTCGGAGATCCCGATCTCTATTTAAAGATGATGCTGCATTTAACGCAGGGGATGTTGATCGACCAGCGGGCTATTCTGCGTCGTTTGGCGGAGCTGCAATACACCCGTAACGACCAGGTATTTCAACGCGCAACTTTCCGGGTGCGTGGTGAAGTGATAGATATCTTTCCGGCAGAGTCGGATGAATTGGCACTGCGGGTAGAGTTGTTCGATGAGGAGGTCGAGCGTCTATCGCTGTTCGATCCGCTGACCGGGCAGATGATCCAGACCGTGCAGCGATTTACCATTTACCCGAAAACACACTACGTCACACCGCGAGATCGCATCGTTGAAGCGATGGAAGCGATTAAACTGGAGTTGGCACAACGGCGGCAAGTGCTGCTGGCCAACCACAAACTGGTCGAAGAGCAGCGGCTAGCACAGCGTACCCAGTTCGATCTGGAGATGATGAATGAGTTGGGCTACTGTTCCGGCATTGAAAACTATTCACGCTATCTCTCTGGTCGAGAGGAAGGGGAACCGCCACCAACACTGTTCGACTACCTGCCCGCCGATGGATTACTGGTGGTGGATGAGTCGCATGTTACCATTCCACAAATCGGCGGAATGTATAAAGGCGACCGATCACGCAAAGAGACACTGGTCGAGTATGGGTTTCGTCTGCCGTCTGCACTGGATAACCGGCCAATGCGTTTCGAGGAATTTGAAGCACTCGCACCGCAGACCATCTATGTTTCTGCGACCCCCGGTAAGTATGAGTTGGAAAAGTCCGGTGGAGAGGTGATTGATCAGGTGGTGCGCCCCACCGGATTGTTGGATCCACTGGTGGAAGTACGGCCTGTATCAACACAGGTTGATGATCTACTCAGTGAAATTCGCCAACGCAGTGCAAAAGATCAGCGCGTATTAGTCACCACATTAACCAAACGAATGGCGGAAGATTTAACTGAATATCTGGAAGAGCACGGCACACGGGTACGTTATCTACATTCGGATATCGATACCGTGGAGCGGGTGGAAATTATTCGTGATTTGCGGCTGGGTGAGTTTGATGTACTGGTCGGGATCAACCTGCTGCGTGAAGGGTTGGATATGCCGGAGGTATCGCTGGTTGCTATTTTGGATGCCGATAAAGAGGGTTTTCTGCGTTCAGAGCGCTCATTGATTCAGACCATTGGTCGTGCTGCGCGTAATCTCGATGGCAAAGCGATCCTCTATGGCGACAAGATCACCGAATCTATGGCGAAGGCGATCGGTGAAACAGAGCGCCGTCGGATCAAACAGCAGAACTACAACCAGACCCATAATATTGTCCCCAAAGGATTGAATAAAAAAATCAATGACATTTTGCAACTCGGTCAGCCGGTTAATAGCAACAAAGCAAAAACGCGTGGTCGGGTAGCGGCGGAGCATTCACCCAGTTATCAGCCACTAACTGCACAAGCGTTGGAGCAAAAAATTCAGCAACTGGAAGCGAAAATGTATGCACACGCCCAGGATTTGGAGTTTGAACAGGCGGCGGCACTGCGCGATGAGATCCACCAACTGCGTCAGCAGTTCATTGCATTGTCGTAAGTTGTTCAGAGAGGCATCAACATGCGGTAAAACGCGATGTTTTTAGCGCTTGTTAAACCAGCAAGATTTTTGCTGGCAGGAAAAATGGATTGATGAGATTGGTCGTTGCTGCGTAATCAGTGACGATAATGCATGATGCATCGAGGCGTGTCAGCTTTGTGACAATAGGCTGGTTTGATCATAAGCGAATTTGATTATACACTCCCTGAGGAGTGATGCTCATGGCGCTGTAGGGTGCTGTTGAAAGCGCAAAACAAAACGGAGGAGTTCCAGATGAAGAACGCCACTAAGCGGATATTGCGGTCTATCGGTTCAATTCTTGATCTACAACCTGCTGGTGAATATGAGGAGTTCCGAAAATTATCGTCTGATTATCAGATGGTTGGCGGGGACTGGAAGGTTGTTGGGGATTATCTCAGGGAATCGATGAAGACCTATGAGTCGAAGAAAACACGACACGGTTGCCAAAACTAAACAAAGACCATCAAAGCAGGCACCAGTTACTCGGACTGAAGCAGTCCACGAAGCTGTTGATGGAACAGCTGCGTTA
Source organism: Serratia microhaemolytica (assembly GCF_004011885.1). Taxonomy (GTDB): domain Bacteria; phylum Pseudomonadota; class Gammaproteobacteria; order Enterobacterales; family Enterobacteriaceae; genus Serratia_G; species Serratia_G microhaemolytica. The sequence continues at coordinate 61,577 of NZ_SBEF01000001.1, read as the reverse complement.
TTGATGCAAGACGCAAGTAGTGATCCTGAATTAATAGAAAGAATTACCGAATCGCCTGATGGTGTGGGAGTAATGATGAAGGTCTCCAGAATGAGGACAGGCCCACTCCCCGACGCTGAGGAACTTGCAAGGTATGAGAGAGTAACGCCCGGGCTGGCTAAAGAAATTGTTGGCATGGCAAAAAGCGAACAAAACCACCGGCATGAGATGACTCGGCGGGCTCTCGAAGGTGCGATATCAAAGGATAAACGGGGACAAATACTCGCCTTCGCGTGTGTTCTTGTGTTGTCCGGCGTCTCACTGGCAATGGTAGCGAGTGGAGCTTATTGGCCTGCCACCACTGTTTTGGGGACAACGCTGGTGGCATTAGTCAGTGTTTTTCATTTCGGTAGGCGGCGGCAAACACAGACAAGTGAATCCGAAGAAAAACACAAATAAAGTCGATAGTTAAGACTATTTTTACCTATCCACATAGTCGAGAAACTCTGATCAAATGACTAAACCCGTTCCGACGGGTTTTTTTACGCCGATAGAATACATGATCTGGAAGGCAAGACTGTTATTTCTCTCTTGTTCTTGGTGTAATTTTCAAAAAAAACAATAAATTATTTTCACTTAAGCCTATGAGGCCACTAATCGATGCCTCAGTCTTACATGGTTTTCTCCCACACTACAGCAGCGATACGAGGTTCTGCCTGCGTGTTGGCCTGTTTCTATGCTATAGTGAGCCGTTTTTTCGTTACCTTTGCCCAGCACCCCATGAATCAGGGGTGCTGTATGGTGTCCTGATAAAGTAAAAATACGGCAAACGACCCAAAATGCACGAGAATATCCCCCCGATCGCTCAAAAGAAATCTATCGAAAAGAGAGAAATAACATCTCGTTACCATGCCCACCGCTTCAGCGTGGCACCGATGTTGGATTGGAGTGATCGCCACTGTCGTTACTTCCACCGTTTGTTAAGCAAACAAGCGCTTCTTTATAGTGAGATGGTCACTACCGGTGCGATTATTCATGGCAAAGGTGATTATTTAGCTTACAACGAGGAAGAGCATCCTGTTGCACTGCAATTGGGTGGCAGTGATCCTAGCGCACTGGCGTATTGTGCCAAATTGGCCGAGCAACGCGGTTATGACGAGATCAATCTCAATGTTGGTTGCCCTTCAGATCGTGTACAAAATGGCCTGTTTGGAGCCTGCCTGATGGGGCAGGCAAGGCTGGTGGCGGATTGTGTCAAAGCGATGCGAGATGCAGTGAGTATTCCGGTAACAGTCAAAACCCGTATTGGCATTGATCATCAGGATAGCTACGCTTTTTTGTGCGATTTTGTTGCCACGGTGGCTGAGCATGGTGGGTGTGATATGTTCACTATCCACGCTCGTAAAGCTTGGCTTTCAGGATTAAGTCCAAAAGAGAACCGTGAAATTCCCCCATTAGATTATCCGCGTGTTTATCAACTTAAGCGTGATTTCCCCACTTTGACGATTGCGATCAATGGCGGCATCAAAACATTGGCAGAGGCAGAACAGCACCTGCAGTATGTTGATGGCGTGATGGTTGGCCGTGAGGCATATCAGAATCCCAGTCTATTAGCACAAGTGGATAACAGGATTTTTTCCGCTAATCAGCCGATAATCGACAATATTGCGGTTGTTGAGGCGCTCTACCCCTATATTGAACGAGAGTTGGCAAAAGGAACCTATCTTAGCCACATAACGCGTCATATTCTTGGGTTGTTTCAGGGGATACCGGGTGCTCGGCAGTGGCGTCGTCATTTGAGTGAACATGCTCACAAACCAGGGGCTAGTGTGGCGACAGTGGAGCAGGCGTTAGCTTTTATGCGTCCTGCGGCTAATAACATGTGTGCAAACTAGTTGATTTATTGTTCGTCAATCGCGTGACAAAAAAGAATAGTTATAAAACGAATAGTGATAGCGGCCAGATGAATGCGGTTGAGTATATTTGACTATCACATTTGCTTAAACAGGGTGAATTGATTGGCAGTGTTTGCAATATATTCGTCATCAAGTGTGATAATTATCTCAAGCGAGCAAAGATGAGTTACCTCTGTTGAGATAAGTAACAATCGCTATTAACATTTGTTGTCGATCAGTCACCGATTTTTTGATATCGCGCGTGGTATATCCTCTGGTTTTTGTCAGCAATTTTTTCATCCCCGCCAATGCGGGGAACAGATAGTGTCAATTTCATTGCTACGCAATTTTCAGGTTCATCCCCGCAACAACGGGGAATAGCAACTCAATTGTTGCGATTCAAGCTGTAATGATGGAAAAATAAGCATTGATATTTCTATACTCTGCACGTTCTACATCTTCTTACGTTGAGTAACGCTATTTACTCCAGAAGAAACCTCACGACACCCTGTAAATGTTAGACCAATATTGAAAATAGATTGGTAGTTTGCATAAATTTTTTTATCCGGATAGCTGAGCGCAACACTCTGTTCTGGCTGAGTTGCAGCATTATCGTAGCTAAGACAATATATTAATCCGAGTGAACACCAGCTAAACCGCCCATTTTTTCGACATAACGGGTGAGAAGAACAGCAACACAACACGACAGTTGGTGCATAGAGCCATGTTTATTTATCTGTAATCGGGCAGCTAGCTGTCGCCAGTGCCGTGCGGCAGCGAGCACTGCCTATGTTTTGACGTAGGCTACTGTGAGGGAAACTTGATTCATCCCCGCAACTGCGGGGAGGTAATGCCCATCGATGGTTCTATCGACCACAACCTTGGTTCATCCCTGCTCAGGCAGGGAAACAGCCGTAGGCTGAAAATTCCGAGATGTCAGTGTCCGAACTTAATGAGTACACTGGCAGATGATAAATATATCTGTGTGATATCAACACACGAGCAACAAAGAGTCTTAAAATTAAGAACATTTTTAGAGCAAAAAAGATACAAAGATAATTTTATTTTGTCAACAAATTACGTAATTAGCATTAGCCTCTGCCGAGTGTGAGTAAGCCACAGCCGAGAGATTTGGCCGGGCCAATACCAGCGGACATTGCTGCACACAATAGTTCGGGATCGACAACGCGTAAATAACCATCAAAGGTGACACTTAATACGCTCAATTTATTCTGCCCTTTACGCGCTTGTAACATGACCATGCCACTACATTGGGTTTGCATTGCTAAAAAGCCATTACGTTCACCCTGTCGAGCTAACCAGCCCAGTTGTTCCTCCTCTTTCATTAATCCCCAGCGTTTACCATGACGACTGACCGTTGGATTTGCCTGTAGGCGAAAACGGAAAGTATGGTCGGTAATTAACCAGCGTTCTGGTTCGACGGTTTTTTCCTGGATCTCCGCATCCAAATAGTGCGACAACTGAATAATGGGTGCCCAATTAGCCTGGAACGCAGATTGCACCAATAATATAGGCTGTTGCCAGCTATGATTAGATTCTAGGCGCCACAAAAAACGTCTTGGTGCTGCTTTGGCATCGGCAACAAAGGCACGTACCAGTGTTCGATGCAACTCGTAAGGGTTGGCCAGATCGCGTTGCACTTCGCGGCTATGCGGATTCAGCATTAATTTAGTTAAGAACATGCTTCCCCCTGTGGTTGCCAAGGCAAGGTAGTGACAAAGCGTGAGCCAAACCGACGCTCAATAAAAGGGGCGATAGGTTGGTCATAGCGTAGAGCCCCCTGAGAAGCTTCCAGTAAGATGCGACGAGGTTGGTCGGTAGCTTGAGTCACTAGCGCGGGGTAGTGGCGCAGCGCGGTCTCTAGATCACTATCACACAGCCCATCAGGTAGATAGACTGGCGGCGACGGGACGCACGCTTTGCGCCCCAAAAAGAGTGGCCAGTGTGGTGCGCGCAGTGCGTGGTGGATTTGTTGCAGTAATTGCCGATCTTCCCCCGCTAGCCCGACCAGAAAAACAGCATCTGCCAGATAATAACGTGGGCTGACCACGGTGCGCCCCAGTTCGACTTTACCGGCGGCAGTCAACACGCCGGTTGCCGTCTGATAGTCACGTAAACAGATCCCTTCCCGATCAACCCGAACACCCATCGACAACATTGCCAGATCATCAATCTCTTCACTGCGATCTCGGCCTAATGCAGCACACACTAGGCCAATGACCCCTGATTTAGAGGGTTCAGTTTCTGTTTCACGCTCATCAAAGCGGCTAGGCGTACCCCAAGATTGCATTGCTCCTTGTAAACGCAGTAGCAGAGTTGGCATATTACTTTCTCCATTGACTAACGATAGCTTCCTTCACCCATTGGGTGAGTTCAGCTATTGAAGTATGTGAGTCACTGTTTGGCTGTTGCCATTGACCAGTTAAATCAATATGTGCCCAGCGATCACTGGCATGGCCATAAATGGGGGCCAGTTTGCTTTCGTATTGGCTCAGAGCGGTTACTGATAAAGCGGTTAAGCTCTGACTGGAATTAGGCTGGACTGGACGTTCGAATGCATTGGCTAAATTGAGTGGGCTGCTGCGTAAACTGAGGCCAATAAATTCTGGCAAGTTGTGTGCTGCAAAACTGTTCTGTTTACCACTCGGAATGGCACGTACCATTGCCTGGATCAGTGCATCAACAGACAATAACGTCAACTCCTGATCGTTTTGTAGGTTGTGTAATAGTTTTGCTAGATCCAACACGGCATAACGGTAGAAGGTAGCAGAAGTAAACTCGATCTGTCCTAACATTCCAGCTCCGATTTCACCAGGGTGGCTGACATCATCGATCGCAGTGAAGTAATCGAAATCCCGCTCAACACGATGAGTGCTGATGGCATGAGCGACCTGGCAGGCGGCGTCCTGGTTGACTTGCGGTAGATCTGCAAGCATTCGTCCATACAGAGCAACATCAACGGCTTTGCCACCATCAAGGATCCGCTTTGCCTGTTTGGCCAATTCCGGTGCAACGGCAGCCTTACTCTCTTTTTTGCTCTTTTTTTCACTCAGTGCAGAGAACTGTAGTTGATCCCAATGATCATTAATCAGGTTGGCGAATCCGGCGACTTCGCGTTCGCCAAGAAAAAGCAGATATTCGGTCTTTCCTTCTTCTTTCAATTTAAGCCCGGCAGCGGCGAGTGCGACTTCAATTTTACGCGCAGCCTCTTGTGTCTCTCGGCCGACTAAGCGTTCTAGCAGCAGTGCCTGTAGCTTTTTAGTCCGTAGAGCACAATATTCTTCCGGGATCAGTTGATGCTGGCGACTATAGAGTCGCATGGCGCGCTTAAAGCATTGGCTGCTTACCCGCGCTCGGCGCTGCCCGCCGAATAGCGCATCCTTAGGTGCCCCAGTATCATCCCGATTGAGATTAGAAGGAGCGAAATTTTGAATAAGATGCAATTCAATAAACAAAGGCATGATTTCTCCTTGAACGAGTCATTATTCGTTTGCCTTGCCAGATAGCTCGCTAACATGACAGAAATTCGTACGCCAGCGGCTGTGCTTTATATAACTCATTATTTTTTATATTAATCCATTACCATCAGTGGCAACTGCCATATACTGGTTAATGGCTAACTGTAAACGCGGTTCAGCTTTGGCGTTGGAACGCCACAATCGACTTCCTCCTCCTTGGTAGGCAAGTAGTACTTCCCAGGCTTTTAATGCGGCTAACTTCAATGATTGCATCCATTGCTGGCTGGCTTGTTGAGGTTGTTTCTCGATTTCTCCCAGTAGCACCATTAGCGCCGGTTCAAGTTGACAGAAATAAACTCTGGCAGCAGGGCTAACATCAAACAGGATGCGCGCACGATTACGGGTATCTTTTTTCTGGCTGTCAGGCAGTATCCCGGCGATCAATTGGATGCCAGCTTGTTTCAGTTCAGTAAAAAGCATTTCTGCTTTTTCAAGCAGTTCACACACCAGCGTGGTGAGTGTAGGTTGTTCAAATAGCACCAGTGGCAGCGATAACACTTCGCTGCGCCAACGTAAAAGTTTAGCCTGTTCACAAGCCAAGCCGGCAATCAGCAGGGGCAGCACAGGGATCGCTAACACCCGAGCCAATTGACAAGCCTCAATTAAGATCGGCGCTGGAGCCGATTTGTGACTGCCATCATCAGGTAATAGCGCCGGTAGGTCACGCCATAGAGATCTGCCTTCGACAAAGGTCAAACGCACCTGGCCGTTGATACCGGCGCGATAGCAAGCCATTGGATCAACTGTTGTGGGATCGTCTTCCAGTCCCAGGCCAGCAGCAAAGCGCAGGTAGCAGATGTCACCACAGACTTCACGCAGTAGCAGCACGGCACGAGTCTGACGGGTATAGCGATCATTTGGGCCACTAGCCGGAGTGGGTGCGCCTCGCAATTCTTGAATGGTCAATGCCGGACGTTCCCAACAGGGTAGATCTGCGCTTGCACCAGAAGGAGCATGTAGCGCTAACAACAGCGTCTGAGTCAGCGTATTCCCTAAAGGAAGTATGGCAGCGGTATTGGCTAACGGCCCGGCTTTGTCGGCATCACGAAAGGTTTTGACTAGTCCTCCGGGTGTGCTTTGTAAAAAACCCAACAAGTGACGTATTGCTGCGGCTGGCGTGATGCGACTCGGTACTGCATCAAGTGAATGACTAAAAACTACCGGTGCGTTACCGCTGGCACAGGCAAGGTCGATCTGTGTCCAGGGTTTTCGTTTATCTGCGGTTTCTGGTGCAGAGGCCAAAGCGGCAACCTGCATAAAGGGGTGTTCAGGATGAAACAGCCAAAAGCGTTCTCGCCACTGTTCAAGGTATTGAATAATTAGACTACTTGGTAATCCCTGTTTGAACCACAGCGATCGGTTTGGTTGCCAGTCGGGTAGGGCAGTACATAGTGCGCGGTGGGTGATAGCTAATAACAGGCGATACTGGGCAATCAGTGCTGGTGGTGCGGTTTCGGTCAAAAAGGCGATTTTATCTGCTTGCTGAAAGAGTGCCAGCAAGCCTAACTCTTTGTGCGCACCGTTGAGCATCTTTACAGATAACCACGGTTCATCAAGTAAATTAAACGCTTTTGTCATGTTCTCCCCTTGGTGGTTCCTTGTACCAAACCATCTGGACTGATTGAGTCGCGCCCAGAGCTGGCCAGCTTTTGATTGTTAACAGAACAATCACCCTAACATTGCCGTCACTGTGTTGTAGTCACAGCGCTCAACTGCAGTTATGTACTTAGCCCTTTTTCCCGTGGCGCGATTGGGATCTCGAGTGATATCTGCAATCTTCATACATCGGGGTACAATCGATACCGAAGTACAATCCAACTGCGATAAACTGCCGCTATCCAAATCAGCCATGCCAATGACTGGGTTAGGCTTTTAATCTATCAACTTGAGGTTTAAATTCTCATCCTGACCGTGATTACCTCTCATTTTCTCTTTTTGAGAATCCAAGTTATCGTCAGCATAGAATGCTAACCATAGCCATCATTCTCATAACATCTCACTAGCTAGCTAGAACATAGTAATCAACAATGGGTAAACAATCGTGCAACCATAATGACGCAATTGTCATCGTATTGGTTTGGTCTAATGTTAGTTAATCTTAGCTATTATAGATAACCTCGCCATCATTGAACGGTTTCATCCCTCATCACTGTAATAGTAAAACCTGGCTTGGGCAGTGACAGCATGTGCGGTGTAAATCTCTGCTAGCCGCTAACTCAACAGACTTAAATTCTAATTTGTACTTTTGGTGTTCAAACGGGCATTGCCAATAACTCACACTTGAATGGAGCAGTGGCACAACTCTTTATCTCACTGCCGGTTAAATGCACAAACCACATTTAACCGATAAATATTGTCCTGACCGCGTTGTTTCTCTTTCTCTTTACTTGTGTTAACAGATTAGAAAAGCAACTTTGGTGTCGGCTGTTAATCTTATAGCCGCAGAGCAGTCAATCGTTTGATTAAAAAACAGGCTTTTTCTGTTCTGGATGCCTGCACAACCCCATACTTTGGTGAAAAATACTTTTTTTATAAGTTTTTATTTTGCTAAAAATTAAAATGCTGACTGATTAGCTACAACAAAAAACCAACTAACAAGATTAAAACACATAATCAACAGACTACTGAGATAATAAACACCGATTAGCGAGCGGATCGTTATTCTGTATACAGAGACGCCAATGGCAAAGTTTCGGTTTTGTTATCGTTACGTTTTTCGACTAATCAAACAAAATGGAACAACCAATATAACAGCTTAAAGCATCAGGTAATCTTGTTGAACAGAGTCGCTGTGTCAATACAAGCGCAATTAAGGTACCGATTCACTGGTGAAAAAGAGACAGGTTTTTATCTCGTTAATAGTCATCGTTAACCTAAAAGCATTAGAATGTTTCACTCTAACAGGTTAAAAATCGTTTCAAGCACAGTAGACAGTCACTGATGTTTGTTTATATTTCATTCAGTTTGTCATGTTAATTGTTACTTGAATAGTTACTGTCAATAATTGAACTATCGTTTATGTTGGTGTTAACACTGGCTTTTTCTATCTTGATGAGCACTATAACTGCTTCATGGATTAATCACCAGAAAAATATCATTTCTGCAGATGGGATATATGAATTAAGTTTTGAGGCACAGGACAAAATCGAATATTGCCCGCCATTAGTAATTCGTTTATGAAGCGATTTTATAAAGCCGTTTTTTAATTTCTCCTGCACATTTTTCCGTGTGCAGCATTCAAAACCAACGCTTCATGTTAAAAGCCTATCCTGAATATCAAACAAGCCCTCATGATTACCGTTAAATAAGGATATAGCATTCGATTAGGTAGGTCATGCCAGCAACATGTTCAAGGCGGACACCACAATCAACGGGAAGTGGCACCATGCATCTTATTTAACCTCTAACAGTAAAAACTAAAAGCTACCGTTAACAGCAGTCACTAACATCGGGTCTTAACGCCACTACAAGATTACGCGGTTACAGCAGTGGCACTGTTATAGCGCGCTATTCTTGGCTCGGCTGCTTGAAAATTTTTCATGTTCGTGTCGGCATAACATCCAAACAGCAATTCAGCCAAGCATCGCTAACTATAACACCCGCGACCCGCCGAAAAGTCAGATTTTAGCTCATCACCACAGCCTGGCCACAGAGCCTAGATAAAATTCCTATCCCCTTACACTAACCTTTAAAGCATTTCCTGTGTAGCGGATTAATTTCCAGTTCAAACTGGAAATTATATGGTTAGAGAAGTCTAGAGGCCGCGATTGTCGCTGCATGTGCCAAGCGGATACCGCAGCAAATGGCACGTGCTAGATAATAGCGTGATAATTTAAACATCCACTGATATTGGAACACAGCGCGATGCTATGTCTGGGTGAGAGAGGTATCTCTGAAAAACATTGAGTCATGTTGTTAGCTTAGGCGCATCCATCCACACTGTTGCAATCTGTCGTAGCCAGAGACACGGGCTGAGAAACGGAGAATAGGATTGAACGGGTTTGTCTTTATCAATTTATTAATTTTGATAACTTTAATCTATTAAAGTTAGACTTTTAATTGGTTATTTTTTAGCTTAATTATCATCGATGGTTCTTCTTCAAAAAATTTTGCAAACATTAAAAAATATTTTTCTGATTAATATCAGAATTTTAATTGAAAATATGCGGCTAATTACAGGGTTGTATAGCGCTTTACCGCCGTGGATCATGATCTAGGTCAATTTTGGTGCCATACTCCTTTGTTAGTATCTCAATGCATTATTTTAATCCTTAATAGCGAGAGCTAGCGTGAGAGCTGATAATCCCTTCGATATGCTGTTACCTGCAGCCATGGCTAAAGTTGCCGAAGACGCAGGTGTCTACAAAGCAACCAAACATCCACTAAAAACTTTTTATTTAGCGATTGCTGCTGGCGTATTCATCTCTATCGCCTTTGTTTTCTATATCACAGCCACTACCGGTACTGCGGATGTGCCATTTGGGTTTGCCAAGTTAGTCGGGGGTATCTGCTTCTCAATGGGGTTAATGCTTGTCGTCGTCTGTGGTGCTGATCTGTTTACCTCAACGGTACTTACAGTCGTTGCAAAAGGCAGTGGTCGCATCACCTGGAAACAGCTAGCGGCTAACTGGCTGAATGTTTACGTTGGTAATCTACTTGGTGCGCTGTTTTTTGTCGTTCTTATCTGGTTATCAGGCCAGTATATGGTGGCTAACGGCCTCTGGGGCTTGAATGTATTACAGACAACGGCACATAAATTGCATCATACATTTATCGAAGCTGTTTGCTTGGGTATTTTAGCGAATCTCATGGTCTGCTTGGCGGTATGGATGAGTTATTCAGGCCGTAGTTTGACAGATAAACTGGTTGTGATGATCTTGCCGGTCGCTATGTTTGTTGCTTGTGGTTTTGAGCACAGTATCGCCAACATGTTTATGATCCCTTTGGGCATCGTAGTTAAACATTTTGCTGCACCGGAATTTTGGCACGCCGTGGGAGCGACACCGGAGCAGTTTGCTGACCTAACCGTGAGTCATTTTATTGTCGATAACCTGATCCCGGTCACCATCGGTAACATTATTGGTGGGGCGGTACTGGTTGGTTTGACCCACTGGGTAATTTATCTGCGTGGTGGTGAACAGAAACACTAAATCTGTTGGCCGGCATCTTGCCGGATTGACGAAAAATCCATCTTAAAAGGTAGGTGTACAATGACCGAACTCAACGAAAAAGTAGCAGCCGCTTGGCAAGGTTTCAACACCGGCGACTGGCAACAAGAAGTCAACGTGCGTGATTTTATTCAGAAAAACTACACACCTTATGAGGGTGATGAGTCCTTCCTGGCTGGTGCTACTGACGCAACTACCACCCTGTGGCAGAAGGTAATGGAAGGGATCAAAGTGGAGAACCGTACTCACGCTCCTGTCGATTTTGACACCAGCGTGGTCTCTACCATCACGTCTCATGATGCTGGCTATATCAACAAATCGCTGGAAAAAATTGTTGGTTTGCAGACGGAAGCACCACTCAAGCGCGCCCTGATCCCATTCGGTGGTATCAAAATGGTGGAAGGTTCATGTTCGGTTTATGGTCGTGAGCTGGATCCACATGTGAAGAAGATCTTCACCGATTACCGCAAAACACACAATCAGGGAGTGTTCGATGTTTACACCACAGACATCCTCAACTGCCGTAAATCAGGGGTATTAACCGGTTTGCCGGATGCCTATGGTCGTGGTCGTATCATCGGTGACTATCGTCGTGTTGCTCTGTATGGCATCGACTTCCTGATGGCAGACAAGGTAAAACAATTCAAATCGTTACAGGGTAAGCTGGAAAACGGTGAAGATCTGCAACTGACCATCCAACTGCGTGAAGAGATTGCCGAACAGCATCGTGCATTGGCGCAGATGAAACAGATGGCTGCCAAATATGGTTATGATATTTCGGCACCTGCAACAACTGCTCAAGAAGCGGTACAGTGGACCTACTTCGCTTATCTGGCAGCAGTGAAATCACAAAACGGCGCAGCCATGTCGTTTGGTCGTGTATCGACCTTCCTTGATGTCTACATTGAGCGCGATATCAAAGCGGGTAAATTGACGGAATTGCAGGCACAGGAACTGATTGACCACTTGGTGATGAAGCTGCGCATGGTGCGCTTCCTGCGTACTCCTGAGTATGATGAGTTGTTCTCAGGCGACCCGATTTGGGCAACTGAATCGCTGGCAGGGATGGGCATTGATGGTCGTACCTTAGTGACTAAAAACAGTTTCCGTTTCTTGAACACCCTCTACACCATGGGGCCATCGCCAGAGCCGAACATGACCATTCTGTGGTCTGAAAAGCTGCCAATGAACTTCAAGAAGTTTGCGGCAAAAGTCTCTATCGACACCTCATCAGTGCAGTATGAGAACGATGATCTGATGCGCCCAGACTTCGACAACGATGACTACGCCATTGCCTGTTGCGTCAGCCCAATGATTGTTGGCAAACACATGCAATTCTTTGGTGCGCGAGCCAACTTGGCGAAAACCATGCTATACGCAATCAACGGTGGTGTTGATGAGAAACTGAAGTTGCAGGTTGGCCCGAAAGAAGCGCCAATGATGGATGATGTACTGGAGTTCGACAAAGTCATGGAGCGAATGGATCGTTTCATGGACTGGCTGGCAATGCAGTATGTCACCTCGTTGAACATCATCCACTACATGCACGACAAATACAGTTATGAAGCTGCATTGATGGCACTGCACGATCGTGACGTTTACCGCACGATGGCGTGTGGTATCGCCGGGCTTTCTGTTGCCGCAGACTCACTCTCGGCGATCAAGTACGCCAAAGTATCAACGATCCGAGATGAAGATGGCTTGGCTGTTGACTTCAAAATTGAGGGTGAGTACCCGCAATTTGGTAACAATGACGCACGTGTTGATGATATCGCGTGTGATTTGGTTGAACGTTTCATGAAGAAGATTCAGAAACTGAAGACCTACCGTAATGCGGTACCAACCCAATCGGTTCTGACCATCACCTCCAACGTGGTGTATGGTAAGAAGACGGGTAACACACCAGATGGTCGCCGTGCTGGTGCGCCATTCGGTCCAGGTGCCAACCCGATGCACGGTCGTGATCAGAAAGGTGCGGTAGCTTCATTGACTTCGGTAGCGAAACTGCCGTTTGCCTATGCCAAAGACGGCATCTCTTACACCTTCTCGATCGTGCCAAATGCATTGGGCAAAGATGATGAAGTGCGTAAGACCAACTTAGCTGGGCTGATGGATGGTTACTTCCACCATGAAGCCTCAATTGAAGGCGGTCAGCACTTGAACGTGAACGTGATGAACCGTGAAATGCTGATGGATGCAATGGAACACCCTGAGAAATATCCTCAGTTGACCATTCGTGTTTCCGGCTACGCGGTACGCTTCAACTCATTAACTAAAGAGCAGCAGCAGGACGTGATCACACGTACATTTACCCAAACCCTGTAAGATAGCTGCAACGTGGGCGGAAGAACCGGCCCACACTAAAACAGCAAGGCCGGATCTTCCGGCCTTTTTGCTATATTCTGTTCGAAACCCAGCTAACACAAAGATGATGCTGGTATCGGTGACAATCATTGGAGAACAGCACGTAATGTCGTTAAAAGGCCGAATCCACTCTTTTGAATCCTGCGGCACGGTTGATGGCCCGGGGATCCGTTTTATTGTCTTTTTTCAAGGCTGCTTGATGCGTTGCCTTTATTGCCACAATCGCGACACCTGGGATCTGCACGAAGGCAAAGAAGTCACGGTGGAAGAGTTAATGGCTGATACCGTCTCCTACCGCCACTTCATGAACGCTTCTGGCGGCGGTGTTACCGCGTCTGGTGGCGAAGCCATTCTACAGGCAGAATTTGTGCGTGACTGGTTTCGTGCCTGCCAGCAACAGGGCATCAATACCTGCTTGGACACCAACGGATTTGTGCGCCGTTATGATCCAGTGATCGACGAGTTACTCGACAGCACCGACCTCGTGATGCTTGATCTGAAACAGATGAACGATGAAATTCACCAGAAACTGGTCGGAGTCTCCAACCAGCGCACACTGGAGTTTGCCCGTTATTTGGCGAAACGTCAGCAACGCACCTGGATCCGCTACGTCGTGGTACCCGGATGGTCTGATGACGATCACTCAGTGCATCTGCTAGGTGAATTCACTCAACGGATGGCAAACATTGAGAAAATTGAGCTATTGCCCTACCACGAACTGGGTAAACACAAGTGGACCACAATGGGAGAACCCTACCAACTGGAACAGGTAAAACCGCCGAAACCCGAGCTACTGGAACGCATCAAAACCATTTTATCCAGTTACGGGCATCAAGTTGTTTATTAAATGACCGATATTCGGTTGGCGTTGAGCGTTGCACAGCACTCGCCAACCGAAAAGAAATCCTAATCATTGCGTTGAACTCACTGTTTTTTCTTTATTAGCTTGATCGATTCATCTATCTATTGTTTATTGTTTAATATGTTAATCTGGCTGGGCGCTGATTCTTGGCGTAATCCATTTCCCAACAGAAGTCGCACCAATACCTGAGCGATAACAATAAGGATTGTCTCGATGTCTAACAACAGCCCAAATTTGCGTAATGTGCTTTGGTACAACCAGATTGGTATGCATGACGTTGATCGGGTGGGGGGCAAAAATGCCTCCCTCGGTGAAATGATCAGCAATCTTTCGGACTTGGGAGTCAGTGTTCCAAATGGTTTTGCTACCACAGCACAAGCATTCAATGATTTTCTTGAACAGAGTGGTGTAGATCAGCGCATCTATCAACTTCTGGATCAAACGGATATTGATGATGTGGTTCAACTTGCCAAAGCAGGTGCACAGATCCGCCAATGGGTACTTGATACGCCATTCCATCCAGAGTTTGAACAAGAAATAACACTCGCCTATCAACAACTTTCTGAAGGTGACGAGCAGGCTTCTTTTGCAGTGCGCTCATCGGCCACGGCTGAAGATATGCCGGATGCCTCTTTTGCTGGTCAGCAGGAAACCTTCCTTAATGTGCAGGGCATTGAAGCAGTGATGGTTGCGATCAAACATGTATTTGCTTCGTTATTCAATGATCGCGCCATCTCCTACCGTGTCCACCAAGGATACCACCACCGTAACGTCGCCCTCTCTGCTGGGGTGCAACGCATGGTACGTTCTGATCTGGCAGCTTCTGGCGTGATGTTCACCATTGACACTGAATCAGGTTTTGATCAGGTGGTGTTTATCACCTCAGCATACGGACTGGGCGAGATGGTGGTGCAGGGGGCGGTCAACCCAGACGAATTCTACGTACACAAACCCACACTGCTTAAAGGCAAAGCGGCGATTGTACGTCGCAACCTGGGTTCGAAAAAAGTGCGCATGGTGTATGGAACAACACAAGAACATGGCAAACAGGTTTGTGTTGAAGAAGTACCCGAAATGCAACGCAACCGTTTCTCACTGGCGGATGATGAAGTACAGGCGCTGGCACAGCAGGCGCTGTTGATTGAAAAACATTATGGCCGCCCAATGGACATTGAATGGGCGAAAGATGGTCATACTGGCAAGCTAATGATTGTACAGGCGCGTCCAGAAACGGTACGTTCTAATGAACAAGTGATCGAACGCTATCAGTTGCAGAACAGTGGTGAAGTCCTGATTGAAGGGCGTGCGATCGGGCACCGGATTGGTGCAGGCACCGTCAAAGTGATCGACAGCATCAGCGAGATGGATCGGATCCAGCCGGGAGATGTCTTGGTGACCGACATGACGGATCCGGACTGGGAACCGATCATGAAAAAAGCGGCGGCAATTGTCACCAATCGTGGCGGAAGAACCTGCCATGCAGCGATCATTGCCCGCGAACTGGGTATTCCGGCCGTGGTGGGTTGTGGTGATGCTACCGAACGGCTACAGCACGGACAAAGTGTCACCGTCTCCTGTGCGGAAGGTGATACCGGTTTTGTCTATCGTGGCCAGCTTGATTTCAGCGTGCAAAGTTCGGAAGTGACCGAACTGCCAAAACTACCGCTGAAGATCATGATGAATGTGGGTAACCCAGATCGTGCTTTTGACTTTGCCCAACTGCCGAATGAAGGGGTAGGGCTGGCGCGCCTGGAGTTCATTATTAATCGCATGATCGGTGTTCATCCACGCGCGCTACTTGAGTTTAATCAACAGCCAGTTGAACTACAGCGACAGATCAGAACCATGATGCAAGGTTTTGATGATCCGGTAGATTTCTATGTTAGCCGCCTCACCGAGGGCATTGCCACGCTAGGGGCGGCATTTTGGCCGAAACGCGTCATTGTGCGCTTATCCGATTTTAAATCGAACGAATACGCCAATCTGGTTGGTGGTGAACGTTACGAACCACACGAAGAGAACCCGATGCTGGGTTTCCGTGGCGCAGGCCGCTACGTGGCAGACAGCTTCCGTGACTGTTTTGCCATGGAGTGCGCCGCTGTTAAACGGGTACGCAACCAGATGGGGTTAACCAACGTAGAAGTGATGGTGCCGTTTGTGCGTACCGTTGCTCAAGCACAAGCGGTCGTGGCCGAACTGGAGCATCAAGGGCTGAAACGCGGTGAGAACGGATTGAAAGTGATCATGATGTGTGAAATCCCATCAAATGCCCTGTTGGCCGATCAATTCCTGGAACACTTTGATGGCTTCTCGATAGGCTCTAATGACATGACACAATTGACATTAGGCTTAGATCGCGACTCCGGCGTAGTCTCTGAACTGTTCGATGAACGTAACGAAGCGGTCAAAGCGCTGCTGGCAATGGCAATCCAGACAGCCAAGCGCCACGACAAGTATGTCGGCATCTGTGGGCAAGGGCCTTCAGATCATGCTGACTTCGCGCAGTGGCTCATGGATCAAGGGATTGATAGCCTATCACTCAACCCGGATACGGTAGTAAAAACCTGGATGGCACTGGCTGAAACAGTGTGATGTTGCCATCAGGTTGCTTTGCAAACTGCATGATTGCATTGTCAGCAACACGGTTGTCCTCGAGTGACAACCGTGACGGCTGATGCGTAGTCAGCAACAGAATCAGCGGCAGAAGTGATCAAGCAACTGCCGCAGCAACTGTCGGGTAGGTTCAATAAACGCGGTATCAAGATATTCATCGGGCTGATGAGCCTGATTAATTGAACCAGGTCCAAGCACCAGCGTTGGACATAACTGCTGAACAAATGGCGCCTCAGTACAGTAATTAACCACCTCAGTACGCTTACCGAGCAACTGCTCAATCACTGCCACCATGCGATGATCTGTCGGGCACTCATAACCGGGGATCGGGGCATGTAACTCATCGATGGTCAAACGGCCTGGCCAACGTTGGCACACCGGCTCCAGCGCCTGTTGCAACAGTTCATTGAGATGCTCAAGAGTCATCCCTGGCAGTGGGCGAATATCCAGATGCAATTCACAGCAGGCACAGATACGGTTAGCGGCATCGCCGCCGTTAATATAGCCGAAATTCATCGTAGGGTAGGGAACAGCAAATGCCGGATTGTGGTAATGTTGCTGCAATGTGTTACGCAGCGCGATCAAATGGCTGGTCGCTTCATGCATTAAATCAATCGCATTCACTCCCCGAGCTGGATCGCTCGAATGACCGGATTGACCAACAATCCGGATCGCATTCGAAAGATGTCCTTTATGGGCACGCACCGGCTGCAAACCCGTCGGCTCACCGATAATAGCAAAATCAGGACGGATCACACTGCTGGCAGCAAAATAGCGAGCCCCAGCCATGGTGGTCTCTTCGTCTGCGGTTGCCAGAATATAGAGCGGCTTGCTGAGTGTCGCACTGTCCACATCGCGCAATGCATCCAGAATGAAGGCAAAAAAGCCTTTCATATCGGCAGTGCCCAAACCGTAAAGCTTATTGTCGTGCTCTGTCAGGGTAAACGGATCGCGTGTCCAACGCCCCTGATCATAGGGGACAGTATCGGTGTGGCCAGCCAGCAACAGCCCACCAGAACCACTCCCCAGACTGGCTAGCAGGTTAAACTTGTGGCGCGTCTCCGGCACCGGTTGCACATCGACACTAAACCCCAAATCTTCAAACCAGCCAGCCAGCAAGTTGATTAATTGTTCATTGCTCTGATCCAGCGCGGCATCAGTGGAACTGATCGAAGCCGTAGCGATTAATGCACGGTATAACTCAATAAATGAGGGTAATTTCATCTTCACTGTTGACAGCCTCTGTCTAGAATAGTATCAATATTCATGCATATTTTTTGAATAAAAATACAAAACAAAGCGTGAGATAACACCACGCAATGTTGTATATTAACGCTCAATCGGAATGGTGGATCGCAGCTTAAAGCCTATCGTGATAGGCATCATTTGCGTACACCTTAGTAGCGGAGTGCTCAGGTACTCTGATTATCCGCCAAGTATCGTCAACCCAAAAGGTGAAAAGCCATATGTTGAATACGCTGATTGTTGGTGCCAGCGGTTATGCCGGGGCTGAGCTTACTGCTTATCTCCATCGCCATCCACAGATAAAGATAACTGCCTTAGCGGTTTCAGCTCAAAGCGCAGATGCCGGCAAACGGTTCTCTGAGCTGCACCCGCAATTCAAACAGACTATCGATCTGCCGTTACAGCCACTGCATGATGTTGCTCAAATGGCCGCCGGTGTCGATGTCGTGTTTCTTGGCACCAGCCATGAAGTCAGCCATGACCTCGCGCCACAGTTTCTGGCGGCAGGTTGTGTTGTGATTGATCTATCAGGTGCATTTCGCGTTAATGAGGTTGAATTCTATCGCCACTATTATGGTTTTGACCACCACTATCCGGAATGGCTAGCAAAAGCAGTTTATGGTCTGGCCGAGTGGCAGCACCAGCCACTGCGGCAGGCACAGTTAATCGCAGTGCCAGGTTGCTACCCAACGGCAGCACAGTTGGCATTAAAACCGTTGATTGACAATCAATTGCTGGAGCTATCGCAATGGCCCGTGATTAACGCAATCAGTGGCGTCAGCGGTGCTGGCAGAAAAGCCAGCCTGACCACCAGTTGGTGCGAAGTCAGCCTACAACCTTACAACCTGTTTACCCACCGCCATCAGCCGGAAGTTGCCAAACACCTTGGCGTACCGGTGATTTTCACCCCGCATTTAGGTAGTTTCCCACGCGGCATTCTAGAAACCATCACCTGCCGGGTACGGCCGGGCGTGAACGCAGAAGCGATCGCACAAGTTTACCAAACGGCCTATCACAACAAGCCGTTGGTGCGTATTTATCAGCAGGGTGTACCGGCATTGAAAGCGGTGATTGGCTTACCATTTTGTGATATCGGCTTTGCACTGAATGGCGAACATCTGATCGTGGTGGCGACCGAAGACAACCTATTAAAAGGCGCTGCAGCGCAAGCGGTGCAGTGTCTTAACCTGCGTTTTGGTTTCCCGGAAACTGAATCATTACTTTAGCTTGGCACGAGTATCACGATGAATCCGTTGATTATCAAATTAGGTGGAGTGCTGTTAGACAGTGAAGAAGCGCTGGAGCGTCTGTTTACTGCACTGGATCTCTACCGCCGAGAGCAGCCTCGCCCACTGGTAATAGTGCATGGCGGTGGTTGTGTCGTCGATGAGCTAATGAAACAGCTCTCGTTACCGGTAGTAAAGAAAAATGGCCTACGAGTCACACCGGCGAACCAAATTGGCATTATCACCGGTGCGTTGGCTGGAACCGCCAATAAAACCCTATTGGCGTGGGCAGTGAAACACAAAATTGATGCTGTTGGCTTAAGCCTAGCTGATGGTGGTTCGGTGCAAGTCACCCAATTAGATCCCGCGCTCGGCCATGTCGGGCACGCACAACCTGGATCACCGGTATTGCTAAACACATTACTGGCTGCAGGTTACCTGCCGGTGATGAGCTCGATCGGCATCACCGCATCTGGACAACTGATGAACGTCAACGCCGACCAAGCTGCGACCGCACTGGCGGCAACACTGGGTGCCGATCTGGTACTGCTCTCCGACGTGAGTGGCATTCTTGACGGCAAAGGGCAACGCATTGCAGAGATCACTGCACAGCAAGCGAATGAATTAATTGAACAGGGTGTTATTACCGGTGGCATGGTGGTCAAAGTCAATGCGGCACTTGATGCAGCACGCACGCTTGGCCGCCCAGTAGACATTGCCAGTTGGCGTAACACCGAAAAACTACCAGCGCTGTTTAATGGCACGCCAATTGGCACGCGCATTCTCGCTTAATTTTTGAATTAAAAGGAATCACAAAATGCAAAATCAAGGCATCAAAAAAATCGTTCTCGCCTATTCTGGTGGCTTAGATACCTCGGCGATCATTCCGTGGTTAAAAGAGAACTACGGCGGTTGTGAAGTGGTTGCGCTGGTGGCAGACATTGGCCAAGAACGCAGCGAGCTGGAAGGTGTTGAGCAAAAAGCGCTGCAATCGGGGGCTTCTGAATGCCACGTGGTTGATCTACGTGAAGAGTTTATTCGCGATTACGTCTATCCCGTGCTGCAAACCGGCGCACTGTACGAAGGCAGCTATCTGCTGGGAACCTCAATGGCACGCCCAATCATTGCCAAAGCGCAAGTCGAACTGGCACTGAAAGTCGGTGCTGATGCGCTGTCGCATGGAGCCACAGGCAAGGGCAATGACCAAGTACGTTTTGAGAGCACCTACACGGCATTGGCCCCTCAGCTTAAAGTGGTTGCACCGTGGCGTGAATGGAATTTGCGTTCGCGTGAAGCCCTGCTGGATTATCTGAAACAGCGCAACATTCCCACCACAGCAACGTTGGAGAAGATTTACAGCCGTGACGAGAACGCCTGGCACATCTCAACCGAAGGTGGTGTTTTGGAAAGCACCTGGAATGCCGCCAATAAAGATTGTTGGGTATGGACAGTCGATCCGCAACAGGCACCAGACCAACCGGAACAGGTTAGCGTAACGGTCGAAAAAGGGTGTGTGGTCGCGGTCAACGGCAAAGCGATGACGCCTTATCAGTGTCTAGAAACCCTCAATGCCTTGGGGGCAAAACACGGTGTTGGTCGAGTGGATATTGTTGAAAACCGCTTAGTTGGCATCAAATCACGTGGCTGCTATGAAACTCCCGGTGGCACCATCATGATTGCGGCACTGCGTGGCATCGAACAACTGGTATTAGATCGCGACAGCTTCAAATGGCGTGAGCAGCTCGGATTAGAAATGTCCTACGTGGTTTACGATGGCCGCTGGTTTGCGCCACTGCGTCGCTCTATTCAGGCGGCGGCAGAGAGCCTAGCCGCAGCCGTAAATGGTGAAGTCGTGCTGCAACTTTACAAAGGACAAGTGACAGCCATTCAGAAAAGATCGGCCAACAGCCTCTACTCGGAAGAGTTCGCCACCTTTGGTGAAGATGAGGTTTATGATCATAGCCATGCTGGTGGCTTTATTCGCCTATTCTCGCTCTCTTCACGTATCCGTGCATTGAACGAAAAGAAGCACAGTTAACGGCAACCAAAACGATGTTGGTTAAAACAGACTAAACATTGTGGGGCGCACGCAATTGCGCCCCTTTGCGTTACCACGGGTTTTGGGCGTGATATTCAGTTTTGGCATGGTTATTCAGGAGTTAGCTTATGGCACTTTGGGGTGGGCGTTTCAGTCAGGCAGCAGACTTGCGATTCAAACAGTTAAATGACTCACTGCGCTTTGATTACCGACTGGCAGAGCAGGATATTATTGGCTCTATCGCCTGGTCGAAGGCATTAGTCACAGTCAACGTTCTTAGCGTGGCAGAACAACAGCAGCTTGAGCAGGCACTGGATCTGCTACTGCAACAGGTTCAGGCTGATCCGGCAGCGATCGTTAACAGTGATGCAGAAGATATTCATAGCTGGGTAGAACAACAGTTGATCGCACAAGTTGGCGATCTGGGTAAAAAGCTGCACACGGGGCGCAGCCGCAATGATCAGGTCGCCACTGATCTTAAACTATGGTGCAAAGCGCAAATCACGCTGTTGCAACAGGCGTTACGCCAGCTTCAGCAAATGCTGGTAGAAACGGCGGAGGCTAACCAAGATGCAGTGATGCCGGGCTACACTCACCTACAGCGCGCGCAGCCAGTGACCTTTGCACACTGGTGCTTGGCTTATGTCGAGATGCTGGCACGCGACGAAACACGGCTACAGGACACACTGACACGGCTTGACGTCAGCCCACTGGGCTGCGGTGCGTTAGCGGGCACCGCCTATCCGATCGACCGCGAACAGCTAGCGGAGTGGCTGGGTTTTGCTGCCGCCACCCGTAACAGCTTGGATAGCGTCTCTGATCGTGACCATGTCCTGGAACTGCTCTCGAACGCTGCAATCAGCATGATCCACCTATCACGCTTTGCTGAAGATCTCATCTTCTTCAACAGTGGTGAAGCGGCATTTGTTGAACTCTCTGATCGTGTTACCTCCGGCTCGTCATTAATGCCGCAAAAGAAAAACCCCGACGCACTGGAATTGATCCGTGGCAAATCAGGGCGAGTACAAGGCGCGTTAACCGGCATGATGATGACGTTAAAAGGCTTACCACTCGCCTATAACAAAGATATGCAGGAAGATAAAGAAGGGCTGTTCGATGCATTGGACACCTGGTTGGATTGTCTGCAAATGGCGGCGTTGGTACTGGATGGGCTCCAAGTCAAACGCGCACGTTGCCAAGAAGCGGCACAACAAGGTTATGCCAATGCGACCGAGTTGGCCGACTACTTAGTTGCCAAAGGTGTACCATTCCGCGAAGCACATCACATTGTTGGTGCGGCAGTCGTTGAAGCGATTGCGCAAGGTAAAGCACTAGAGCAACTGACACTGGCAGAGTTACAGAAATTTAGCCCAGTGATAGCGCAAGATGTTTACCCCAGCCTATCGTTACAATCCTGCCTAGAGAAAAGAGCCGCCAAGGGGGGAGTCGCGCCCGAACAGGTTGCCGCTGCAATCGAACAGGCCAAACAGCGCCTATGTTGAACAGCACCACGCATTGCAGCTAATCTAGCGCTGATTTGAGTGTAACTTACCGACGCCATCACAGTTTTAACCGAGAGTGTGGCGTCGGCAAATACGCGCCATGCGGTAGTGATTGAACACGAACGGCTTACACTTTCGCTGTTGTTTCATATCAATAACCACTCATCAGCGCCACTTAATCGTGTTATAGTGGACGCCATCTGCGCATAACTCACGGTTGATCACGTTATGGAAATCAAGCTCACCGATAAAGACAAAAAACAGTTGGCAAGCCCACAAGATATCTACCAAATCATGCAACGCATCCTGTTGCGTGAAAACCAGATTGACCGCGAGCGAGAACATTTCTGGATCATCGGCATCAACCAGGCCGGTTACATGCTGTATATCGAGCTGATCAGCCTAGGTAATTTAAGCGCTACAGTGATTGAACCGATGAACGTCTACCGCATTGCAGTGATGAAAAATGCATCACGTATCATAGCAGTACATAACCATCCTTCAGGCAGTGTCATTCCGACCGAATCAGACAAAGAGATCACCGATCGCCTGATCCAAGTGGGCAAAATCCTCAACATCAGCCTGGACGACCATCTGGTGATCTCGCCGAACGAATATTTCAGCTTCCGCCACAGCGGCCTAATGAGTGAACTGGAAAGCAGCCAGAAATATGTACCGACCTACCAACTGATTGAACAGATCCGTCAACAAGAGCAGATGATCGCGAAACAGGCAGTACAAACAGCACAACAGTCGGAGAATATTGCCAGACTGGCGGCAATCCAGTGGCAACAAACGCTCAAAAGCGAAAGGGCGCAAAGAAAACAGATTGAGCAGCAGGCAAAAACTGAACGCGTGCAAAAACAGGCACTGCTGGCCGCACTAATTACGCAAGGCGTGTCATTGCAGAGCATTGCTGAAATGCTGGATCTCAGCCTGACAGAGCTGGAAACGCTGATGACAGATCAGCACGAGTGACCGGTTGCCACAGATGGCGCTGCCAAGCGCCAGCCTTAACACCCTGGAACGCAACACAACAGCACTAGCTAACCGTGGTAACCAGTGTCTGCGCATGTTGCTGAATTCTCATCCGTAGCCAGCGGCGCAAGCGATCATCATCGGTTCTTTGGTGCCAAATCTGCATCATATCAACCCGTGGCAAGCTAAACGGCAGTGGGTAAAGACGCAACTGTGGCGAATCCTTCACCGCCTGCTCGCCGAGTGACCGCAGACAGGTGAGCAACAGATCACTGTCTCTGATTACATGGCTGGGAGCCAAGAAACTGGATAACCCAGCCACCACATGACGCGCCACTCCCAGTTGTTGCAGATGGCGATCGACCACACCGTTCAAATCGCCGGTTAACGTGGTCAGAATGTGCTGGCATTCAAGATAAGTCGCCAAATCCAATCCCCGTTGCAACTTGGGGTGATTAGCCGAGGCCAGCACCACAAAATCTTCACTCAACAGCCGCTGTTGATGAAAAGTGGCAGGCAACTGCTGAAAAAAACCGGCAATAGCCAGATCACAAGTGCCCTTTTCCAACTCTTCGCGTGGCAGCAAACCGCGTGTATTGTGAGTGATCAATACCAGATTGGCCGCCTCTTGCCGCAAGATGGGCAGCAAACCCGGCAATAAGATCTGCTCCATATAATCGGTGGTATAGATATGAATGCGTGCGCTCTGAGCAAGAAAATCACGGCCCTCACACTGCTCATAGAACAGCTCAATCTCTTCAACCAGTTTCTTCACCTGTGGAGCCAACTGATGTGCTCGCGGTGTCGGCGCTAACCCTCGTGGCACTTTGACAAACAGTGCATCACCAAACTGATGGCGCAGCTTGTTCAGTTTATGGCTCATTGCCGGCTGGCTGAGCGAGAGACGCAGCGCAGCCTTGGAAGCATTACGCTCCTGATAAAGAACGATAAAAAACAGCAGTAAATTTAAATCTTTATTGGATATATTCATTTTTTGAATATCTGAGATAAGTGTATTTTATTTTTAGAATTATAGAGGATCGCCTAAGCTGATATCCAGTTCACTGATTAACGTGCAGCAACGCACAATGGAGATAAGCAATGAAAATTCTGATGGTACTGACCTCTCACGACAAATTGGGTAACAGCGGCGAAAAAACCGGATTCTGGCTGGAAGAATTTGTCTCACCGTATTACGTTTTCCACGATGCCGGCGCTGAGATTACCTTGGCCTCTCCACAAGGTGGCCAACCACCGCTGGATCCGAAAAGTGAACAACCTGGCGCACAAAGTGCGGCAACACGCCGTTTCGCACAAGATAATCAACTACAACAGGCACTGGCAAACACGCTGAAATTGCAGCAGATTAATGCGGAAGACTTTGACGCACTGTTTTATCCTGGCGGACATGGGCCACTGTGGGATCTGGCACAAGATGCACACTCAATTGCGTTGATAGAGCAGTTTCAGGCACAAGGCAAACCGGTAGCGGCCGTCTGCCATGCGCCCGCAGTGCTACGTGATGTGAAGGATGCGGCAGGCAACCCCTTAGTGATGGGCAAACAGGTGACCGGGTTTAGTAACAGCGAGGAAGAAGCGGTCGGATTAACCAACATCGTGCCATTCCTGGTTGAAGAGATGCTAAAAGCCAATGGTGGCCACTATAGCCGAGCCGAAAATTGGCAAAGTCATGTTGCGGTCGATGGCCTGCTGATCACCGGGCAAAACCCAGCTTCTTCGGATGCCACTGCCGAGGCGCTGCTACAGCGACTGAAATAGCACTTTGCCCAGCCAGTGAGTGAATCCGGTTATCAAACTGAACATATCACTGACGACGGCTCCTGTCGAAGGCTCAGGTGGCATTGCCCGCAGCGATGCCACCTAGCGACCGCCGGTTAACCTGTGGTGTGTGATGCCGAGAACTGGCAGAATAGCCAACATCTCTAAGCTGACGATAGGAAAGCGATTATGTATCTACCGACCGATTTTCGCGTTGAACAAGCGGCGTTATTGCAACTGATCCGTGATCACGCTCTTGGCACACTGATTTATCAACGCGCAGAGGGCTTTGATGCAGAGCATCTGCCATTTCTGCTTGAAGAACGGGCCGGAGAACACTACCTACAGGCACACATTGCACGAGCAAACCCACTCAGCCAGTGCCATCAACCGCTAGCGGTCATGGTGGTTTTCCGTGCTGAACAGGGCTACATCTCCCCCAGTTGGTACCCAGGTAAGGCTGAACACCACCAAGCGGTACCCACCTGGAACTATGCAGTGGCACATGCACACGGTCAACTGAGCCTGCGTGATGATGAACGTTTTCTACAACGCGTATTAGCCAGACTCACTGCGCAGCATGAGAAACAGATGGAACGGCCATGGCGTATTGGAGATGCACCACGTGACTACCTGCAACAGATGATCACCGCCATCATCGGCGTAGAGATTAAGCTAGAGCGGTTAGAGGGAAAATTTAAGTTGAGCCAGAATAAAAATGCCGCTGATCGTCAAGGTGTCGTCAACGGCTTGGAAGCACATCAGATGGGGGCATTAGCCGCGAGAATGAAACAGCAAATGCGCTAAAAAAACAGTTCCCATTTATCCCCCTCACAGCTTTAATCTGACAATCTTATTTAACCGATTGCTTCAGAACAGGGAACGTGAACATGCGCACTCAAGCCAGTGGATTGCAATTTACCCTCAGCGCCGGCGGCCAACCGGCTGGCAGCTTCGCGGTGGTCGATTTCACCCTGCACGAACACGACTCCTCGCTGTTTGAACTGGAGCTTAACCTCGCCAGCCGCAACCCGGCGGTTGATTTTGATGCGGTGCTCGATCGCGGGGCGACACTCTCGGTGTGGCGCGACGGCGTGCTACAACGCGCGGTTTCCGGCATCGTCACCTGCTTTGAACAGGGCGACAGCGGCTTCCAGCAAACTCAACTGTGCCTGGCAACTGATCGCCACCCGCCACAGCGGCCAACAGCCGCAAGCGCTGCAGCAAGAAGCCGGCGAGCAAGGCACTCACCTCAATACCGAGTTCCAATTTATCCCGCGTAGCCAAACCTGGCGGCCAACGCCACTGCCGAAACCGGTCATCGACGGGCCACATCTGGCCAACGTGGTCGGCCCCGGCAACGAAGAGATCTTCTGCGATGAACATGGCCGCGTGCGCGTACAATTCGCGTGGGATCGCTACGGCAACAGCGACGACCACAGCTCATGCTGGATCCGCGTCAGCCAGCCGTGGGCAGGACAAGGTTGGGGCATGATCGCCATCCCGCGCGTTGGCCAAGAAGTGGTGATCCACTTCCTGCACGGCGACCCGGATCAACCGATGGTTACCGGCCGCACCTATCATGCAGTCAACCGCGCCGCGTTAAAACTGCCGATGGCAAAAACCCAGATGGTATTGCGCAGCAAAACCCACAAAGGCGAAGGCTACAACGAACTGCGTTTTGAAGATGCCAAAGGCAGGGAAGGCCTATTCCTGCGCGCCCAGCGCGACATGACCACCCAAGTGCTGAACAACCGCGTCAGCGAAGTCGGCGCTAACCACATCGAAACGGTGCAACAAAATCAGCAAATTGAAATTGGCCAACATTATCACTTCACCACGCACGGCAACCACACCCTAACGGTTCAGGGTGATCAACACACCGAGATCAACGGCCAACAGCAACGCACGGTACAACAGGTGCTGGAACTGGCCTCGGCGCGCGGCATTCGGCTGGAGAGCGGCGCATCGGCACTGGAACTGCACGCCGACGGGCGTATCAGCCTGCACGGCAAAAACATCAACATTTATGCCACACACAACGGCCAGATCACCGCCAGCCAAGCGCTCGATCTCAACGATGAACAGCAGCTTGCCGAAGCCAGCCAGTGGATAAAAAATGCGTTTGCTGGCCAGCCATTAACGGTCGAAACCGCTGCCAACGTCACACCGGAAGCGGCTGCCGTCAACGAACCAATAGTTACCGCTACAACAGGCCCATTAATTGAACAGCCCACTGATTATTACGGTGACTCTAACACCGCACGTGAAATGAGTTTTGCGGTTCGTTATCCGAACATTGCTGCAGAAATAGGTGTTTATAAACATGGTTGGACTAATATCTCTACTAATGCAGTACGTTTTGCCACATTAGGGGATTCAAAAGCTCATGGCAGTGAAGTATTACAGCAAGCGAGAGCGTTGAAAGGCGAAGGGACACAAGTGAATGCTTTTCGACATGTTCTTTGGCAAACCACGATTACAGCAAGATACGGTGAAGATATCGCTATCCAAGTTGGCAACGCTCATGAAGATACTCCTTATCACGATCTCAGTGTGAGAACTTTTTCCGATGTAAGTTCTGCTGATCCAGTGATCGATCTCTTGAATAACCAGATTGGGCGGCAGATAGGAAAAACAGTAACGGTGCAATCGATGCAGAAGCACGCCCTATTGGTATTAGACGTGTTTTATAAAAATGGTTTGTATGTAGCTAAAAAAACAGCAGATGGTGTTTTTTTTACTAAAGAAAAAATCACTAGGCAACAATATCATTACATGAAAAGTATTTTTGAGCAGGTAGACGACAATGGTAGAGAAAAAAAGTAATATTCTTGGTTATGTGCTATTTGTTGCTACATTAGTGATGGTAGTCAGCTACTTTTTTAAAGATAGTTGGGTGAGTATTGAAGAAAAAATTATTGAAGCAGTCAGAACAGCCCCCAAAGAAGAGAGGGTATATAATATTGATTTAAATAATGTTATTAATTTTTCTTGGCAGAGAGCCTATTTTTTCCATTATACTTACACACGTAAGAGCATTGAGCAGGAAATTGGAATTCCGTTCCCATATGATAATGATGGTGGATATGTTTCTATTTTTATTAACAATGACAAAGTGGTGCATTGGGAGGTTTATCCTGCTATACCTTATGATCAAAAAAGGGATCAACTCTGGATCGTGTTTGGTAATGCCGAAAACCATGATCCCTACCATCCCTATTATTATTATTTGACACCAGATAATGCAGTACTATCTGTAGAACGTGAATTGTCAGCAATACATAGTTTCAGCTATTACACACTTTCACCTTCGAATGAAAATCAGTGGGATGAGAGTAATCCGTATAGACAACGCTGATAGTGAGTATTTAAATTATTGTAATAAAATAAATTTCTGTCTAATTAACGTTGACTACTGGCAGCCGGTGCGCTGTACCACCAAAACCCAGAGACCTTTGCCACTATCGCCGAACAGTTGGGCGGTGAAGCGCTAAACGCCTATCATAACGACTACCAAGACCCGAGTTCGAAAGAGTTAATCGGCCAGCTCTCAACCTTGGCCGATTTTGTCCCGGTGGTCGGTGATATTAAAGGCTTTGCCGAAGCGGAAGACACACTCGACTTTCTCGCCGCCGCTATTGGCGTGATCCCGGTTGTCGGCGACGCCGCTGGCAACGCGCTGAAAGCAGCGAAAAACAGGGTAAACGCATGAGCGTTTTTTAATCGATTATTAACTAAAGTTTGTCCTATGCCACAGTACGAGGAGCCAGGTAGTTCCCTCCCCTTAATAAGGGGAGGGTTAGGGTGGGGTTTTAAAACATTTGATTATTTTGAAATAACACCCTCCCAACCTCCCCCTTTTCAGGGGGAGGGGCTAGACAGTTAAGGAGAAGAACATAAATACGCGATCAGGTCAAACACTGCTTTTGGTTAAAAAACGTTCGTGATCTTACCCTGTAATGAACTCAATGAGAACGGGAGGCCTAAATGAAGCTAAACCTAATGGCTATAAGTTTTTTTTGCATTCTGTTAGCGTTAGCCGGTTGTTATGAGGAAAAAAACATGGATATTAAAATTAGTCTAGGGTGTGTCCCGTAACTATTTTTTGTACAATTTAGCGATATTTAGTCGAGAAGAGGCTTTTGAATTTGGCTCGTTATGATGTCCCTGATGAGGCTTGGGCGCTCATTTCCCCCCTGTTGCCGCCTGAACGTAATCGTGTAAGAGGCGGTCGACCCTACCTTGAACATAGGCCTGTCATGAACGGGATCTTTTGGGTGCTTTGCTCTGGTGCTCCCTGGCGAGATCTTCCTGAAAGGTATGGCAATTGGAAAACGATTTACAACCGCTTTAACCGGTGGTCAAAATCTGGAGTAATAAATAGTATTTTCAATAAATTACTCCAGATTTTGGATGAGAACAAACTCATCGATTGGGATGCTATAGCACTGGATGGCAGCAATATCAGGGCATTAAAAGCGGCAGCAGGAGCTAAAAAAAATACCCCGATGAACTCAAGGATCATGGGCTTGGTCGCTCTCGAGGTGGTTTTGGCACCAAAGTCCATTTGGCGACAGACAGCTCAGGGTTGCCGTTAAGCTTTTGCCTGGGCGGTGGGCAAGCTCATGAGAGTCAATATGCTGAAACCTTGTTAAACCGAGTGGGTATTATTAGAAAAAGTGGCCACCTAAAGTCCCGTCCTAACGCCGTGTTGGCTGATAAAGGCTATTCGAGCCAGAAACTTCGTAATTACCTGAACATAAAAGGCATAAAAGCGGTTATTCCTTTTAAATCGAATGAAAAAGCCAGTCGGGATGGGCGCAGAAAACTGGATACCCAGCGGTATAAGAAACGCAATGTCGTCGAGCGGTGCTTTGGGATGTTAAAAGAACATCGTCGCATTGCCACTCGCTCGGAGAAAACCGCCAGAAATTACCTTTGCATGCTTAAATTAGGCTCTGTTCGGTTGTTTTTAAAGCGGCTATTGGGTTAAGGGACACAGCCTAATACCCGGACAGGAACATCGTAAAAATCCTGAGTAATGCGATTCTGGATACTGTCATCATTCAGGTACTTCGCAAGCTTGTTGATGACGCTTACAGGATGCCGTTTAAGCTCAACGGCTATCTGCCGGATAGTGCAGGCATAATGAATCAGGCCGTAAAGAACATCTTCTTCTGCCTTACTCCAAGTTTTTCGCCAGTTTTCCGGAAATTGAAGTTCACCAGTCAGACATCGGTGGTAGCTTGGCTTTTATCTAACAATACTGAAGCGCATGGCTTATTGCTGCTAAATCCCATACAGGAACTGATATTGCTGATTTCCCCAAGAGGACAAGGCGAGCCTGAATTGGCGCAGCCACCAAGAAATGTTTGACGGTAGCTGACCAGTCCTGCTTTTGCTTTGATGGGGGGAAGAACATAAACACGCGATCAGGTTAAATACTGTTTTTGGTTAAACAACGCTGGTGATTTTGCCCTGTGTTAGTTTCCAGGGTCTGAAGCTTAACCAAAGTAGTAAACCTGGTAATTGTAATCCGATCAGTAACATCAGTGACCATTGATAAGCTACCACTGGGTAGCTGCCGGCGATTGCGTCCCAGTGACTGATCACGGCACCGACCAACCACTGCACAGCAAATGCCAACACAAAGACCACCAGATTAAATGAGGTGCTTACCCGACCAGCCAGTGTCGGCTCGACGGATTGAGCCACGATGGCATAATTCATCGTAGCAGCGGTACCAAAGAAACTAAAACCTACCGTGACCAGATACGGTGATACGGCAAGGCCACTTACCATGAGCATTTGGAATAACACAAAAACGATTACGCCACAGCCGCAGATCATAATTGGTTGCACGGCATATTTACGCAGGTAATCTGTCAACCAACCAAAACTGAGCGAACCCGCGACCATCGCCACAGTACCGAGCATCAGTGCATTTGCCATTTGTTTGGGGTTCAGGCCAGCAACATCGCGCAGCCAAGGAGCCATCCAAAGGGCCAGGATCGCCATGTAAGTCGCATGGGCAAATACTGAGTAAAGTCCTAATCGCCAGAAGGTCCATGAGCGGTATAAATTACCCACTTCGCGGCACATCTCAATGAACCGAGTATTTTTTGCTATAAAGCTACCGCGCACTGAAAAGTGAATCAGCGCACTTACCAACACTGTGAGTAGAGCTAGCACAAGAAAGGCTTCTCGCCAGCTAATCCAATTTAATGCAGCATGTAACGGTGCGGTTGAAGCCATAGCACCCAAACCACCAACAGAAAGCAGGCAGGCTGTACTGAGTGGTAATCTGTCTGCGGGTAACCATATCGAGCAGGCTTTGATGGCACTCATCAGAGAACCAGCGACACCTAAGCCAATCAAACTACGCCCAATTAATAGCCCTATTTCGCTGTGTGACAATGCAAAAATCACTGATCCGGCAGCGGCTATCAACAACATCGGACTTTGCACCGAACGTGGGCCATAGCGATCCAGCATGACCCCAAGGGGCAATTGAGCAGCCGCGAAGGTGAGAAAATAGACTCCGGTTAGTAATCCCAGACTTTGCGCAGGTAGTTGTAGCTCACTGGACAAGTCGCTATAAATCACAGCATTCACGGTACGGTATAAGTAAGAGATAAAGTGTCCCATGCCGAATGGGATAAAAATTGTTAGGAACAACATAGCGAAGCTTTTTTTTACATCTGGTGCCGTTATGCCGGAAGTTTGTTCATTCTGCATACGTGAATGTCCTTCTATTTGATGGCGGAAAATGTGGTACGGATCTCACAGCAGACATGACCACGAGCATCATTGAACCATAGTTCGTTGGGTGTCGGCAGCATTTCTGATACGTGAATGACATAGGCTTTCTTCAGTGCTGTTGCCAGTGCATCTAAGGAAAGTGGATTGTCAAAATCAATAAACAAAGGTTTTGGTTCACTGTCGCATTTGATAAATACCCAACGAGGTAGAGCCTGCTGCTGTTGCCAATTCTTCCACTGAATAAACGCTAAGAACTCGTTAGAAGAAGCTTTAGGCAACGAGTCAGAGTTAAATGTCCAAGTGCGCCGTTTGTACAGAATATGATTCATATAAATACGTCGCGGCTCATGACGAGGCAAGACATCTCCTGCTAATTCAAAGAGTAACTGATGCAAGGCGGTACTGTTAACACACAGTAAATCTTCGTGAAAAGTACCGTCCATATCCTCTACTGTCAGGCGGCCAGCCTTGCAATAGAGACGGGCGCGCCCCACAGAATAACGCTTTTCAGTTATTGTGCTGCCTCCACTGCCGGGTAATATCAACTGTGCATAGTGAGGCACCAATGGCCAATCAATATGTGAACGTTGATAACTCTCGGGTGAATCGGCCAATACCAGCCGTTCTCGACCAAACAGTGTATTAACCTCCTGTTCAATCTCTGTTGTGAAAGGACAAAATGGTGTGGCAACGGGTTGACTCAGAGTATGAACAGCAGGATGTATTTCTCCCAGCACTACCAGATATTCTCCTCGGTTCAATGCCTCCAAGTTAGCTGCCGCCAACATAAAATCCGGTGAGTGGAAGTCGTCACCAAACACCTGAAAGTCTGCAGATTCAGGACATTGCTGATACAATGCCGCCAATACCTGCGCTAATTGTTCCGCATTAAGGTGCAACTCTTCCGTATCTATAGCTCTAAGTAATGGTTGCCAAGCTTGAATCAACGATGTGTAACTGCGCTGCCACTGGACAACCTGCAAATACAGCTCATCTGCGAAGTGGATGAAATGTGGTCATTTGTAGGCAACAAGAAGCAGCAGCGCGGGTTGTGGTATGCATGGGAACCCCGGCTTAAACGCATTATTGCCCATGCTTTTGGTCGCCGAAGCAAAAAGACTTTCCGTAACTTATTGAAGTTATTATCGGGTTTTAATGTTGCCTTCTGGTGCACAGATAACTTCAGCGCTTATGACCTGCTGCCGAATGAAAATCACATCACAGGTAAGCTTTATACACAACGAATTGAGCGTGAAAATCTGAATCTTCGCAACCGATTAAAACGGCTAAATCGCAAGACTCTCGGATACTCAAAATCAGTAGAAATGCATGACAAAATTATCGGTACATTCATTGAGCGTGAGTATTACCTGCAATAACCAAATCTACACATTGAATACGTGACCCGATTTTCTGGTGACACGTCGATGACGTGTTATGGCGCTAGTTGTTGTTCTTTTTTAACCTGAGGTAGTTATCACGCAGTTCGATCGCGCGCGCGCGATCGGCATCCAGCTCACGACGCGCTAGCAGCAGACGCCAGTCATTTTTGTCCAGATTTGGTTGGCGAAAGAGTGCAATAACAGCAATATAACGTGCTTCTGCTGCCAGCGGTGCAGTGAGGGCGATGGCCGATCCCGGTCTGATGATCAGGCTGTGGCTCTCCAGCAGATCTTTCTGTAGTGCTTGATTTCCCTGCTCCGCCAATTGCCGATAGGTGGCCTTTTGAAACTGTTTGTTGTCGCGCAGTTGATAGACACGTACCAGTACTGATTCAGGAGAGAGACCGGTGGTCGCGTTCTCACTATTCAGTGCATGACGGGCGAAAAAATCGAGGTGCAGCAGCTTTACCTGTTTGCGAAACAGTGAATAAGAGGGCACAGGATCAGCGATCTCACGGCTGACTTCACCGGTTGGTGAACGACAGCCGGTGAGCAGCAGCAGCAGGGTTGGCAACATGATCCTAGCCGGTGAAACGATATTGAATAACACGCATGTCTCCTTGTTCAATCGGGTTGGCAACCAGACCCGCGTAATGGCCCAGTTCAATCGTGATAAATTCAGGCAACCGGTCAGTAGGTGGTTGCTCATCGCCGTCCAGCAGCCAGTTGATGCCCAGTTTGCAGCTGCTTTCACCCAGAACAATACAGGGTAACAGGTGGCTGGCGATGGTCAGTTCAATTCGCGCCTGATATCGCCATCCTAAATAAACCCTCAGTAGTAGCAGGAAATCGGCATATAGCTGCTCGCCAGTCAGCCAGGCCGTTGCCTGTTGTTGATCTGTGGTTTGTAGCGCGATCAGCAACTGACTATTCGCGTCGGTCATTTCATCGCCCAACACCCGGTCACCCTCCAGCCAGGCTTCGCCTGACTCGCTAAAGCAGAGTGGGTTGCTGACCGCTACGCGGCGTAAGCAGTGTGCTGTAATAGTGCTGGTGGTGTTTGGTGCCAGTAGCTGCACCAGCGCGGTGATCCCTTCTGCCGTGCGGCCTGGTTGGCGGATCAGCCCCAGTAGCGATAAAAAGCGTGACATTGGCGTGGCAAATTGTGCCTGGGTGCCTGGGATAGCCATGCCCATCAATCCCAGTAGACACTGCGAAATCACATCTTTGCCACCGCTCTCGAAGGTGGTTGGGTAGGAGTATTTGCGCCAGATGCGGTAGAACTGCGTCATGATGCGATGGTTGAAGATATCGAGAAAGTGCTCCAGCGCCTCATGCCCTTCACGTTGTAGCGTTACATCATCGATATAGGCACTCGGAAGCGGGGAGTCGACACCGTACAGCCCAAAAAAGGTGGTACGCACCGTTGCTGGCGTGTCGGGATGACTGGCATCAGACTCGAGCGCCTTCAGTTCACTGACTGGAAAACCCATACCGGGGTGAGGACGAAAACGTACCGGATCATCGTGCGGTGAATCGGTACTGCCGAGTGGTGGTGCATCGGTTTGTTCAAGCAGTTGGCAAAAGCGGTAAAAACCGACTTGTGCTATCTGTTCGGCTAGGCGTGCTGCTAACGGCTGTGGCAGTGTGCGTGGTTCTCTTGCCATTGCAAACGTTCCCCGGTCGGTTGTAACACCAGCGTTAGACGGTTAAAAAGGTGGATATCGGTGTAGAGTGCAAAAAAACGGCTGAGGATTTCACCAAACAGGCTGATATCGCCGGTGCCATTGAAGCCATTGCTATCCAGCGTGATTTCAATCTGTACTCCGCGCAGCAGGTGGCCGCGCTCAAAACGCTCGATTTGCCAGTGCTTTACTTCGACAATCGCTTCCAGCCGCCGTCGGTTCATCTCGCTATCGGTCCAGTCGTACAGTGCCAGGGTTCCGCGTAGCACCTCGGCGTTATCCATCATCCAGAGGAAACTGCTACCAAGATGACTCAATACACGCCAGTGGAAGCGATCCCGGTTCGGTGGATAGCAAGGCATGGTGGGTGCGGTTAGGTTACGGATCTGCAACGGCACTGCTGGCATCTGTAGCGCACTGTCTAACAGCGTGCTCTGTAGTGATTTACGCGCTAGTTGGCCATTGGTGCCGGTTAACGTCAGAGAGAGTTTCTCATCCTCTGGCACTGTCAGTGTGTCGAATGCCTCACCACCGAGGATCAGCCAGGTGTCATGTAGCCCAGAGGGGCCGCGCTTGACTCGGGTGTGGTAGTAATACTCGGGGGCATCGTGGCGTAACATGCCGCCTTTGTGACGGAAACTGGTAAAAGGCACGTAGACCTGCTGGTGACTCTGGTTGGCAGCAATTACTGAATCGACCGAGTAGATCTCAGTGTGTCCGTCCTGAATGCGCAGCGGTTGCAGCAGATATTCAGTCTGCAACGGCGAGAGCAGAATCGGATCAGAATCCAGTGGGAACAGGTTAATCACCGGCACGCAGTGCAGGCGCAAGTGGCGTTCACTGAACGAGAAGTCATGTAACCAGTTCTGTTGTAGCACGATGTCGATCTCAAATCCGCTTAGTCGGGCCGGCAGTTTCACCTGCTCAAGTCCTTGCAGGGTGACAAACATAAACTTTTCACGAAAGGTGAAATACTCCAGCAACAACTGATAACCGCTGAAGGTGCTGTTATCTTTGGGCCATAAGCGCTGTTGAGGATCAAATCCCTGCGGTGAAAAAAAGGCAGCTAAAGGCTGTGTTTGTTGTTGATTTGCAAGGCGTATTGAGATGCTGTCGACATTAAGCGTCAACGCATGGTGTAGCGCACTGGCAACCGTGGGATCGGCATCCAGGTAGATCGGCAGGTGGGTTAACTTAAACTGATCCCAATCCGCCAGAGTGCTGCACTCAAAACGCAGACGGATCACTGATCGCGCTTGAGCATTGTGATGCAGAGTCGCCTCTACCAGTGCCAGTGGCAGTAGTTCCACATCATGTGTTGTGGCATAACGGCAGCGCGTTTCCGCTTCACCGATGGGCCGTGACAGCACAGAAAAGCCTTTTTCAACGATGAAATGTTCTTTCATGCCACGCCAGTTGGGTGCCAGTTCGACAATTGCCAACGAGGGAATGGTACGCAGATAGTGTGGCCAGAGCAGGCTCATCACCCCTTCGGTGAGTTCGGGCAGATCATCATCCAGCTTTTCGCGTAACCGACCGATCAGAAAAGCAAAGCCTTCAAACAGTCGTTCAACATAGGGATCACGCGCACCGTATTTATCCAAGTTCAATAATGCTGCGCGATCCGGGTGGGCGCGGGCAAACTCTTCACCTGCTTCACGCAGGTAACGCATCTCGGCATCAAAATAACGTAGTGTTAAATCATCCATAGGGCGGGGTTCCGGTAATGAATAGCAGCCTATTCGATGAGGGTGTAGTGAAGGTGAAGTTGTCGTGGTCTCTAGCTCGTGGACGGGAGTGACGAGTTAACCGGCTTCCCTTTGAAAAATAATTTAATCCGAGTTAAATAACTTTGCTTTTTCTTTTTACGGTCATAGTGATCGATATATTCCGACCACAAACCGGGATCGGACAGCCAGGGGGGAGGAACATTGTTGCCATTTCTATAGAAAAATAGCCGGCCCAGCAAACGCTCATAATTACGATAGACATAACGTAACTCGGAAGCGGTGACCGACTGCCCGTAATTACCCTGTTTACTGACCACTTTCTTGAGATCTAACCTATCTAGTATAAAGTGAACTTTATGTGTCGCCTGCTCATCGGCGGTCATTTCAAGCCCAAGCTTGCTACTGCGTTTGGCCATCAGTGAAGGTAAAAAACCGAGTTCCTCGAAATGTTCACAATACAGTCCGCAATAGATATCTTTGCCCCATTTTTTCGGATCGCTATTGTCTTTGTAGATATTGGCGACATCAAATTTCGGTTTTCTTTTACCGGTGGCAAAGTAGTTATCCCACAGCGGGAAATAGTCAGACCTAGGATCGAATTTGACGATCTCATCGAGATTATCAGGCACCTGTAGACTCGAGGCTATCGCATGCAGCTTTTTCTTTGAGTACAGCTCAAGCAACGGCTCCAGATCATTGCTATAGGTAACGGTGCGGCTGATTTGGTTGGTGTAAAAATCCATCATCAGTGCTGCCGGATATTCATCGGTTAAAAATTCTGGGTAGGTTTTGGTAATCAGGATCTCACGTGCTTTTGCCAGCCCATACACCAGGTCACCGGCATCAATATCATGTTGGCGTGCAAAATCGGAGAGGGGTTTCTTGCCCTTCTCCGGTGTGGCGGTTGCGGGTTCCGCCTGTAGTGTTAGGCTCTCGATGCTGGATGGTTTGAGATAGGTTTTTGCGGTAGTGCTGGCGATAAAACGTGCCTGACACGGGCAACTGCTGCGGCTGTGTAGTGTGCCAGCCAGTTTTTTGCCATTCACTTGATCATGTGGAATGCCCCCCGAGACGGTGAATACTTTGCTTCGCTCTACACCGCAAGTGACTAAATCCCCTTCTCTAGCCAGTGGTTTGCCCATCAGTTTATTGGTCAGTTCGCCGGCAAGAATGATACCGCCGCAGCTGGTTTTATCACCGACCACCAAGTAGTAGCCTATTGGCATGATCGCTCCTGAAATACGCTAAGTTAGCATGTGTTGAATGATTGGATGTGTTAATGGCACAGCACCATCGCGCGCGCTGGATCGAGTACGATCAATTCGCCGAGCAACTGTTCAATCTCGCCGCTTAATCGGATCTTGTCGCTATCACTGCGTTGGAGTTTGCTGCGCAGCAGTGTCAGCCGCCGTGCTTTCACTTCAAACAGCAGTGTGGGCTGCCACTGTGTCAGGCGCAGGTTCTGGCCAGCGCTATCAAGCTCGGTCAGTAAATGCAGTGCCATATCATGCTGATTGTATTGCTCGCTGACTCGCGCAATCACCAGGCGTAATAACCACTGCTGGCGCACGCTACTGACGCCAGGGCGTGTCTGTAGCCAAGTGATCGCACTCTCTACGCCTTGTTGATCGGCCAGATTGACGGCTTCCGCTTCCCACTGTTGCGGATCATCATCCTGGTAACTGAGCGGTGTGTTGTTCGCTGTGTTCCAGCTAGCGGCTGTGGGTTCTAATACTTGCTGGTTGATCCACGCCAGTGTCACTTCATCGGCAAACGGGGTGCCATCGTTCCAGCACAATGTCTCTAGCCCTGGCAGGCGGGTCAGCAGCAACTTCAGATCCTGCTTGATGTAGTCGGCCCAGCTATCAAACGGCGAACCCGCCTTGCTAAAGGCTTGATGTAGATACCATTGCAGATCTAACCAGAAGTGGTTGGCTGCTTCGTTAAACATATTCTCCGTCTGTTCGTACAGCTCCAGCCAGCTCTGTTGCAGATAGAGCCGTTTCAATTGTGAACGGTATTCGGCGCGTGGCGGTGTTAGGCGGGTGCAGTGCGTGCTGTTAAACGGCGGTAGCCCATGCAGGGTATCCCAACGCAGATTTTTAATTAAATGGTGAGCGGCCAGTTGGCCGTTCGGTTGTTCACGCAGATAGCGGCTCAGTATGTTGGCCTGTTCAAACAGATCACGTCCTGACTGCACGTTGTGTAGCTGTGGCGGCGGGGCATATTTTTCCAGTACACTGTTTTCCAACACACTGTTTCCCAACATACTGTTTTCCAGCACACTGTTTTTTAGCATATTGTTTTCCAACATACTGTCTTCCAGCCCACTGCCGGCGCTCGCTGTGCCGGCTGATGCACTGCTGTTGTTGGCATCGCGGGTTGTGGTCAGGCGTGTTTCCAGCATTTGGTACAGCGCCGTCAATTGTGGCTGCGAAGCTGACGGCCAAGTAGCCAGCACATGTTCAATCAATGCCAGCGCACGCAAAATTTGCAATAACTGCTGTTTGGTCACGATCGGATAGAGGCGCAAGCTATCCAGCATTCGCTCACTGACCAGCCACTCCAGCGCGCTTTTCCGGCTAAGTGCGCGTGGGGGGTGCAGTTGTTCGCCAAACTGGTGCAGTAGCCCAGCCAGCAGTAGCAGGCCGCTGGCTAGCCCTTCAGCACCTTCGCGATGTAACCGTGCCCAGATGTAGTAGGTGGCGACACGCAGATCTTTGCAGTAGCTGACGAGCAGTTGCTCTGTCAGTTGGCAGATCAGCGTGGTAT
This sequence comes from Serratia microhaemolytica, assembly GCF_004011885.1. Lineage (GTDB taxonomy): Bacteria > Pseudomonadota > Gammaproteobacteria > Enterobacterales > Enterobacteriaceae > Serratia_G > Serratia_G microhaemolytica. The sequence continues at coordinate 22,055 of NZ_SBEF01000001.1, read as the reverse complement.
CTGCGCCGGAGAGTTTACTGACCTCTTCACGTATTAATTGGAAATCATCGTGATAGGTAGGGTCTTCCCCGACGCTGCTGCTCTCGTTTACCGGTGACAGCCAGTGCTGCCAGTCAGCAAGCTGTTGTATGGCTTGCTGTAGCAACGCTTCTGGTGTGCTGTCGCAGGCGGCGATCAGCGAGGTCAAACTTGCCATTACACGCTCTCTCAGAACGACTCGATTAGCGCCGGTTAGCGGGCTTGGTGGAAAGGAAGATCTGCGCCGGTAGATTGAAATTGCGCAGCGCCAGCAAGGCTAACGGGCCGTTGCCCTGTTCGGTGCGCAATATCCACTGTAGCGGTGGCTGGTTGGCAACGGTAAAGCTGAGCTGGTAGTGGCCATCACGCAGTTTTTGTTGTCGCCCCTGCTCCAGCCAGCGGATCAGCCCCCAACTGCCGGGATAATCACCGTATAGCTGGCTGCCAGCGACAGCACTGTTCCAAGTGAGCGTGACGCCGGGGTGATAGTCATCACTTGGCCAGCGGAATTTTTGCCAGTTCTCCATCTGGTTGAAATAGTGCAACTCCTTACCATCAATTAACAGATTGCTTTCCAGCACATTGGCCACCGGACGCGCCAGCAGTTCAAATTGCAGATATTGTCGTTCGGTGCTACGCAGAATGTTGGCAATCTGGCTGAGTTGATTGATTGCGGACAAAAATTCAGGGTTAAAGTGGAGTCCTCTGCTGTTGACGCTATCGATAACCCAGCGGTTTCCCTGTTTGTACAACATGCCAGCCAGCTCACTAGACAAAAAAGCTTCGATACGGCCGTGATCTTTGGCAATAAAGTCCTGCAACAACGCCAGTGAGGCGTCATTTTTGCTGTCGACAAACGGGTAGCGGCCATTAAATGCTGCTTGCCACTCACTGACGACGGTTGTTTGCCACTGCTGATTTAGGCTTAGGATTGCCGGTTGTAGTAGCGCCTCCCAGCTCTGTGTGACGGGTTGCAGAAACAGCGTCTGGCTAAAACGCTGCCAGGCAGTGCCAAAACTGGCCGCGAGCAGTTGGGCATATTGTTGAGTTTCAAGCAGCTCGAGATTCTTACCTTGAAACACGGTTTGTGCCAAGACGTGCGGATCGTCACTTTCCAGCACTTGTTGCAGTTTTAGCCGTAGGCGGGTAACCCGTGTCAGATAACTTTGTAGATTCAATGCGCTGTCGTAGAGCAGCGCAGTTTCAGCGCTGGCTTTGCCCGTGACAACCTGTATTGCTGCGAATTCGGCGTGTAGTGGGTGGCGTGGTTGCTCATCCTCGGCTTCAGCGTCGGAGAATATTTTTTTTAACCGCTGTGAAGCGCTAGCGAGTGGCTGCTGTTCTGTGTCTGCCTGCCAGCTGAGATGATTCAGTAGCGCCACCAGGGGAGAGCGGCGCAGATCACTGATCAGTGTCAGTTGCTCGATAACATCAGGCAGGCTTCTTGCGGGTTGCCACTGCATGTTATTGAGGAACGCCTGCCAATGGCGACTGAAATCGGCAAAGTAACGCTGGGTGAGTTGAGTTCTTAACGTGCTGGCGGAGTAGCGCGCGTTGTCAGCGCTGCTCTGCTCGCCCAATACCCAGTCGAGCTGTTGTTGTCGGTTTGCCACCGCAGCGGCGATCGCCGGTTGTACATGTTGCTCCCAGGCACTACGACTAAACAGGCCAGGCACTGAGCTGCTGTTGTGAAACAGCAGTTCGGCATCTGTGCCGGCAGTCATATCGGCCAGCATCAGTGCACTGTAGTTAGGCTGAAGTGTTGAGATGATGTGTTGGTACAACTGCTGTTCTGTCTGTGACTGCCCCAGTTCACTCAGCAAACGGTGACGGGTACGTGCTATCAGCGCGTTATCAGCATTCAGTTGCCAATCCGGTTGTTGTCGCAGTGTGTTGGCATAAAAACGCCATAATTCAGGTGCTAGGCTACGCCACAGCTCAGGATTAATGCCAGCACGTTCTGGCTCGATCTGCTGCATCAGTGCTGCAAAAAATGAGGCTTCGGCTTTTTCGGGTTGACTGGTGATCATCAAATAGGCTTTTAACTGTGGATACCCTTGATGCAGCAATGTGCTGTAGTTCGGATCGCTGCGAGCTACCGCCAGAAGGGCGGTGAGCTTTTGTGCTAACTGCCGTGCAGCAGGCTGGCTGAGTAACGGCTGATTCAGGCGCTGATAGTGCTGTAGCAGTTGTGTCAGTAGCTGCGGGGTATAGTCGAGGCCAAAACGCCGGTACCAGGGCGTACCTTTGGCGCGGTAGCGTTGCAGTTGGCTGATGGTATGGCTAAGTGATTGCAGCGCGATCAACTGCTGATCGCCAGATTGCTGTGGCTGATTGAACTGTGCGACTTGCTCGGTTGCCGAGATAATCTGTTGCCGGTTCACGCCGAACGAGAGCAGACTGCCGAGAGTCGCTAGCAGCAGAACGGCAGAGCATGTGTGGCGGATCAGCGTTTGCCCAGCGAGACCGATTGGCTGGCCATGCGCAGACTGGCAATCATCCAGTACGCTTTGCCAGCAGGCAGGTGCTGACCAGAGTTTGTTAGCGTTGTCGATGCGGCCACTACTGTCGGTGCTGATCGGCAGACTGAACAGCAGCCCACGCAGTGGTAATTGATGACGATAGAGCGTTAGCCAGTGGTTGAGTGCTTGCCGCCACTGATTGATCTCCTCGGTCTGCAACCGTTCAGCCAGCCGCAGCATAAAATCGCGATTCGGGTGCTGCTGTAGCTGTTGTAGTCCCTGTGCGCGCAGTTGCGGCAACAGCGCAGTGAGTTGTTGCTCCAGTTGTGTCACCGTGGCTGAAGGGGCCAACAGTGCGCCGATGGCGGGCATATCTTGCTGGTTTTTTTGCCAGCGTGCGCTGCATACCTGCCAGAGATAAAGTGCAGGGCGGTAATGTAGCAACTGGCCGATGTGCTCTAAGGTAGCCAGATGGTGGTCGAGCGTGGCGCGCTGTTTCTGGTCCAGCACCCAGACAATGCCATCCAACGGTTTGCGGCGTGACAATTGACGCCAACTGGCCAAGCGTGAGGCATCCAGCGCTTGTGACAGACTGCCGCCGTGCAACAGCACGCTGTTTTCACCATACAAGTAGCCCTGTTCTGCCAGTGACGGAACCAGCGCGGCGATCTGCTTGGCTTCTCCAACCACCATTAATAGCCGCACCTGACGTCGCCATAATCTGCCGTAACGGCGACGCAGCGTCTGTTTTAGCTCCAACATACTGTTGTGCCAACGCTGTGAATCATGTTCGACATTGACTGCCGCTGGCTGATCATCGGCCTGCAACTGTTGGCGTAGCTGCTCAAAATGAGTCTTGCCAGCCAAACGTGAGCCAATAAATGCCAAGGTGGCGAACAGCAGCAGTAACACACTGCTGACCAGTGTCACCGTTAGCCAGAGGGTGCGCGTGCTACCCTGAGGATCAAGGCTGAGTTGCTCTGGGTGTTGCCACAGCAGCCAGCTTAACAGCGTGCTGATCAGCAGCAGTAACAGTGTGATCAACCAAAACCACACTTCAGGACGTTTAAGCGCTGAGGAGACCTGTTTCATCAGTTATCCCTTGTTTGTAAAGCATTCGGTGCGACAACCACACTCCAGAGCTGCTCGGCGTGTGCAGTGCCGGCGATCACCAGATGGGGTTCCGCTACGGATCCAATCGATTGTGCCGCTGCTGCAATCGCCAGCCAGCAACCGGCATCCCCTGGATAGCCGAGAAACTGCTCAAAGTGATGTACTTGCTCGCCGGGTTGCAGCGCACTCAATGGTGGATGGGTGAGTGAGCGCATGGCACTGAGATAGCCTTCTGAAGCAGTTGGCAGACCGGTTAGCCAGAGCTGTTTGATGGCCTGATCCTCCAGCGGCACCCAGTCGGCGGTTTGCAACAGCGCACGGCTGAGCGCGGGATACGCTGCGCTGCTCGCTTCCGGTCGATGCAGCAGTGCGTGTGTGCGCACCGCGAGCGGTATCGAACGGTTGGCCAGCAGCAGGCCAACCAGCATCTCTGCACTTAATGCAGGCGCGGTAGGGGCGATTTGTAACGCGATAACCAGTAATGGTGCGCTCTGGTTGATCTGCTGATCTAGCCAGTGATCGACCGCAGCCAATCCGCGTCGGCTGATCCAGTTGATCGGCGTTAAACCACGTTGTTGTTGCCAAGCTTGCTGCCACAGTGCCTGTATTTCTGTTTCTGGCAGCGATGAGTGGCATTCCAACAGCAGATCAATCGGCTGTTGTGCAGGAAAGAGATCAAGGCTATCAGACAGTTGGCGAAGTAACTGGTTAAAAGCGTTGCTGAGTAACTGTTGTACGCTTAGCTTCGGTGCGACGGCTAAGCGGCTATGGAACAGGTTGCGCTCACCATTCCAAGCGGTTTGCTGGTTAATAATCGGTTGATTCGCCAGTAAGGCGTCAACAATCGGCGTGAATTGCAGATCGGCAGCGTGCCCGGTGGTGCAGTGTGCAGCGACAATTTGCAGTGCTCGGCGTCCTTGGGCAGTTTGTTGCAGGATACGCGCTTCACGCTGCTGATCCCAAGCATTGGCCTGTATCTGTTGCAGGAGATGCACCATCACGCGGCACCAGAGCAGCAGTAGCCAAGCAATCAATGCCGTGGCAACCACCAGCGACCAGCGTTTGTTCTGCGGCAGGTCAGGCAGTAGCCAGTGGTATAGCAGCAGGCTTGATAGCAGCAGTGTGATCAACACTAACAGCCAAAACAGAGGGTTGGGAGCTGCCGGACGCAAATAACGCTCCGGCAAGCGATTCAAGTTCACTGGCATAACATATCCGAGAGTGAGTGCCAATTGCGCCGTGTGAACAGTGGAAGGACGCACATGGGCCGTTGGCGGTGAATGAGCAGCAGAATGGGTCGCAGTCGCGTTATCCGAAAGTCAATCCACGTTGCTGCTCACAATGGGGCAGGGTGAGAACGGCGCTAACTAATCGGAATCGGTGTTATAGTCGACAGGCGGTGTGGCGCGCGGATGCTGTTTTGGCGAACCCCTTCTGGCTACATTGGGCTGAGCGGGCGTGTTGAGCAACGGCTGTGATGCCCCCGGTGACTGTTCTCGTTGCCGTTGCTCGAGTTGTTGTTGTTGCTCTAGCCGTTGCTGATGTAACTTCTGTTCTTGCTCCTGCTGTAGATGTTGCCAAACCATAGCCCACTGAAATTGCCAGCTTGCGACCTTAGGAATATTCGGTAATTCCCGTGGCTCACCAGCATTTTCGCCCATATTTCCATCTGTGGAGGTAGCCAGGTCTTCCGGTTCGTTAGAGTCATAATCCATGATGTTGTCGGTTTCCGTGTCTTTAAATGCAAATGGTGAGAAGAGAGAGAACGGATGTTGCAGACTGAGGCAGTGCAGCAGTTCATGGGCAGCGGTTTTATTGTACAACCCCAGTTGATAAACAAATGCCTCGCGTCCACCGATGTCGCGTGCTATTCCCTCTAGCACCTCTTTTTCTGCTTCATTGTTTTCGTTGAACACGGTTTTGAATACCGAGACATTAAAGAAATAGAGCTTATAGGCATACTCAAAATCTATCTCTGAAAGTTGATTGATTTGTCCTTTGATCAAATGCTTTAAATGATTAAAGTAGGTCGCCCGCGTATCCTGGCTGAAGGTAAAGTAGCGGGTATCTTTAAAGAGTGGATTCGCGGTGAGATCGACTGTCAGCTCAATAAAGTTCGGGATGACATAGAACTGGTTGAGGATATTGGTCAGTTGCTGTTTTGAACTGCTGATATCGAACGGATCGTCGTCACGGGTTTGATACTCCATCCGTGTCACGCATTTGACCAAGATCAGATCGATAGTTCGACGGTGTCGTTCATCGTTAGCTTTGATAAAAAACTCGCCAGCCAACTGCTCCTCCCCCTCAGCATTAACCGCAAAGGCACGGATCCTTTTATCTTCATCAAATTCAGCATGGCAGTTGATCTCTAGTCTGGTGCTGACGTCCGGGTTGACAACAATATTACCGGTCACGGTGATGTCGGGATCGGTCAGCGTGTTATCTTCGCCAAAGCGAAACACGATCTTTTCTGCGGGTCGATGGTTCTCTTCTTGTTGAAGGGTGACTGCCAGTTGGGCGGACTTTCCAGGCAGCAGGGTCATCACTGGGCTGTGATAGTGGAACAGCGTGCTGTCAAGCGGCTTTGGAAACGATACGTTTCTGATTTCCCTTTCTGCTTTGTCACGTAACCAGCGAACCAGATAATTTTTATACTGGTATGAAAATTGTAAATAGACCATATGATCCTGTTCGTATACGAGATCACCCTCTGGAGTCATGACGATCACACCGATCAGATCTCGGTAGGGTTTCTGAAAATATGGCGCGTGGGGCATTTTAATACGTAGCCAATCAAAGCCAAAATCACCTTGCCACTGTTCGGTCGGCTCGAAGTGAACCAGCGTACTCGCATAGATAATTTTATCTTCGTCTAATGCGTTCGCCATCTCTTGGTCGATGTCGTCCTCGCTCTCGCTCTCGTCCATGCCATCTTCGCTGTCACTGTTTCCGCTGGCAGAATCTGTTTCTGAGCATGAAGAGGATGAATGATCACTGTGATCGGCTGCCATTGCAGCACTGCCTGCCAGTGCCGCAATGGCAATATCATTGGGCGTGGCTGGTAGATTGGGCATTGTCACCGACAGCACGCAGGGAGATTGCTGGGAAACTTGTGCGCTATTGATCTCGAATGTGCCATTGGTGCCGATCTCAATATTCTGGCCATCCAGCATCAGGTAGCTGCCGCCAGCAGTGATGGTGATCTTTTTGTGAGCCACTAAGCGGATCTCGTCTTCGGTGCTGCCTAACTGGATCGCCCCGCGAGCCATGAGATCCATCATGCCATTGTGTGCCTGCATCAAGATTGGCCCCTCGCTGGCAATCAGCTTCATACCCAGTTTGCGTATATAAATATTCAAACGCTGACCGACACCAATAAAGAAATTTTTTAGCACACTCACATCGGCGTGCTCGCCTGCGGTAGCGATCAGATTTTTACTGGCACTCATTTGCAGATGCTCACCACTGCTGATCGCAGCACCTTGTGGCGCACTGAGTAACAACACGGCGGACTGGAGTTGTTCCAAACGCTGCTCTAGCAGGTCGATCTGCGCCTGCAGTTGCGCTGGTTCAGCGGTGGCGCTCTGGGCTGCCTGACTGAGTGCTTCGCTCAGTTGCTGCGCCTGTTGCAGACGATCGAGTGTCGGCTGCATCGCCAGCATCGCGCCTTCTGCCTGTGGTTGACCCTCTGCGCTGATAAAAATCCCTTGTTGGGCGCGGATAGCGCCAAAGCGATCGGTGCGTAGTTCAAAACCTTCACCGCGTTGTTGCTGATCAGCATTGACCAAGTGACCAAGGTTGAGCTGACTCTTGCCACCGTAGTCGGTGCTGAGGCTAATGTGCTGCTGTTCGCGCTGATCGTGCAGTTGTAATTGATTGCCTGCTGGCGTGCGTAGTACGTTGTATTTGTAGTTATTCAGCGTTACCGGGTCGGGCTGAGTGACATCATGCAGTGCATGGGCGATATAGGGGCGATCAGGATCACCGTTTTCAAACGCGATCGCAACTTCAGTACCGGCGAGTAGTGGCAGATGCAGGCCGTGCTGATTACCGGCATAAGGGCGAGCTAAGCGAACCCAGAGGCTCTCTTCACCTTGCGGCCAGCGTTGACGATCAAAGTGCATTTTGACGCGGTAGCGGCCGTATTGATCAAGATGTGCATAGATATCATTGGCATTGGTGCTGCTAATGTGAGCCGCCAACGTGCCGGCCATTTGTGGCTTGCTGATCAGTTCCGGGCGGAAGTGGTAGGCGGCTTTTGCCGGGATCGCTTCCAGTGTCAATTCAAAATGGCTATCACGCCGCGCGTGTGCGCGGGTGCGAACGATCAGTACACCACGCGTAAAAGCAGCGAGATGGGCATCACTGACCAGCAGACGTTGTCCTGGTGCCAGCTCGATGGCATCACTGAGTGCGCTAAAGCGTGCCTGTTGGTTGAGATAGCGCTGGTGATGTAACTGGGCATAAAACTCACTGCTTTCGGCACCACTTTCTAACGGCTCTGGCGCGCTGCTAAAACTGCTGTCTGCATAGTGATAAGCCTCACCGTAGGTGGTGCTCGATTCGTTGCTCAGATCGGCTTGAGCCATCGGCTGCTGATTGCTGTCGTGGCTGGCAAAGTGGGTCGTTACCGATTGCTCAACCACCTGGTGGTGGCTGCTGAGCTGCCAGACAGCAGCTTGTCTGCTGCTATGCAGGCCACCCGGGGTACGCATGGGCAAGTTGATCGCTGCTTGTCGCTGCTGTGCATGATCTGAGAATTCAACCAGATCACAACGTAGCCGGCTATCATGCAGGAAGCGAAACGAGATGCCGACTTCAGCCAGCAAGCGCGAGATAAAGCGCAAATCATCTTCGCCATACTGCATCACCTGTAGCCGTTTCGGGTATTTCTGGCGTAGCTGGAACACAAAATCGTGCGAAGCCAGCTTCAGGCGTTCACGTAGCACTTGTTCGACAATTTCTGGCACTGAACAGTGTTGGTAGATTGCGTGCTGACGGTTCTGGCGTAGCAGAGCCAAGCGTGGTTGCAGGCAAATCTGGTAATGCCCCTGGTCTTTCGAGTTTGCCAAGTGGCGAAAGTGGGTGATCACGCCGTAAATTATCCGGCATTGTGTACTGCGGCCACCATTGCTGATTTGCAGCGTGAAACTGCCAGGTTTCATCAATAACTGCTCTGCCGTCAGTGCCTGGTTGCTGCTGGTGAAGTCAATCGTGTAGTTAAATGGTTGGCTCAGTGCCTCTTCACTCTGGAAGGCGAGCACATCCAGCGTACTGAGGTTCCCTGGTATCGCAAGTTGGTATAAGTGCTTCAAAACTGGAGTCGAAGAATTTGTCATCATGCGGGTATCAATCGGTTGTTAATTAATGTGTTATTGGCGGTATCAGTATGATGTGTTTCAAGACCATGCCTATAGTGCGCCGCAGACGCTGAACCGTTGTTGGCAAGTTTGGGTGGCTCAAGTAGCGAAGGGTGCAAATGCTCATCGAGTGAATAGGGGATGGCACTGAAGTTGAGTGAAAAGTCGCCATCATATTTTGCACTACAACAGATACCAACAATCATCATACTGTCATTTCGTGTGGTGTTGATGTCATTAGCTAATACTTGCAGATGCCGTCCTGGTGTTAGCATGATGTTATTGCTGTTGCCTGAAAAATAGGGTTTACCAGAAGAATGTTGTTGATGATGGTGCGATAGCCCCCAAACTGATGTGTGGCCGTTTTTATAAATGGTATTTTCTGGTGTATTGGGCAGTGATAATGGTGATGATTCATGGCGTTGATGATCGTAAAAAATCACTGTATCGATTTTCAAGTAGGGATTGCTGAGAAAGCGAAACCAGATACCATGTTCTGCTAATAAGCGTGAAATAAATGATAAGTCATCTTGTTGCTGTTTGATTGTTTTGTGTTTTTTATACTCTTTTTCGAGTTTGAAAATAAATTGCTGTCCATTTTTAAACCGATAGTTGCTCAAGATCTGCTGGACGACTTCGGGCACTGAACAATCATGATAGAGTTGATTTTTATCACTGCCTGCCAATTGAAGTAAACGTGGTTGCAGGCAAATCTGGTACTGATTTTGATCGTCAGCCAATTGATGAACGCAGGTAATGATACCGTGAATTTCACGTTGAGGTGTTTGCCAGTTGGCACCACAGCACCTGATTGCCGGTGCCTGTAACATCAGTGTTGCCGGTTTCATCATTAATTGGCGGGCAGTGACGGTGTTCGCCAGATGAGTGATGTCGATGGTGTAGCAGAAAGGCCTGCTAAATGCCTCCTCACCACTAAAAGCAAAAATCTCCAATGGTTTTTTATATCCCGATACCATAAGGCGATATTGATAACGTCTCGATTTCATAACGACTAGTCCTCGGTTTGATATTAATGGCCTATTTCCATAGTGGTCGGCAATATCCACTAAAATAGGCCCTAAGCCTCCTTGTTTAAAATAGAAATAATTGGAGTGCTTGGGTTGCTTTTTTATTGGTTTCCCTGGTGTGGTTTAACTAATTATCCCCTATGTTGAAATACCAATGCTTCCTGCTGTTGGTTTTAAATTCCGCATATGGTGTTGGTAACAACTCCTGGTGTTGCCAATAATCCCGTGTTGTGGTTTTAATTTCCTTTTTTGTGATTATCCCCGAGAATTTCACTGCCAATACTCCCTGGTGCTGGTTTTAGTCTCGGTAACTGGTTTAATCAATATATCCCTGATGTTGTGCTTCTTATGCTCCCTGTTGTTGATTCGCCTTCCCTGTGGTTTAAGCAGTAACCCCTGGTGTTGTGTTGCTTATCATCCCTGCTGGTGGTTCTTATTTCCGATTACGGTGTTAGCCATCTTGGTTGATGTTAAACATAGGTCCTGGTGTTGCAGTGCCAATATTTCCCGGTGTTGGCAATAAATACGCTACCGCCCATAGCCGTTTTCTCTATTGAGTAGACCGAGGCTCATAAGGTCAATCAGGTCATATTTTTTGATGCTATCTGTATTAACTGTAAAACGGCTGTTGCTACGGTTTATTCGGGTGATAACGTGCTATTTATTCATCGGCAGCGGTTATCTATCTATCTCCTGCGGTAATCTCTGTTGTTGGCAGTCATCAGTTTGAGGGATGAGGGTAATATCTACCCGACGGTTTGCTGCGCGCCCTTGGCTGGTGTCATTACTGGCAATTGGATGACTCTCACCATAGCCTTGCACAGCAAAACAGGCAGGGGAGAGATCGCTATTTTCAACCAGCCAGTCACGCACAGCGTGTGCCCTCTCTAGTGAGAGTTGCTCATTTTTTTGTCTATTACCGGTGTTATCTGTGTGGCCACTGATCACAATTAGCCAGCCAGGTTTGGTTTTGATATCGATTAATGCTTCGATCAGCACTTTGCTTGAGTTCAGCTTTAATACCGGTTTCCCGGTATCAAACAGCGATAAGCTGTCTAAACGCACGGTTTGCGGCGCCTGAATGGGTTGACGGTAGTTTTTTATTGTTTTTACCAGTTGATGCAGTAACGGCTTACCTTGGTAAAGTCCCAGCCCCAGTTGCAGCGGCTCCCCCTCACGCACCTGATCATCCAGCAGGGCAATTTCGTCGTGTAACATGTTGAGTGCTGAAGTTGTTAGCACCGTATTCTGTTTATCTACCTGCTGATAGTGGTGCAAGGTGAAAGCTATGCGTTGTAATAATTGCTGGTTCTGCCAACCACTGCTACAGAGTGCCAGCATAACGGTGATGGCCAACATATTGATGCCAAAACATAACACGCGTTGACGACTGGAAATTCCACTGCCACGCGGTAGCGCCGAGAGCACAAAGTCGGGCAGTGGCAGCAGTCGGTTGCCTGTCTGCTGGCGGTGTTCACCCAGTATGCGCTGTGTTGTTAATGCGGTCTGGGCACTTAACCACTGTTGCCACAGCGAATTCTCGCTGTTCTGCTGATATGGCGCGACCTGCTGCAACAGTATTTGTTGTGGTGTCAGGCCAGTAAAACCATCATCTTGCTGTTGCAGTGCCGGCAGTACATGTGCCTGCAACCAGTCATACTGGCTATGCAGCAGAATAGCTTGGCGGATACGCAGTGCCTGTTGTTCCGAATCGCCTGTCGTTTGCCACTGGCTTAAGGTTTGTGGCGTATCCATGTTTGGCCACAGCGTCAGCGAGGTTTCCGCGTGTTGAGACAGCCAGATCGGGCTGCTGGCGAGCGCAGTTTCGATACGGCTAGACAACAGCAGCGGAACATCACACTGCGTCTGTTGGCGCAACTGCACCAGTTGCCAGCGTAACTCACACAGTAAACTGGCCAGTGTGCGTTGGTTGTGGTGGTGTTGCGGGTTGATCGTCACCATCACGCTCAACTGTTGCAGCCAATCAGGATGATGTTCAATCAGCAGTTGGGCGCTGTTATTAAGCTGATTGATCTCCTCGACCCGTAACCAGCAGCCTTGTGAGTGCTGCTGTATCCTCTCTTCACCAAACCAAGATGCCAATTCATCGCCACAGACCAGTACAATCGGTAGACGGTAATTTTCGGGGGGTAAGCGGTTAAACAACTGCTGTGCAGCGACAGAGTGTGGCTTACGTGCCGTGCTCCAGATCCCGCATAGTGAAATCAGCAACACCAGCAGCAGTAGCGCTGCACGTTCGCCGGGTGAAAGTGGCAGGAAGAACCAGCACAGTATCGCGCTCAGTGATCCTCCCCAGAGCCAGAGTACCCATTGCCATTTCTGCTTCATGGTATCGGCTCCAATAAGAGTGGCGCTGCAAGATCAGCCAGCCAGTAATTGAGTGACAACCAGAGTGCAGCGACCAACATTGTGGCCAGGGCTAGACGCAATGGCCACCGACGCAGCCAGCGCTGAAGGCGGCTGGCTGATTTCGGCATAGCGAGCACCGGTTGTGACGGAGTGAAATTGAACGGGGTGATCTGTGCCGAAAGCTGTTCGATCAGCGGTTGTCGCTCAGCAAGGTTCTGCACCCCGTACTTGCCGACGAATCCGAGCATCAGCACGCGATGAAAACAGGTCAGCACATGGCGTTCCGGTGTTGGTTGTTGTAACACGGTTTCCAGTTGTTGATAGAACTGATTACCGGCATCCAGCGTGTTGAAAAAGTGCGCTTCCAGTGGCGAGTGACACCAGACAAAATAGGCATCGTCCTGCATATCACGCCGCTTGACAGCTTCATCCAGCAATGCACATTCGGCATAGATAATGTGCTGGCAGTTCTGTTCACTGAGACCAGCAGCCAGCAGCGCTTGACGGTGGCGAGTGATATTGTCAACACAACGCTGCCAGAACAGTTTGCCACTACCCTCACTAAATTCAATATGTTGCTGTAGGTCAATCGCCTGTAACCAGGTGTCCTGAAGTAATAGGTCAATATCCAATGCTGCTGTGTTTGGGGCTGTGAATCGGCTCATGATGGTAACACCGCAAAAAGTTCGAGTTGGATCTCGCCTAAGGTACCGGGCACGTAGAGGGTGCAAGCGCCGACCTCCAGCATCTGTTTGGCAGCAGGATGGTTGACATCGAGCGAGAAGTAGTGGTTGCCCAAACGCATCGGTATCGCAGCGGGTACATGGCTAAGTGGTTGTAGTGGAACTCCACTGATGGCGACATTAACCACATTGCTGATCTGATCCGGCGCTCCGATTTTGCACAGTTGCGGCAACAGCGTTTGCAGTTGTGTTGCCGGTAGGCTGGAACGTACCGAGAGATAGAGATCCACCCCCGCACGTAACCGGGGATCATGCAGTGTCGCTCGCCACTGATTCACCCGTGGCTCATGCTGCAACTCAATCGCCACCACGCGTGAAGGCATACTGACTTCCAGCAAGGTATTGAGCAGGCCGAACAACGGCGGAAATACAGCGGTTAAGTTGTCATGCTGATAATCAGGGATGGCACTGACGTCGTACTCGAGCGAGAAAGTCAGTAGGCTGCCTGCCAGACGTGCCAGCTCGAGATAGAGTCGCTCGGGTGGCAGTTGTGGATTACGCTGAAAGCTACTCAAAATCGGTTCTGCACTATTCAGGGCATTCAGCAGCCAGAACAGTGACACATCAGCAACGGCAAAATCGGCCATACGGTGATTATTTTCTCGGCGCAGCGTCATTAGATGACGCGCTCTAGCCCGTAGCTGAACCAGCAACAATTCCAACTGTTCGTTACACCAGCGGCTGGCATTCAGGCTTAATAGCGGTGGGATAAACTCGCTATCCTGCACCCACTGCCCTTTGGCATTACGCACTAAACGCGCCACTGGGCAGAGTTGATAATCGCTATTTTGCTGCTGCGAAAGCCGGAGCGTGAGATGGTACTGCATGACAGCAATCGGTTTTTTATCATCGCTATAATGGTTTTGGACTTCACTCCAGGCCTGGCGATAGCGCACTGGACGAGAAGCGGCGCCATTGATAGGCAAACAGTTGTTACCGTTAGCGTATAACAGAGGCAGTGCCAGCATCACGGTGGTTTCACTGCTCTCTAGCGGCAGATGCTCTGCCAAAGTGAGCGTCGGTGGTAGCGGATCAGCGTGGTCAGTATCAATTAAGACCCCATCAGCAAAGCGGACACGCAGGCATTCTGCCTGCAAACGCCCAAGCGCCAGTGCCTGAGCGGAGAATGTTGCCTGCAACACTCCCCAGGGATACAGCAGAGCCATTTCTGCAATACACTGATTCGTCCAGGCTTCCAGCGCTGCCTGTTGCTGAAATTGTTGTGGGGAAACCATGATCCCGCGAGTCCACAGCGGCCGCTCAATTCTCATTGTCACTCCGATGTCAGGATTTTGCTTTTGGCATTTGTGAAACTAGCGACAAATCGATATCCATGCCTTCAACCTGGAAGTGCGGCACGGCATACAACTTAACGCGGAAAAAACCGGGATTATCTTCAATATCTTCGACCACCACCTTGCCATCGCGCAGCGGGTGTGAAGCTTGCAGACTGTCGCTGGGATCGGTCATTGCCGTCACTAGCCCACGTAACCAGCTATTCAGTTCCGATTCCAATAACCGCCGATCTTTGGTGGTACCGATATTTTCGCGTTGGATCAGCTTCAGGTAGTGAGCGATACGCGAAAGCAGAAACAAGTAGGGCAGACGCGCGTTGATCCGGCTGTTAGCCGTTGCTTCTGGTGTGCTATACAGCGCGGGCTTTTGGCTCGAGTTAGCAGAGAAGAAGCAGGCATAATCACGATTCTTATAGTAAGAGAGCGGAATGAAACCCAGGTTAGCGAATTCAAACTCGCGCGTTTCCGGGATCATCACCTCAGACGGGATCTTGGCCAAATTACCGGTACCTAGATCGTAAAGGTGGATCGGCAGATCTTGCACTGCACCGCCTGCTTGTGGCCCTCTGATCTGCACACACCAACCATTATTGATAAAACTGCGCACCATATTGGCAGCGAAGGCAAACGAGGCATTGGTCCAGAGATATTTGTCGTGATCGGGGCCTTTCACCTGTTCGACGTAGTTGAAACTGCGTACCGGCACAGTATCGGGGCCATACGGTAGGCGACCAAGTACACGCGGCATGGTCAGCCCGATATAGCGGGCATCATCGGTGTCACGGAATGACTTCCATTTAAGGTATTCGGCACGATCAAAGTAATTGGCAATATCTTTGATTGCCGCGACCTCTTCCATGGACTCTTTAAGAAAAAATGCTGGGCCGACTGAACCGATAAACGGCATATGTGCTGAAGCTGCCACTTTCGACAGGTTACGCAACAACGCAATATCTTGTGAACTGGCATCAAATTCGTAGTTGGAGATAATCGCGCTGATAGGTTCCCCACCGGGAGTGTCGTACTCCGCGATATAGGTTTGGGTATATAGCCCACTCTGAGTGATTTCCGGACTATCTTCAAAATCTTGGCGCAGATCTTCCTTACTGATATCGAGCAGCTCAAGCCGCACATTCTGGCGAAAATCGGTTTTATCGACCAATGATTTAACACCGCGCCAGAGTGACTCCAGGCGCTGAAACTCTGCGTGATGCATAATGGCATCCAGTTGCTGGCTGATTTGTTCATCCAGCGTGGCGATATGATGATCAAGCAGTGTTTTATCCAATTTATTGATCCGGGTGCCGCTGTGCTGCATGCGCTCAAGAAACACCTGCATGGCCGCAGTAATACGCTCATCGGTACTGGCGTCTGCCATGGCCTGCTGATCTTGCCAACTCTGCAGGTCACTCAACTGGCTGACTGGATTAAGATTGATCTTTTCGAACAGCGAGGCATAAACGCTCTGCCCAGCCGGGCGCTCTTCGCTGATCACTTGCTGAGTATGGATAGTCGATTGTTCTGATGCTGACATTGGCATTCTCCTGAACCGTGTGATCAATTAACGTTGTTGGGCTGCTAATGCGGCCAGCTCGGTGCGCAATTCATTGGTTAATGCTTCATCACGCAGGATCGCTTCCAACTCCTGCTTAAAGGTACGGTTGTCTAACAAATTGGATTTCAGATCACGCAGTAGGTTACGCATTGCCAACATGGCGCGTAGCTGAGGGATCTGGCGCGCCACCTGTTCGGGTTCAAAATCTTTCATCGCTGAAAAACGCAGTGTGGCAGTGGTTTCACTTTGATCGTCGGCCAGCGTGTTAGCCACGACCAGATTCAACTCAGGATTAAAATCAGCCAATACGCTGTCAAAATTGTTCTTGTTAACGTTAATTTTTTCGCGTTCTGACAACGGGCGTTTCTCTTTTCCGTGGCTATAGTCGCCCACAGCCAACAGCTTGAGCGGCAGCTCGACAGCCTTTTGTGCTCCGCCAGTATGAAGATTTAACTTGATATTAATACGCGCCTTTGGCACTTCATTTTGATAAGAATTGGACATAGTTAACCCTGTTCAAGAGATCGATACGAGTAAGAAAAACGCCTGTTTCATGCTATCAACTCACAGTGATAAACCTGGTCAGATCGGTAATCTGGCGATTAACTGAGCGGCTCACCCGCACACCCATCAATAGCAGGCAGAAATCAGATCTAAGGAAAACTGTGTTTTTGCTAAGTGCTGGCAGTGTAGAAATGTTAATTAGATGAGTGAAACTGAATAGAGTAACAAGGCATGTCAAATAGGGAAGACTGTTACAGCGAACACGGTTGTGATTGCTAAGGCTTTTTATTTTTGCTTTGCCAACGCTGATGTGGCAAGGGATCGCGCGATCGGGGTTGGTAGATGATAATTGTTAATGTTACAACCGCGATGTTACATTTTTTTGTTGTCATACTTTTGCTGATGAGAGCACCTCGCTGAGCGTGTTGGTGCTGCAATCCGTTCAGCATGATGTTGTATCAAATTTGATAGCAAATGAGTTGACAGTTTGAATTGGAGTAAATAAATAAAAATTTATTTTAAATAAGAATACAAAGTCAATTTGTATATCATCAATCGATAATTTCTGCCAATTGTGTCAGTTTTTTTATCAATTGTTTTGTTGTGGTTTAGTTTCCATATGTAACGATATGAATGCAATCATGCGAATTTTTTTCGCACTTAAATAGTTTGCTTTTTTAAATTAAGGTATTGATTATAATAAAAATTACATAAAAATAATTCATTTGATAGCGGATGGTAAATTAAGAGTAATAAAAATAATAAGTTGTTTATTCTATTTTAATAAATTGATGTTACAGGGTAAAATAAATGAAAAAAGATGGTGTCAGTAGCCAGAAAACACATCACCAAGCCGTTAATGCAATGTCAGAACTACGGTTGAGAACCATCTGGTATAGTCAGTCGATAACGCGTTGTTGGGTTGCCTCATTGTTGGCGTTCAGTTATGGCCTGGGGGCATTAGCTACGGCACAGGCGGTTGACTTGAGCGCCACCGTGCAGGGTGATCGTGCCGGTATTGTTGGTAGTACCAACACAGTGGCTTCAAGCGTTCCTGCTCGAGCACTGCATGATACTCTATTTAGAGATCTTTATGGCTATCCTGCCATTTCTAACAGCACCAGCCGATGTATGTTTAAAAATCTTGCTAGCGTAGCCATGGGTTATTCTGGCGTATACGGTATCAAACTGAATATTGAGGAAGGTGACAATAGCACCTGGAGCGGTGCTGTGTTACTGGCTGATGGTTCAGGAGAATCGGTGCGTACTTTAAAGGATGGCGGGTTGGAAATTGGTAAAGTGGCTTTTCGGACAGGGCGATGGTCGGTGAGTGTCTATGATGAGAATTATCAGTATAAGCGAGAATTGTCATCAAATCTGGATGGAACACAGAGCAGTGGTTATATCCTTTGCCCTAACAGTGTAGGTAGTGGCGAATTGCCAGATTACTTCGATGCTGCGGCAGTGACAGCAAGTTCAAGTGTTAACGTTAAATTTTTAGTTGATGCACCCGCAGGAGGGCTGAAGCCAGGACACTATATCGTACCGCCAATCTACCACGGCGATTATGCTCTTCAATTAATAGGGGATAAATATAACCAATTAGTTTCTAATGTAAAAATCACCGTTGCCAACTACTCTTGCAGTCTCGATATGCCAAAAACCAGCGTTGATCTGGATAGTCAACAGCAGACATCTGTGCTGGATTACACCGTTTCTTGTAGCGATGGTAGTGTCAGTTCGCCATTACCGATGACCCCCTATCTTTCTATCGATGCATTGAATAGCTCAAAAGGTATCAGCAGTGATGCCAGGATGTTGGGCGTCGCGGAGAGTGATGGCAAATTATCGATTGTCGGCAACTGGTCGGGAACACCACCGAGCAACTGCGCGGAACAGACTGCAACCACCATGTATTTTGACGGTCGGGATGCAGTTGAGCTACCTACGATTGAAGGGCAGGGCTCAGTGGAACAGTCCGGTAGAGTTGCTTTTCGTCTCTGTGGTGTGCAAGAGGCTAAACCCGGTGATTATCAAGCCTATGCAATTATCAGGGTTGTGCAGCGTTAAGCTAACACCGTGCCTGTAGGGGGGCGCGTTCGACATCGGCGCGCACGGTTTGTCGTAAGGCGGGTGCTACAGGTAAACCTCCCTCTGCGATGTGTAGATATCTATGCTTAACAGGGGGAGGGGATTGCTACGATGAACGCTGTAGTTCGAGTTAGCTTGACGAATCAAACCACAAATAATGGCTATCAACCCTGATTAGCTGCGTGCATTCAGGCTTTTTTTTCTAGCGAGCAACTGAGCACCGCAGCTAGTGTGCATTCCTTCCAGCGCGACAGGCCGACCATTGACTTGTAGCGTGGCGCCGCCGGCTTCAATCAGGAAAGTGCCTTCACAGCGCGGGCAAGAAACACGATGCCCGATCAATGCCACCGGTATTCCTTCCACCTGGATATCGTCACATCCTTCCAATACTTCACCACCGTGAGAAGTGATATCGCCTTTAACTATCACGTTGTTGTTTAACATATTAATTCCTTTTTGTTATTTATCTCATTAAAAAAAGCAATTTTATTGCACAGCGCTGCAAGGTGCCACCATTTTAACCAATGGTTCTTACGGTTGCTAATCGATTTGAATTAAATTTTATAAAACAAAGCATTGTATTTCATATCCACTCCTTGTGTTAGCGAACTAGTGCGGCAGTGAACCCAGAGGTGATCCGTTATGACCGCTATCTATTTTTCTAAGCTGCCTGTGCGGCAGTGAACCATTGGCACCGTCGGTTAGCTATGTGACTGCCTTTCTAAGCTGCCTGTGCGGCAGTGAACCATTATCAACAATACATGAAGAGAATAACAGCTTTCTAAGCTGCCTGTGCGGCAGTGAACTCAACTCTGAGATGGTGCAAGCCATCTTAGCTTTTCTAAGCTGCCTGTGCGGCAGTGAACACGCTAATGCGCGATTATCCAGAGCTGGGTAATTTCTAAGCTGCCTGTGCGGCAGTGAACAAACCGTTTAATGACAAAATCAATTAGTTAAATTTCTAAGCTGCCTGTGCGGCAGTGAACTTGTGAGTAGCCCGCCCAGTCACCGCACCACATTTCTAAGCTGCCTGTGCGGCAGTGAACGGCCTGTTCTCACTAAAGACCATCAACTTAGATTTCTAAGCTGCCTGTGCGGCAGTGAACATAGCAATGAGGATTTGGCTATTGACCTGATATTTCTAAGCTGCCTGTGCGGCAGTGAACGGGTATTCTGGCGGCGTCACATCAAACCGATATTTCTAAGCTGCCTGTGCGGCAGTGAACACTTCGTGACCTACTGCGCGTATGCCGCTAAATTTCTAAGCTGCCTGTGCGGCAGTGAACCCACGCTTGGCGGCCAGCTTTAGTAACTTATCTTTCTAAGCTGCCTGTGCGGCAGTGAACTCCGTTCTTCGCAAGAGCGGTAGAGATGCATGATTTCTAAGCTGCCTGTGCGGCAGTGAACCTTGCCGACGGTGCAACGCTTGATGCCAGCCTTTTCTAAGCTGCCTGTGCGGCAGTGAACCTCATGCCTCGGCTGAAGCGGTTGAGTATGAATTTCTAAGCTGCCTGTGCGGCAGTGAACTGGAATATCAGATGCTCATGTGGTGAACTGCATTTCTAAGCTGCCTGTGCGGCAGTGAACCGATAGAATAAACCAATAAAAATAAGTTACAACAGGTAGCTAGGATAAAAATCGTCTTTTTACCCTATTAAAAATCACCTATTGCAACCATTTGTATTTAATCAATATTTTTAAAGCGCAAAAATAAAGGGTCAAAACCAAGCAACCGTCGCCGTGTGACTCAAACCAGACGCATCAAACGTTTCACTCACCGCTGCCTGCTGCATTTGGCCAAAAACAAACAAGTTACGCTACCTTTGCCCCGTCGAACTGCTCAGTAAATCGAGATAGGCTTTCATCGGTGGTGTGAAAAATGTTCGTGATGTTGCCCTGGAGTTTAAACCAGTTAACTACCGCCACTGCTAGAGTGATTGCATTGTCACCATTTTCCATAAATAACATGGCGGCGGTGCTGCTGGTGCCATAAGGATCACCCGCAGCCACGTCTTTGCGGTTATCTCGGCCTCCTTAAAACCACCGTGCGGCCAGCATTGCCACCGCACAGTGTTATCCCGGTTATATCACAATGACAAAACGGCCATTGATCAGAGAGAAAATGGGGTTGTAGGTGAAAATTTTCTTTTCTCGAATGAAAAGTATGGGTGAATAACCAAATTCCGATTTGTTGATTAATTTCACCATACGACCCTTATTCATGATGACCACTTCATACCCTGACCAATCAATCGGTAACATTCTAAAGTCAGGGCTATTTACTCTTTCTTCAAAGTTGCCATTGGTGAATATTTCCTCCTCATCAGAGTCAGTGGAATATGCCCATGCTTTCATCGATAATCCATAGAGCTGTTTAATTTTACTCAGATCTTTCTGGTTAAATGCCTGCCATAACTCCTGATAGGCTTGCTGCAACAGTTGGCGCTGTTCAGGGGTATCGGTATAGGGAGTGGCCTTGACCCACGGCCACTCGGGTAAACCATTTACATTAACAATACGGGTAAATTGATAGACCTGCATACCCTCAGGGTAGTATTCAGGTGAGTAGTAATTCTCAGGAATAAATCCTGGCTGCAGTGCTGTCTCCTGTCGCTGCTGCATGGTAATTGGGCGATTGATGGCAGTGTAAGCCGGTTTCACCACTGAAGTACTGGCAGTCGGTTGCCCCTGTGCGTCAATGGTGACTTTAAGTTGGCTAATCTCTTCCGGTTGTGTGCCGGTCAGTTTGATCAGTTTAAGTGTGCAGTAGTTATCTGGCTGAAAGCGGTTTTTCTGTTGTGCATCGGTGATCTCCGGTTTAAACCAGTTAAATGCCGCCACTTCCAGGGTGATTTCATTGTCACCATTTTCCATCACTAGCATTGAACCAGTACTGCCGGTGCCGTAGGGTTCACCGGCAGCAATATCGTCACGGTTATCCTGGCTAAGTACACCATTGGTTTTAATGGCGCAGAACACGCCATCGATATCAAACAGGCTACGGTACTTAATTTTGGCGGTTGGCATAGCCGCATCGCAGGCGGTGAGTAGCCATAGCGTGCTACAAAGTAGCCCGATTTTTTTAATCATCATAATCGCGTGCTCCTTAAAACCACCGTGCGGTCAGCATTGCCACCGCACGGTGTTACCCCGGTTATATCACAATGACAAAACGGCCATTGATTAGTGAAAAGAAAGGGGCTAACCCTGCAAGAGCATTATTACCACGGGAATATAGTAATGGTGAAAAATCAAAGTCTGATTTATTAACCAGCCTGACCATACGCCCTTTATTCATTATGTTAGCTTCGTAAGCTTGCCAATTAATCGGTTGCATTTTGAAATTAGCGCCATTGGTGATATCCACAAAGTGCTCATTGAGTACTTTATCTTCTGTAGAGCTGGTGACATAGGCAAATGCACGACCAGAGTAAGCAAACAGTTGTTTTAACTTTTTAATATCCTTATTTTGCATCGCCTGCCACACTTCCTGATAGGCTTGCTGCAACAGTT